>CAVWPH010000001.1:0-21952 GCA_963756805.1 uncultured Alphaproteobacteria bacterium
TTCGCTGGTTTCATAGGGCGGCGACGCCATGCTGCTTTTCGTCGGCCTCGGAAATCCCGGTCCGCAATACGCCGGCAACCGCCACAACATCGGCTTCATGGTGTTGCAGGCGATTGCGCGCCGCCACGACATCAAGCCGTGGCGCCGCCGCTTCCAAGGCGTATCGGTCGAGGGCGTGATCGGCCCTGAGAAAATTTTGTTGCTGCTGCCCGGCACTTATATGAACGAGTGGGCCGCGCGGTGCAGGAGGCGGCGAAGTTCTACAAACTCGAGCCGGCCCAAGTCGTGGTGTTCCACGACGAGGCCGAATTGCCGCCCGGCAAGGTGCGATTGAAGCTTGAGGCGGGATTGCCGCAGGCCGCGACGAGCTAAGATCGATCCCGGCATATCGGCAATGACTATCGCCGCGTCCGGCTTGGCATCGGCCATCCCGGCAACAAGGATAAGATGGAAGCCTACGTGTTGCAGGATTTTGCCAAAAGCGAATGGCCTTTGGTCGAGGCATTGTGCGATGTCGTGTCCGACTGTGTCGCGCTGCTGATCGAAGGCAAGGATTGAAACTTCCAAAATCGGGTGCATCTCGCCATGGACGCCAAAGGCTTCGGCGCGGACAACGACGAATCCGGCAAAGAATGATGTAAACCAACGAAACGGCGCGGACAATTTCATGGGATTCAAATGCGGCATCGTCGGTCTGCCCAATGTCGGCAAGTCGACGATCTTTAATGCGCTGACGCAGACCGCGGCGGCCGGCGGCGAATTATCCGTTCTGCACCATCGAGCCCAACGTCGGCGAATCGCGGTGCCGGATGCGCGGCTCGAAAGCTCGCGGTGCTGGGCAAGTCCGAGCAGATCATCCCGACCCGCATCGCTTTCGTCGACATCGCCGGCCTGGTGCGCGGCGCCTCAAAAGGCGAAGGGCTGGGCAACCAATTCCTCGCCACCATCCGCGAGATCGATGCCATCGTCCATGTGGTGCGCTGTTTCGAGGACGACGACATGACGCATGTGGAAGGCAAGATCGATCCGGTCGCCGACATCGAGACCATCGAAACCGAATTGATGCTGGCCGATCTCGAATTCCTTGGAAAAGCGCGTGGACGCTTTGGAGAAAAAAGCCAAGGGCACCGGCGAGGACGCCAAGGCGGCCAAGGAAATGCTCGATCTGATCAATCGTTCGCTCGTTCTGCTGCGCGAAGGCAAGCCGGCGCGTCTGGTCGAGCGCAAGCCCGAAGAAGAAAAACTGTTCCATTCGCTCGGCCTGCTCACCTCGGCACCGGTGCTTTATGCCTGCAATGTCGAGGAAGGGTCGGCTGCGGCCGGCAATGCATTTTCCAAGCGGGTCGAGGCGCGCGCGAAAGAAGAGGGCGCGGTCGCGGTGGTGATCTCGGCCAAGATCGAATTCGAAATCGCCACGCTGCCGCCGGCAGAACGCGCGGAGTTCCTCGAAGCGGTCGGCTTGAAGGAGACCGGGCTCGATCGCCTGATCCGCGCCGGCTACGCGCTGCTGCATCTGGTGACCTATTTCACCGTCGGCCCGAAAGAGACGCGGGCCTGGACCATCACGTCCGGCACCAAGGCGCCGCAGGCGGCCGGCGTGATCCATTCGGACTTCGAACACGGCTTCATCCGCGCCGAGACCATCGGCTACAATGATTTCATTTCCGGCGGCGGCGAAACCGGCGCCAAGGAAGCCGGCAAGATGCGGCTGGAAGGCAAGGAATACGTGGTCGCGGACGGTGACGTGATGCATTTCAGGTTTGCGACGTGACGGTGTAAAGGCGCGCCATGCCCAGACTCTATTGGGAAGATTTCAAGCCGGGTGCCGTCGAGATTTACGGCCCACGTTTGGTCACGCGCGAGGAAATCGTCGCCTTCGCCGCCGAATTCGATCCGCAGCCGATGCATCTCGACGAAGCGGCGGGCCGCGCCACCATGCTGGGCGGGCTCGGCGCCTCCGGCTGGCACACCTGCTGCCTGATGATGCGCATCATCGCCGACGGCTATGTTCTGGAATCGAGCTCGATGGGCGGACCGGGCATCGAGGAAGCGCGCTGGCTGTCGCCGTTGCGGCCGGGAACGCAAATCCGCGTGCGCACGACCGTGCTGGACACGCGCGCCTCCAACAGCCGGCCGGACATGGGCTTGACGAAATTCCAGTTCGAGGTGATCGACGACGCCGAAACCTGCATCATGACGCTGACCACCACGCAGATGTTCGGCCGCCGCACGCCGGGAGTTCGCGCGTGAAATTCTTCGAGGACATCCGCGTCGGCGACATTTATGCCATCGGCCGCCACACTTTCACCGCGCCCGAAATCAAGGCCTTCGCCACGCGCTTCGATCCGCAATTGTTCCATATCGACGAGGAAGCCGGCGCGCGTTCGCATTTCGGCGCGCTCTGCGCCTCCGGCTGGCACACCGCGGCCATGTGGATGCGGCTGATGACCGACCACCGCCGCGGCATGGTGGAAGCCGCGCGCGCCCGCGGTGAACAGGTTGCAATGATCGGCCCGGCGCTCGGCTTTCGCGAGCTGAAATGGCTGAAGCCGGTTTATGTCGGCGACACGATTGAGTATTCCAGCGAAGTGATCGAGACTCGGGTCTCCAACAGCCGGCCGGGTTTTGGGCTGATGACCACCCGCGCCGGCGGCGTCAATCAAAAGGGCGAGACCGTGCTCTCGTTCGTGAGCACCGTCTTCGTCGAACGCAGGCCGGGCAAGCAATGACGGTTGCCGCCAGCAACGCCAATCCGCAGCCGGCCGCGCATAGCAAAGCCGAGGAGCGGCGCGCGCTCGGCGTCGGCTGCGGCGCCCACGCGCTGCACGACGGCTATACCGATTTGATCTACGTGATGTTGCCGATCTGGCAGCAGGAATTCGGCCTCGGCTTTGCCGCGCTCGGGCTCATGAAATCCGTGTTCTCCGGCACGATGGCCGGTTTTCAAATTCCCTCCGGCTTTCTGGCCGAACGCTTCGGTGCGCCGCTGGTGCTCGCGCTCGGCACCGCGCTTGCCGGCCTCGGCTATTGCCTCGCCGGTTTCAGCAGCGGCGTCGGCCTCCTTGCGGCGGCGCTGTTTGTGGCTGGCCTCGGCGCCAGCACGCAGCATCCGCTCGCCTCGTCGCTGATCGCGCAGGCCTTTGCCGGGCCGCGCTCGCTCAAAGCGCTCGGCACCTATAATTTCGCCGGCGACATCGGCAAGATGACGCTGCCGGCGTCGGCCGCGTTGCTGTTCGTGGTCATGCCATGGCGCCACGCGTTGATCCTGCTCGGCGGAATCGGCGTGCTGGCGGCGATCGCCATCTACATTCTGATTCCACGCTTCGCCGCCGTTGCCGCCGCGCCGCGTAAAAGCGAAGCCGCCGCGGGCGGCGCTTCGCGCATGAGCCGGTTCGGATTTCCGCTGCTGCTGTCGGTCGGCGTGCTCGACAGCGCCACGCGCATGGCGTTTCTCACGTTCCTGCCGTTCGTGCTGACGGCCAAGGGCGCCAGCCTGCCGACCATCGGCTTTGCGCTGACGCTGGTGTTCGCCGGCGGTGCCGCCGGCAAACTGGTTTGCGCCTTCATCGGCGCGCGCATCGGCACCGTCGCCACCGTGTGGCTGACCGAGACGGTGACCGCGCTCGGCATCGTGGCGCTGCTGCCGCTGTCGCTCGATGCGGCGATGTTGCTGCTGCCGGTGGTCGGCATCGCGCTCAACGGCACCTCGTCGGTGCTTTACGGCTCGGTGCCGGATCTGGTGGAGCCGGCGCGGCGCCAGCGCGCCTTCGGCATTTTCTATACCGGCACCATCGGCGCCGGCGCGGTCTCGCCGGCGATCTACGGATTGCTCGGCGACGCGGTCGGCGTGCCGTCGGCGCTGGTGGTGGTGGCCGCCATTGTGCTGCTGACGCTGCCGATCACGCTGGTGCTGCGGCCGGCGCTGGCCGCTAACGCTCCGGCGTCTTGACCCGGACCTGCTGCACCACCGCCGACGGCAGCACGTCGAGATAGGGTCCGAGCAAAAAAGCCTCGCCCGAGCCATTGCCATACATGCGGTCGTGCGCGTCGATCATCGCCCGCACCGGGCGCTCGCAAGCCGAGATCGAGTTCGACGATCAGATCGTTGATTTCGTCGGCCCGTAGATTGGCTTTGTAATGCGGATCGGTGACGACCTTGCCGACGATGCATGCGGTCGCCCGCCGCACCAGCGGCAGAAGCGCTGCGTCTTTCTGGCGCACCGACATTTGCAGCCAGGCGGCCGGATCGGGCGGCGCGGGTTGGTAGCTATCGAGTGAGACATTCAACACAAGCGACAATCCGAAAATCGATTCGAGAATCATCCCTTGAGCCTTTTGCGAATCAGTGCCCTCCACGCTGGTATCAAGGCTTGAGTCACGTGGCACGAAAAACTTGGATCGGCGTCGCCGCAACGGCGCGCTGGTGTGGAGTCCGAGTCACACTTGGTTGTTTTGCCGATGCGTGAACGAAAGGAGTCCAATTCACGCTAAATGATTCAGATGACTCATGTTTTGACCGCCTTGCCGGAACCGGCATGCGACATCGACGTTGTGTTAGGCCATGGCCCGCAAAGCAGCCGTCAAAGTCGAAGTGCCGATGACGCCGAAACAATCGGCGCTGCTCAAGCAATTGGCGCGTGACGGTTACGAGCTCGAAGCCTATCGGCCGCATCTCACCAGCGCCGAGGCGCAACGCCGCATCGCCATGCTCACCGCAAAACTAAAGCTGATGGACGGGCCGCCGCACCCGCTTTGAACGGGAGCCCGGCGAACACCGCGTCGGCACGCAGTCGCCCTGCGGCGTGACGCTTTATCCGGTGCCGGATACGGTCGCGGTCGAAGTTCCCGAGGCCAGGCCCTACAAATATAGGGTGGTAAACGGCGAGGTCGTTCTGGTTGACCCGGCCACCAGCGAAGTGGTGGCGGAAGTGGGCGACTAACGGCATCCATAAGCGCCAACGGCCCGGCTTTAAGCGCCGGGTCGTACCGCATTTATTCAACTACCGGCATTTACCTTTCAGTGTTGGGCCTGCCATGCGCAGGCCGCAAACGCTGGATTTTTTGCGTATTAAGGCCCATATTACGCGTCGAGGAGCTTCAACGAATGTCGATGATCAATTACCGGGCCCCGTCCGAGCTATTTCCCAGCCGCAGCCGCAAATCGCGGCGTCCGATCGGCTACAAGCGTTTTCCGACCGCGGCGGAAGCGATCCGCTTTGCTATCGAGGAATTGCCGCCGGAATTGCTGCTCGGCGCCTATCTTGAGGTGGAAGAAAAGCGTTTCGACGGAAACGGCATTCGCCAGCTTTATGAGAGCGCGGACTATCCGCTGCCGCGCAAAGTC
This sequence comes from uncultured Alphaproteobacteria bacterium, assembly GCA_963756805.1. Lineage (GTDB taxonomy): Bacteria > Pseudomonadota > Alphaproteobacteria > Rhizobiales > Xanthobacteraceae > Pseudolabrys. Next base: position 5,345 of record CAVWPH010000001.1, read on the forward strand.
GCCGCCAACTAACCCACAGCCATTCTGCGCTGATTGCCGGCCGCCCGCGCGGCCGATTTCGGCTGCCTGCGGCCCGGAAAAAGGCCCCGCCGAGGCGGGGCCAAGTATGTGGGAGGATTTGCCCGAAGCCGGGACCGCTTCTGTCGCTTGTCGCAGCGGGCTCGACTCTCAACGGCCTCATGCAACTCAAGACCGCTTTCGAACAGCGGCACTCTAGTTCCGCGGCGCGGCCGCGTGGCGGTGCTGGGCTCCCCCGTCCCGGTAATCCACAGCTTCGTGGCGGTATCGAGCCTGGTTACCCACCGCTTTCTCGCAGGCCGCCGCTTGAGCCGGAGCCGGCCGCTAGTTGGCGTTGCGCCGCCCGTCGTTGACCGGCGCGCCCTTCCATTGCTTGAGGCTGTCGCCGATGACCGACATCGCGGTCATCGCGGCGTGGCTCAGGCTGGCATAGCCGGCGATCTCGCGGCTGATGCGCTCACCCTCGCCGCGCAGCATGTCGCGCACGCCTTGCATCTCGAGAATGACCCGGTCGATCTCTTCCATCGATGCGCCGGAAACGCGCCGGATCAGCGAATTCAAGTTTTCGGCGACCGGCTCGCCCGCGGGCTCGGCGGTGCCGCGCTTGCTGCGCACGAACGCCACGTCGCGCCGGACGAATTCACGGATCTCACCCTCGAATGCGGTCGCCGCCGCCTGGTCGACATCGCCCAGTTTTTCCGGCGCACGCCGCGCCGGAGCGAAAGTGTCCGGGCCGGTTTTCTCCGGAAGGTTCCTGTTCGCTCCAAGCCGCTCGGGTCTGATGGCCGTCATGCTTCACACCTCCACAGGCGCAAATTCGTTGTTGCGCGCGACGCTCCCCAGTCGTGCGGATTGCCGCATGCGACTGGGGCGGGGTTGAGGCGGGGCGAGGGCGGCGTGATGGAACTTCGCGGCGTTCGACCGCGCAAGTCGCTACGGTCTTACCGCGGCGCGCGTCACCAATTGAACTTGAGACCGGCGCTGATGCTCTTGCTGGCGGTGGTCTGGCCGACATCGGTCACCGCCGTGGTCACATGCAGCGGACCGTAAAGCTTCTGGTCGGCACTCAGCGTATTATGCGTGATCGGATCGTTGCTCGCGGTGGCAAAGCCGGCGCCGAGCGTGGTGCCGGTCGGCAAAATGTTGAACTTGACGTTCTTCTCGTCGCCCCAGATTTGCGTGGGCGTCGCCGTTGGCGTGCTGGCTGCCGGCGCCGTCATCAGCGGCATGTTGGCCAGGCTGGACGGCGATGCGGTGGCCGGGTTGAACGTATCGGTCACCGAATAAGTATTTTGCAGCGTCACCGAGAATTTCTCGCCGAGCGGAATCGACTGCTTGAGCGTGCCGCCGATCTTGCTTTGGGTGTTGGTCGCATCGAGACGCGCGTCGACCGAGGTGTGTTCCGCCAAACCGACCGACGCCCAGGCGGCCCCGGACCCCGGATTGTCGGATATCGCCGGCGCCGTTAGTTCAGGCCGATAGTCAGTGCTGGGCGTGGCGGCGAGATTGAGATCGGCGCCGACTGTTACGTCGTATGCGGTCGGCAGCGGTTTTTTCACGACCACCGTATTGGTGCCGCTGCGGCTGACGTCGAGCGGCTTGGTCGTATAGAGGCTCGGCAGCTTCAGCGGCTTGCTCGGTGTGGTGGCGGCCGAGAGTGGCGGGATCGAACATCAGCATTTGGCCGAGCACCGCGCTCTCATCGTCGGCGCTCATCTCGGGATTGACCGAAGCGTCAGCCGGCGTGGCTTCGCCGGTGGGCGCCGACTGCGGCGTCGCATAGGCATAGGCGTTTTCGGCCGAATCCTGAGCCTGCGCGGCGGCGGGGCCGGGCGCGCAGACGACCGCGCACACATATACGCCGGCCAGCCAGCTTAAGCCGTGGAGCAAACGCGCCCGCATGCCGAAAACTCTCCCCCGAGGGTCAGGTGCCGTCCCGGTCTTGTCGCCTGATGGTCGGCGCAACCGGTTAAGCATTGGTTGCGCCTTCTGCCATGGAACTTTGGCAAAGGTATGGATCGGGCGGCCACATGATTGGGCAAAACATGAAAAATGAGCGCCAGGGTGCTTGCGCGCCGGGCCGCGAAGCGGGAACTTTGCCTGTGCGTTGAGAGGCGCGCGGCCTACCCAGGGGGAACGAGCCATGCCCGGGCTATTGACCATCATTCTGGCAAGTTCACTGACAAGTTCGAACGTCGTGCTGGTGGCGGACCATGTGCCGGATTTAGACATTGCGCCGAGCTGCCATGCCGCCGCCGCGGCCGTGATCGGCAATCGCAACGAGGAATCCTGCAAGCGCGACGAGAGCGATGCGCGCGGCAAGCTCGAACAGGAATGGGGGCAATTCTCGGCGGCGCAACAAACCCATTGCGTCAAGTTGTCGACGCTGGGCGGCCCGCCGAGCTATGTCGAGTTGCTCACCTGCCTGGAAATGGCGAAAGCGGCGAGCGCCCCGCGCACCGCCGTCACGCCGCCGGAGCAAAAGAAGTAAAAAAGCTCAGGACTTCTTGCCGGGCGGGCTGCTGTAGGGACTGCCGCCGGCCGAGCCTTGCATCTGCGACAGCTTGTAGGCGGAAAGCTGTTTCGGCTTGTCCTTGTCGGCCTTCGGTTTCTTCTTTTCCTTGGGAACGCGCATCTGACCTTTTGCCATGACGGCCTCCTTTTAGGTTGCGTGGCCCATGGTGATACGGCCACAAGCGTCCGGCAAGAGGACCGGCAAGAGGAATTGGAACTTTTCCCGTGCCGCGGCGGTTATCGCCCCTGAGAATGCGCCGGCATTGTGCTTCGGATCGTCCAAAGCCGCCGGGCGCGAGGGAATTGGGCCATGCGAATTTGGGCAATGACCGCGGCGGGCGCTTGCCTGCTGGCGATGACAATGAGCGCCGGCATTAGTCCGGCTGTTGCGGCCAACGCGTCGTATTTTGACGGCCAGCGGCCGATCGTGCTGGCGCAGGCCGACAAGCCGAAGAAGGAAACCGTGGCGCACGAAGTGAAGCGGAAAGTGAAGAAGCGCCTGGCGGCGTCTCACCGGCTATGAATTCGACGTCGCTTGCGCATTTAAGCACACCACGTGCACCGAAACCGGCAAGGACCAGCGCCGCGGCGCGCGCCAAGTGCATCGCCGGACATCCGCTCTGCCTGATCAGCGACAAGGACTAGCGGCGCCGCTCAGTTCTTCGGCTTGGGCTCGGCGCCGTCGTCGGCCTTCGGTTCGGATTCAGGCTTGTCATCCGTCTTTGCCTTGGGCTTCGGCTTGGGGCTCGGATGCGGCGTGATCTCGGCCTTTCGGCTTTGTCGGATTTGGGCTTGATCTCGGGCGCAGGCTTTGCCTTCGATTTTTCCGGCGTGACCGCCGCCGTCTTTTTGCCGTTCAATTTGTCGGCGATGCATTTGGTCGACGATATCGGCGCGCTTATCGAGGTTCATGTCGGCGTCGGACTTTTCGGTCGCCATCCAGCAAGTTCGGCGGCGTGCGTCGCGCGTCATCGGCGGCTCGGGCGTCTTGGCGGCGGCGATGTCGGGCTTGCCGCATCCGCGCCGGGCGAGCCGGTGCTGGTGGTTTCGCAAGCCGACAGCAGGCCCGCCGCCAGCAGCAAAGCCAGGGCGCACAGGCGCGGCGGAAATTGGAGTTCGAAGCGTTCATCGCGGCGTTCATCTCGATCGGTCTCGAACTTGATTGAAAGCCGCCCCCGGCAGGCTTTCCCGCGAATCGCGATTCGCATTGTTTACCGGGACTTTTCCTGGATCGGCAATCTTATTCGTCGCACGATTTCGTTATGCGCCCTAAAGATTATCGGAAAAATAAAGCCAGCTAGCAGGCACCGGCCAAAGCCGCAGCGGCGCCGAGCAAAGCGCCGCGGATCCGGCGCCGCGCCAGGCCAGCGCGCCGGCCAAAGCCCCGAGCGGCAGCCCGGGCGCGCCGAACAGCAGCAGGACGAAGGCGATGGCGACCGGGCCGTTGAGAATGCCGATGTCGGACATGAAGTGCTTTCTTTCTTAATCCCTCCCCCGCGAGCGGGAGAGGGCGGCCGCGAGCATTGCGAGCGGCGGGTGGGGGATTTTTCCCATCGCTCGAACCCCACCCGGCTCGCCATAGCGTGTCGAAGACTAGCGCTGGTGGCTCGCCACCCTCCCCTTACAGGGGAGGGATAAGAAACGCGGCAAGCAAGCGTCATCGCCCCTATTCTTGGCGGCGCGGGGTACGCCGTATTCCCTTCCTAGTCCCCCGGAATAAACCGAGGGGGTGGAGCGCCAATCGGCGCATCCGGTGCCTTCCGTTCCGCGCCTCTTGCGAAGCGCGGGCGCCTTTCGGCGCTCCACTGAGCGGCTTTTCTGTCCCCGGGGCCGTGCTTCCGGGCGGGCTTGCGGGACGCTCTTCACGTCCCCTAGCGGGGCAGCTTCCGCCGCCCCTCGCTTCCCGCCTCGTGCAGCCATCAAAGGCAGACCCTCATAGTAGGGCCGGACGGCTGCCCGGGGCCTCCCGGAGGCGGGGTTACGAGCCCCGCCCGCAGGCGCCGCACCCACCCCGCCATCAGAACGTCTCATGACAACGCCCCTCGAATGGGTGGGATATGATGGGTATATAGTCATATAGGAATAAGTCAAGGGGAAGTTTAAAAATTATGCGGCCGGTCGAATACTGCCGAGCCCGTCGATAGCCGGCGGCCTGATCCCAAGCGGAGCGATCTTGTCGGATCCCGGTTCCGCGGCTATCCGCGCCGCCTGAAGCCGTCGCGCTGCGACGCGCGCGGTTCAAGGGCGGATTGAACCCTTTGCTGGCTTTCGCCGACTAATTTGTCGACAACATGCCGGCAGCAACGATCGGACCGTCGGGGACAGCCATGCCAGACAAGACGCCAACGCCGCCGCGCGCGCGGCAGGTCAAATTCGTGCCCGATGGCCGGCCATTGCAAGGGCGCAGCGGCCAAAACCCGCCGACCTGGGCCATGATCGTGATGGTCGGCATCATCGGCCTCGTCGCGCTGCTGTTCGCGCTCGATAATTGGACCGGCACCGCCATCCGCAAGCATTTGCCGTTCGGCGGCGGCGACATGTTCTGGATCGGCCTCATCTTTCTGCCGATGGTCGCGCTCCTCGTTGTCGCCATCGCCAGCAAGCTGATCGAGCTGCGCCAGGCGAAAAGCTGGCTGCCGGCCGCCGGCCGCATCCTCAGCTCCGGCATCGAGACGCGGCGTCACCAGTTCGAAGGCGAGCCGGAGACGGTGAAGAACGTGCCGGCGGTCAAATACGAATTCACGGTCGGCGCCCGCACCGTGGACGGCACGCGCATCAGCATCGGCGACGAAATCGGCCTCGACATCGAGGCGACGCTCAAGCGCTATCCGGCCGGCGCCGAGGTCACGGTCTATTACGATCCGCGCGACCCGACCAAATGCGTGCTGGAGCGCGACTTTACCCATGACCTCGAGGACGCGCATCTGAGCAAGCGCGACGTGCTGTCGGGCTGCCTCGGCGGCATCGCCATGCTCGCCGTGCTCGGCCTCGCCATCTACGGGCTCGCAGCCTACGGGCCGGATTTCGTGCGCGCGCATTTCCCGCGCCTGCATTCGCATGCCGAGATGCCGGTGGCGGCGGTCGGCTTTGGGCTGGTGATGCTGATGTTCTTCTTCGCCGCGCGGCGCGCCGCCAAGCAGGCGGCGACCTGGCCGACGGTGCGCGGCAAGATCGTCAACAGCGAGGTCGAGGAATATCAGGCAGCGCGACGAGGACAGCGACGGCCACACCCGGTGGCGTACCGCCTACCGGCCGAAGGTCGAATACGCGTATGCGGTGAACGGGCGCACGCTGCGCGGCAACCAGATCAGCTACGGCATGACCGTGACCGCCGGCAAAGGCTATGCCGAAAAGGTGGCGGCGAAATTCCCCATCGGCGGCGACGTCGACGTGCACTACGATCCGAAGGAGCCATCGAACTCGGCGCTGACCGCGGGCGGCGCCGGCATGACCTGGATCATTTTTGTGGCCGCGCTTGCCGTCTTCGCGCTCGCCGCGGCGCTGCTCGGCGTTTTCGGTTAGTCAGCGCCGGCGGTTGTTCTTGAAGCCGCCGTGCATGCCCGGCCGTCCCATCTTCGACCTCGGGCTATCCGCCCCGGCCGGCTTCACCTCGTGCGTGACGGCGATGCCCATTTCGTCGAGGCAGGGTTTATGCGGACCTTGCCCCTCACCCCGCCGCTCTCCGCGCGATCGGGGGAGGGTGAAACGGCCCTTCGCAGCTTTGAATCCTGCGCCAGCATCACGCGCTTGGCGGTCGGGTCGTCCACCACCGCCAGCTCGGTCTGCCGCAGGCGCTTGATCTCGTCGCGCAGGCGCGCGGCCTGCTCGAAGTCCAAGTCGGCGGCCGCCTCGCGCATGCGCTTTTCCATGTCGGCGATCACCGTCTCGAAATTGTGCCCGATGGTGGCGGCGTCGGCGAACTCGCCGGCTGGCGCCCGCGCCGCCGGTGGAAATCAGCACGTGGTCGCGCTCATAGACCGATATCCATGATGTCGTGGATCGAGCGCTTGATGCTCTCCGGCGTGATGTTGTTTTCGGTGTTGTATTCGACCTGCTTTTCCCGTCTGCGATTAGTTTCCTCGATCGCGCGCTGCATCGAGCCGGTCATCGTGTCGGCATAAAGAATGACATTGCTGTCGACGTTGCGGGCGGCGCGGCCGATGGTCTGGATCAGGCTCGTCTCGCTGCGCAGGAAGCCTTCTTTGTCGGCGTCGAGAATGGCGACCAGCGCGCATTCCGGAATGTCGAGGCCCTCGCGCAACAGATTGATGCCGACCAGCGCGTCGAAGGCGCCAAGTCTTAAGTCACGAATGATCTCGATGCGCTCGAGCGTGTCGATGTCGGAATGCATGTAGCGCACGCGGATGCCCTGCTCGTGCAGATATTCGGTGAGGTCTTCCGCCATGCGCTTGGTCAGCACGGTGATCAGCGCGCGATAGCCTTTCTGCCGCGACCGCGCGCACTTCGCCGACCAGATCGTCCACTTGCGTGCGCGCGGGACGGACTTCGACAGGTGGGTCAATCAGTCCGGTCGGGCGGATCACCTGCTCGACGAAAACGCCGCGCGATTCGTTCATCTCCCAATGGCTGGGCGTCGCCGACACCGCCACCGTCTGCGGCCGCATGGCGTCCCATTCCTCGAAGCGTAACGGACGGTTGTCCATGCAGGAGGGCAGGCGGAAGCCGTATTCGGCCAGCGTCGCCTTGCGGCGGAAGTCGCCGCGGAACATGCCGCCGAGCTGCGGCACGGTGACGTGGCTCTCATCGGCGAACACCAGCGCGTTGTCCGGCACGTATTCGAACAAAGTCGGCGGCGGCTCGCCCGGCTTGCGGCCGGTGAGATAGCGCGAATAATTCTCGATGCCGGCGCAGGAGCCGGTGGCCTCCATCATTTCCAGATCGAACACCGTGCGCTGTTCCAGCCGCTGCGCTTCCAGCAGGCGGCCGGCGCCGTTGAGCTCGCCGAGGCGCGTGCGCAATTCGTTTTTGATGCCGTTGACCGCCTGGATCAGCGTCGGGCGCGGCGTGACGTAATGCGAATTGGCGTAGATTTTCACGAAGTCGAGCTCGTCGGTTTTTTGCCCGGTGAGCGGGTCCATCTCCTCGATCTTTTCGATCTCGTCGCCGAACAGATGCACGCGCCAGGCGCGGTCTTCGTAATGCGCCGGGAAAATGTCGATGACGTCGCCGCGCACGCGGAACGCGCCGCGGAAGAAATCGCCCTGCGTGCGCTTGTATTGCAGCGCCACCAGATCGGCGATGAGCTGGCGCTGGTCGATCTTGCCGCCCTGCTTGAGCGTGAACGTCATGGCCGAATAAGTTTCCACCGAGCCGATGCCGTAGATGCACGACACCGAGGCGACGATGATCACGTCGTCGCGTTCGAGCAGCGCGCGCGTCGCACTGTGACGCATGCGGTCGATCTGCTCGTTGATCGAGGATTCTTTTTCGATGTAGGTGTCGGTGCGCGGGACGTAGGCTTCCGGCTGGTAGTAGTCGTAATAGGAAACGAAATATTCCACCGCGTTGTCGGGGAAGAACGACTTGAACTCGCCGTAGAGCTGCGCGGCCAAAGTCTTGTTCGGCGCGAGAATGAGGGCAGGGCGCTGCGTCGCCTCGATCACCTTGGCCATGGTGAAGGTTTTGCCGGAACCGGTCACGCCCAGGAGAACTTGCGTGCGGTCTTGCCGCTTGATGCCTTCGACCAGTTCCTTGATCGCCTCGGGCTGATCGCCTTTCGGCTCGAAGTCGGACGCGATCACCAGTTTCTTGCCGCCTTCGGATTTTTCCGGCCGCGGCGGGCGATGCGGCGTCCAGGGCACGGCGGCGAATTCCGGCCGGCCCTCGCGCAGCAATTTCTCCAGCGACTCGGCGGTGGCGGCGACGCCCATCGACGACAGGCCGCCGCTCCCGGTCGGCAGATCGGCGCGCGGCAGCCGGTATTTCGGATCGCCGCCGCGCGCGATGCGTTCGGCTTCCTTGGCGGACTGCGCATGCGGGGCGGGCGGCTGCGTCGTCGCCGAGGCCTAGTTCCTGCGCCAGTTTTGGATCGAGCCCGGTGATCGGCGAGCCGGTGTAATCGCTTTGCGGCGCTTCCTCGAAACCCTTCGCTGCGGCGGATTTGCGCGCCTTGTGGGCGGCGGAAAAATCCGCGCGCCGGTCGAAGGAATTATCCGGCGGCGGCTGTAGCCCGGTGCCCGAGCCCAGGCCCGCGGTGCCCTTGTTGATGCCCGGATTGAGCAGATCGGCCAGCGCGTCCGGCGTCGGCGCGTCGTCCGGCCGCGACGCCTTGGCGCGCGTGGGCTTTGCTGCAGGGTCTTTCGGCTTTTTGGGGGGTTTCGCCATCGCGTCCGAATATGGGGCGAGTCTGGCGCGAGAAGAAAGGGCGGGTCCGAACGCTATTGACCCGCGCGCTGCATCCCGCACACTGCCGCGTCCATCAGGAGACCCCCCATGCTCGCTTTGCGCCCGTCTTGCGAATGCTGCGACAAGGATCTGCCGCCGGAGGCGGCGGACGCCATGATCTGCACGTTCGAATGCACCTTCTGCCGAGCGTGCGCGGAGGGAAAGCTCGCCGGCCGCTGCCCGAATTGCGGCGGCAATTTTGCGCCCGCCCCATTCGCCCCGCCAACAAGCTTGCGAAATATCCGCCCTCAACGGAGCGCGTGTTCAAGCCGCAAGGCTGCGGGCAGGCGGCTTAAGGCAAACTCATGAACGACGAAATCGACCGCGAGGACATGAACCGCAAGCTGGTCAAGATGACCTCGGAGGAATTCGCCACCGGGCTCAACAAGGCGTTCCGGCAAACCGTTCAGGAATGGTATAACCGCGACGTGGTGCTGATGGCGCTGATCGTGCTGTGGGTGATCGGCATGTCGATCTACCATTTCTTTTTCAGCGCGTAATTCCGCGCGCGCTCAGAAACCGCTTCACCACCTCGGTCACGTGCTCGACATGGGGCGGCGACGCGAAGCAGTGGCCGACCAGCTTGCGCCATTCCTGGAAGTCGGCCGACTCGCGGAAATCCTTGGTGTGGTTTTCCAGCGTCTCCCATTGCGCGAACAGCCGGTAGCGCGACGGCTGCTCATGCGAGCGCTGCAGCGTCACGGATTTGCAGCCTTTGGCGCGTTTGAAAATAGGCCCGGCTTTTTTTACGCCGGCCTCGAATTCGGCTTCCATGCCGGGTTTGACGTCGATCTGCGCGATTTCCAGGATCATGGTGTTCTCCATTTGTTATTTGATCAGCCCGAAGCTGCGCGGCAGCCACTCATAAACTCCGGGCACGTAAGTGACGAATATCAGCACCACGCACAGGCAGGCGAGCAGCGGCAGCAGCGGCGCGATGATCTTCTCCATCGGCAGATTGGCCACTTTGAGCGCCACGAACAAGGAGGTGCCGACCGGCGGCGTGGTCAGGCCGAAGGCGAGGTTGATGACCATGATGAGGCCGAGATGCACCAGGCCGATATCGAATTTCGCCGCCAGCGGCATCAGCATCGGCACCAGCATGATCAGCGCCGGCGTCATGTCGATGAACATGCCGACGACGAGCAGGAAGACGTTGAGGATGAGCAGGAACGCCCATTTGCTGTGGATCAGGCTGAAGAAATTATCCGCCAGCATGGTCGGCAGGTTTTCGTAAGTCAGAATCCAGGTGAACACCGAGCAGGTGGCGATCAGCATCATCACCACCGCGTTGGTGAGGCAGCTTTCCCACATGATCTCGGGCAATTCGGAAACCTTGATTTCCCGGTAGACGACGACGGTAAGGAACAGCGCATAGACCGAGGCCGCCGCGCCGGCTTCGGTGGCGGTGAACACGCCGGAGATGATGCCGCCGAGAATGATCACCATCGTAAAGATGCCGGCGAAACCGTCGATGACGCGGATGATCTTCTCGCGCAACGGAATGACCGGCAGCACCTTGCGGTGATAGAGCTTGCCGTGCACGAACGAAGCGACCATCAGCGATAGTCCGATGAGCACGCCGGGCACGACGCCGGCGAGGAACAGCGCGGCGATCGACACGTTGCCGGCGACGTGGGCGAAAACAATCATGCCGATCGAGGGCGGGATGATCGGGCCCATGGTGGCGGCGGTGAGCACGATGGCGGTGGCAAAGCGCCGCGAATAGCCGTCTTTCTCCATCGCCGGGATCATCATGCCGCCGATCGAGGACACTTCGGCCACCGCCGAGCCGGTGACGCCGCCGAAAAACATCGAGGCGACGACGACGATCTGCGCCAGACTCCCGGGCAGCCAGCCCACCAGCACTTCGGCCATCATCACCAGCCGCCGCGCGATGCCGCCGCGCGACATGAGAATGCCGGAGAAGACGAAGAAAATGACGGCGAGCAGCGGGAAGGTGTTGATGGCGGTGAGCATGCGCTGCACGATCGTCGCATTGTCGACGCCCGGCAGCAGGAAGGTCGCGATCACCGAGGCGACGCCGACCGCAAACGAAATCGGCAGGCCGACCGCCATCAGCAGAACGAAAGTCAGCCCCAGGATAATCAGGGTCATGACTTAATCCACGATCGAGCCGGTCAGCGCGGCCGAATCGCCGCGCACAAGTTCATCGATGATGTGCTTGAATGAGAACAGCATGATCAGGAAGCCGGAGATCGGCATCGCCGGGTAATACCAGTAGTTCGTGTAGGAAATTGTCTCCATCAAGTCGGAGCCGAAATCGCGCACGAAGTCGATGCCGTAACGGAACACGACCCAGCCGAACAGAAATATGAGCATATTGAGCGAAACGCCGAGCACGCGGCGGGCGCGTTTCGGCAGCGCGTTGAACAGCACGTCGAAACCGACATGCTCGCGGCGCAGCACGCAGGAGGCGCCGGCGAGGAAGGATATCCAGATCAGCAGATAGCGCGGGACTTCCTCGGTCCACGACACCGCCTGGCCGAAGCCGTAGCGCGCGACCACCGCCATCACGACGATCGCGAACAGCAAAGTGGCGAGCGCGATGCACACCCAGCGCACCACCGCCGCGACGAGCCGCACGAAACGGTCAAGCAGTTTTGCGAAGGCCACCGGCCACCCCTCATAAGGCAACGGGGCGGCGGTTTGCCGCCGCCCCGCGCGTTTCGGTCTTGCGATCGCGACTAGAAGTTCTTCTGGCTGTCGAGGATGAAGTTGACGGTCTTGGTAACGCCAAGCCGCTTGCCTTCTTCCGTCACCAAGCCGGACACCGCCTTGACGAAGGGCGCCTTGTCGACGGTCTCGATGCCCTTGAACTTGCCCTTGAGCTCCTCGAGGTCCTTCACCTCGGAGACGTGCCAGGCGCCGCGCATATAGGCCTGCGCGCGTGCGCCGGCTTCCGCGACCGCTTTCTGCTGATCGGGGTTGAGCTGGGTCCACAGCTTCATCGACATGATCATCACGTCGGGAATGCGCATGTGTTCGTCGAGGGTGTAGTATTTGGAGACCTCGTAGAACTTCTTGGCGACGATCGAGGGGTGATTGTTCTCGGCGCCGTCCACCACGCCGGTCTGCAGCGCGGTGTAGAGTTCGGACCAGGCCACCGGCACGCCGGTGGCGCCCAGCGCCTTCATGGTGTTGACCATGACCGGCGAAGCCATCACGCGGATTTTTTCACCCTTGAGATCGGCCAGCGTTTTGATCGGCTTCTGGGTAAAGAAATTGCGCGCGCCGGAATCGATATAACCGAGAACCTTGATGCCTTTCGCTTCCAGCGGCTTGGCGAGATCGGCTGCTTCCGGCTGCGCCAGGAACCACCAGAAATGGTCGGCGTTCTTGAACAGGAACGGCAGCGAATACATGTCCATCGCCGGCACGACCTGGTTGAGGTTCGACGCCGACACGGTGGTGAAGCCGATGGTGCCGTTGCGGATGCTCTGCACGTTGGCGACGGCGTCGCCGAGCTGGGCGTTGTGATAGACCTCGACCTTGACGGTGCCCTTGGTCAGCGTGGCGACCTCATGGCCGAAATAGTCTTCGGTGTAGCTGGCCGGATGGGCCGCCGGCTGAATGCCGGAATACTTAGTGACGATCTGCGCGTTCGCCGTCGTGGTCACGGCGAAGGCGGCAAGCGCGAGTAACGCTAATTTTCGCATGGCACCCTCCCTAAAGCTTTGTTGTTTCTTGTGCGGTCACGGTAGGGGTGGCCGGGGAGGCTTGTCAAACTAGCCTAAAGGCTGGTTCCGGCGCGGTGCGCCGCCCAATCCGGCGGCTGTTGCAGCGCGGTAAAGCAAAGTGTGGGCTGCTTTTGCGTAAGCTCGATCGCGCGAAATGCTACGGCGTGCCGCCGGCCGCGCTTCTGTTTTCCGCCTCCGCCGCCTGGCGCAGGCAAGCCGGGCAGAGACAATCCTCGCGCGTCGCGTCGGTCATCGGCAGCCGGTAGGGCTCGGCCGCGCACCAGCATTCGCCGCCAAGCCCGCAGTCGAACGCCGTGCCGCAACGGGCGCAGGCGAGGCGGCGGGGCGCGGGGGCTTCGGACATGGCGCCAGCATAAGGCATCCGGGGCAACTGTCATAATTCCAGAACGCAATTGCGATTATACGGGAAGCCGTGGCGATTCTGATCGACATTGCCGGCGCCGTGCTCACCACGCTGGCGCTGATGCTGCCGATCCTGGCCATGAAGCTGCGTTACGGGTAGGTGTCGACTTTTGTTTGTGTTCGAATGATTTTCCGCGGCGATGCAACCCCGATGGAACTTTGAACCGCATTGGAAGGTGCTGCGACAAATGATTGTGGACGGGCCGAAGCACAAAGGAGCTACGCCATGTTCACTCAACAGACCAAACGATTGGCTCGCGTTGCGTTGCTTGCCAGTCTCCTTCTACCGGCAGCGGCCTTGCTTGCGCCGCAGGCATCCCGCGCCGCGCCGCCGGTTCCAAGCAATATCGCCACTAGTCCGGCCGCGCCCATTGACGCGCCCATCGCTGCAACTGATGAAGAGACGGCCCTGAGCTTCAAGAAGACGCTCGCCGACTACGGAAATTTCGTCCAGCTCGAAGGCTACGGCGAAGTTTGGGTGCCGACAGTGACGCCGGAAGGCTGGCACCCCTATCCGCCGTGCCACTGGATATATACCGAGGATGTCGGCTGGTACTTCAGCGACGACACGCCATGGGGTGCAATCGTACACCATTACGGGCGCTGGTCGCATGACGCCAAAATCGGCTGGTTCTGGGTACTCGACACCGATTGGAGCCCGGGCTGGGTGGTGTGGCGCGACAGCGACAAATGGATCGGCTGGGCGCCGATGCTGCCCGACCAGGACGCGCAAAAGGTCTCGCTCGAAGACGTTCGACAAGGACAAGATGTGGATCTTCATGGAGACGCCGCAATTCACCAAAGGCTGCGGCAACACTGTGGTGGCAGTCGAACGTCTATGGATGAGACCTTGCCGGTGTCGCTGTTCGAGCTGCCGCGCGGCCACATCGTCAAAGTGCATGTCGTGACGCATTGGAAGGTCAAGGTGATCAAGAAAATCATCGTGGTCGACCGCCGTTGCCCGCCGCGCAGCCGCAACGAGATCCCCAGCGCACTTTGTATGATGTGGTGCACCCGACCGACGTGAAGCCGCAGCGGCAACGCTCGGAAGGCGATCACCGGCGTCATCATGTCGAGCGGCATCGGCACCAGGAGCGCATGACCGGCCAGTCAAGCCGGGGCCATGAGCAAAAATGGTCGGGCCGCCTGAGCACGATGCGACTGCGCAACCGCCAGGTAAATGCGGGACAGTCAAACGCCAATAGTTTGCGCTGACATTCGCATCGGATGAATTGAAAGAGGCGCGCCTGCAAGGTGCGCCTCTTTTTTATCGCGGGAGCACAAAAAAATGCGGCCCCGCCGAACGGGATCGGCCCGCGGGACCGCAAAGGGGAATACTCAATACGCAACACGCGACAAAAGCAAAGGCGGCATAGCGCAGCCATGTGACGCGGCGATGACATTTGAATAGTGCGGGCATGGACGGCCGCGCACGGCTGTTTTAAATAGCGCCCGCCGCGCAATAATTTTCAGAGAGTTCCATGCCCGCCATTCCGCCGTTTCTGCTGCCGATCGTCCTGCTGATCGGCTCCAACGCCTTCATGACCACCGCCTGGTACTGGCACCTGCGCTACAAGGAAGTGCCGCTGTTCAGCGTCATCCTCATCAGCTGGGGACTGGCGTTTTTTGAATATTGCATGGCGGTGCCGGCCAACCGCTACGGCAGCGCGGTCTATAATCCGGCGCAGCTCAAGACCATGCAGGAGGTGATCACGCTCACGGTGTTCGCCGCGTTCTCCTGGATCTATCTCAAGGAGCCGCTGACCTTAAGCCAGGGCTTCGGCTTCACGCTGATCGCGGCCGGCGCGTTTTTCGTGTTTCACAAGTGGTGAATTACTTCGCCGGCGTCACCCGCAAAATGCGCCCGTCTGCATTATCGGTGAGCAGATAGAGCGCGCCGTCAGGGCCCTGGCGCACGTCGCGGATGCGTTCTTTCAAACCTTGCAGCATGCGCTCTTCCTTCACACGCTGTCGCCCTTGAGTTCGAGGCGCGACACCAGCATGAATTTCAGTGCGCCGTTGAACAGGCTGCCCTTCCAGCCGGGAAAAAGATCGCCGGTATAAAACGCCATGCCGGAGGGCGCGATCGACGGCGTCCAGTGCCAGACCGGGTCGGCCATGCCTTGCGCTTGCGCCTTGCCGTCGCCGACCGGCGTGCCGTTGTAATTGAGGCCGTAGCTCACCATCGGCCAGCCGTAATTTTTGCCTTTGTCGATGATGTTGATTTCGTCGCCGCCCATGGGGCCGTGTTCCTGCTCCCACAATTTGCCGCCGTCGGGATTAAAGGCGAGGCCCTCGGCGTTGCGCAGGCCATAGGCCCAGATTTCCGGCAGCGCGCCTTGTTTGCCGACGAAAGGATTGTCGGGCGGCGCCTTGCCGTCGGGCGTGATGCGGATGATCTTGCCGATATGGTTGTCGAGCGTCTGCGCCATGGCGGCGGAGGCGAAATGATCGCCGAGCGTGACGAACAAATTTCCGTCCGGCGCCTGCACCATGCGGCAGCCGATATTATTGCCGCGCGAGGCCGGGCCGCGCTGGCGGAAGATGGTGGTCACCGCCACCAGCCGGATCGAGCGGGTGTCTTCTTGCAAGCGCCCGTGCGCCACCACGATCTGGCCGCCGCCGCCTTCGGCCGGCTCGGCGTAGCAAAAGAAAACCGTGTGGATTTTCTCGAAGTCGTGCGCCAGCAGCACGTCCATCAGGCCGGCCTGGCCCTGCGCGAAAACATTCGGCACGCCCAGGAACGGCCGCGACAGCTGACCGCCGCGGGTGACGATGCGCATGCGGCCGGGCCGCTCGGTCACCAGCATGCGGCCATCGGGCAAAAAGGCGAGCGACCAGGGATGCACCAGCCCGCCGGCGACGGTCTCGACGCTGAGATTGCCGGCCGAGGAGGGGAAAATCTGCGGCGCCGCGGCCGCAACGTTTACGGCCGTCAGCAGCGTGGCGGCGAAGACAAAAATCAATCGCATTCCGGCACTCCCACAGGCCCCGCATCAACTATGCGGGATTGGCGAAAGTTCCGAAAGGGCTTAGGTGCTTTAGTGCTTTTTGGGCTTGTGGCCGGGCAGCGTGAGCGACAGCCCGCCCATGCCGATGAAGATCAGGCCGAGCAGCAAAGCGATGCCGAACAGGCTGCCTTCGTTGCCGATGACGCCGTCGACCACATTGGCGCGCGCGAAGCCGACCGAGACCACGGTGGCGGCGATGATAGTGGACACGGCGAGCGCGGCGGTGGCGGCCAATTCGGCGAGGGCGACGGTGCGCCGCTCTTTGCCGAGGCGGTGGCGGGCCGGGGCGGAGAAACCGGGGTTCTCAATGTGCTTGCGCATGACGAGCCTGCAAAAAATAGTTTTCCGATTGCACCACATTGCCACTGGAAGCCGGCAACCGTTGGTCCCCTTTAGGGCAAAGCCGGTCGCGAACCGAGGCCTTTTCGTGGCGGCGGTAAAGAACGGGTGAACGGAAAGCCTACAAAATCCGGATCTATTGCGCCGCGGCAAGATGTTCCGGCTGCCAGTCCATGGCCACGTGGCCGGGCTCGGCG
>CAVWPH010000002.1:0-114787 GCA_963756805.1 uncultured Alphaproteobacteria bacterium
GACGCGGTCGAGCCAGGCGCGCACCGCCGGGTAGCGGGCGAGGTCGAAATCGCATTGGTGCGCCAGGTGGGTGTAGGCGTAGAGCGCGATGTCGGCGATGGTGAAGTGGTTGCCGACGAAAAAGCGGTGCTGCGCCAGGTGCATTTCCATGACGCCGAGGGCGCGGTAGCCGTTTTCCATCCAGTCATCGAGCGCGTGCTGCTGCAAATCGCGCCCGCCTTTGACCAGCGCCAGCCAGAAATAGGCGGCGCCGATATTGGGCTCCAGGCTGTGCTGCTCGAAGAACATCCACTGCATGGCTTCGGCCCGGTCGATGCGGTCTTCCGGCGCCAGCATCGAGCCGCCGGCCACGTACCACAGGATGGCGTTGGATTCGGCGAGATGGCGGCCGGGCGCGACTTCCAAAAGCGGGATCTGGCCGTTGGGATTTTTCTTGAGGAATTCCGGCGTTCGGCTGGCGCCTTGCAGGATGTCGACTTCCACCAGCTTGAACGGAATCCCGAGCCGGGCCAGCGCCAGGCGGACCTTGTAGCTATTGCCGGAACGCTGGTCCGAATAGAGCGTGTACATAATGAGAGACCCCGAATCCTGCCCGCGGCCGGATAGAGCAGGCAAAGTCCGGCAATTAAATGGCGAGGATGACGCGGGCTGCACGCATGCATGCCATATTTGGCCCGCATCGCAGCAAAAGCGCCGCGTCAAACGCCGCAATATAAAAATTTTATTCCGCGGCTACGCGATGCGCGCGGGCATATTCCACCAGCGCGTCGTCATCGACCATCTCGATCGGCGTGAAATCGCGGTGGGCGATCCATTCCTCGCGCGTGAATTTGGTGATGTGGTTGGAGACGGCGCACAGCGTCAGATAAACGATCTTGCGCGGGTAGGGCGTGATGTTGGGCGGCGAGGCGTGCACCAGATTGCCGTGAAACATCAGCACCGAGCCGGCTTTGCCGGTGGGCGCGACGATGCCGACGCCATCGGGGCCGGCGGCCTCGGCCGCGAGCCGCGTCACGGTTTCCTTGTCGAGCGTCCACAAAGGATAAGACGTCGTCGTCTTGTCGTGGCCGGCGGCGAGCACGCCTTTCTTGTGGCTCTGCGGGATGATCATCAGCGCGCCGTTGATGGGCAGCACCTCGTCGAGGAAAATCGCGATGTTCATCGCGCGCGGCTCCGGCATGCCGTCGTCGCGCGCCCAGGTGCCGTAGTCCTGATGCCATTGCCAGACGTCGCCCTCGAAGGCGGCCTTGGCGTTGAGCTTGAACTGATGCACGTAGACCGGCTCGCCGAACAACTGCATCAGCGGTTCGACCAGGCGAGGGTGCCGCGACATCACCTCGAACACTTTGTTGAACTTGTGCGCGGCAAAGGCGGTGCGCGGCGCGCCGGACTTTTCGCGCCAGACTTCCTTGCGCTCGAGCTTGAGGATCTTGTCGGCCTCGATGCGCAGCAGCGCGATCTCTTCCTCGGAGAAGCAATTGGGAAAGAAGACGTAACCCTGCTCGTCGAAAGCCTTGAGTTGCTGGGCGTTAAGCTTCATGGGCGCAAGTCTCCCTGCAAGACGACTATGGCCGGTATTCCGGCTCTCTCGCACATTCTACTCGCGAGGCGAAATAATACTACTGGGAGGAGGCGGCCAGTCCCGGGGCGGGCGCGGCGGCAAGCGCTGCTTTCGCAGTTGCGGGATGCGCCGTCAGCCGCGCGACCAGAGCGCGCGCCAAGCCTAGGCACAATACCGCGATGGCGACGCCGGCCAGCACATCGACCAGATAATGCGAACCCTCGATCGGGGTTGCCGCCAGCATCAGTATATTGAGCACGGCGCCGATCCAGCGCGCCACCGGCACCGGCCAGAACGCCGCGATCAGGATCACCGCCAGCGCCGAGTGCAGGCTGGGGAAGGTGATGATGCCTTCGGCGCCGACCGCCATCAGCTCGCGGACGCTGCCGTCGCGCAAGCCGAGGAACACCGGCCAGCTCGAGCTGCTCACCGGCAGCACACCGGAATCGGTGATGGGCAGCCCGTAATGCAGCCAGACGCCTTGCGCCGGCAGCACGGCCGACAATGCAATCGCGATCAGCGCTGCGAAAAAGAAAGCAAACGTATAGACCCGCAGCCAGGCCAGCCGTCCGGTGAAGGCGAGCAGCAGCACGACCGCGGTCATCTGCAAGGTCAGCGATGTGTAGGCCGCTTGCATGAACAAATTGAAATCCCGCCAGCGCTCCACCAGCGCCAGCAGCGCGCGCCAGTCGAAGCCGAGCGCGCGATCCATGGCGTCGAAGGCCGCGTCATGCATCGGCAGGCCGGCGCTGGCGGCTATATAAGAGAGTGGCGCGGCCACCGCGGCGAAGGCCGCGAGCTGCGCGGTGGATTCAAGCGCGGAAGCGAGCTTGGGGTCGTTGCGCCGGCCGCCATAGTAACGCGCGGCCAGCATCAGCATCACGCAGGTGGCGCCCGGGGCGGCGTAGGAACGTAGCGCCAGAGAAATCCGCCGAAGGCAACCGCCAGCAATTCGAGCACAGCGGCCGCGGCGACGATCGCCCAGATGATGCCGTCCAGCCGGCGATAGCCCGCCGTGTGCCCGATCATGAATCCTACCCGCTCAGCTGTTACGGTCTTACCGGTCAGAGGTAGACGGGTAGCATGGCTGGGGTTGCCTGCCGGTTAACCGCGCCGGCGCGGCCCGAATAAAGCGTGTTGAACCGGGGGGTTGGCGCCGTCCGGGCGGCCGGTGCGGAATGATCGCCACGGCCGATGGCAATGATCGAATTTCTTCAACATACCGCCCCTTGCTGGGTTCCCGGCCGGGCATTACGACTGGGGCGCCGCGCTGCGAGCGCGGCATTGACCGGAGTTGTGGCAATGGCCTTCCTCGCCGACCATCTCAAGCGCATCAAGCCGTCGGCGACCATCGCCGTCACCGACAAGGCGCGCGCGCTTAAATTGGCGGGCCGCAACGTCATCGGGCTCGGCGCCGGCGAGCCGGACTTCGACACGCCCGACAACATCAAGCAGGCGGCGATCAGGGCGATCGAGAGCGGCAAGGCCTCCAAGTACACCAACGTGGACGGCATCGCCGAACTCAAGGAGGCGGTCGCGCAAGCAAGTTCAAGCGCGAGAACGGCCTCGACTATAAGACCAGCCAGATCACCATCGGCACCGGCGGCAAGCAGGTGCTGTACAATGCGTTCGTCGCCACGCTCAACCCGGGCGACGAGGTGATTTTCGCCGCGCCCTATTGGGTGAGCTATCCCGAGATGGTGCTGCTGGCCGGCGGCGAGCCGGTGGCGGTCGAGACCTCGATGGCGACCGGCTTCAAGATGACCGGGGCGCAGCTCGAGCGCGCGATCACGCCGAAGACCAAATGGGTGCTGCTCAACTCGCCGTCGAACCCGACCGGCGCCGCCTATACGCGCGCCGAACTCAAAGGCCTCACCGACGTGCTGGTGAAGCACCCGCAGGTGCACATCATGACCGACGACATGTATGAGCACCTGGTCTACGACGACTTCGTGTTCACCACGCCGGCGCAGGTCGAGCCCGAGCTTTATTCGCGCACGCTCACCGTCAACGGCTGCTCGAAGGCCTATTGCATGACCGGCTGGCGCATTGGATTTGCCGGCGGCCCGGAGCCGCTGATCAAGGCGATGGCGATGATCCAGTCGCAGTCGACCTCGAACCCGTCGGCGGTGTCGCAATATGCGGCGGTGGAAGCGCTCACCGGGCCGCAGGATTTCATCGCCAAGCACAACAAGATCTTCAAGGAGCGGCGCGACCTCGTCGTGTCGATGCTCAACCAGGCCAACGGCATCAAGTGCCCGTCGCCGGAGGGCGCGTTCTATGTCTATCCGTCCTGCGCCGGCACCATCGGCAAGACGGCCTCGACCGGCAAGAAACTCGCGAGCGACGAGGACTTCGTCACCGAATTGCTGGAGGCGGAAGGCGTCGCGGTGGTGCAGGGCACGGCCTTTGGCCTTGGCCCCGCGTTCCGCATTTCCTACGCCACCAAGACCGAGGACCTGGAAGAAGCCTGCCGGCGCATTCAGCGGTTTTGCGGGAATTTCAAGTAGCGGAAGCGAATCGTCCGCGGCTTGGCTAATCTTGCGCGCATGATTCTCCGCGCGCTTGCCGCTTTCCTTGTCCTCATCGCCAATCTCGCCGCGCCCGCTTCCGCGCTTGAAAAAGTGACGGTCGCCACCCAGCCGCTGGCCGCGAACGGCGCGCTGTTTCTGGCGGTGGAGCGCGGCTACTTCAAAGCCGAAGGCCTCGATGTCGACCTGCGGTCTTATCCCGATGCGCGCACCATCGTCGAAGCAGTCGCCGCCGGCACCAATGATTTCGCGCTGACCGATTTGACGCCGGCCGCGTTCAATCTGGCCGGCCTCGGCGCGATCAAGATCATCGCCGCGCAGGTGCGCGAAAAACGCGACTACGAAGGCAATGAAATCATTGCCTCCAACGCGGCCTATGCCAAGGGCCTGACCAAATTCGCCGATCTCGCCAACAAGGTGGTCGCGCTCAAGAGCGTCGGCACGGCGTTCCATTATCAGCTCGGCCGCATCGCTTTAGCCAACAATTTCGATCTCGCCGGGCTCACGTTGAAGTCGATCTATTCCTATGACGACATCGCCAGCGCGATCGGCAAAGGCGAAGTCGATGCCGCGATCCTGCCGGCGCAATACGCGCGCGAATTGCTGGTGGCGAGCCAGGCCAAGCTGATCGGCTGGTGCTCGCAAGTTGACGAGCCGCAACTGGGCGCTTTGTTCACCGCCACCAAGACGATCGCGAGCCGGCGCGCCACGGTGGAGAAATTCGTGCGCGCCTATGCCCGCGGCGCCGCCGACTATGCCGCGGCGCTGCTGCGCCATGACCGTTACGGCAAGCGCGTCTCCGATTCCGTATCGGCGGCGGCTGCGCGCGCGATCGCGGCTTATGTCTATCCCGGCCGCACGGCCGGCATCGGTCTCATCGAGGCCAATGCTTATTACATGGACGCGCACGCGCGCATCGACGAAGCCGACATCGCGCGCCAGATCGAGTGGTACCAGGCGCAAGGGTTGGTCAATAAAGACGTCGACGCGCAGGCGATTGTGGACCTCAGTTTCCAGAAGTGACTGTGGATTACGCCCTTGCCAGTCCCGCCTTCACCTGAGACGATACCCGCATAGGGCCGGGCAAGGTCCAACTCCCCGGCCGAGGGAGGTTGCCATGGTACAGAACGGCAGTAGCCCACATCCCATAAGAAATGCGGGTCCACGGTGCATCGCGCTGGTGGGCCCATTCCAAAGCGGCAAAACCACACTGCTGGAGGCGATCCTCGCCCGCACCGGCGCGATTGCGCGCCAGGGCACGGTGGACGCCGGCACTTCGGTCGGCGACGCCAGCAAGGAAGCCCGCCATCACAAGATGAGCGTGGAAGCTTCCGTCGCCACCGCCAATTTCATGGGCGACAATTACACTTTCATCGATTGTCCCGGCTCGATCGAATTCATCCAGGATATGCGCAACGTGCTGCCGGCGGTGGACGCCGCGGTGGTGGTTTGCGAGGCCGACGAGAAAAAGGTCCCGCAGCTGCAATTGATTTTGCGCGAATTGGAAGACCAGAACATTCCGCGTTTTCTGTTCCTCAACAAGATCGACAAGGCCGACAAGCGCGTGCGCGAGACGCTCAAGCTGTTGCAGCCGGCTTCGCGCGTGCCGCTGCTGTTGCGGCAAATTCCGATCTGGCACGGCGACATCATTTCCGGCTTCGTCGATCTCGCGCTCGAGCGCGCCTTTGTCTACAAAGAGCACGCGCCGTCCGAAGTGATCGAGATCGATGGCGAAGACCTCAATCGCAAAAAG
Organism: uncultured Alphaproteobacteria bacterium; assembly: GCA_963756805.1. Taxonomy (GTDB): domain Bacteria; phylum Pseudomonadota; class Alphaproteobacteria; order Rhizobiales; family Xanthobacteraceae; genus Pseudolabrys. The sequence continues at coordinate 5,846 of CAVWPH010000002.1, forward strand.
GAAGCGCGCTTCACCATGCTGGAGACGCTGGCCGATCACGACGACAAGCTGATGGAGCAATTGCTCGAGGACATCGAGCCGCCGCGCGACAAGGTGTTCGACGATCTGGCCAAGGAATTGCGCGACCGGCTGGTCGTACCCGTGCTGATCGGCGCCGCCACCCGCTCGAACGGCGTGCTGCGGCTGCTCAAGGCGCTGCGCCATGAATTCCGCCGGCGTTGAAGAAACCGCCGCGCGCCTCGGCATCAAAGCCGGCAACGACCCGTTGGCGCTGGTGCTCAAGACCTTCCACACCGCGCACGGCGGCAAGATGTCGATTGCGCGCATGCTGGCGGGCTCAGCCGGCGACGGCGCCACCTTCAATACGCCGGAGGGCGAAGCCGGCCGCGTGTCGGCTGTGTTCAAGGTCATGGGCCAGCACTTCGAGAAGCGCGGGCAAGCCACGGCCGGCGAGACGGTTGCCTTCGGCAAGCTCGACAATGCCAAGACCGGCGACACGCTGTCGTCCGGCAAGCAGGCGCATGCCGCGGTGGCCGCGGTGAAGCCTTATCCGCCGGTGCTCGCGGTCGCGGTGCAGGCCAAGGAGCGCAAGGACGACGTCAAGCTCGGCGCCGCCTTCACCAAATTGACCGAAGAAGATCCCTCGCTGTCGGTCGTGCACAATGCCGAGAGCCACGAAGTGGTGATCTGGGGCCAGGGCGAAATGCACCTGCGCGTGGCGGCCGAGCGGCTCGGCGAACGTTATGCGGTGCCGGTCACGACCCATCCGCCGGCGGTCGGCTATCGCGAAACCATCCGCAAGCCGGTCACCATCCGCGGCCGCCACAAGAAACAGTCCGGCGGCCACGGCCAGTTCGGCGACGTGGTGCTGGAGATCAAGCCGCTGCCGCGCTCATCCGGCTTCAAGTTCGAGGACAAGATCACCGGCGGCGTGGTGCCGCGCAATTACATCCCGGCGGTCGAGGAGGGCGTGATCGACGCGCTCAAGCACGGGCCGCTCGGTTTCCCGGTGGTCGATATCGCGGTGGCGCTGATCGACGGCTCCTACCATTCGGTGGATTCCTCCGACATGGCGTTCCGCACCGCCGGGCGCATCGGCATCGTCGAAGGGCTGCCGCAATGCAATCCGGTGCTGCTGGAGCCGATCCATCTGGTCGAGATCGTCTGCCCGACCGAGGCCACCGCAAAGATGAACGCCATTTTGTCCGGCCGGCGCGGGCATATTCTCGGCTTCGACACCCGCGAGGGTTGGCAGGGCTGGGACATGGTGCGCGCGCAAATGGCGGAAGCGGAAATCGGCGACCTCATCATCGAGGTGCGCTCGGCCACCGCCGGCGTCGGCTCGTTCACCTTCAAGTTCGACCACATGGCGGAATTGACCGGGCGCACGGCCGACCAGATCGTCGCGGCGCGGCGCGCGGCGGAGTAGAATTGTTTTCGTCATTCCGGGACGCGAGAAAAGCTCGCGGACCCGGAATGACAAGTTGAAGTATTGCCGTAACCTCCCGCAAACCAAATTTCGCACGCGCCGGTATTCGTTAACCGGCTGTCCGCCGTCGCCGCTTTAGACCGGTAGGTCCGCGCGCGCCGCGCGCGCATCCGGCGGAAACCGTCATGTTCAATGGTTTGCGCAAAATGTTCTCGCCGGCGCCGGCGCCTTTCGCCGGGGCCAAAGAAAAGATTCCGCTCGGCGAGGTGCTCAAGCGCAATTGGCTCGAGCTCTGGTATCAGCCCAAGATCGAACTGCGCACCATGCGGCTGGTCGGCGCCGAGGCGCTGGTGCGCGCGCGCCATCCCGAGCGCGGCATATTGGCGCCGTTCTTTTTCCTGCCCGGCGCCAGCGAGGACGATCTGCACGCGCTCACCGAGCAGGTGATCCTGACGGCATTGGGCGACTGGGAGATTTTCGACGAATACGGCGTGGCGATGAAATTCGCCGTCAACGTGCCGGTGTCGGCTTTCGTCAAGCTGCCGATCCCGCGCATGCTGCGCGAGGCGCGGCCGCGCTCGCCCGCCTGGCCGGGCATGATTCTGGAAGTCACCGAAGACCAGATCATCAACGATCTTAATCTCGCCAACGAGGTCGCCGCCGACTTGCGCGAACTCAATTGCACGCTGGCGCTGGACGATTTCGGCGCCGGCTATTCCTCGCTGGCGCGCCTGCGGCAATTGCCGTTCAGCGAACTCAAGATCGACCGCAGCTATGTGATGGACTGCGACAGCGACCCGCTCAATGGCGGCCTGTGCGAGACCATCGTCGAACTCGGCAGGCGCTTTGGCCTCAAGACCGTGGCCGAGGGCATCGAGACCATGCACGAGAGCCATAAATTGCAGGGTATCGGCTGCGACGTCGGGCAGGGCTATCTGTTCGCCAGGCCGATGCCGAAGGGCCAACTTATCAGCCTGCTGCGCCAGCGGCTGAAGGGCGCGTCACCGGCACAAAAGCCGGTGCATGGCTTGGGTTTCGCTTAAGACCCATTTCCACTTAGTCTTCGCAAAACCGTGACTTGCCTGTGAGCGCGCGGGGCCGTATCTCTCGCATCGCCATTCCGAGAGGGCTTAATCCATGCACGTTATTCGCCGCCGCGGCTGGGAAATCCCGCAACGCCTCGCCACGCCTGAGCATTTGTTCTTCAACCGCCGCAGTCTGTTGCTGGGCGGCGCGGCCGCTCTTGGCGCTGGCGCCCGGCGCCGCGCAAGCGCAGCGCGTCACCGATTTGGCCAATCTGCCGGACCCGACCGCCGATCTTTATCCGGCCAAGCGCAACGCCAAATATACGCTCGACCGGCCGATCACCGACGAGAAGATCAACGCGCATTACAATAATTTCTACGAATTCAATTCGTCCAAGGAAGTCGCCGATCAGGCGCAGAAACTGCCGATCCGGCCGTGGATGGTGAAGATCGACGGGCATGGTGGAAAAGCCGTTCGAGATCGGCATCGACGAATTGATCCGCAAGATGACGCTGGAAGAGCGCACCTACCGCCACCGTTGCGTGGAATCCTGGAGCATGGCGATCGCCTGGAGCGGTTTCCCGCTCGCCAAGCTGGTGGATTTCGCCAAGCCCCTCGGCTCGGCCAAATTCTTGCGCATGCAGACATTTGGAAATCCCGAAGTCGCGCCCGGGCAAAACCAGACTTGGTATCCGTGGCCTTATATCGAGGGCCTCACGATGGCCGAGGCGACCAACGAACTCGCCTTCATGGCCACCGGCGCCTACGGCCATCCGATGGCCAAGCAGCACGGCGCGCCGTTGCGGCTGGCGGTGCCGTGGAAATACGGCTTCAAGTCGATCAAGTCGATCGTGCGCTTCAGCTTTGTCGAGAAGCGGCCGGTCGGCATGTGGGAAGAATTGCAGGCGTCGGAATACGGCTTCTGGGCCAACGTCAATCCGGAAGTGCCGCATCCGCGCTGGAGCCAGGCGACCGAGGAACTGATCGGCACCGGCGAGCGGCGGCCGACGCTGCTGTTCAACGGCTATGGCGAATACGTCGCCGGGCTCTACAAAGGCATCGAAGGCGAGAAATTATATATGTGAGCGGGCCACGCCGCAGCCTAGCCGCGCCCGCCGTATTTATATCGGCGATATAGCCAACCGTGTATGATCCTCGCGGGGGCAACGAGCGGAGGCAGTCATGTCCACCAATCCCGATATCGCCAAGGTTCAGCGCGCGGTGCAGAGCGCGCTGCACGAGCATTGGAAGCTCTATCTGATCGAAGGCATCTTGCTTTTGATTTTTGGCGCGCTCGCCATTCTGGTGCCGCCGATTGCCACGCTGGCGATCACGATTTTATTCGGCTGGCTGCTTCTGTTCAGCGGCGCCATGGGGCTGGTCACGACATTTGCGATGCGCCAAGCGCCGGGCTTCTGGTGGTCGTTGGTTTCGGCCGCGCTCGCGGTCGCGGTCGGCATATTGCTGCTGGCAAAGCCCATGAGCGGGGCGCTTTCGCTCACGCTGCTGATGATCATCTTCTTCGTCATCGAGGGCGTCGCCTCGATCATGTTCGCGCTCCAACACAAGCGCGAATTGTCCGGCCAATGGGGCTGGATGCTGGTGAGCGGCGTCGTCGATCTGGTGTTGGCGGTGATGATCTTTGCCGGCTTGCCGGCGACCGCGGCCTGGGCGCTCGGCCTGCTGCTCGGGATCAACATGATCTTCGGCGGCTCGGCGCTGATCGCCATGGCGCTGCATGCGCGGCGCGCATGATCCCGAAAAGTGGGAACCGGTTTTCGGACAAGATCATGCGCGGAAAATAGTAAGCGCTTGATCGCCAGTTACTTGCCGCCGAGCTTCTCGGCCAGCCGCTTGTCGTAATCGAGCACGGCCTGCAACAGCACCTGCGCGCCGGCCGCGCATTGCTCCTTGGATGAGTATTCGGCCTCGTTGTGGCTGATGCCGTCTTTGCAGGGCACGAAGATCATCGACGACGGCGCGACGCGCGAAACGAAAGCCGCGTCGTGGCCGGCGCGCGAGATCATGTCGCGGCTGGAATAGCCGGACACGGCCGCCGCCGCGCGCACGGCGGCGATGCAATCGGCATCGAAACGCACCGCCGGTTCCGCCGAGATGGTCTTGAGCGCGACGGTAAGCCCCAGCTCTCTGGCGATCTTGTCGGCTTCCGCTGCGATTTCCTTTTCGAGCCGGTCGAGCACCGACGCCTCGGGATCGCGCAGATCCAACGTGAGAAAGACCTCGCCGGGGATCACATTGGGCGAGCCGGGCTTCACCTCCAGGATGCCGACGGTGCCGACCGCCGTTGGATAGCGCCGCGTGTTCGCATTCACCGCTTCGACCACGCGCGCCGCGCCCAGCAGCGCGTCGTGCCGGCGCGGCATCGGCGTGGTGCCGGCATGGCTGTCCTGGCCGGTGATGGTCATTTCGTACCAGCGCATGGCCTGCACGCCGGTGACGATGCCGATGTCTTTGCCTTCGGCCTCGAGATAAGGGCCCTGCTCGATATGCACTTCGAAAAACGCCGAGAGCTTATGATCGCCGCTGCGTTGCGGCCCGCGATAGCCGATCTTGTCCAGCGCCGCGCCGAAGCTTTCGCCGCTGCGATCGGCGCGCGCCGCCGCCCAGTCGCGTTTGTAGACGCCGGCAAACACGCCGGAGGCGATCATCGGCGGCGCAAAGCGCGCGCCTTCCTCGTTGGTCCAGTTCACCACTTCAATCGGCGCGAAGGTCTCGTAGCCGGCACGAACAAGCGTGCGCAGCGCTTCCAGCGCCGCCAGCACGCCAAGCGCGCCGTCGAATTTGCCGCCGGTCGGCTGGGTGTCGAGATGGCTGCCCATGGCGATCGGCGGCACGTCGTCGCGCTGGCCCGCACGGCGCGCAAACATCGTGCCCATGTCGTCGACGGTGACCGTGCAGCCGAGCGCTTGCGCCTGCGCCTTGAACCAGTCGCGCACCTGGCGGTCGAGATCGGTGAGAGTGAGCCGGCAGATGCCGCCCTTCGGCGTCGCGCCGATCTTGGCGGTCTCCATCAAGTCGCCCCACAGGCGCTCGGGATCGATCTTCAGGTTCTTCAAATTAGGCACTCGGCTCTCCGGCTTCCACTTCGGCGAGTTTATCGCGCCAGTCGCGGCGCTTGAGCATGAAGGTGATGGCCGACAGCGTCAGCAGAGCGGCGCTGACGACCAGCAGCCCGGCCGAGATCGGGCGGCTGAAGAAGATGAAATAATTTCCGTTCGACATGATCAGCGATTGCCGCAGGCTCTGCTCCAATATCGGCGCGATCACCAGGCCAAGCACCAATGGCGCCGGATCGAATTCGAATTTGCGCAGTGCGTATCCAAGCACGCCCATGATCAACATGATCCAAACGTCGACGATGGAATTGTTCACCTCGTAGACGCCGATGATGCAGAACATGATGATCAGCGGGTAGAGATAGGCGTAAGGGATGCGCAGCACCCACACGAATACGCTGACCAGCGGCAGATTGAGCGCCAGCAGCATCACGTTGCCGACATACATCGAGGCGACGAAGCCCCAAAACACATCCGGATGGTCGTTGACGAGCGTCGGGCCGACCTGGATGCCGTGCAGCATCAGCGCGCCGATCAGCACGGCGGTGATCGGGCTGGTCGGAATGCCGAGCGCCAGCATCGGTACGAAAGCGCCGGTGGAGGCGGCATTGTTGGCGGTTTCCGGCCCGGCGACGCCGGCGACCGCGCCCTTGCCGAATTCTTCCGGATGTTTGGAGACGCGTTTTTCCAGCGCGTAAGACAGGAAGCTGGAAATGATGTGCGCCGAGCCGGGAATGATGCCGATGAAGAAGCCGAGCAAAGTGCCGCGCGTGATCGGCATCGCCGACTCCCGCCATTCCGTCTTGGTGGGCAAGAGATCGCGCAGGCCCGGCGTCTTCACCTCCTGGACGGCGGTGGCGCTCGGCGTCGACAAAATTTCGCCGAGGCCGAACAGGCCGACCGCGACCGGCACGATGCCGATGCCGTCGCCGAGATCGGCGAGATCGAAACTGTAACGAAAATGCCCGGTCATGTTGTCGATGCCGATCATGCCGAGCAACAGGCCGAGGCAGGCCATCAGCAGCGTGCGGATCAACGAGGACGACGACATGTAGGCAAGAAAAATTAGGCCGAGCACGAGCAGCGCGGTGTATTCCGGCGGGCCGAAACTGATGGCGATAGTCGCCAGCGGCGGCGCCACGACGGTAAGCACCAGCACGCCGAAAGTGCCGCCGATCCACGATCCGACCGCGGCGATGCAGAGCGCGGCGCCGGCGCGTCCCTTCTGCGCCATGGCGTAGCCGTCGATGCAGGTCATCACCGAGGAGGCTTCGCCCGGGATGCGCATCAGGATCGAGGTGGTGGAGCCGCCATATTGCGAGCCGTAATAAATGCCGGCGAGCATGATGATGGCTTGCGTGGCGTTGAGCCCGAACGTCACCGGCAGCAGAATCGAAATGCCGGCGAGCGGGCCGATGCCGGGCAACACGCCGACCAGCGTGCCGACCAGGCAGCCGAGAAACGCGTACCACAGGTTCGCCGGCATCAAGGCGACCGAAAAACCCAGATAGAGACTGTTCAGGGTGGTTTCCAAGGGTGACCTAAAATCCGAACGGCCCGGCTTCGAGCGGCGTCTTGAGCGCGTAGACGAACAGAACGTAGGTGAACACCACGAGACCGATGCTGTAAGCGGCGGCCGGCAGCAGCCGCCGCTTTTCGATGATGACCAGCAGCGCGAAGATCAGCAGCACGTCGGTGGTGACGAAGCCGAGCCTTTCATAGACAAGAGCCGCCGCGGCCGTAAGCAGGGCCACCATGCCGGCGTGCTTGGCGTCGTCCCAGGCAAGCGTCGCGAACGGTTTGCTCTCGCGCGCACGCACCACCAGCACAATGCCGAACAGAATGGTTAGGACTGCCAGGATATTCGGCATGAAACCTGCGCCCGGCGACGCCAGGCTGCCGATCGGCAAATCGCCGCTGAGCGCGATGACGAGCAGGCCCACGCCGACAAAAAAGACGCCCGAGACGTGGTCGGTGCGCAAAATCATGATTTTCCCCGCAACGCCCACCCCCGACCCCTCCCCACGCTTCGCGGGGGAGGGAGAACCATTCTACACCTTGCCGATCGATTGCACGGCCAGTTCAACCCGCTTGGCGTCCTCGTCCCAGAATTTCGCGAACTCGGGCGCATCGAGATAATCGACTTCGTCGCCGATGTTCTTGATCGCGGTCTTGAACTGATCGCCGGTCGCGACCTTCTTGATGTTCTCGCGCAGCACGTCGATCACCGGCGCGGGCGTGCCATGCGGCGCGAACACGCCGACCCAGAGCGAGAATTGAACGTCGTAGCCCAGTTCCTTGAGCGTCGGCACATCCGGCGCCGCGGCCGCGCGTTTGGTGCCGAAGCAGGCGAGCGCGCGCAGCTTACCGGCCTTGATCTGGCCGCTGGCGGCCGCGATCGAGGAGACCAGCACTTGCGAATTATTGCCGAGCAGCGCGGTCAGCGCCGGCCCGCCGCCATTGGTCGGCAAATGCCTCATCTTGATGCCGGCGGCCTTCATGAACAGCGCGGTCGGCAGATGCAACGCGCCATAAAGCCCGGACGATGAGAAGATCAGTTTGTCGGGGTTTGCCTTGGCGTCGTCGACCAGTTCCTTGAGCGTCTTGTAGGGTTGCTGGTCGTTGACCACCAGCACCATGGGACCTGCGGTCAACCGCGCGATCGGAATGAAATCGGCGCGGGTGAATTTCGGTTTGCGGCCGAACAGCTTGTCGACTTCGGCAAAGCCGGAGATCGAGACGATATGGATCAGCAGCGTGTAGCCGTCCGGCTTGGCGCTAGCCGCGAATTGTCCGCCGACCTGGCCGGCAGCGCCGGCTTTGGTTTCGATGACGCAAGGCTGTTTGATCACCGTCTCAAGCATGGCCGCGAGCGGGCGTCCCACCACGTCGGCGGCGCCGCCGGGCGGGAACGGATTGATGAAGGTGATGGCGTGGGTCGGATAACCGTCGGCGCCGAATGACGGGCGAACGGCAAGCGTTGCGGCGGCGGCGGCGCTGCCGGCGACGAATTGGCGTCTGTGCACGAGATGCCTCCCCCAGTGTTTCGCCGGTGAATGAGCCGGCTTTGTTATTGTGGGCAGGATGCTATCGCCCGGCGAGGTGGGCAATCAAGCGTCAAGGATCGCCACTGCCCGCGTCCAGCCGGCGGAACCGCCGCGCACCTTCACCGGAAAGCAGCTCACCGTGAAGCCTGTCGCCGGCAGCGCTTCGAGATTGTGCAGTTTCTCGATATGGCAGTAGCCGATCTCGCGGCCGGCGCGGTGGCCCTCCCAGATCAAGGATGCGTCGTGCGTCTCGGCGTATTTCTTCATGGTGTGGATGAAGGGCGCGTCCCAGCTCCAGCCGTCGGTGCCGGTCACGCGCACGCCGCGCTCGGTGAGATAAAGAGTCGCCTCGCGCCCCATGCCGCAGCCTTTGGCGACATAATCGGGCTGGCCATAGGCTTTGCCCGCGCTGGTGTTCACGACTACGATTTCAAGCGGTGAAAGCTTGTGGCCGATGCGTTTGAGTTCGGTTTCGACGTCGGCGGCGGTGGCGACATAGCCGTCGGGAAATTTGCGGAAGTCGAGTTTCACGCCCGGCTGCAGGCACCAGTCGAGCGGAACCTCGTCGATAGTGATGGCGCGTTTTCCCCCGTCCATGGTGGAGGCAAAGTGATAGGGCGCATCCAGATGCGTGGTGCAGTGCGTGGACAGCTTGACCCATTCGAAGCCCCAGCCCTCGCCGTCGGGCAGGTCTTCTTTTTTCAAGCCGGGAAAGAATTTGAGAATGTCGGGCGCGGTCGCCTCGTGGTTGAGATATTCGATAGTCGGGCCATAACCCGGCGGATCGGCCGCCACGTCGTTTTCCAGCGGAACTGAGATATCGATGATCTTGCGCGGCATTCGCTTTCGCTCCCCGTCATGGCCGGGCTTGTCCCGGCCATCCACGACTTTAGTGTGTATAGGAATATTCAAGACGTGGATGCCCGGCACAAGGCCGGGCATGACGAAATGAGGAGAGAAACATGCCGGCTTATTGGGTTGCGCGTTCCAAGATCAACGATCCGGTCGAATACAAGAAATACACCGACCTGGTGCCGGGCATCATCGCCAAATTCGGCGGCAAGGTGCTGGCCCGCGGCGGCCGTTTTCAGATCATGGAAGGCCCCGAGAAATTCAGCCGCTTCATCGTGATCGAATTTCCGACGCTGGAGCAGGGGGTCGCCTGCTTCAAATCGCCGGAATACGACCGCGCCGCAGCATTCCGGCGCGCCGGGGCGGGCGAGGTCGAAACCGTGATGGTGGAGGGGATATAGCCCACTCGCAGGGTCAACCGACCCTCTAGCGCGCCGCGGTGGAAACCGCGTAAGATAAAAAAAACAAAGCTTAATCGGGAGGACTAATATGCTGCGAAATCTCAAATTGCGGACATTGGCGTGGATTGCGGGACTGGCCCTGACGCTCACGGCCGGCGCGATGTTCGTCATCAATTCCGCCAACGCGCAAGACAAGAAGCCGATCACGATCGGCTTTGGCATGTCGCTGACCGGATTCCTGGCGGCGAACGGCAAGCAAGCGCTGCTCGGCATGAAGATCTGGGAAGAGCGCATCAATAAAGCCGGCGGCCTGCTCGGGCGGCCGGTGAAGCTCGTCTATTACGACGACAAGAGCTCGCCGGCGGAAATTCCCGGCATCTACACCAAGCTGCTCGACGTCGACAAAGTCGATCTCGTGCTCTCGGCTTACGCGACCAACGACATCGCCCCGGCGATGCCGATCGTCATCCGCAAGGGCAAGACCTTCATCAGCCTGTTTGGGCTCGACGTGAACGCCAAGTTCAACTACCCGAAATATTTCTCGGTGTTGCCGACCGGGCAGGACACCAAGGGTTCGTTCACCGAAGGCTTCTTCAACATTGCGGCGGCGCAGAAGCTAAAGACGGCGGCGCTCAGCTACGCCGACGCCGAGTTCTCGCAGAATGCCTGCGAAGGCGCCCGCGCCAACGCCAAGAAGGCCGGCATCAAGATTGTTTACGACAAGGCCTATCCGCCGCCGCCGAAGACCACCGATTTCGCGCCGATCGTGCGCGCGATCAAGGCCGTGGATGCCGACGTCGTCGTGGTCTGCGCCTACCCGCTCGACTCGGTCGGCATGGTGCAGGCGGCGAACGAAATCGGCCTGACGCCGAAGCTGTTCGGCGGTGCGCTGGTCGGCCTGCAGGCGACGTTCTTCAAGGACAAGCTCAAGGGTAAGCTCAACGGCATCGTGAACTACGAGACCTGGGTGCCGGATCCGAAGCAGATGTACACGGGCACCAAGGAGTTCTTCGACGAATACCAATCGCGTGCCAAAGCCGAAGGCGTCGATGCGCTCGGCTACTATCTGGGCGGCTGGGGCTATGCCTACATCCAGATCCTCGGCGACGCGATCAAGGGTGCCAACAGCATCAATGACGATAAACTTGCCGCCTATATCAAGAAAACGACGTTCAACACCGTGATGGGCCCAGTCAAGTTTGGCAAGAAGGGCGAATGGGCCCAAGGCCGGATGTTGACCGTGCAGTATCACGACATCAAGGACGACGCGAACCTCGAGACCTGGCGCGGCATGAGCTACCAGACCGTGCTGGATCCGCCGAACCTCGCCACCGGCAAGGTCATCTTTCCTTACGAGAAGGCGCACAAGTAAGCGGCTTCCGAGCAACAGAAACGATAGCGGCGCGGGCCAAATCCCGCGCCGTTTTTTTTGCCGAAAATTCTTCCGTCATGGCCGGGCTTGTCCCGGCCATCCACGCCTTCTTTATTCCAAGGAAGACGTGGATGCCCGGCACAAGGCCGGGCATGACGGTTGCTGCAACCGCCAGGGATTGATCTACAGCCCGAGATAAAATTTCCGGATCAAATCGTTGTTGTTGAGCTCGTCGGCCGAGCGGCCTTCGAATTCGATTTTCCCGTGCACGATCACATAACCGCGGTCGGCGATGCGCACCGCCTGCGGAAAATTCTGTTCGGCCATCAGCACTGTGAGTTGGTAGTGGTCCTTGAGTTGCTTGATGGCGTCGATGGTGCGGCTGACCAGCACCGGCGCCAAGCCCACCGACGGTTCGTCGATCAACAGCACGCGTGGCGCTAGCATCAGCGCGCGGGCCAGCGCCAGCATCTGCTGCTCGCCGCCGCTCATGGATCCGGCGAGCTGGCTTTTGCGCTCGGCCAGACGCGGGAACAATTCAAAGCAGAACTCGAGATTGGTCTTGATGTGCTCACGCGCCTTGCGCCGGCTGGCGCCGAGCAAAAGATTTTCCTCAACGGTCTGGCGCGGAAACAGCCGGCGGCCTTCCGGCACCAGCGCGATGCCGAGATCGACAATATCCTCGGTAGTCATGCCGACCAGTTCGTGCGTCTCGCCGTCGATGTCGGCGGTAATGCTTCCCTGACTCGGGCGCACCATGCCCATCACGCATTTCATCAGCGTGCTTTTGCCGTTGCCGTTGGTGCCGAGCAGCACCACGGTTTCGCCGCCGGCGACGGTGAGCGAAACGCTTTGCAGCACCCGCACGGCGCCGTAGGCGGCGTCGATATTCTCGATGGTGATGCTATTGGCCAATATACGCCCTCTCGACTTCCTGGTCCTTGATCACCTCGTCCGGTTTGCCGTCGGCGATTTTCTTGCCGGACACCAGCACCACCAAGCGCTGCGAGAAGCTCATTACCGCGCGCATGATGTGCTCGATCATGATGATGGTGACGCCGCGCTCGTTGAGGCGGATCAGCAGCGTCACGATATCCTCGACTTCGGAATGCGATAGGCCGGCCATGGATTCGTCAGCGATCAGCAGCTTGGGTTCGGCTGCCATGGCGCGCGCCAATTCCAGTTTGCGCATCTCCACCTGGGTGAGGTCGCGGGTATATTTCGACGCCTTGGCGTCGAGCGCCACCAGTTTGAGCAACTCGTTGCAGCGCGCGTCCAGTTCGGAGGCCGAGAGATGGCCGCCCGGCCGTGCGGCCACCGTATAAAGTAGCGGCACGCGGATATTCTCGGCGACGGTGAGGCTGATAAAGGGCCGTGGCAGCTGGAAGCTGCGCGCCACGCCGAGGCGCGTGCGCCGGTGCGCCGCCATGCCGTCGATGGTTTCGCCGCCAAAGGTTACGCTGCCGGTGTCGTTGCGTAACGTGCCGCAGATGCAATTGACCAGCGTGCTCTTGCCCGAGCCATTGGGACCGATCAGCCCGAGCCGCTCGCCCGGCTGCACTTCAAGATCGATGCCGTCGAGCGCGACAAAGCCGCCGAAGCGCTTGCCCACCTGGTCCACGTGCAGCAGCGGAGCGGTCATGGCTTGGGCCTCTTATGCGTCCAGCTCTGCCAAAGCCCGACAATGCCGTTGGGGGCGACGATCACGAAGCCGATCAGTAGCAGGCCGACGATCAGCAAATTGGCCGCCGAAGAAATGGTGACGGTGGCGACCTGTTGCAGGGTGCCGAGCAGCAGCGCGCCGACCAGCGGCCCGACCCACGAGGTGGTGCCGCCGATCATCGGCATGGCGATCGAGTTCACCGCGTAGGACAAATTGAACGCGGAGTCGGGTTCCACATAGCCGATGTAGAAGGGGAATGGCGCGCCCGCCATGCCCATCAATGCGCCGGAAACCACGGTGGCGATCAGTTTGAGCTTGAGCGTCGGCACGCCGGAAGCTTCCGCCGCCAGTTCGTCATCGCGGATGGTGGCGAAACCGAAACCAAGACGCGAACGTTCGATCAACCGCGCTGTGGTGAGCGCGACGATCACCAGCACCAGCATCAGCACGAAAAGATATTGGATATACGGGCCGAACACCGGAATTTTTTCGGGCGGAATGACATAGGCGCCGCGCGAGCCGCCGACGAACGACCAGTTGACGATGAAGGTCTCCAGCACCACCGCCAGCGCCAGCGTGCCGATGGCGAAGAACACGCCGCGCAGGCGCAGCGTGAGATAGCCCATGCCGAGCCCGACCAGGCCGGCTACGGCGCCGCCGACAATAATGAGAATGGGCACCGGCAACGGAAAGATCGCGTGCGCGATGCCGGCCAGAAAATCCGGCGTGAGATCGTCGATCTGCTGGCCGACAGTGTAGAGGAAGATCGTCGAATAAGCGCCGAGCGCAAAGAAGCCGGCGCTGCCGAAATTCACATAGCCGCAATAGCCGCCGAGAATATTCCAGGCGGTCGCCAGCACGATGTATTGCAGCACGGTGTAGCCGGCGAAAAAGAGATAATCGTTGCCGACATAGCGAAACGCCAGATAGAGCGCCGCGCCGGCGATCACCTGGCAGAGGATGAATTGGGGTGTGCGCACGGCCTAGCGTCCCAGCAGTCCGGAAGGCCGCACTGCAAGCGTCAGCAGCAATATGCCGAACGCCACCGCCGGCGACCAAGACGGGCCGTAGAATGTCGAGGTGATGCTTTCGATGACGCCGAGCAGCAGCGCCGCGATCAATGTTCCGGGCAGGCTGCCCAGCCCGCCGAGCACGCAGATCGCGAAAATACGGCCGATATAGTCGCGGCTGGCGGACGGGATCACCGGCTGGATGATGATCAAGAAGGCGCCGGCCATGGATGCGGTGGCGATCGAAATGCCGAAGGCGATGCGCTTGATGCGCGTTGGGTTGACCGCCATTAGCTGCAGCGCCTGCGGGTCCTGCGACACCGCCATGACCGCGCGGCCGATGAAAGTGCGTGACAGATAAATCTGCAGTCCCAGAAACATCAGCAGCGACACCAAACACGGCACCAGCATGCGCAGCGGGAATTCCATTGGGCCGAGCGACACGCTGCCGCCGATATAGGGCGCGTTGACGGTGCGATAGTCGACGCCGAACACCAGATTCAGTCCCACTTCGGTGACGAACAGCAGGCCAAAGAAGAAAGCGAGCCCGCGCAGGGTGTCCTGGCCGCGCTTCTCGAACGACTCGTAGTAGATCTGATAGACGGCCACGCCGAGCAGATAGAACACCGGCAACATGACGATGCTGGCGATGATCGGATCGATGCCGAGCGTGACGTTGATGATATAGGCGATGTAGGAGCCGATGATAATGAAGCCCGGATGCGCGATATTGACGATGTCGAGCATGCCGAACGAGATCGACACGCCGGCGGTAACCGCTGCGTAGAACCCGCCCAGCATCAGGCCGGCGATGATCGCATTGATCAGGAGATCGAATTCCATTCTGGCTTTAACCGGCGCGTTGGCAATCGTGACCGCGCTGGCTTCACTCCCCCTCTGAACGCGTTTTAATGCCCGCCATTGTGGGCGGCGGGCTTGGGCGCAGTGTGCAGGATGGGCGGGTGCTTGGCTAGTGCGTCGATCCGGCTTGCTAGTCCTGCCCACCGGCGGCGCAACAAAACGCCCGCCGCTTTTTCAAGGTGGCGGGCGTCGACGTCGGAAGCGCGGTATCAGGCGGCGGCTTGCGGGCGCACGCCTTCCGGCAATTGCATGGGCTTGTTGGCGCTGTCTTTGAACTCGACGGTCATGAACACCATTTCCTTGTCGCCGAGATTTTCCAGATCGTGCACCTTGAACTCGTTTTTGCCGTAGGTCTCGTGGCGGGTCTCGCCGGGCACGTAAGTGTATTCGACCGTGGTGCCGTCGTGCACGTGCTGACGGCCGCGGCCGCCGGAGACCGAAGTCCAGAAATAATCGAGCACGTGGCGGTGGAACCCGATGCGCTCGCCGGGCGCAAGCCGGATGATCCACACGCGCGTGCGCTCGGTTTCCGACAGCAGCGTCGAGCCGACGCAAGGGTTCGGCTTTTTCGCCTCGCGCTCGAATTCAGCGGCGATCTCCGCCGGCCAAGCCGACTTGTCCTTTTTCTCGGCGGCCTTATCGAGCATGCTCAGGGCCATGGGAATTCCTCCGGTGCTATTTGCGCTCATATATAGCATATTCGCGCCAACATAAAGATTGAGGAACCGCGATTGGCCGGGTCAAAAACGGGGCGCGCCGTCGTCATCGGCGGCTCGATGAGCGGCTTGCTGAGCGGCCTTTTGCTGCGCCGGGCCGGCTGGCAGGTGGATGTTTATGAGCGGGTGGGCAGCGAATTGTCCGGCCGCGGCGCCGGCATCGTCGCCCAGGCCGAGCTCATCCAGCGGCTGCGCGCGCTCGGCCTCGCCACCGACGAACTCGGCGTCGCCATCACCACCCGCAAGATCATCGACGCGCAAGGACGCCTGACCCACGAAATCGAATGCCCGCAGGTGCTCACCGCCTGGGAGCGCGTTTATCGCCTGCTGCGCGATGCCTTTCCGCCCGAGCACTATCATCGCGGGCGCGGGCTGGCGGCTTTCACGCAAGACGCCGGCGCCGTCATGGCGCATTTTTCCGATGGCGAAAAAATTTCCGCCGATCTGCTGGTCGGCGCCGACGGCATCCGCTCGACCGTGCGCCAGCAATGCGCGCCGGAGGTGACGCCGCTTTACGCCGGCTATAGCGCGTGGCGGGCGCTGCTCAAGGAAAGCGATATTCCGGCGCGACACGCATCGCGATTTATTCGAATTCATGTCGTTCGGTCTGCCGCCGGGCGAGCAGTTCCTCGGCTATCCGGTGGCGGGGCCGGACAACGACCTGCGCCCCGGCCACCGCCGCTTCAACGTGGTGTGGTACCGGCCGGCGGACGAAAAAACGAAACTGCCTTGGCTGCTCACCGACGAGAGCGGCGTGACACATTCGATCTCGATCCCGCCGCCGCTGATTAGGCGCGAGGCGGTCGCCGAAATGCGCGCCGACGCCGAGCGGCTGCTGGCGCCGCAGTTCCGGCAGATCGTAAAGTTGATCGACGAGCCGATTTTGCAGCCGATCTACGATCTGGAATCGCCGCGCATGGCTTTCGGCCGTGTCGCGATTTTAGGCGATGCGGCTTTTGTCGCGCGTCCGCATGTGGCGGCCGGCGTGTCGAAAGCGGCGGACGACGCGGCGGCTTTGGTCGAGGCCTTGCAAGCGGAGAGCAATGTGGAAAGCGCGCTCAAGCGCTACGAGGCGGCGCGCCTGCCGGAGAACTATCGCATCATCGAGCGCGCGCGCCATCTCGGCGCTTATTTGCAGGCGACGCAAACCAAGGAGGAGCGCGCCCGCGCCGACAAGCACTCAACCGACGGCGCGGTGATCGCGGAGACGGCGGTGCTGGATTTTTTATATGCGTATATCCCTCCCCCGCAAGGGGGAGGGATAAGAAGCTACATCCCCACCAGCTTCTTGATATTGCCGCCGGCCAGCGCCGCGCGCGTCTTGTCGTCGAAGCTCTCGACCGAATTGATGTGCCCGATCGGGTCGTATTCCAGCATGTCGAAGGGATAATCGGTGCCCATGATGACGTGATCGACGCCGAAGGTTTTCACCAGCGCTTCCAGTTGCAGCGGCGTGAACACCACGGTGTCGAAATACACTTTCTTCAAATATTCGGTCGGCGGCTTTGGCAAATTCGCTTGGCAATCCGAGCGCGCGCCCCAGCCGTGATCGATGCGGCCGGAATAGCCGCCGAGATAACCGCCACCATGCATGGCGAAGATTTTTAGTTTGGGATGACGTTCGAGCACGCCATCGAAAATCAGATAATGCAGCGCCAGCGTAGTCTCGAACGGATTGCCGATGATGTTGTTGAAATAATAGCGCGACAGCCGTTTGCCTTCGGTGAAACCGTTCGGGTGGATGATGACCAGCGCGTCGAGCTCCTCGGCTTTTTTCCAGAACGGCGCGAAAGCGGGATCGGATATTTCCTTGCCCGCCACGTTGGTGAGGATCTCGACGCCCTTGAACTTGAGCTTGTTCATGCAGCGTTCGAGTTCCTTGGCGGATTCGTTGCCGTCCTGCATCGGCACGGTGCCGGTGGGAATGAAGCGGTCCGGATGTTTCGAAACGAATTCGGCGATGCCGTCATTGATCATCTGCGCGGCCGGAACGGCATATTCGAGCGCCACCGTGTGATAGCACTGCGGCGGCGGCGGCATCACCAGCTGCATGTCGACGCCCATTTTGTCCATGTCGGCGAAGCGCTCGTCGTAATTGCCGCGGATGCGCGAACCGATATCGGCTTCCTGCTTGGCGTTGATCTCCTTGGTCTCTGGGCTCGCGAAATGCGCCAGCGGAATGGTCGAGACATCCAGATGCGGCTTGATGAACTCGGCCGCGCGCGGCACGGCGACGTGGCTGTGGGCGTCGATGGTGACGCTCTTTGGCCGCGCTTCGCGGCCCGGTTTGCCGTGCTTGCGCGCCGCGGTGTTGGCGTACTTGTTCCAGATGGCCATGTCGCATTGCCTCTCCGTATGCGTCATGCCCGGCCTTGTGCCGGGCATCCACGCTTTCTCTGTTTCTTTCAAGACGTGGATGGCCGGGTCAAGCCCGGCCATGACGGCCTGGAGAGGTTTTAGAACACCCCTAAATGCTGCGTCAGATCGACTTTGTCCGCCGTCAGCTTGGCGGCGGTCGAGACCACAACCACGCGGCCGGTATTGAGGATGACGATGTCGTCGGCGACGTCGAACACCAGTCTGGGATTTTGCTCGACCAGCACGATCGACAATCCGCTTTCCTTCAATTTGCGGATGGTGGCCATCACCTCGGCGACGATCTGCGGCGCCAAGCCCTCCGACGGTTCGTCCATCAGCAGCACGCGCGGATTGCCCATCAGCGCGCGGCCGATCGCCAGCATCTGCTGCTCGCCGCCGGACAGATGTGCCGCGATCTGGCCGGTGCGCTCCTTCAGGCGTGGAAACATCGCGAATACGGTGTCGGCGGTCCAAGGAGCGTGCATTGCCGCATGCTTGCTGCCGGCATCGGGCTTGCGCGCGGCTACCATCAAATTTTCGCGCACGCTTAGGCTTTTGAAAATGCGCCGGCCTTGCGGCACCAGCGCCACGCCGCGCGCCGCGATCATTTCGGGCGACAGGCCCGCCACGTCGGCGCCGAAAACCATGACGCTGCCTTTGCGCGGCGGCAGCAGACCCATGGTGACGGCCATGCAGGTGGATTTGCCGGCGCCGTTGCGGCCGAGCAGACCGAGCAATCGCGCCTCGCCGCAGGCGAAGGAAACATCGTGCAGCACATGGCTGTCGCCGTAATAGGCGTTGATGCCGGCGATTTCGAGCGCGCTAGTGGCCAAGATAGACCTCCCGGGTGCGGGGGTCGGCCACCACTTCGGCGCGGCTGCCTTCGACGATCACTTCGCCGAAATGCAACAGCGTAATGCGCTCGGCAAATTCCAGCGCCACATCCATGTTGTGCTCGATCATCACGATGGTGATGTCGCGCGGGATCGCCAGCAGCAGTTTCTGCACGTCCTGCCGCTCGTCGATGGAGAGCCCGGCGAATGGCTCATCGAGCAGCAGCAGTTTGGGATTCTGCGCCATCGCCATGGCGATTTCGACGCGGCGGCGCTCGCCATAGGAGGTTTGCGCCAGCGGCCGCTCGGCGATGTGGCTTAAACCCACGCGCGCCAGCGCCGCGTGCGCGTGCTCGACCAGATGCGATTGCCGCCGCATGCCGGTCAGCGGATTCCATCGCAGCGGCGACAAGCCGAGCAATGCCAGCGACACGTTGTGGATGATGGTGTCGTGCGGGAATAGCGTGATGATCTGATAGGTGCGCGCCATGCCGAGATGCGGGCGCCGCCGCGTCGGCACCCGGGTGATGTCATTGCCGAACAAAGAAATCGCGCCGCTGTCGGGCGACAATTCGCCGGTGATCAAATTGAACAGCGTGGTCTTGCCGGCGCCGTTGGGGCCGATGATCAGGCGGCGCTCGCCCGGCGCAACGTCGAGATTGACGTTGGTGGTGACGTGCAGGCCGCCGAACGATTTGCACAATTGGCTGATGGTGAGCGCGCTCATGACGGCGCCCCACTGGTTTTCGGCCGCCGCCGCCAGGCCAGCCGCCACAGCCGCGCGCTGCCGGGCACCAGGCCTTCCGGCATGAATATGACGATGGCGACGAAAATGGCGCCGAGCAGGAAATTCCAGCGCTCGAGGAAACCGCTCACCACGCTCTTGATGACCACGACGAGTGCTGCGCCGACGATGGGGCCGAGCAGCGTTCCGGCGCCGCCGGAGATCACCATCAGCAGCACCTCGGCCGAAGCGGTGAGGTCGAGCGCCTGCGGGCTGATGAATTGCGTGTAGTAGACAAAGAGGATGCCGGAGATCGCGGTCAACAGCCCGGAAAACATGCAGGCCCAGAAGCGGATGGCCCAGACGTGATAGCCGAGCGCGGTCATGCGGCGCGGCTGGTCGCGCGTGCCCATCAGCGCGGCACCCATCGGCGAGCGCACAAACACGGTCACGCCGGCCAAGGCCAGCAGAAACACCACCAGCGTCATGTAATAGAAGGCGGTGGCCGATTTGATTTCGATGCCGAACGGATGCGGCCGCCCGTGCAGGCTGATGCCATTGTCGCCGCCGGTGATGCTGATCCAGCGATAGGCCAGGCCCCAGATGATTTCGCCCAGCGCCAGCGTGATCATGATGAAGCCGATGCCGGTCGCGCGCAGCGACAGCACCGCGTAGAGCGCCATCGAGGCTAAGCCGACGGTGAGCGCGGTGAGAATAGCGGCAGGGTGGCCGAAGCCCGCCCGCAACATGTAGCCGGTGGCGTAGGCTGAGATGCCGAACAGACCGGCATGGCCGAGCGACACCAGCCCGCCATAGCCGGCGATCACGTTCAGGCCGAGCGCGAAGACGGCGGAGAAAAGAACCTGGCTGGCGACATTGATGTAATAGATGCCGGGCATCCAGTAGGGCAGCGAGACCAGTAGAACGCCGGAGATGGCGAGAGCGGCAAACCGCGCGTTCATGCTCCCGCTCATGTTTCCCGCAGTCATGGCACGAACCGGCCGAACAGCCCTTGCGGCCGCAGCAGCAGCACCAGCAGCATGGGCAGGAACAGGACGAAATAAGCTAGCTCGGGAAACAGCGCCTGGCCGAAATTATAAATGAAGCCGATGACGATGCTCCCGACGATGGAGCCGAGCAGGCTGCCCGAGCCGCCGAGAATGACCACCACCAGCGCCAGCGGCAGCATGTACTGGTCGATCCCGGGATAGACCGACAGTATCGGGGCGCCGATGACGCCGGCGAAGGCGGCGAGACCGGCGCCGAGCGCAAACACGATTGTGAAAAGCTGCGAGACGCGGATGCCGACCACCCGAGCCATGTCGGGGTCATCGACGCCGGCGCGGATCATGGCGCCGAGCCGGGTGCGGTCGAGCAGCAGCCAGAGCGCGACCGCGACAACCGCAGCAATGCCGATGACGGCAATGCGATAGAGCGGAAACGCAATTGGTCCGGCGCGTATGAAGCCTTCAAGCTCCGATGGCGCCGCCACCGCGATCGGGTCGCCGCCCCAGACCATCAGACAAACATCGGCGACCATGAAGGAAATGCCGAGTGTCACCAGCACCTGTGCCAAGGGTTGACCGGGGAGTTGGCGGAGCAAAAACCGTTCGATGAAGGCGCCGAATGCCGCGACCAGCACGGCCGCCATCAGCGCCGCCACCCAGAAATTGAACATCGTGCCGAGCAGGCCGCCGACAAAGGTGGCGCCGAAATAGGCCCCGAGCATGAACAGCGAGCCATGCGTCAGGTTGGGGATGCGCATCAGCCCAAAGATCAGCGAGAAGCCCGCCGCCAACAGGAACAGCAGGCCGCCGAAGGTGATGCTGTTGACCGTCAGCAGCAGCCAGAAGGTCATCGCCGCCGTCTTTCCGCTTTACCGGTGTCGTGGTGATCCGCTGCGGGCGCCGGTGAACGGCGCCCGCGGGGTTTACGTGCGGGTCAGCACTTCTTCACTTCCGGATAATTGCGCGAATAGACCGGGTGCGCGAGGAATTCCTTTTCCGGCCAATCCCAGAACTGGCCGACGTTCTTGTAGGTCTTGACCGTCTTGTTCCAGAGCTTAAGGCCGTAGGGCGCGTCCGACTTCTTTTCCAGATGGCGGACGTAGAAATCCCCGACCACGTTGCCGAGATGGTCGAACTTGATCGGCCCGCGCGGCCGTATCCGGCAAATTCACGGCCTTGAGCGCGGCCATGAATTTCTCCTTGTCGTCAACCGAACCGCCGGCGCCTTTCAGGCCGGCGTCCACGACATCGCAGTTGACGTAGAGGCCCGCGGCATATTGGCCGGGAACGACGTTGAAGTCCTTGAAGATCGCCTTGACGAACTTCTGGTTGGCGTCGGTCGGCAGATCGAGCGTGTAAGGGCACGCAACTCACCATGCCGACCGCTTCGTCGCCGAAGGCGTGCAGCAAAGCGTCGTCGCCGCCGGTCTCGCCGGTGACGACCGGGAATTTGAGACCGTAGTTGCGCAACTGCTTCATGAAGGCGAGCGGGCCCGAACCGGCAAAGCCCTGGCAGAGAACGTCGTTGCCGGTCATCTGCGCGAGATAGGGCGTATAGTCCGGCGTGCCCAAAGGCGCCCACAGCTTGGCGCTCACGCAGCCGCCGTCCTTCTCGAACGCCGCCTGGAAGCCGCCTTCCTGTTCGTAGCCGAAGGCGAAATCGTAATCGATGGTGATGGCCTTCTTCAGGCCCATTTCCTTTGCCGCGTAATGTCCCATCGGGTGCATGCACTGCGAGGAGGTCGCCGACGGCCGCAGGAAATAGGGATTGGGTGCGCGCTGGGTGAGATCGTCGGCGCCGGCCAGGCTGAGCAACGGCGTCTTGTGCTCGCGGATATAGTCGGAGATCGCCAAGAGTTCGAAGGCGGCGAGCGGTCCGACGATGACGTCGACCTTGTCGCGTTCGATCAGTTCCTGCGCCTTGGTCTTGGTTCCGGCCGGCTTGCCGCCGGTGTCGGCGGAGAAGAACTCGACCTTGCGGCCGGCCATCTTGTTGTCGTGCTCTTTCAGCCAGGTGAGCACGCCCTGTTCCATCTGGATGCCGCCTTGCGCCAGCGGGCCGGTCTTGACGGTGAGCAGGCCGAGCTTGAACGGCGCGCCTTGCGCGATCGCCGGCATCGGAAACTTGAACGTCGCCAGCGCTGCGCCGGCGGCGGTAGCGGCCATGAATTTACGGCGGGTGACTTTGCGAGACATCTTCATTCCTCCCTCTATCGCCCCTCTCGGGGCTTTGATTATTGAGCGGCCTGCTGCGGCCGTCTTGAATTGGACTGCGATACGAAAACGCCAAACCGAAAACGTACCCCTCCGTTGCCCCCACGACAGCGGACGGAACCCGAACGCATCATCGGCTAATGTATTCCATCCTGTAAAGCCGGGGTACTCGCCGCGTTGCCGCATGCGTGCCGGCGCGATGGGCAAAAGGCGTCTGGCCGTGCTAGATTTTCGCCATGCGCAAGGCAGGCGAGCGGTGAGGTCGGGTTATGGCAACGAACGGCGCAAAGAACGGTTTCGAGGTGCGGCCGCTGTCCGGTTCGGTCGGTGCGGAAGTTCTAGGCATCGATCTTGCCGCCGGGCCCGGCCATAACGCCATTGCCGCCATCCGCCAGACTTGGCTCGAGCACGGCGTCATCTTTTTTCGCGACCAGGATCTGCCGCCGGCAAAATTTCTCGCCTTCGCCAAGCAGTTCGGCGACGTGGTGGAATATCCTTTCATCAAGGGCATCGAGGGCTTTCCGGAGGTCATTCCGGTGGTCAAGCTCGAGCACGAGACCAAGAATTTCGGCGGCATCTGGCACACCGACACCGCCTATCTCGACAAGCCGCCGATGGCCACCATGCTGATCGCGCGCGAAGTGCCGCCTTACGGCGGCGATACGCTGTTCGCCAACATGTACACGGCTTACGAAACTTTATCCGACGGCATGAAGCGCATGCTCGACGGGCTGATCGCCATCAATCACTCGGCCAAGGCCGACGTCACGCGCACGCGCGAGGACCGCATTCGCGACGGCGGCAAGGCCGAGGCCAAGAAGGAATTCATCAGCGAGCATCCGGTGGTGCGCACGCATCCGGAAACCGGGCGCAAGGCGCTCTACGTTAATGTCGGGCACACCGTGCGCTTCAAGGACATGACCGAGGAGGAGAGCGCGCCGCTGTTGAATTTCCTGTTCCAGCACCAGACCAAACCGGAGTTCACTTGCCGCTTCAATTGGCGCGCCGGCTCGATGGCGTTCTGGGACAATCGCTGCGTGCTGCACAATCCGGTCAACGACTATCACGGCCATCGCCGCGTGATGCACCGCGTGACTTTGGCCGGCGACAAACCGCGCTAGCGCCGGGCTTTACGTTTTCCGGCGGCCTGCTTTTTCGGCGGAATGATCGGCAGCAGCAAATAAGGCGCCTTGCCGCGTCCGAAATGCAGACTGGTGGTGCCGTTGAAAATAGCGGGCGGCCGGTCGCGCGGATCGTTGTGCAGGAACGGCCCGCAGCCTTTCAGCTCGTTCTTGAAGTTCGACATTTTGCCGCCGCTGGCGCCGCCATATTCGTAGTCCTTGCCGCGGATCGAAAGGCCGACACGATAACCTGCCGGCACCACGATGCAGGTCGGCCAGATTTCGATATCGAGTTCCACCGGCTTGCCTTTGACGAGCGGCTGCTTGGTGTCGTGGGTGTGATAGGGCCGGTAAGGCGTCGACAGTTTCTTGTCGAGCTTGCGGTGCGAGGCGCGCAGCCAGCCTTGCGCGATCGGCGTGTGCGGATCGATGGCGCCCTGGAACACGACTTCCTTGAGATCGCCGGTGAACACGCGCAGCACGATGAAAAAATCGGCGTCGCTGGTGGATGACGATGCGACCAGTTTGAGCGCCGACGGTCCGGTGATTTCGGTTTCCTTGGCGAGCGGCGGCGTCAAGAACATCAGGCCGTCGCCCATGGCCTCGAAGCTCAGCCTGGCGTTGCCGGACGGCTTCTTGGTCGAGAGCGCCATCGCCTTGGGGATCGAGATAATATTTGGTCCATTGCGTGCGCTTGATCGGCCACTCGTTCTCGTCGCGCGCGACGAATTTCTCGCCCGGGTAACGCAATTGCAGCAGCACTTTCGGCTGCTTCTCCCATCCGGCTTTCTTGCCGTGCAGAAAATAATCGAAAAAGCGCAATTGCTGTTCGCGGCCGTAGTCGGTGTAGAAATGCGTCCAGTGCTCGATGCCGTGCGCCTCCAGCCATTTCTGCTTGGAGGCTGCGCGCACGAAGCCTTCGAAATTGCCGCGCGGATGCAGGCCCTGGCCGCCCCAATTCGCCGCCGAGAATAATGGCGCCGTCACCTTCTCCCAGACCGGCGAGCGGTCGCGGTGATATTGGTCGTCCATCGGATGGGCGCGGATATCGCCGCCGAAATCGGAACGGTTCTTGGCGAGCTGTTGCTCCGACAACGTCTCCGGCCCGCACACCAGTTCGCCATGCACGCGGCTGCGCTTGCCGCGCTCGCCGGCGCCGTATTGCACGGTCTTCACCTGCATGTCGTACCAGTTCTCCCAGAAGGTCGAGAGAATGCCGCCATGATGCGTCATGTCGCGGTACCAGTCGGCGGAGCCTTCCCACACGCACATGGCGGCGAGATGCGGCGGCTGCATTGACGCCACGTGCCACTGGTTCATGCCGAAATAGGAAATGCCGTTGAGGCCGACTTTGCCGCTCGACCAAGGCTGCTGGCCTGCCCATTCGATGCAGTCGTAGAAATCTTTCGTTTCGCGCGGCGAGAAATGATCGATGAAGCCGGGCGAGCAGCCGGCGCCGCGCGAGTCGACGCGCACGCAGGCATAATCATGCGGCACCCATTTTTCCGGGTCGACCACTTCCCAGTTCTGATATTTGTTGGAGGAGCCGGCGGTCACGTCGGGATGTTTTTCCGCCATGATGTTCCAGGCGCTCGGATAGCCGTCCTGAAACGCAAGATTTTTCGCGTAGGGCCCATAAGTAAGAATGACCGGATAGCGGCCGTCCTTTACGGGGCGGAAAACATCGGCGCGCAGGACGAGGCCGTCGTCCATCCTGACCGGCACGTTCCAATCGATCCGCATGCCGTCGCGGACTTCCGTGCGCTCCTGCAGCGCGGCCATGCCTGTCCTCCCCGCAGTAAATAATCAGCGCGTCTTGCGCTTGAGCTTGGCCATCTTCTCCATCACGGCGCAGACGGCCGCGGTGTCCTGCGCGCCGAAGCCGCTCTTCTCGGCCTTGCGATAAATCGGCTTGGAGGCGTCGAACATCGGCGTCGGCACTTTGATCTTGCGCGCGTAGTCGCCGATCACGCGCATGTCCTTGTCCCAGACGTCGATCTTCATGGTGACGTCTTTATAGTCGCCCTTCACCATCATCGGCGCGCGCAATTCGAACACGCGCGAATTGCCGGCGCCGGCCTTGATCAGATCGAAGATCAGTTGCGGCGGCAGACCGGCCTTCATGCCGAGCACCATGGCTTCGGCGCTGGCGACGTTGTTGATGGCGACCAGCAAATTGGCGACGTATTTCATCTTGCTGCCATTGCCGAAGGCGCCGACATCGTAGACGTGGCGGCCGAAGGCATCGAACATCGGCTTGAGCCGTTTGATCGCGGCGGCGTTGCCGCTCGCATAAAATACCAGATCGCCGGCGGCGGCTTGCGCGCCGGTGCCGCTGACCGGCGTATCGAGCATGACGTGGCCGGCTTTGGCGAGCACGCCGCGCGTTTTTTCCTTGTCGGAAATCGCGAAAGTGCTCATTTCCACGATCGTCTTGCGCGGCAGTTTGGCGGCGGCAATGGCGCGCGCGGTCGCCATCAGCGCGGCGGGCTTGGGCAGGCTGGTGAGAATGACCGGCACCTGGGCGGCGAGATCGGCGGTGCTGCCGGCGATTTTGACGCCCGTGCGCGCGGCCGCGCGCCGTGCCGGCGCGCTGATGTCGTAGCCGACGACGCGCCAGCCGGCTTTGCTCAGGTTCTTGGCAAAGGCGCCGCCCATGATGCCAAGACCGATGACGCCGACCGTGCCTTTAGACTTCCCAGCCGCCATTCCGATTTTCTCCCGATGAAAAACTAATCGCGCCGGCGCGCGTGTTTCTCTTCCGTCTTAGGCGCTCGGGCCTGGGGCTGTCGAGTGGGCTGGCGTTGCCATGCCGCTTTCAAGCCATGCCGCTTTCAAGCCGCGCCGTGATCGCCTATCGTCGTTCGCGATAAGCCCGCCGGAGGAATTATGAAAATCGGAGTTGCCGGTCTCGGCGCCATGGGCGGCAATGTCGCCGCGCGCCTGATGGAAGTCGGCCACGAGGTGACCGTCTGGAATCGCTCGCCCGATAAGACCAAGCCGCTGGCGGCCGCCGGCGCCAAGGTGGCGGGCTCGCCGGCCGATGTAGCGGCCGCTTGCGAGGTGGTGATCACGCTGCTCACCGACGGCGCGGCCATCGACGCCGTCTACAACGGACCCAAGGGTCTGCTGTCGGGCGACGTGAAGGGCAAGCTGTTCATCGAAATGAGCACAGTGGCGCCGAAAGTCCCGCTCGCTCTGGCGCCGCAAGTGCGCGCAAAAGGCGCGGCGCTGGTGGAATGTCCGGTCGGCGGATCGACCACGCCGGCGCGCAAAGGGCAACTGCTCGGCTTGATGGGCGCGGAAGCGACCGATGCCGCGCGCGCCAAGCCGATCCTCGAACAGCTCTGCCGCAAGATCGAACATTGCGGTCCGGTCGGCACAGGCGCCGCCATGAAGCTTGCGATCAATTTGCCGCTGATGGTGGCGTGGCAGGCCTATGGCGAAGCCTTCGCGATTGCCCGCAGCGTCGGCTGGGAGCCCAAGCGCCTGCTCGATCTGTTCGTCGAGAGCAACGGCGCCAACAACGCGCTCAAGACGCGCGCCGAGATGATCGTGAAAATGTTCGAGGGCAAGGATCCGGGCCCGACGACGTTCAGCATCGCTAATGGCGTCAAGGATCTGCGCACCATGGTCGCGACCGGCGAGGCGCTGGGTGCCGACATGGCCGCCACCAAGGCGGCACTCTTAGGGTTTCGAGGACGCGACGCAGCATGGCATCGGCGGCGGCGACGGCGCGCAAATGTCGGTCTATTGGGCCGAACGCAAGAAAAAGTAACGGACAATCGGGAGAGACCAACGTGAAACTGTTTTCGTTTTGGCGTTCGCTGGCGACGTTCCGCGTGCGCATCGCGCTCAATCTCAAGGGCATCACGCCCGACGAGGTGATCGACGTCAATCTGCCGCAGGGCCAGCAGCGCGAGGAACGCTTCCGCAAGATCAATCCGATGATGGCGCTGCCGGCGCTGATCGAGGACGACGGCACGGTGCTGTTTGAATCGCTGGCCATCCTGGAATATCTCGACGAGACCCATCCCAATCCGCCGCTGCTGCCGAAGGAGCCGAAGGCGCGTGCGCGCGTGCGCGCCCTGGCGCAGATCATCGCCTGCGACACCCATCCGCTGATCGTGCCGCGCGTGCGCGAATATCTGGCGCACGAATACAAGATCGACGAAGCCGGCGTGATGAAATGGGGCCATCACTGGCATACGCAGTCGATGAAGGCGCTGGAGACGAATTTGGCCGGCTCCAAGCAGACCGGGCGCTTCGCGCAAGGCGACCAGATCACCATCGCCGACATTTGTCTGGCCGGGCAGGCGGTGGGCGCGGCCTATTTCAAATGCGATCTGGCGCCGTATCCAACCGTGAAGCGCATCGTCGACACCTGCATGGCGAACGAGGCCTTCGCGCGCGCCCATCCGCTCAAGCAGCCCGGCGCGCCGGCGGCGGTGTGAAAGAACGATCATGGCTGAACAAATCCGCTTCGAAGACGGCGCCGCCTACGAAGATATGATGGGAAAATGGAGCCGGATTGCCGGCGACGTTTTCCTCGACTGGCTGGCTCTGCCGGCGGGCTTGCGGTTTGTCGATGTCGGTTGCGGCAACGGCGCCTTCACCGAACTGCTGGTCGAGCGGTGCGCGCCCGCCGAAGTGCATGGCGTCGATCCGGCGCCGGCGCAGCTCAGTTTTGCGCGCGGCCGGCCAGGCGCTGCCATCGCGCAATTCCATGAAGGCGATGCGATGGCGCTGCCTTTTCCCGACAACAAATTCGATGTGGCGACGATGGCGCTGGTGATTTTCTTCGTTCCGCAGCCGGACAAAGGCGTTGCCGAGATGGCGCGCGTGGTCAAGCCGGGCGGCCTCGTTTCGTCCTATGCCTGGGACATGGACGGCGGCGGATTTCCGATGGAGCCGTTCCGCGCACAGATGCGTGCCATGGGTCTCAAACCGATGGGCCCGCCGCGCGAGGATGCATCGCGCATCGACGTGCTGCGCAAATTGTGGTCGGGCGCGGGGCTTCTCGATCTCGAAACGAAAGAAATCACCGTGCATCGGACCTTCACCGATTTCGAGGAGTATTGGGGCCTTACCGTTAAAGGTTCGAGCAGTCTCGGCCCGATGATTGCCAAGATGACGCCCGGCGAGGCGTCGCGCCTCAAAGACGGCGTGCGCGCAAGGCTCACCGCGGGTGCCGACGGACGCATCACCGGCGAGGGCCGCGCCAACGCGATCAAGGGTGCGTGCCGAAGTAATCAGGCGCGCAATTTTTTCTTCGGCGCCGCAATCGCCGCATCCCAGCGCTCATGGATGTGCGCGACCTCGCGCTCGAAGCGTTCGAGGAACATTCGTGCTTGTGTCGACAGCGTGCGCCGCGTCGGCTGGATCACCACGAATTCGGCGTGCAGCTCGGGGGCAACGATCGGGTTGACGATCAACTCGCCGCGGCCGATGTCGTTGACCGAAATCACGCTCGGCAGGATCGTCACCCAATCGGAACGCGCAACGAATTCGAGCGTGGCGATCATGGCGTCCATTTCCAGGAGCGCTGCGACTTCGACGCCGTGGGTCTGGAAATAAGTTTCGAGATTGCGCCGCCGGATATTATCGGGCCCCGGCACCACGAATTTCAGCGGCGCGCAGTCGGAAAGCCGCAAAGGCGCGAGCGGCGTGAAGCCGCGCTTGGCGCCCGAGATCAGCATTTCGCGGTCGCGCACCAGCAGCCGCGATTTCAATCCGACGGTGCCCTCGTAAGCCGGCACCACCGCGAAATCGAGTTCGTCATCCAAGACCATTTCGGTGAGCAGCCCGCTATAGCCCTCGACGATGTGCAGCCGCACTTCCGGGCAGCGCGGGACAAAGTCATCGAGCACCGGCGCCAGCACCGCGCGGGTGAAAGTCGGCATCAGCCCGATGCGCAAGTCGCCGGTAACCTGGCCGGCGCGCGAGCGCGCTTCTTCGGCCGCCTGTTCCAGCGTGCCGACCGCCTCGACGCAGCGCTTGTAATAGCTCAGGCCGGCCGGCGTCGGCGTCACGGCGCCCGCCGCGCGCTCGAACAATTTGACGCCGAGCTTTCGCTCGACCGCGGCCACGTGCTGGGAGATGCCGGATTGGGTGGCGTTTTCCCGCTCCGCCGCACGGGTGAAGGAGCCTTCCTCGCAGACCGCGATGACGGCCCTCACTTGCCGCAGGGGGATGTTACGCATGACTTGCCCGGTATTAGAAAACTTAATGACTAAGGGCAGATTATATTATTTCTTTCAACCCCGCCATCCGCATAACATCGCGCCCAATCAATCAATTTGAACGGCGCGTTCGAAAAAGCGCCGGCGGGAGGATGCCATGGGAACTGCGAATTTCGGCACCGTTGGCTTGGATTGGCAGCAGCGGGTCAACTGGGACCGCCTGCGCACATACCGCACCGAGCGCGCGCGCACGATGATGAAAAAGCACGGGCTCGGCGCCGTGCTCTGCATGTACGACGAGAACGTGCGCTACCTCACCGGCACGCTGACGCCGGGCTGGAACCGGCTCAAGCCCGGCTTGCGCTACGCCATGTTGTGCGGCGACGGCGCGCCCATTCTGTTCGAGCAGGGCGATCTCGGTTTTCAGATCGAGCGCCACTCGCCCTGGATCCCGAAGGAAAACGTGCGCCACTCGTTCGCCTGGATCAAAGGCGCGGCCGGTCCCGCCTCGATCCAGCAGGTGAACAAGTTCGTCAAGGCCGTGATGCAGGCGATGAAGGACCACGGCGTTGCGGGCCAAAAGCTCGGCGTCGACTTCATCGACATCAACATGATCCAGGTCTTCAAGGAGAACAACATCAACTGGACCGACGGCATGAGCGCGATGATGGATGCGCGCGCGGTCAAGAACGTGGACGAGCAGGAATGCTTCCGCATCGTCGGCGCCATCGGCGACGCCACGCATTGGGAGTGCATGAAGTTCCTGCGCCCTGGCATCACCGAAAACCAGGTGACCGCGCATCTGATGGAATATCTCTACAACTTCCCGGGCATGGAAGACGTCGAGGACGTGATCGTGTCGTCCGGCCCCAACACCTGGCCGAACTGGCGCAACTTCTCCGACCGCATCATCCAGCCCGGCGACATCGTGTTCATGGATTTGGCCGCGCTCACCTGGAACGGTTACAAGTCCTGCTATTACCGCACCTACTGCGTCGGCAAGGAGCCTTCGAAAGAGCAGAAGGAAACCTACGACACCGCGCTCAAGTGGCTTTACAATTCAATCGGCGCGGTGAAAGTCGGCGCCACCACGCGCGACATCGCGTTGAAGTGGCCCTCGGCGATGGAAACCTGGGGCTACGAGGACGAGGACCAGGCGGCGGCCAACTTGTGGGGCCACGGGCTGGGCCTAGCGCAATACGATCCGCCGGTGATCTCGCGCATCTGGTCGCTCGACCATCCGATCGAAATTCAGGAAGGCATGACCTTCGCGCTCGAAACCCAGCACGGCAAACGCTTCCGTTACGGCGTGCGCATCGAGGAAATGCTGATCGTGAAGAAGAACGAGATCGAGATCGTGTCGAACTTCCCGGTCAAGCAGATCACCGTGGTCGATCCGCTGCCGGGCTACGGCGATCATGTGAAGTGACCATTGCCTCACCCCGCTTGTAGGGAGAGGTCGATCGCGCGAAGCGCGATCCGGGTGAGGGGGCCTTACGGCAATTCCGAGCGCCTGATACGCCCCCTCATCCCGACCTTCTCCCCAAGCGGGGAGAGGGAGCGCGCTGAGACGTGGCATCGCCGAAAACCGAAACGCAAATGACCGCCTTCATCCTCCCGCTCACCGACCCCTTGGCCACCGACGCCGAAAACGTCGGCCCGAAGGCGGCAAATCTCGCGCAGCTCGGCCAAGCGGGATTGCCGACGCCGGGCGGCTTTGCGCTGACGGCTGCGGCCTATCGTCATCAGCTGCGCTATCTCGGCATTGAAGATCTGGTCAAGCAGTACAACGACGCCGACCTGCCGGCGGCGCGCAAATTGTCGGTGCAGATCAGGCTCGCGCTCTACGAAAAGCCGATCGCGCCGGAAATCCTGGAGCCCCTGCTCGCCGCCTGGCGCGCGCAAGGCGTGGATCACCCGCGCGGCGTGGTGCGTTCCTCGGCACTGATCGAGGATCGCAAGGGCGCCAATTTCGCCGGCCAGTTCGAAAGTTTTCTCGGCCTCACCATCGAGTCCGAATTTCTCACCGCGGTGCGCGCCTGTTGGGCGGCCTTATGGACCTCGCATGCGCGCCGCTACATGGACAATCACGGCCTCTCGCCCGCCGACACGGCGATGGGCGTGCTGATCCAGCCGCTGATCGCTGCGCGCGCCTCGGGCGGCGGCCTGTCGGAAACCGCCGAAGGCCACATGCTGATTTCCGCCACCTGGGGGCTCGGCTCGGCGATCGCGCAAGGCGAAGTGGTGCCGGACCGCATCGTGCTCGGCAAAAACGGATTCGTGCGCACGGTCGAAGCCGGCCGTAAAGGTCATCGCGACACTTGCTCGCACGGTGTTTCCGCGCCGGAGCTGGTGCCGGCCGATCTGGTGAACGAGCCATGCCTGACGCAAGGCGAGGCGGTTACGCTCGGCCGCCTGCTGCGCAAATGCGAGACGCTTGCCGGCGGTCCGGTCGAAATCGAATGGGCGATGGATGAGACCGGCTTCAAGCTGCTGCAATCGCGCCCGCTGCATGTCGAGGCGCCCATCGTGCCCGACGAGATTTGGCTCAAACATCCCGGCCTCAACGGCCATCCCGCCGGCATCGGCTGGGGTTCCGGGCGCGCGGTGGTGGTGAATTGCGAATGCGAAATCGAGCGCGTGCGGCCGGGCGACATCCTGGTGACCAAAGTGGCCGGGCCCGCGCTCAGTCATATTTTGCCGCGCGTCGCCGGCGTCGTCGCCGAGCTTGGCGGCTCCACTTCGCATCTTGCTTCGTTGGCGCGCGAGCGCGGCATTCCCATGGTGCTCGGCGTACTCGACGCCACCCGCCGCATTCCAGACGGCTCGCAATGCGCGGTTGACGGCGTCGCCGGCATCGTGCGGTGGCTGCGGTGAGCCGCGCGCGCGTCTTTATCAGCCAGCCGATAGCGCCCAGCGCGCTCGAGCGCCTGCAAAAGATCGCGGCCGTTACCGTCAACAAAGATTCCAGCAAGATCATCAGCAAGGCAAAGATGATCGCCGGAGCGAAGAAGTGCGACATTCTGGTGTCGCTGCTGCACGATAAAGTCGACCGCGCGGTGCTCGCCGCCAATCCGAAATTGCGCGCACTCTGCTCGCTGTCGCTTACGCCGGACAATATCGACGTCGCTGAGGCCACCCGGCGCGGCATCCCGGTCACCGTGGTGCCGCCGATCGTGGCGGAGGCGACCGCCGACATTCATTTCGGGCTGATGATCGCTGTCGCGCGCCGCATGATCGAAGGCGACAAGATGGTGCGCGCCGGAAAGTTTCCCGGCTCGCAATCGAACCATTTGGCCGGCAGTTTTGTGTTCGGCAAGACCATCGGCCTCGTCGGTGCCGGCCGCATCGGACAGGCGACGGCACGGCGTGCGCGCGGCTTCGGCATGAAAATTCTCTATTGGGGTCCGCGCCGCAAGCCGGAGGCCGAACGCGAGATCGGCATGGAATTTGTCACGCTCGACCGGCTGCTGGCCGAATCCGATTTTGTCTCGCTGCATCCGCCGCTCAACACCGAAACCCGGCACATGATCGGCGACAAGCAATTTGCGCAGATGAAGCGCACGGCTTTCATCATCAACACCGCGCGCGGCGCCATCATCGACGAGAAAGCGCTGGTGCGCGCACTCAAGAAGAAATTGATCGCCGGCGCCGGCCTCGACGTGTTCGAGCATGAGCCGAAACTGCCGCCGGCGCTACGGACCATGAAAAACGTCGTGCTCACGCCGCATCTCGGCAGCGCGGTGATGGAAATCCGCGCGCAGATGGCGAATATCTTGGTCGACAATATCCAGGCGCTGATCGAGGGCCGCACGCCGCCGAATTGCGTCAATCCGCAGGTGCTGGCAAAATCTTAAAAAGCGTCAAGACATCGGGAGAAAGCCAATGGCGTTACCCAAGCTCGACGTAGTGATCGGTAATAATTTCGGTCATCTGCCGATGTTCATCGGCGCCGAAAAAGGCTTCTTCGCCAAGCACGGCGTCGACGCCAAGATGCTGGTGGTCGATACCGGCACCGACATGGTCAACGCCATGCATGACGGGCGCGCGCAAATCGGCGACATGAGCACCACCACGTATCTGAAAGCCGTGCACGCGGGCGAGCCGTTCAAGGTGATCGGGCTCATCATGAACGACGCCACCAGCGATCATTGCGACGATCCGCTCGCCATCGTCACCAAGAAGGGCAGGGGCATCGAGGCCGGCAAGATTGCCGATCTCAAGGGTAAGAAAGTGGGTCTCGCGCTTGGGCAGACCTCGGACGAATATTTCAAGATGGTGTTGCGCCGCGCGCAGCATGAAATACGAGGACGTCACCATCGAGAACATCTGGTCGCAATTCGGTCTGGCGCCCGCGCTCAAGGAAGGCAAGGTCGACGCCGTGGTGTCGTGGGAGCCTTACGTCACGCAGGTTCTCACCGAAGTGCCCGAATCGTTTTTGGTCATCCGCGGCGGCCATCACATGTCATATGTGATGGTGGCGACGGCGCATGGGCCGACGGTCGAGAGTAAGCCGGAACTGGCGAAGGCGATCGCCGCAGGCCTTGCCCAATCGTCGCATTTCACCCGCAACAACCGCGACGAAGCGGTGGAAATTTTCGCCAAATGGGTGCCGGGCACGGATGTCGCCATCGGCAAGAAGGGCGTGCGCCATATTTCCTTCGATCCGCGGCTGTCGCCGGCCGTTCTGCGCGCCTTTGAGAATGCCGAGGATCAGGTGCTGCATAACACGCTGAAGGGTGCTGCGCGGCTCAACGTGCCGAGTCTGTTCCGGCCGCAATTCATGGCCGAGGTCGAGAAGGAACATCCGGAATATTTCGCGGACTTACCGAAGTTAGCTTAGGCGTTCGCGCGCGCCGATCTCTCTTACCCTCTCCCCTTGTGGGAGAGGGTGCCCGAGCGAACGAAGTGAGCGAGGGCGGGTGAGGGGGTACCGCCCCGCGCGAGTCACTGCCCCCTCACCCGGCTCGCGCTTCGCTGACGCTCCGCGCTCGCCACCCTCTCCCACAAGGGGAGAGGGGACGAGAGCAAGTCTCACTTTCGATAATTACTTAATCGCCTGCGGATTGATCGGGCTTCCCGTGGCGCCGGTGATGATCAGCGGCGGGCCGCAGAAAAAGAATTCGTAAACGCCATCTTCGGCGCAGTCCTCGGCCAGCTCCTTGAGATAAAAAATCTCGCCCATGCACAGGCCCATGGCCGGGATCACCACCCAGTGCCAAGGCTGGTTGGCTTCCTTGGTTTCGTTCGGCCGCACCTCGACGCCCCAAGTGTCGGTGCAAATGGCCGCCACTTCTTTCTCGTGACACCAATAGCAATTCTCGAACTTGACGCCGGGCGCGTCGCCGCCGGCATAGCCGCCCCATTTTTTCTCGGCCAGACAGCGCTCCATCTGCCCGGTGCGCACGATGACGAAATCGCCGCGCCCGATCGAGACGTTCTGGTCCTTGGCGCATTTGTCGAGTTCTTCGTTGGAGATGCTTTCGCCATCCTGCATCCAGTCGACGCCGCGAAAGCGCGCGATGTCGAGCAGCACGCCGCGCCCGACCATTTTGCTTTTGGAATGCTCAATGCCGAGCACCGACAACCCGCGCGCGTCGATCAGCTTGGCGTCGTGGCCGTTATAGGCCTTGTCTTCGTAGAAGATGTGGCCGAGCGCGTCCCAATGCGTGGCGCCCTGGACGCACAGCATCAGCGTGTCGTCGGCGTAGCGAATCTTGTTCCAGTCTTGCCGGCCGGCGATGGCGTCGGTGCCGGTCGCCAGCATCTGATGGATCGGATTGAAGCGGCCGCCGAACAGGCCGGTTTGCGGCCCGGTGCGGTCGAGCGGGATGCCGAGCGCAAACACCTTGCCGCTGCGGATCAGGCCTGCCGCCTTGACGATGTCTTCCGGCGTGACGTGGTTGAGGGTGCCGATGTGGTCGTCTTTGCCCCAGCGCCCCCAATTGCTGAGCTTCTTGGAAGCCTCCTCGATCGCCTCTTTGCCGACCTTGATGTTCATGAAGCGGTTCCTTTTTTTGTTATTCCGTGGCTCGCGCGATGGCCGGATATTGCGACGGAGGGCGGTGCAACTTCAAGCGCACTTAATCCCTTCCCCAAGCGGGGGAGGGATAAGGGGATCACACCTTGCCCAACGCCGCCAAAATCTTCCCCGGCGTGAACGGCATGTCGGTGAGCGGGCTGGCGCCCAACGGCCGCAGCGCGTCGTTGATGGCGTTCATGACGCAGGCCGGCGCGCCGGCGGTGCCGGCTTCGCCCGCGCCCTTGGCGCCAAGTTCGCTGTCGCCGGTGGGCGAGACCACGTGGCCGCATTCGATGTCGGGCATTTCGGCGGCCATGGGCACCAGGTAATCGGCCATATTGCCGTTGAGCATTTGCCCGCGCTCGTCATAAAGACATTGCTCGAACAAGGCCGCGCCGATGCCCTGCACAATGCCGCCGCGGATCTGCTCGTCGACCAGCTGCGGATTGATGATGGTGCCGCAATCCTCGACGCACCAGTGCTTGAGCAATTTCACGAAACCAGTGTCGGTGTCGACCTCGAGATAACTCGCCTGCACGCCATTGGTGAAAGCGAAGGGCCAGGCGCGCGGAACATAATGGCGCGTGGCGACCAATTCGGCCTGTACGCCGGACGGCAGGGTGTCGGGACGGAAATAAGCGACGCGCGCGAGTTCCTCAAGCGGCAGGCGTTCGGTGCCGGTTGAGCTATCCACCACGATGCCATTGCGAATGTCGAGCGACTCCGGCTTGGCTTGCAGCATCGCGCCTGCGACGGTGAGCACATTGCCGCGCAACGCCTTGCCAGCCTGCCAGGCCGCTTCGCCGCCGATGCCGGCCGCGCGCGAGGCCCAAGTGCCGCCGCCATAAGGCGTGTTGTCGGTGTCGCCGGTGATCACGCGCACTTTGTCGATGGCAACGCCGAAGGAAGTCGCGACGCATTGCGCCACGACCAATTCCGCGCCCTGGCCTTGTTCGGTGACGCCAGTGGCAACGACGATTGATCCCTGCGCGTCGAGCTTCACCGTGGCGCCGTCTTGCGAGGAAATGCGCGCGCCGCCCACGCCGTAGAATGCGGCGGAGGGATTGGTCACCTCGATGAAGCTCGCAAAGCCGATGCCGCGATAGATTTTTTTCTCGCGCAGCCGCGCCTGCTCGGCGCGAAGGCCAGCATAATTCATCATCGAGTCGAGATGGGCCAGCGACTCGTGATGCGACAGCTTCTCGAACTTCAGCCCCGCTGCCGATGTGCACGGATAGGCGTCGTCGGCGATCAAATTGCGCCGGCGGATTTCCAGCGGGTCCATGCCGATCTTGGCGGCGGCGAGTTCGACCAGCGCTTCCGTCACCGCCACCGCAATGGGGTGGCCGACCGCGCGGTATTGGCACATCACGTTTTTATTCTGGAAAACGACCTTCGCCTGCGCACGGTAATTGCCGCAGGTGTAGGGCCCGCCGACCAGATTGACCACTTGGTTGGCCTCGATGCCCGAGGTGCGCGGATACACGGAATAGGGGCCGATGCCGGTGAGATCGTCGATCTCGAAAGCGGTGATGGTGCCGTCCTTCTTAACGCCGATCTTGGCTTTGACGCGATGATCGCGCGCGTGGATGTCGGTGACAAAACTCTCGATGCGGTCGGCGACGAATTTCACCGGCCGCTTGAGCAGCTTTGAGAGCGCGACTGTCGCCATTTCGTCGGCGTAGACGTGAACCTTGATGCCGAACGAGCCGCCGACATCTTTGGTGAGCACGCGCACCTGCGCTTCGGCCAGATCGAGATGCTTGGCGAATAAGTTCTGCATCATGTGCGGCGCCTGCGTGGCGTGATAGACGGTGAGGCGCTGCTCGCCTTCGTTCCAGTCGGCGAGCACGGCGCGCGGCTCGGTGGTGACGCCGGTGTGACGGCCGAACATGAAGGTGGTTTCCACCACCGCGTCGGCTTCGGCGAAAGCCTTATCCGGTTCGCCGACTTCCAGCTTGCGCTCGAAGCAAAGATTATCGCCGAGCGATGCGTGGATGACCGGTGTATTCTTATCGAGCGCGGTTTCCGGATCGGTGACCGCGGGCAGCGCGTCGTATTTCACCTCGACCAGTTCGCAGGCATCTTCCGCTTGCGCGCGCGTGTGCGCCACAACGGCGACGACCGCTTCGCCCTGCCAGCAAGCGCGCTCCACGGCGATTGGATATTGTGGCGCGGATTTCAGCCCCTTTAAATGCGTCAGTACGCCGACCCAAGGCGTCATCACCTTGGCCAATTCGGCGCCGGTGACGACGGCGATCACGCCGGGCGCTTTCTTCGCCGCATCGGCCTTGATCGATTTGATGCGCGCATGCGCGTGCGGCGATCGCACAAAAGCGACATGCGTCATGCGCGGCACGGTGACGTCGCTGACATATTGCCCGCGCCCTTGCGTGAGGCGTTGCAAATTAGGCCGCGGCACCGAACGGCCAATGTAGGAGTTCGGCCGGTCGAGCGCGGTGAGCACGGGCGGGGAGTCGGGCGTGATTTTCATTTGCTCGCTCCCGCGCGTGCCTGCGCCACCGACTCCACCGCATCGACAATGGCGTGATAGCCGGTGCAGCGGCAGTAGTTACCCGAGAGATGCTCGCGGATTTCTTCGCGCGACGGAACGCTTTTATTTTCCTTTGCGCGTTTCAATAAATCCTGCGCCGCCGCGATCATGCCGGGCGTGCAATAGCCGCATTGCAGCGCATTGCGCTGTTCGAAGGCGGCTTGCAAATCGGCGATCTCGCCGGAATCCGATAGCCCCTCGATGGTCTCCACTTTGGAGCCGTCGCATTGCACCGCCAGCATCAGGCAGCCGCGCACGATGTCGCCATCGACGCGCACGGTGCAGGCGCCACAGACGCCGTGCTCGCAGCCGACATGGCTGCCGGTCAGGCTCAAATCATCGCGCAGGAAATCGACCAGCGTCGTGCGCGGCTCGACCCGTGCGGCGACGCGCTCGCCGTTGACGGTCAGCGCAATGTCGAGCGCGTGATCTTTCATGGCCGCGCCTCCATCAATTGTTTGGCCACGCGCCGCAGCAGCACGCCGGCGAGATGTTTCTTCACCGCACCGGTCGCCTGCACATCATCATCGGGGTCGAGATCGAGCGCGGCCACCGCGCCATCAATATCGCCACTGGAGAGTGCGGCCTCGGATTTCTTGGCGCGCACAGGCGTCGCGCCAACGCCGAAGTAAGCCAAGCGTACATCCTTCAGCCCCTTGCCATCGGCGCGCGCGCAGGCGGCCAAGCCGACGATGGCGTAGTCGCCGTGCCGGCGCGCCAATTCGGCAAAGCCGACGCGCGTATTCTTGTCGGCCAAGGGAATGCGCACCGCGGTCACCATTTCCTGCGGCCGCAGCGCGGTTTCGAATAGGCCCTTGAAGAAAGCGTCGGCCTTCACCTTGCGCTTGGCCTTCGGCCCCGCGATCTCGATCTCGGCGCCGAGCGCCAGCAGACAGGCTGGCAATTCCGCCGCCGGGTCGGCAAAAGCGATGGAGCCGCCGAAGGTGCCGCGGTTGCGGATGGCGGCGTGGCCGATATGCGGCATGGCCAGTGCGATCAGCGGCGCGTGCTGGGCGATCAGCGCGGAACGCTCGACAGCAGCGTGCCGCGCCAGCGCGCCGATCTCGATGAATTTGCCTTTCTTGGCGATGCCGTCGAGGCCCTTGATGCCGTTGATATCGATCAGCAGCGAAGGCTGCGACAGCCGCATGTTGAGCGTGGCGATCAGGCTCTGCCCACCGGCGAGCAGCCGCGCGTCATCTTTGTGCTTGGCCAAAAGCGCGACCGCTTCCTTGAGCGTACGCGCTTTGGTGTAGGCGAATGGCGCCGGCTTCACGTTGTCTCCCCAGGACGGCTTCTTTCTTATTGTGGCCGAGAACGTCTACCTCTGCCACCCCTCGCGCACGCCGCCCGGCCCGCGTATAAAGCGCGTCCGAAATCAGGGAGACGCGTTCATGGCGGGAGAGTTCGAGGGAAAAGTCGTCGTCGTCACCGGCGGCAGCCGCGGCATTGGCCGGGCGATCGCGGCGGCGTTTGCGCGCGAAGGCGCGCAGACCGTGCTGGCGGCATCGAACGCCGCCAATCTCGCCGAGGGCGCTAAAGCTGTGGCGGCCGCGGGCGGACCGCCCGCGATGACGGTGGCCGGCGACCTGCGCACGCTCGCCGCCTGCGAAGCGCTGTTCAAACAGGTGAACGACAAGTTCAAGCGCTGTGACGTGCTGGTGAATAATGCCGGCGCTACTAAAGGCGGAAAATTCTTCGACCTGCCGGACGAGGCCTGGAGCGACGGATTTGCGCTCAAGTTTCACGCCACGGTGCGGTTGACCAGATTGTTTTGGCCGCTGCTCAAGGCTTCGCACGGCAGCATCATCAGTATCGTCGGCGGCGCGGCGCGCTCACCGGGGCCGGATTTCCTGATCGGCGGCGCGGTCAACGCCGCCATGGCCAATTTCACCAAGGGCCTGACCGCGATGGGCAACCGCGACGACATCAACGTCAACGTCATCCATCCGGGCCAGACGCAGACCGATCGCATCGAGCAATTGTTCGCGCAGTTCGCCAAAGCGCAAAACAAAACCGTCGAACAAATCCGCGAAGAGGCGCTGATCAAGAGCGGTTTGCGCCGCATCGGCCAGCCGGAAGACGTTGCGGCGTTGGCGGTGTTTCTTGCCGGCGCAAAGGGCCGTCACATCCAGGGCACGGCTATCGACGTCAACGGTGGCAGCACGCCGGGGTATTATTAATTTATCCGCTCGTCCCCGCGAAAGCGGGGACCCAGGGCGGCAAACTTTTTTCTGTCGATGTGTCGCTCTGGGTTCCGCTTGCGCGGGAACGAACGGAGGTTGGGTCAACCAACAATCGTCTTCACAATATCGATCGAACGCCGCAGCAGCGTCATCGAGGCTTCCATGGTGCGGAACGCGGCGTGCGAGGTCAGCGTGACGTTTTCCAATTTGGCGAGCGGCTGATCCGGCTTGAGCGGCTCGTCGTGGAACACGTCGAGCCCGGCGTGGCGGATGTGGCCGCTCTTGAGCGCGGCAATGAGCGCGGCCTCGTCGACCAGCGCGCCGCGCGCGGTGTTGATCAGGATCACGCCCGGCTTCATGCGTCCGATGCGCTCGGGGCTGAGAAAGCCGCGGGTCTCGTCGCCGAGCGTCAGGTTCATCGACACGACATCGGATTTGGCCAGCAGCGTATCGATATCGACCTGCGGCACGCCGGCTTGCGGCCGCGGCGTGCGGTTATAGGCGATCACCTCCATGCCGAGGCCCTTGCCCATGCGCGCGACTTCGGCGCCGATGCCGCCCAGCCCGATCACGCCCAGCGTCTTGCCGAGCAGTTGCACGCCCTCCTGCGGAGTCCACACGCCGGAGCGCACCTCGCGGTCCATGCGCGCAACGTCGCGCGCCGCCGCCACCATCAGCGCGATCGAATGTTCGGCCACCGCGGTGTCGCCATAGCCTTTGATGATGTGAACCTTGATGCCGCGATCGTTGAGTTCGCCGACATTCATGTAGCTCGCCGGACCGGTGCCGAGAAACACGATGTGCTTGAGCTGCTTGCAGCGCTCCACCAGATCGGTCGGCATATAAGAGTGGTCGTCGATGGCGATATCGTAGCCGGCGAGCACCAGCGGCAACTCGTCGCGCTTGAACGGTGTCATGTTGACGTCGATCGGCGGATCGCCGGCGCGCAGCACGTTCTGCCAGATCGGCGCCAATTGGTCGTTGCAGTCGATGAAGATGGATTTCATGGCGGGTAAATCGGACCTCATTCTGCGTAACTGTCAAGGGCGCCGTCGCGTTGGCCGGCGCACAAAGCCGCACCGGCGTTGACGCCTGCGCCCGGGGAGAATACATGCTGCGGGCGCGTGAAACCATGAATGGCAATCAAAAACGTGTCTGCATTATCGCCTGGCCGGCGGGCCATTCGCGCTCGCCGCTGATCCATAATTATTGGATCAAGCAGAACAATCTCGATGCCGAATACCGGCGCGAGCCGGTGCCGCCGGAAAAGGTCGAGGACTTCATCAAGCATCTGCGCGACAATGGCTATATCGGCGCCAATGTCTCCGTCCCGCACAAGGAAAAGGCGCTGGCGCTCACCGAGCCGGACGAACGGGCGCGCGCGGTCGGCGCCGCCAATTGTCTATGGTACGAGGGCGACACGCTGCGCTCGACCAACACGGATGTTGAAGGCTTTCTTTCCAATCTCGACACCACCACCCCGGGCTGGGACCGCGGCCTGGAAAGCGCCATGGTGCTCGGCGCCGGCGGCGGCGCCCGCGCGGTGATCTTCGGGTTGATCCAGCGCGACGTGAAACGCATCTATGTGATCAACCGCACGCGCGAGCGCGCCGAGGCGCTACAGAAGAAATTCGGATCGCGCCTGCACGTCGCCGGCTGGGATGAAATCACCGGCCTGTTGGGCGGCGTCGGTTTGCTGGTCAACACCACCTCGCTCGGCATGGTTGGGCAGCCACCCCTCGACATCAATCTGCGTTGCCCGGCCTCGCTGGTGGTGATGGACCTGGTTTACGATCCGCTGGTCACCGGGCTGCTGGGCGTGGCGCGCGAGCGCGGCCTGCGCACCGCCGACGGGCTCGGCATGCTGCTGTGTCAGGCCGTGCGCGGCTTTGAATTGTGGTTCGGCATCCGCCCGGAAGTGACGCCGGAACTCCGCGCTTTGGTCGAGCACGACTTGTTGAAACACGCCAAGCCGAAGGCCCCGGAAGACGCAAAACCGGCGCAAAAGCCGAAGCGGCGGAATAAGAAGCAAGGGTAGGGGTTCTCTGCCTGACAGTCCGGCGCCGGGCCGGCATTTCACGTCAGGGAGAACATCATGCAGACGCTGACTCTTTCGCGGGCTGCGTTCGCGGCCGCGATCGCCGTTGTTATGACGACGAGCGCGCTGGCGCAGCAGCCGACGACCGTGCGCGTTGCCGGCACGGTCGAAAGCTTCGATGGCCGCGTGCTGGCGGTTAAATCGGCCAAGCTCGGCGACGTGAAGATCAGCGTTCCTGAAAACGTGACGGTGTTTGGCGTGTTGAAGGCGACGGTCGCCGACATCAAGCCCGGCGCCTATATCGGCGTCGGCGCCATGCCGCAGGCGGACAACAGCCAGCGCGCGATTCAAGTCACGATCTTTTCCGAGGCGCAGCGCGGGGTAGGCGAGGGCTTTCGGCCGTGGGATGCACGGCCGAATAGCACCATGACCAATGGCGCGGTCGAGCAGACCGTCACAAGCGTCGATGGTCCGGTTTTGACGGTCAAATACAAAGGCGGCGTGCAGAAGATCGTGGTGCCGCCAGACGCCGTGATCCGCGCCTATGCGGTTGGCGATAAGGGCGAGCTCAAGCCGGGCGCCCATGTCGCCATCATCCGCGCGCTGAAGAAGCCGGATGGCTCGCTGGAAACCAACCGCGTCAATGTCGGGCGCGGCGGCGTCATCCCGGAATAGCTTCTATCCGGCCCTGTCTTGTCGGCGCGTGCGCCGAGCCGGGCGCGGTGACATCGAGGTCGCAGGCCAGCTCCGGCATTTCGCGCATCAGGCGCATGAGCCGTGCTGTGGCGGCCGCCGAGCGCATGTGCCTCGCGCTGATCCTCGACCGGGCGGCGCACTTCGTCGGCGCGCGCCAAAACTTGGATATTATTGCTGTCGATATCGGCGCCTTGTTCGGCCAGCCGCGCC
Organism: uncultured Alphaproteobacteria bacterium; assembly: GCA_963756805.1. Lineage (GTDB taxonomy): Bacteria > Pseudomonadota > Alphaproteobacteria > Rhizobiales > Xanthobacteraceae > Pseudolabrys. Next base: position 49,445 of record CAVWPH010000002.1, read on the forward strand.
AGCCACACGGTGAGATCCTCCAACTGATCCGCCACCACGTGGATGACGCCCTGCTCCGATTGCACGCGGCCGGTGACCGCCACGTAGCGCGCGCCCAGCACCACCGGGCGCACGCGCTCGAACACTTTCGGCCACACGATCACATTGGCGACCGCGCTCTCGTCCTCGATGGTCATGAACACCACGCCCTTGGCCGAGCCCGGCCGCTGCCGGCAGGTGACCAGGCCGGAAATCGTCACGCGCGCATTGTTGGGCGTGCCGCGCAGCGCCTCGTTACGCAGCGCGCCGCGCGCCTCGAGATCGGCGCGCAGGAATTGCGCCGGATGCGCGCGCAGCGACAGACGCAAGAAACGGTAGTCGTTCACGACTTCCTCGCCCAGCGGCATGGGCGGCAACGCGACGTCGGGTTCGCGTGCGACCAGCGATGGCGGCGCGGCGCCGCCATCGGCGGCGAACAACGGCAGATCATCATCGCGGTCGCCGACACGGCCGAGCGCTTTCGCCGCCCACAGCGCTTCGCGCCGGGTCAAGCCCAGCGAAGAGAACGCATCGGCGTCGGCGAGGCGCTCCAGCACGCGGGGCGTAAGACCCGTGCGCAGCCAGACATCGCGCACGGAGTCGTAAGCAACGCTGCGCCGTCCGACGATCAGCTTTGCTTCGTCTTCGGAAAACCCCTTGATCTCGCGCAAGCCCAGCCGCATCGCGTGCGTCGCGCGCACGTCATCGCGCATCTCGCGATGTAGCGCGTGCAGCCGCCCGGCGGCCTGCGGTCCCGCCTCAAGCGTCGAATCCCATTGCGAATGATTGACGTCGGGTGCGCGCACCTCGACGCCGTGCTCGCGCGCGTCGCGCACGATCTGCGCCGGCGCGTAGAAGCCCATCGGCTGCGCGTTCAACAGCGCCGCCGCGAAGGCGTCCGGATAGCGGCACTTGAGCCAGGCCGACGCATAGACCAGCAGCGCGAAGCTTGCCGCGTGGCTTTCCGGAAAACCATATTCGCCGAAGCCCTCGATCTGGTGGAAGCAGCGTTCGGCGAAGTCGCGCTCATAACCATTCGCCAGCATGCCGTCGATCATCTTGCGCTGAAACGTGCCGATGGTGCCGACGCGCTTGAAGGTGGCCATGGCGCGGCGCAATTTGTCGGCCTCTGACGGTGTGAAGCCGGCGGCAACGATGGCGATCTTCATCGCCTGCTCCTGGAACAGCGGCACGCCCAAAGTTTTCGACAGCACCGCTTCGAGTTCCTTCGAGGGATAAGAGACGGCCTCCAGCCCGCGCCGGCGGCGCAAATAAGGATGCACCATGTCGCCCTGGATCGGCCCCGGCCGCACGATCGCGACTTCGATCACCAGGTCGTAGAAATTTGCCGGCTTGAGCCGCGGCAGCATGGTCATCTGCGCGCGGCTTTCGACCTGGAACACGCCGAGCGAATCCGCGCGTTGCAGCATGCGGTAGACGGCCGGGTCTTCGGCGGGAATGGTCGCCAGCGTCAGCCGCTCGCCATAATGCGCGTCCACCAGATCGAGCGCCTTGCGCAGGCACGAGAGCATGCCGAGGCCAAGCACGTCGATTTTTAGAATCCCCAGCGCGTCGAGATCGTCTTTGTCCCATTCGACGAAGGTGCGCTCCGGCATGGCGCCGTTGCCGATCGGCATCACCTCGTCGAGCCGGCTGCGCGTGATGACGAAGCCGCCGACATGCTGCGACAGATGGCGCGGAAAGCCCATGATCTCGCGCGAGAGCGCCGCGATTTGCTTGACGCGGCGGCTGTTGCCGGCAAGCCCGGCGCGCGTCAGGTCAGCCTGGGCGACATCGCCGCCGCCGCCCCATATGGATGACGAGAGTGCGCCGATGGTGTCTTCGGAGAGGCCAAAGGCTTTGCCGACTTCGCGAATGGCCGAGCGGCCGCGATAAGAAATCACGGTCGCCGCGATGCCGGCGCGCTCGCGCCCGTATTTGCCGTAGATATATTGAATGACCTCCTCGCGCCGCTCGTGCTCGAAATCGACGTCGATGTCGGGCGGCTCGCGCCGCTCGGCCGAGATGAAGCGCTCGAACAAAAGATCGGCGCGGTCGGGATCGACTTCCGTGATGCCGAGACAGAAGCACACCGCCGAGTTCGCCGCCGAGCCGCGGCCCTGGCAGAGGATTTTCTGCGAGCGCGCGAAACGCACGATGTCGTAGACGGTGAGGAAATAAGGCGCGTAGGAGAGCTGCGCGATCAGCTTGAGTTCGTGCTCGATGCTGGCGCGCACTTTATCGGGCAGGCCGCGCGGGTAGCGCTGGCCTGCGCCCTGGTAAGTGAGATGCGCGAGCGCGTCCTGCGCGTTGTCGAAGCCGGCAATGATCTCGTCGGGATATTCGTAGCGCAATTCGTCGAGCGAAAACGAAAGCGCTTCGCTCAGGCGCAAGGTCTCGTCGATGGCTTCCGGCGCGGCGCGGAACAGCCGCGCCATTTCATCCGGGGCTTTGAGATGGCGCTCGGCATTGACGGCGAGTTTGCGCCCGGCGCGGTCGATCGTGAGCTTCTCGCGGATGCAAGTGAGCACGTCGGCGAGCGGCCGGCGGTCGGGATGATGCATGTGCACATCGTTGACCGCGATCAGCGGCACTTGCGCTTCATGGGCGAGCGCCACGAGCCGCTTGAGCCTAGCGCGGTCTTGGCCCCGATAGAGCATCGACGCCGCCAGCCGCACGCGGCCAGGGGCGATGGTGCGGAGCTGCGTGAGCAGCCGCGCGTCGCCGCCCATCGCGATCAATTCAAGCCCAAAACTATGCGCCAGCAGATCGTCGAGATGCAAAATGCAATCGCCCTTCTCGGCGCGCAGATTGCCGAGCGTGAGCAGGCGCGTGAGCCGGCCCCAGCCGGCGCGGTCGCGCGGATAAGCCAAAATGTCCGGCGTGCCATCGGCAAAGACCAGCCGCGCGCCCGGGTGATAGCGCAAGCGGCAAATTCTGCTCGCGTTTGGCCAGATGCGCGCGCACCGCGCCGGCCACCGAATTGCGGTCGCATAGACCGATGCCGGCGAGACCGATATGGGCCGCCTGCACCATCAACTCCTCGGGGTGCGACGCGCCGCGCAGGAAGGAGAAATTCGAGGCGGTGGCGAATTCGAGATAACGCATTATACTTCCTAACATCTCCTACGCATCGCGTTCCCTCCCCCCTTGCGGGGAGGGTTAGGGAGGGGGGTAAGCAACAAGCTCTGCCTTGTCGCTCACCCCCTCCCGACGCGCTACGCGCGTCGACCTCCCCCGCAAGGGGGAGGTAAGAAAGAATCACGCAAAGGTCCCGTGCAGAAACCAGCTCGGTGCGGCGATTGCGCCTTGCGCTAATCTGCAAGTCGCGGTAAAGCCCCGCGCGGAACAGCCAGAAGCGCAGGCCGGATTTATCCTCGACGCGGAAGTAATCCCGTGCCGGGCCCGCCGTGTTCGCTCCACCAGGCGCCCTCGATGCGCTCGGGGCCTTCGGCGGCGATCACCTCGTGCAGCGCGCGCCGCCATCTGAAACGCAAAGGCGGGCCGTCCGGCACTTCGGCGACGGCCTCGATCGGTTCGGGGCGCGTCAACAGCCGCAGCGGGCGGGGGCTGAGATCGGCTTGCGCGCGATAACGGCGGAAGGCGTCCCAGCCGGGATCGACGGCGGCCGTCTGCGCCGGCACACACGCCGCGGCGATCTCAGGAATATGACTGTCCTGCGCCACCAGCCGGCGCACGCGGCGTCGCGCCCAGCCGCGCGCTCAAGCGATCGATCAGGCGGTCGCGCTCGGCTGTATCCTCAGCCCCGCCAAAGCCAACTTGTTCGGGCGGGCAGGGCTCGGCCACCACCACCGACAGCCGCGCCATGTCGAAGCCGAAGCCGGGATCGAGCGCGTCGGAAAGCGCGTTGAGCCGCTCGACGAACAGCGCGCGGATTTGCGCCGGGTCGCGCAACGGACGCGAACAGCCGGCGGCGAGACGGCGCACCTCGCCATCGGTGCGGAATAATGTGAGCTCGATGCGCCGCGCGCCGTCGCCGCGCCGCTCCAGCGCTGCTTGCAGCCGGCCGGCAAGCCGTTCGGCAATGGCCAATACATCTTCCTCGCGCGCGATCGGCTCGTGAAAACGCTGCTCGGCCACGTAAGGCGCGACCGGCAGCCGCGGATTGAGCGGCTCGTGCTCGGCTCCCAGCGCGCGGTCGAGCTGGCGCAGCAGTTCCACGCCGAAGCGGGCGGCAAGCGGGCTGCGAGGCAAATCCACGATATCGCCGATGCGTTTCAAGCCGACGCGCGCCAGCCCGGCAACGGTTGCGGGCGCAAGCCGCAGCGCGGCGAGCGGCAGCGGCGCCAGAAGGCCGCGCTCCTCGCCATTGAGATAATTTCCCGGCTCGCCATGATGCGCGGCGGCCCATGCGGCGCCGATGCTGCCGGCGACCGCGAGCGAAAAAGCAAAGCCGGCGGCTTCCAGCCGGCCGCTGAGATCGGCGATCAATTCCTGCTCGCCGCCGTAAAGATGCGCGCAGCCGCTAATGTCGAGCAGCAGACCGTCGGGCGCGTCGCAAGCCACCAGCGGCGTGTAGCGCAGGCACCAGTCGGCGATCTTCTCGAGCAACTCGCTGTCTGCCTCGGCGTCTTCCTCGATCGCTTCCAGCGTTGGATGCATGGCGCGCGCCTGCGCCAGCGCCATGCCGGGCTCAAGGCCTAAAGCTCCGCCGCGTCATCGACGGCGGTGAGCAATTCGGCATTGCCGCGCTTGCCGTAGATGACTGTTTTCATCCTCCCCGGCGAAGGGGGAGGTGGTCGGCGAAGCGGGCGGGTGGGTGGTTCGTTTTATGAGTCGGCGTCTTCCTCGATCGCTTCCAGCGCGGGATGCATGGCGCGCGCCTGCGCCAGCGCCATGCCGGGCTCAAGGCCTAAAGCCTCCGCCGCGTCATCGACGGCGGTGAGCAATTCGGCATTGCCGCGCTTGCCGTAGATGACGAGCGGCGCGGAAACCTCACGCAACCTTTCGATGCGATCGGTCGGCAGCCGGCGCAGCCACAGGCTGAGCAGGCGTTGCGAGCACGAAGCGCTCATCGCTGTCACTCCATTGCAGAATCCATGAGCCGGCCGGGCCGCGGCGGTTGCGCACCAGTTCGACGGCGAAGCAATTCTTTTTTTCACCTCCCCCTGGAGGGGGGAGGTCGTCCGCCGAAGCGGAGCGAAGGCGGGCGGGTGGGGGTGAACTTTTTTCATAGGTCACCCCACCCCGCCTCACGGGCCTGTTCTTCGTTCGGCGACCCTCCCCCTCCAGGGGAGGGTGAAGCGCTGACGATCCAGCGCGTGGCGGCGGTGGACGCCTCGCGCGGCGGCGCAGCGCGCAACAGCAGCGCCAGCGCGCCGCTTGTCGCTGCCGCCAGCGACAGCCGCCGCATCGCCACCATGTCGATGTCGCCGGCGCGCAACTCGCCGATCGCGGCGCTGACGGCGCGGCAGCGCAAGGACTCTTCCATCGCCCACAGCAGATCGCAGCGGCGCGCGGCGCAAACCGTCACCAAATGTTCGGGCTTAAGGCCGAAGGCGTCGAGGCCGGGCCCATGCGGCGCGCCGCTTTCGCTGAGCGCCATGTCTTCGGCGATCCAGAACACGGTGGCTTGCCGGCGCGCCGCCAGCGCCAGTGCAAACCCGGTCGCGGCGGGAAGATGCGCCTCGCTCGCCGCCGCGATCTCATGCAGCGCGCCGCGCGCGAGACCGCCGCCGAGCGCCAAGTCGATCGCCGCAACGCCCAGCGGAAGGGCGCCGGGGTCCTCCGCGATCCCGGCGCCCCGTTGCAGGGCCTGCAAACGCTGGCGAAGCTGGTCGATCATTCTCAAGCCTCTGAAGACACGAAGGAATCCGGCCCCCACGGGCAGGCTGTGCCTTCTTGTCGTTCCTGGTTTGTTCTAGTGTGCCGAAGGACCCATGACCCGTCAAGCCGCAAGGGATAGGGGGCGTGCCAGCGGCCGGACCGCGAGCCCTGGCGCTCAGCCCTTAGCGAGCCGCGTCCGCCCGAGCGGCGTGAGCACCAGCCGCGATTCTTTCATGCTGGCTCCATTCTCGAAGCGCACCAGCCCGTCGGAAATGGCGTCTTCCCAAATGGATAAATGCGGGCAGCTACGCCGCCAGGCTTCCGCGTCGGCATAATTGCGCGGAGCCTCTTCCACCCAGGCGAGGAATTGCTGCGTCAGCGCGGCTGCGGCGGGTTGCATGGCGGCGCGGAAAATACACCCAACCGCGAGTCGCAGTCACCCTCCCCTGGAGGGGGAGGGTCGCCGAGAGAAGCGAGGCGGGGTGGGGTGACCTACGAAAAAAGTTCACCCCCACCCGCCAGCCTTCGCTGCGCTCGGCTGACGACCTCCCCCCTCCAGGGGGAGGTGAAGAGAAGCGTCACGCCGGCCGTTCAACGGTGTGGATGTCGACCTTCGACTCCAGCGTCTTGTGCACCGGACACTTGTCGGCGATCTCCAACAGCCGCTTGCGCTGATCCGCATCGAGCGGGCCTTCCAGCGTGATAGCGCGCTCGATGTGGTCGACCATGTTCACTTTGGTGTCGCAGGTTTCGCAATCCTTGACGTGGATTTTGTCGTGGTTGAGCCGCACCGAGACATTCTCCAGCGGAATTTTCTTGAAGTCGGCATAAAGCCTGATCGTCATCGAGGTGCAGGCGCCAAGTCCGGCGAGCAAAAGATCGTAGGGGCCGGGCCCTGAATCGAGTCCGCCGACTTTGGGCGGCTCGTCGGCCAAGAAGCGGTGCTGGCCGGTCAGGACCTCCTGCTGGAATTTTCCGCCATGCGTCTCGCGCACCAGCACGGTGCCGGTCTCGACTTCGGCCTCGGTCATGATCTCCGGCTGATCGATATAGCGGTCGGACCAGGCGGCGATCACATTCGCCACATAGATCGCATCGCGCTTTTGGCTGAGCAGATGATCGGCGCCGGCAAGCGAGACGAAACTCTTCGGGTGTTTGGCTGCGCCGAAAATATGCGAGGCATTGTCGATGCCGACGGTGTCGTCGGTGGGCGAATGAAACACCAGCAGCGCCTTGCGCAAGGTGGCGAGGCATTCGTCGAGCTTCTTACTCGCCACATCGTCGATGAATTCGCGTTTGATGCGGAACGGCCGCCCGGCCAGCTTCACCTCGACCTCGCCTTGCTCCTTGATTTTGCCGATCTGATCCTTGAACAGGCCGACCACATGGCTTGGATCGTAAGGCGCGCCGATGGTGACGACGCAGCGCGCATCGGGAATGCGGTGCGAAGCCGCCAGCACCGCGCAGCCGCCCAGACTGTGCCCGATCAGGATCGCCGGCGCGCCATTCATTTTGCGCAAGTGATCGGCGGCGGCGACCAGGTCGTCGACGTTCGAGGAAAAATGCGTATTGGCGAATTCGCCTTCGCTGGCGCCCAAGCCGGTGAAATCGAAACGCAACACGCCGATGCCGTGCATGGCCAGCCGCTCGGCGATGCGTTTGGCGGCGAGAATATCCTTGCCGCAGGTAAAACAATGCGCAAACAGCGCAAACGCGGACGGCTTGCCGAGCGGCAAATCGAGCGTGGCGGCGAGCTGTTCGCCTTTGGCGTTGGGAAAATTGAAACGGCTGCTGCGCATGACTAACCCTTGAAGGTCGGCTGGCGGGGATGGACGACATCCTTGAACGTATCGAACGTCTTCCAGCTTGGTTCCGGCGTCTCGCATTTCGGCTGCGGGGTATAGATCGACGGCCCGGTCATCTGCATGTTGGGAATGTAGCGCGGGCAATTGGGGAAAATGGCGCGGGCGGTGACGCGCACGATCAATTGCGCGCCGACGGTCTCTTTCAATAGCGGATCGGCGTCGCTGACTTTTGCCGTGCCATTGACGCGCAGCCGCTTGGGCTTGTCATGCATGGCAATGAACAAGAGGCCGATATTCGGATTGACCAGCAGATTGCCGAGGCTCTTGAACATGCCGTTGCCGTCATAATCGGGGAACGCCAATTCGGACGGTCCCGTCACGCGCACGAAGCCCGGCATGCCGCCCTTGAACGAACAATCCGGCCGGCCCTCGGCGTCGGCGCTGGCCATGAAGAAATAAGCCGCGCCCTCGATGAAGGCCTTGTCGTCGTCATTGAATGCGGTGCGCGTCAGTCTTTCTTCCAGCCGGTCGGAAATGCGCCGGCTGTCGAAGCGGTCCTGCAGTTGCCGGTTGCCGTCGTGATACATGATGCTCATGGCATCGCCTCCGCAAGCTTCATTGATCTCCGGCGATATGCCGGCGCCGGATCCGCCGCACCACGAACCAGATCGCGAGCACGGCGACCGGCACGAACAAAGCGGTCGCCAGCGTCACATTGACCGGCACGCCCTCGTCGGAAAGGCCCTTCATCAGATAGCCGAACAAGCCGACCACGTAATAGCTCACCGCCGCGACCGAAAGCCCCTCGACCGTGGTCTGCAGGCGCAATTGCAGCCGGGTGCGGTCGTTCATCGACTTGAGCAGATCGCGGTTTTGCCGCTCGAGCTCGACGTCCACCCGCGTGCGCAACAGATTGGCGGCGCGCGCCAGCTTCTCGGATAAATTCGCCTGCCGCGCCTCGGTGGCGGCGCAGGTGCGCATGGCGGGCGACATGCGCCGCGCCAAAAACGACGACCAGGTGGGAAGGCCTTCGACCTTGCGCTCGCCGATGGTGGCGAGGCGCAGTTGCACGATCTCGTAATAGGCGCGGCTGGCGCCGAAACGATAAAGGCTGGCGGCTGCGCCCGCTTCCAGTTCGGCGGCAAGTTCGGTCAGTTCATCGAGCAGGCGCTGATTGTCGATGAGCTGGCCGGTGTGGCGCATTTCGTCGGTGACTTCGCCGAGCCGCTTTTCGATGCGGCCGATCGACGGCATCAGGCGCTGCGCTTCGGGCAGACCGAGCAGCGCCAGCGTGCGATAGGTTTCCAGTTCGATGATGCGCTGGACCACGGCGCCGGCGCGTTCCGGCCCGAGCCCGCGGTCGAGCACCAGGATGCGCACGAAACCACCCGGGTCGGTTTGGAAGTCGGTGGCGAACAGCGCCGTCCCGTCGGAATTCTCCGCCACCGCAAGACTGGCGCGGTCGAACAATTTCTCGACCGCGATTTTGTCCTTGCCGTCCGCCAGCAGATGCAGATCGAGCGCGACCAGCAGCGGGCCCGGCTGCGGCACGTTTGCCATCGGCGCCGCCAGCGACGCAGCATCAGGATGGAAGGGTCCGGCGCCCTGCGACGGCAGCTCCCAGGTGTAAGTGGTAAATTCGGAGTGCTGCTCCCAGCGCAACGTCGCGCCGCCAAGAGTGACGCGGTGGTGCTTGGCTGTGGCCTTGAGCGGATCGAGCTCGCGCTTGGCGCAGAAATCGGCGAGCGCTGCGCGGTCGCGCTTTCCGGCGTCACCGGCGGTATCGAAGGCGAAATGCAGGATTCGCCGCGGCGTCTCGATGGACGTGAAGGGCCGCGCATGCACCTCGTTCAAGACCGCCGCGCGCAAGGGGTGCGCCGTGAGCCTGGTGCCGTCTTTGATGGTGACGTCCGAGGTCATGGCCTCTCGGGTGCCATGGAAGGCCAATCTTGGCAAGACGCCGATAACAAGGCGCGGATTGAGTGGCGCTCAGCGCTTGCGCGCCGGCTTCTTCTTAGCCTTCGCCACCCACCAGCACCCGCCCGTCGATATCGGCGATATCTTGTTGGTGCCGGTGAGCGCCATGGCGACGCTGAGTTCTTTCTCGAGAATGTCGATCGCCTTGGCGACGCCGGCTTTGCCGGCAGCGCCCAGCCCGTAAGCAAAAGCGCGCCCGATCATGCAGGCGCGCGCGCCCAGCGCCAGCGCGCGCAAGATGTCGGCGCCGCTGCGGATGCCGCCGTCGAACAGCACGTCGGTGCGCCCGCCGACCGCGTCGGCGATCGCCGGCAGCGCCGAGATCGAGGACGCCGCGCCATCGAGCTGGCGGCCGCCATGGTTCGACACCACGATGCCGTCGGCGCCGACCTTCACGGCGGTCTTGGCGTCCTCGACGTCGAGGATGCCCTTGAGGATCAGCTTGCCCGGCCAGATCTTCCTGATCCACTCGACGTCTTTCCAGTTCAAGGCCGGGTCGAATTGATCGCCGATCCATGTGGCGAGCGAATTGACGTTCTCCATGCCCTGCACGCGGCCGGCGAGATTGCCGAAGGTCTTGCGCTTGCCCATCAGCACGCTGAGCGCCCAAGCCGGCTTGCTGGCGATGTCGATGAGGTTGGCGAGGCGGATTTCCGGCGGCACCGTCATGCCGTTCTTGATGTCGCGGTGGCGCTGGCCGATCACCTGCAAATCGACGGTGAGCACCAGCGTGTTGCATTTGGCTTTGATGGCGCGCTCAAGAATGTCCTTGGAGAAGCCGCGGTCGCGGATCACGTAAAGCTGGAACCAGAACGGTTTGCCGGTCGCCTCGGCCACGTCCTCGATCGAGCAGATCGACATGGTGGACATCGTGTAGGGAATGCCGGCGTCGTTGGCGGCTTGCGCGCTGAGGATTTCACCGTTGCCGCGCTGCATGCCGAGCAAGCCGACCGGCGCCAGGATCAGCGGCGCGGAAATCTTCTGGCCGACCACCGTGGTGGCGAGGCTGCGCTGCGAGACATCCACCAGCACGCGCTGGCGCAGCTTGATGGCTTCGAGGTCGGCCCGGTTGGCGCGCAAGGTCTCTTCGTTATAGGAGCCGCTGTCGGCGTAATCGAAGAAGGCGCGCGGCACCTTGCGGCGGGCGCGTTCGCGCAGATCGGCAATGCAAGTGATGTGTCTCATGGGATGCCCCGCGCAGATCGGTCGGGAACCCGGTAGCACAGCGACGGGGCCTTGCGAAACCGTCTCCGTTTGGCGGCGAATGAGCCTGCCCGCATATAAGGGTTAACCGGCCCGGTAACGATTACTCACAATATTTGAAGCAAATTCACCGCGTTGGCTCTATTATGGTGCGGTCTTTAAGGGGGTGCTGGGCCGCCCACCGCCAAACCAGTCATCGCGGGCTTTTTCAGCCTAAAAAGGCTTCGAGGGGCATTCATGGTTCGTCGCTATTTCGGCACCGACGGCATTCGCGGGCGGGCCAATAAGGTCATTACCCCCGAATTGGCGCTGCGCGTCGGCCAGGCCGCCGGCCTCACGTTCAAGAACGGCGATCACCGCCACCGCGTGCTGATCGGAAAAGACACCCGCCTGTCCGGCTACATGATCGAGACCGCGCTGGTCGCAGGGTTTACCTCGGTCGGCATGGACGTGCTGCTCACCGGCCCGATCCCGACGCCTGCGGTCGGTGTGCTGGCGCGCTCCATGCGCGCCGATCTCGGCGTCATGATCTCGGCCTCGCATAATCCGTTCGACGACAATGGCATCAAACTGTTCGGCCCCGACGGCTTCAAGCTGAGCGACGAGGTCGAAGCCAAGATCGAAAAGCTGCTCGATTCCGATCTGAGCGCCCGGCTCGCCAAGAGCGAGGATCTCGGCCGCGCCAAGCGCATCGACGGCGTGCAGGATCGCTATATCGAATTCGCCAAACTGACGTTGCCGCGCGCCATCAATTTCGAAGGCATGCGCGTGGTGATCGATTGCGCCAACGGCGCCGCCTACAAGGTAGCGCCTGGCGCGCTGTGGGAAATGGGCGCCGACGTCATCGCCATCGGCGTCGAGCCGGACGGCGTTAACATCAACAAAGACTGCGGCTCGACCGATCTGGCCGCGCTTCAACGCAAGGTGCGCGAGATGCGCGCCGATATCGGCATCGCGCTCGACGGCGACGCCGACCGCGTCATGATCATCGACGAGCGCGGCCATGTGGTGGACGGCGATCAGCTGCTCGCCGTCATCGCCGAAAGCTGGAAGGAAGACGGCCGGCTCACGCGCCCGGGCGTGGTCGCGACCGTCATGTCCAATCTCGGCCTCGAGCGCCATCTCAAGGGGCTCGGCATCGAAATGGTTCGCACGCCGGTCGGCGACCGTTACGTGCTCGAGCATATGCGCGCGCACGGCTACAATGTCGGTGGCGAGCAATCCGGCCACATTATTCTCTCCGACTACACCACCACCGGCGACGGCTTTGTCGCCGCCTTGCAGGTGCTCTCCGTGGTCAAGCGGCGCGGCAAGCCGGTGTCGGAAGTCTGCCATCGCTTCGAGCCGCTGCCGCAGGTGCTCAAGAACGTCCGCTACAAGAACGGCAAGCCGCTGGAAAACGCCGGCGTACGCTCGGCCATCGCCAGCGCCGAGAAAAAGCTCGGCATCGGCGGCCGCCTGATCGTGCGCCCGTCCGGCACCGAGCCGGTGATCCGGGTGATGGGCGAGGGTGACGACAAGATCCTGGTCGAGCGCGTCGTGGACGACGTGGTCGAGGCGCTGACGCAAGTGGCGGCGTAATCCACTTTAGCGATTCGCCGTACGCGCCGATCGATCTCCAAGCGGCCGAATTTCAATCGTAAACGAAATCTTAATCGAGGCGTCTGCGCGCGCCATTGCGCCTGCATAATCAGCCTTGCGCACATGAATTCGTTAAACAGCGTAGTTAAAGAACAAGGTTAAGCGCCACTTAACGATTTGCTGCCATCGTCCCTCAACGTTTCGCCGTACGGGCGATCCCGTGGATTCGATAAGGGACGATCCAATGGTCAGTGCGCGTCTGAAGATTTCAACACTCGCAGCGATCGCTTTGCTCGCCGGTGGCACGGCGCATGGCGCCGATTATTCGCAGCCGCTACCGCAGCAGCCGATCATCATCCAGCAGCCGGTGCAGGAATTTGCATCGAACTGGTATCTGCGCGGCTTTGTCGGCGCCGGCATGAATGGACACTACACGCTCGATTATTTGCCGGCCCCGGCCAATGTCGGCAACGGCTTTGCGTTCCAGCACAACTCGATCGCCGACACGTTCTTCGTCGGCGGCGGCGTCGGCTACGAATGGAACAACTGGCTGCGCTTCGATTTCACCGGCGAATACCGCGCCCGCACGCGCGTCTATGCCTTTGGCAGCTTATCCGCCGAACTTTCTCGATATCTACGAGGGATACCTGAAAACCTGGGTGTTGCTCGCCAACGCCTTTGTCGATCTCGGCACCTGGAACTGCTTCACGCCCTTCGTCGGCTTCGGCATCGGCGGCGCGCATGTCCAGCTGGCCGATTTCTCCGACGTCAATCCGTCGACGGGCGGCTTTGGCTTCGGCCGCAATTCGAGCAAATGGAATCTCGCCTGGGCGCTGCACGCCGGCGTCGCCTATGAAGTGTCGAAGAACCTGAAGATCGATCTCTCCTACCGCTATCTCAATTACGGCTCGGTCACCGACACGGTCGACTGCAACGGCGGTTGCAATCGCGGATTCCTTCAAGTTCGACAAAGCTCTATTCGCACGACTTCATGCTCGGCTTGCGCTGGACCTGCTGCGACACCGCGCCGCCGCCGCCGCGTTACGTCTATACGCCGCCGCCGCCGGTCTACACGCCGCCGCCGCCACCACTGCGCAGCAGAGGGTGAGGCGCGCGTAACTTGCAACGAAAGCGCCGACGTCCGCCGGTTAACGGCGGGCAAACGTGGTGAAAACTTATGGTTAATCGGCGCTTAACTTTCCTGCGGCATGGTCTGCGTCGATCGGTAGTGAAGGATATGAGTGTCATGGGTTGGTTGAGGACGTTCGGTGCGGCCGGTTTGTTATTAGCGGCGCAGATTTCAGCCGCCGCCGCCGCCGATATGCCGGACACGCTGCCGCCACCGCAATCGCAATGGCGCGCGCCACCGCCGCTTGATCTCAATACCGGCTGGTATCTGCGCGGCGACCTCGGCTACGCCTGGGGCACCACCGGAAACGCGGAAGCCGCGCCCGGCTACACCAGCCCAACCGACAACAAGCTCGGCAACGGCGTGACCGGGGGCGGCGGCGTCGGCATCAAAACGAGATGGCTGCGGACCGACCTCACCATCGACTATCTGGCGCCGCTCAAATACGAGGGCATGATCGCTACGCCCAACGACGTCACCGCGAAGATCTCGGCGGTCAGCGCGCTTTTCAACGGCTATCTCGACCTCGGCACCTGGTACCACATGACGCCCTATATCGGCGCCGGCGCCGGTGTCGGCTATGTGGGCGTCACGGACTACGCCAGCACCCTGGCGCCGCCGTTCACCGCCGGCTCGCATCATCAATGGAATTTTGCCTGGGCCGCCATGTTCGGCATGGCCTACACGGTCGCGCCCAATCTCCAGGTCGATTTCGGCTACCGCTACCTCCATATCGGCGATGCGAAGACGTCCAGCGATAGTTTCGGCTCCATGAACTTCAAGAATATCGCCGCGCAGGAAGTGCGCGTCGGCTTGCGCTGGAGCTTCAATGATCTGGCGGAGCGATAGCATGGCCGCCCTTGGCAAGGCTTTGCGTCTTTCGGCATGGCTGATCGCGGCGCTCGTCGCCGCCGGCACGGCCCAGGCCGCCGATTGGAACGACAATTTTCTGCGTGGCTCGCTCGGCAGCACGGGTAACATGCGATGGGATGGCGTGAATTTCGGCGGCCAATTCGGCGTGTCGAACATGAATACCGATTTTGGCAATAGCACGAGCGGATTGATCGCATACATCCTGCGTAACACCGAGGTTCAAGATCAGTTCTCCCCGTCGAACTGGACGACGCTGCCTTCCACCACAACCAACGGACAACAATACGGCGCCTTCCTTGGCTATAACTGGCAATTGGACCAAATCGTCCTCGGGTTCGACGCCGCCTATAATCGAGTCTCTAAGTTGAACGCGTCTGCGAGCGATACAATCAGTCGCCAAGTGGTAACCACGCCGGATAATGTCAACAACGCACTGACGATCACCGCGCAGTCGTCGCTCAGCCTGATCGACTATGCGACGGTGCGTGCCCGCGCCGGCTATGCCATAGGCCAGTTCCTGCCCTATGCGGTGATCGGCGCAGCGGTTGGCCGCTTCAACTATGCAAACACCGTGACGGTCCATGACGTCGGAACGCCTCCAGTGGGCAGCCCTATAGCGCCCTTCGACACCATCGACACGCAATCTAACGGAAAGAATAACGCGTTCACCGCCGGTTTTGTTGTCGGGCTCGGCCTGGACGTGGCGGTGCTGCCGAACGTGTTCCTGCGCGCCGAATGGGAATTTGCCGCCTTCGCGCCGGTAAGCGGAGCCCGAGCCAACCTGAACACGGGCCGCGCCGGCATCGGCGTGAAGTTCTAGCGCGCCGGCTTAATAGCCGCGCAGCCAAAAGCCGGCATTCCCAAATCGTCGAATGGCGTTCGTTGTCGGGTGAAAGCCGGACAGCGCGCGGACTTTGCGCATTGTGCGCCGGTTTCGTGAACTCAAAGCCGGCATTTATGTTAATGACGGGCCGCACGCAGCGTTTGGATTTTATCGGCAACAGGTAGCAACGGAGGGCGACCGGATGCGATCCTTTTTAGTCTTTACAGCGGTGGTGATGGCCGCTTTTGCGACTGACGCGCGCACGGACGCGCAGGCAAAATGGTGCGCGGTTTATCAGAACGGCGGCACCAATTGCGGCTTTTCCTCTCAGCAACAATGCCTGGCGGCGGCGAGCGGCCAAGGCAGTTTCTGCAATGAGAGTGGCGAGATCGGCGGGTCGACGGGAAACTCCAAACGCAGTCGGCGCGAGCGTCCGGTGCAAGAAGAGACGGAGAGTGACGATTCACCCGCGGTCGAAATCGGCATCGGCGGTGGATACAACCGCCGCCATAAATGATGCAATCCATTTGAGGCCTACGCGGCGCCCGCTTGCGGCACAAAGCGGGCGAATAGGCCGTGCAGATAAATAGCCGCTGCCGGATGTAATTATGAAGGCGCGCGGGTCGCTGCTCTCTCGCAGCGTTTCTTAACGCCGTATTAACCATGATTAAGGCCATGATGCCGGAGAATGTTTTCGGTTTTCAGAAAACCGCCCCCATCGTTGGCTGCGCCATTGGCACAGTCCGCGCCGGCGCTCCAGCCTGCCGCGGAGCCGGCAAGCACCAATAGTGCAACGTCGATCCGCGAAACGATTGATCTGCTTGAACTCGACCTCAGCGCGATGATCCGAGAGGTCGAGCGGGCGGCAGCCTCCGTTCGCGGCGGCGCCAGCGCCACGGCAGAAGCACTCACGGCTATTCGGGCGAGCACCGAAGGTCTCTCCGCCAAGTCGCAGGACGCCAAACGGGACGCCGACCAAGTTGCCGGCGCCACTTATGAACTTGCCCAGTCCTCAAACGAGATCGATCAGCAGGCGCGTGTCGCCGGCTCACTGACGAACGACGCAAGCGATGCCGCCACGGCCGCGAACCAGAGCGTGGATGGATTGAAGTCATCGTCTGCGGAAATCGGCAAAGTTGTCGACCTGATTGCCAATATCGCTCAGCAGACCAATCTCCTCGCACTCAACGCAACCATCGAGGCGGCGCGCGCCGGCCAGGCGGGGCGCGGTTTTGCGGTCGTTGCCTCGGAGGTGAAAGCACTTTCGGTGCAGACTCAAATCGCGACCGGCGAAATCAAAAGAAAAATCGAGAAATTGCAGAACGACGCCGCATTCTCGATCGCCGCGGTTCATCGCATTTCCGAAGCGACAAAAGCGGTTCGTCCGGTTTTTTCCAACATTGCCAGCGCCGTCCAATCGCAAGCCGAGACGACGAACGGGCTTTCGCGCAACGCGAGCCAGAGCTCGCATTTCATTGGCGCGGTCGCGGACGGGGTTACCGAAATCAAGCAGGCCGCGGTGGACGCGACCGCGCACGGAGAAATCGTCGATCATTCAGGCCTGGAATTCTCCAAGTTGGCGGAGCGGCTTAGGACGCGCTGCGTAATTTTTTTGCGGCTCACTGATATGGGCGATCGCCGCCGTCACGAACGGCTGCCGTGCGAACTTGCCGTCGAATTTAAAATAGGCGCGGCCATCGTGCGCGGTCAAACGGCGGATATTTCGGAGGGCGGGGTATTGGTCCGTCTGCGTGAGCAGGAAACTTTGCCCGTCAGCGGCATCCTCACCGCGCAGATCGCCAGCATCGGCGCCTGCCAGCTTCGCCTTGTCAAGCAATCGGCAATCGGGTTGCACTTTCGATTTGAGAACTTGGATGAGGCGACCCGCTCGACGCTGGAGGCAAAGCTCAGAAAAATCAGGTCGGATAATACCGAGTTCATCGATCGGGCGATAAGCACGGCGAACCGTATTTCGAGCCTGTTCGAAGATGCCATCACGCAGCATAGAATTTCGCTCGACGATTTGTTCGACAATAATTATGCGCCGATTCCCGACACGGATCCGCAACAATACCGAACGCGCTTTTTGGCGCTGCTTGAGGCCGTCTTGCCGGATATTCAGGAGCCGCTGCTGGCAAGCGATAAGCGCATGGTTTTTTGCGCCGCGGTCGACCGGAACGGTTATCTGCCGGTGCACAACAAAATCTATTCAAAACCGCAGCGCCCCGGCGAGGTCATCTGGAACACGGCAAACTGCCGCAACCGGCGAATTTTCGACGACCGCGCCGGTCTATCGGCCGGCCGGGTGGTGCGGCCTTATTTGATTCAGAATTATCCGCGCCAGATGGGCGACCGTATCGACATGATGTGGGAAATCGGCGCGCCGATCCGTGTCTTCGGCAAGCAATGGGGCGGCTTCCGGACGGCCTATAAATTATAACGTTACGCGCTCTCATCGTGACGCCATCAAACTTTTAAGTTGACCGTAACGCGGCCGTTCGCCTATCTGCGCCAGTGGGACACCCCTCCCCAACGAGGGGCGCCTATCTGGAAGGATAGACAAATGACTGACGCAAAGCCCGGCGTGCGGCCGGCCATCCCGCACTTTTCGTCCGGCCCCTGCGCCAAGCGCCCGGGCTGGAGCCTGCAAGCCCTCACCGACGCCGTTCTCGCGCGCTCGCACCGATCGAAAGTCGGCAAGGCGAAGCTCAAGCGCGCCATCGATCTGACGCGCGAGGTGCTGGAAGTCCCCGCCGATTACCGCATCGGCATCGTGCCGGCCTCCGACACCGGCGCGGTGGAGCTGGCGCTGTGGTCGCTTTTGGGCGCGCGGCCCGTGACCATGCTCGCCTGGGAGAGCTTCGGCGAAGGCTGGGTTACCGACGTCGAGAAACAATTAAAGCTGAAAGACGTCACGGTCCTGAAGGTGCCCTATGGCGAGTTGCCCGACTTATCAAAAGTCGATTTCGCAACCGACGTGGTGTTCACCTGGAACGGCACCACCTCGGGCGTGCGCGTGCCGAACGGCGACTGGATTTCCGCCAAGCGCGAAGGCCTGACGATCTGCGACGCCACGTCGGCGGCATTCGCGCAAAATCTCGATTGGCCCAAGCTCGATGTCGCCACCTTCTCCTGGCAGAAGGCGCTGGGCGGCGAGGGCGCGCATGGCATGCTGGTGCTAAGCCCGCGCGCGGTGGCGCGGCTGGAAAGCTACAAGCCGGCCTGGCCGATGCCGAAAATTTTCCGCATCACCAAAGGCGGCAAGATCAACGAAGGCATTTTCGCCGGCGAAACGCTCAACACGCCGTCGATGCTGTGCGTGGAAGATTATCTCGACACGCTGAGCTGGGCGAAATCGGCGGGCGGGCTCAAGGCGATGCGCGCGCGCGCCGACGCCAATGCCAAAGTGATCGCCGATTGGGTTGAGCGCACGCCCTGGATCGAGCATTTGCCGACGGCGCCCGCCACGCGCTCCAACACATCGGTTTGCTTGCGGCTGGCGGATTCGGCGGTGAGCAGGCTTAGCCCCGAGGCGCAGCTTTCTTTCGTCAAGAGCATGGAAGCGATGCTGGACAAAGAGGGCGTTGCCTATGACATCGCCAATCACCGCGACGCGCCGCCAATCTTTGCGCATCTGGTGCGGCTGCACGGTGGAGACGGCCGATGTCGAGGCGCTGACGCCCTGGCTCGATTGGGCTTTCGCGCAATGCAAGGCCGCGCTGCCGAAAGCGGCGTGACCCTTCTTACCCTCTCCCCCGCGTGGGAGAGGGTGCCGAGCAGCCGAAGGCTGCGAGGCGGGTGAGGGGGGGTCTTAACGTCGCAAGCCTTCCCCCTCACCCGGCTCAGCCTCGCACCGCTCGGCTTCGCCACCCTCTCCCACAAGGGGAAAGGGTTTCGGAGCAAGCGTCGCTGCCAATGAAACCGGTTTTTGGAGTTTGAAAATGGCCGCCCCCAAAGTTCTCATCTCCGACGCCCTCTCGCCTGCCGCCGTCCAGATATTCAAGGACCGCGGCATCGAGGTCGATTTCCAACCCGCGCTCGGCAAGGACAAGGAAAAACTCGCCGCCATCATCGGCAATTATGACGGGCTCGCCATCCGCTCCGCCACCAAAGTGAGCGCGAAGATTCTCGAGCAAGCGAAAAATCTTAAAGTTATCGGGCGCGCCGGCATCGGCGTCGACAATGTCGACATCCCGGCGGCGACCGCGCGCGGCATCATCGTGATGAACACGCCGTTCGGCAATTCGATCACCACCGCCGAGCACGCGATCTCGCTGATGCTGGCGCTGGCGCGGCAGATCCCGGAAGCCGACACCTCGACGCGCGCCGGCAAATGGGAAAAGAACAAGTTCATGGGCGTCGAGATTTTCGGCAAGACGCTCGGCGTCATCGGCTGCGGCAATATCGGATCGATTGTTGCCGACCGCGCCATCGGCTTGAAGATGAAGGTGATCGCCTACGACCCGTTTTTGTCGGAAGAGCGCGCCCGCGATCTCGGCGTGGAAAAAGTCGAACTCGCCGACTTGTTCAAGCGTTCCGATTTCATCACGCTGCACACCCCGCTCACCGACAAGACCAAGAACATCATCGATGCCGCGGCGCTGACGAAAATGCGCAAGGGCGTGCGCATCATCAATTGCGCGCGCGGCGGCCTGGTGGACGAGGCGGCTTTGGTCGAGGCGCTCAAGTCGGGCCAGGCCGCGGGCGCGGCGTTCGATGTCTTCGTCGAGGAGCCGGCCACCAACAGTCCGCTGTTCAGCCTGCCCAATGTGGTGTGCACGCCGCATCTGGGCGCCGCCACGTCGGAAGCGCAAGAAAACGTCGCGCTGCAAGTGGCCGAGCAGATGTCGGATTATCTGCTGCGCGGCGCCATTTCCAACGCGGTCAATTTCCCCTCGATCACCGCGGAGGAAGCGCCCAAGCTCAAGCCGTTCATCGCGCTGGCCGAAAAGCTCGGCTCCTTCGCCGGCCAGTTGACCGAGACCGGCATTCAAAAGGTGCAGATTTCCTATGAGGGCGCGGTGGCGCAGATGAACACCCGCGCGCTCACCTCGGCCGCGATCGCCGGCCTGCTGCGGCCGATGCTGCAAGACATCAACGTCGTCTCCGCGCCGGTGGTGGCCAAGGAGCGCGGCATCGTGGTCGAGGAGATCACGCGCGAAATGGCCGGCGATTTCGAAAGCCTGATCACGGTCACGGTGGAAACCGACCGGCAGAAGCGCTGGGTCTCCGGCACGGTGTTCGCCGACGGCCGCCCGCGCATCGTCAACATCAAGGGCATCCGCATGGACGCCGAGTTCGGGCCATCGATGATCTACATCACCAATTTGGACAAGCCGGGCTTCATCGGCCGCTTCTCGTCCACTTTGGGCGAAGCCGGCATCAACATCGCCACCTTCCATGTCGGCCGCGAGGCGCCCGGCGGCTCGGCGGTGGCGCTGATCGAGATCGACGGCGAATTGCCGGACGCGGTGCTGGCCCAAGTGCGCGCGCTGCCGCAAGTGCAGCAGGCCAAGCCGCTGCATTTCTGAAAAAACGAGTGTAATATCAATTTCTTGGGGAAAGGCTGCCGGGCGCCTGGGGCGCCGCCGCGCGCCTTGCCTCAGCGGGGTTGATCCTCTATCCGAGAGTGGACCTGGCCGGCCTCCGCCCGGCGCAAGTGTCCGGGCGCAGGCACAGGGATACACTACCGATGGCGAATGTCGTGGTTGTCGGCTCCCAGTGGGGCGACGAGGGCAAGGGCAAGATCGTCGACTGGTTGTCCGAGCAGGCCGACATCGTCGTGCGCTTCCAGGGCGGCCACAATGCCGGCCACACGCTGGTGATCGACGGCAAGACCTACAAATTATCGCTGCTGCCCTCCGGCGTGGTGCGCGGCGGCAAGCTCTCCATCATCGGCAATGGCGTGGTGGTCGATCCGCAGGCGCTGATCGACGAGATCGCCACGCTCAAGAAACAGGGCGTTTCGGTGACGCCGGAAAATTTGCGCATCGCCGAGAACGCGCCGCTGATTTTGCCGCTGCATCGCGAGCTGGAAGCGGTGCGCGAGGCCGACGGCGCGGCATCGCGCATCGGCACCACCAAGCGCGGCATCGGTCCGGCCTACGAGGATAAAGTCGGCCGCCGCGCCATCCGTTTCATGGATCTTGCGGATTTGCCGGCGCTGGCGGCAAAAATCGATCGCCTGCTCGCGCATCATAATGCGTTGCGCCGCGGGCTCGATCTTAAAGCCGTCGACGGCAAGGCGCTGTACAACGATCTGGCGGCGCTGGCGCCGAAAGTGCTGCCCTTCATGGATACCGTGTGGTCGCTGCTCGACGCCAAGCGGCGCGAGGGCAAGCGCATTCTGTTCGAGGGCGCGCAAGGCGCACTTCTCGACATCGATCACGGCACTTATCCTTACGTGACGTCTTCCAACACGGTGGCGGCGCAGGCCGCGACCGGCTCCGGCCTCGGGCCCAACGCCATCGATTACGTGCTCGGCATCACCAAGGCCTACACCACGCGGGTGGGCGAGGGGCCGTTCCCGACCGATCAGATGGACAACGCCATCGGCAAAATGCTGGGCGAGCGCGGCAAGGAATTCGGCACCGTCACCGGCCGCGCGCGGCGCTGCGGCTGGTTCGACGCCGTGCTGGTGCGCCAGACCGTGCATCACCTGCGGCATCGACGGCCTCGCGCTGACCAAGCTCGACATTCTCGACGGCTTCGACGAGATCAAGGTGTGCACCGCCTATAAGCTTGACGGCCGCACCATCGACTATCTGCCCGGCGGCGAACGCGCCCAGGCCGGCGTCGAGCCGATCTACGAGACGATCCCCGGCTGGAAAGAGCCCACCGCGCGCGCGCGTTCCTGGGCGCAATTGCCGGCGCAGGCGATAAAATACGTGCGGCGAATCGAGGAATTGGTCGGATGCCCGGTCGCTTTGCTCTCGACCAGCCCGGAGCGCGAGGACACCATCCTGATGAAGAACCCGTTCGAAGCATGAGTACGGAAAAAAGACACGAAGCGAACGCAGAAGCATAAGGGCAATGGCTGATTATTTTCCCCTGATCTCCCGCGCCGTCGCAGGTCTTGCCAAGAACACCGGCGAGAACCGCCGCGTGCTGTATGACCGCGCGCGCAGCGCTCTGGTCGCGCAGTTGCGCGGCATCGAGCCGGGCCTAAACGAGTCCGACATCACGCGCGAACGCCTGGCGCTGGAGGAAGCGATCCGCCGGGTCGAGGCCGATGCCGCCAAACGCTTGCGGCCGGATGGCAGCCGAAGCCGGCGAAGCGCCGCCCTCGCTCACCGACCAGGGCCTGCGCGGCTTCCGCGATACCATGGCGGAGGCCGACGGGCTCGGCGGCGCCGCGGCCGAGGCCCGCCGTTCGGCGCGCGAAGTCTATGAAGCCGTGCCCGGCGAAGGTGCGCCGCGTTACGGCGACGCCGGCCACGATACGGGCCGCGCCGCGACCTTATTTCGATCCGCGCACGCCGCCGCCACCGCCGCCGCCGCAGGAAATTCATGACGAGCACGACGAACCCGAGCCCGGCGCAAACGCCGCACCGCTCGCATTTCGGCGCCGATGCCGACGAGGGCTATAAGCGGCCGCGGCGCTCCTATGGCGGCGTGATCAAATTCATTTTGCTGCTGCTGGTGCTGGGCGGTCTTGCCGGCGGCGCCTATTGGCAGCGCCATACGATCAGCAAGATGGTGGCGAGCTATCGCACCAGCCAGCCTGCGTCCAAGCCGCGCCAGGCGGCGCAGCCTGCCGGCCAGCCCAAAATCTCCGACCGCGTCGGGCCCGGCAGCGGCACGTCCAATTCCGCCAATGCGCCGGCTGCGGCGCGTGGCGCAAAAGGTCGTGCTCTACGACGAGGATCCCAACGATCCGAAGGGCAAGCGCTATGTCGGCTCCGCGCTCTGGCGCACCGAGACGGTGTCGCCCGGACCGGGCCTGGCGCCGGAGCTCGCGGTGCGCGCCGATGTGGAGATCCCCGAACGGCACGTGCGCATGACCTGGTCGCTGCGGCGCAATTCCGACAAGGCGCTGCCGGCAAGCCACACCATCGAGATCATGTTCACGCTGCCGGCCGATTTCCCCGACGGCGGCATCGGCAACGTGCCCGGCGTGCTGATGAAGGCGGACGAGCAGGCGCGCGGCGTGCCGCTCGCCGGCTTGGCGGTGAAAGTGACCAACGGCTATTTCCTCATCGGGCTGTCCGCCGCCGAAGTCGACGTGCAGCGCAATATCGAGATGATGAAAGAGCGCGACTGGCTCGATATTCCGGTCGTCTATACCGACGGCAAACGCGGCATTCTGGCCATGGAAAAGGGCACGCCCGGCGCCCGCGCCTTCCAGGAAGCGTTCCGCGCCTGGGGCGAGTAGCGGGTAAAAATTTTTTGGCCCGGGACTTGACTTAAATCCTATAGCGGACTATATTCCACATTGTCCGGCTCAACGAGGGGCGTCTTCTAGAGACGATCCTGAAGATGGAGCCGCCTTGATCGGGCCGATAACGGGGAAACCCGGCATCGGCGATGCGGCGCCTGCGGGCGGGGTTCGTAACCCCGCTCCCGGGAGGCCCGGGACTCCGCTCGGGGGGCATTACGACCCCTCCGCGAGGAGCTCGCTGGACTGGGACTGGCCTAATGCCTCGTCCCAGAAAGCGCGGACCCGGGGCCTGTGTTTCTGGTTTCGGCCGGAGGCGCGAGCCGCCAGTGGAGCGCCGGGAGGCGCGCCTCCGTGATCGCAAGCGGAGGCGGCACGCCTCGCTAAGCGTGCCGAGTGGCTTCGCCAGCCGCTCAAGGGGTTTCGCAAACCCCTGCATCTCTCGGCGCTCCGCTCCCCTCAAGGGGAGGGATAAGAAAGAAACGTGGCTGTTTGAAAATTGAATCGGGAACGCACGAGCGCGCGGCGATCTCTCTTTCCCTCTCCCCTTGTGGGAGAGGGTGGCTCGTGCGGAGCGATAGCGAAGCGCGAGCCGGGTGAGGGGGCTTTTACTATCGCGAGACTATCCCCCTCACCCGCCTCGCTCACTGACGTTCGCTCGGCACCCTCTCCCACAAGGGGAGAGGGATAAGAAAGAAACGTTGGCTGTTTGAAAATTGAATTGGAAAAACGCTGAATGGCGCCAGCAAAACAAAAATGCCCGGCGCGAGGCCGGGCATTTGTATTATTCGTTTTGAGGAATGCTTTAGTGCAGCGTCGCGCTGGCCGGTTCCGCCGGCGTCTCCATGGCGGCGACGCGGTTCTTCACCGCCTTCTGCACCTTCTCGAAGGCGCGCACCTCGATCTGGCGCACGCGCTCGCGCGAGACGCCAAACTCGGTGGCGAGATCCTCGAGCGTGATCGGATCGTCGGCCAGACGGCGCGCTTCGAAGATGCGCCGCTCACGGTCGTTGAGCACGTCGAGCGCGCCGATCAGCGCCTCGTGGCGATTGTCGCTCTCTTCGTGCTCGGCCAGAATGCGTTCCTGGCTCGGCGCATCGCTGACCAGCCAATCCTGCCATTCGCCGCTTTCGCCGTCGTCGCGGATCGGCGCGTTGAGCGAGGCATCGCCGCCGAGACGGCGGTTCATGTCGACGACGTCCTGCTCGGTGACGCCCAGGCGCTTGGCGATCAGCTTGACCTGATCGGGCCGCAGGTCGCCTTCCTCGAGCGCGGAAATCTTGCTCTTGGCTTTGCGCAGATTGAAGAACAGCTTCTTCTGATTGGCGGTGGTGCCCATTTTCACCAGCGACCACGAGCGCAGGATGTATTCCTGGATCGCGGCCTTGATCCACCACATGGCGTAGGTGGCCAGGCGGAAACCCTTCTCGGGCTCGAAGCGCTTGACCGCCTGCATCAGGCCGACATTGCCTTCGGACACGACTTCCGAAATCGGCAGGCCGTAGCCGCGATAACCCATGGCGATCTTGGCGACGAGGCGGAGATGGCTGGTGACGAGCTTATGCGCGGCGTCACGATCGCCGTGCTCACGCCAGCTGCGCGCCAGCATGTATTCTTGCTGCGGTTCCAGCATCGGGAACCGGCGGATTTCTTCCAGGTAGTGAGAAAGGCCGGATTCGGCCTTGAGTGCCGGCATTGCGGCAGAACGGGCCATGATAGCGCCCTCCTTATATTTGCCCCCGATTGAATCGGCGGGCGATTGTCGCCGCCGCTCCCCGAGCCGACGGCACCCATCCGATTGTGCGACCGCGAAAGGTTGATCGCAGGTGCAGCATAGCGGACCGGGGCTGCGAAAGAAAGTGTCCGGCCGTCACGTCAGCGTGAGCCAGCCATGCGCCCGGACGGTGGATCAAGTCTTTGGTATTGTTTAGTCTATTCTGATTGGCCGCGAGTGCCTATCACGGCATTTTGCGGCTTTGGTACGGGGATAACGACGCCAAGCGCCCGGCAGTTCCATTTGGAACTCCAGGTTTCTGGCAGATTCTGGGTGTCTAAACGGGGTGTCGATGACCCATAAATGGGGATCGGGGTGCGTTTTCGCAAGTTCCCGCTGTCTGATCGGGCTATTTGGCCGGCGTTTTGGCGAGCGCGTCGCGCAAGGTGCGCAGATCGTCCGGCAGTTCGGAGCGGAATTCCAGCACCTCGCCGCTGCCGGGATGCTCGAAGGCGAGCCGGTAGGCATGCAGCGCCTGGCGGCCGAGCGCTTCGAGCGCGGCGCGGGCCGGCGGCGACAGCTGGCTGGCCTTGGTCTTGAAGCCGGTCGCGTAGGTCTCGTCGCCCATGATGGGGTGGCCGATATAAGCGAGATGCACGCGGATCTGGTGGGTGCGGCCGGTGTCGAGGCTGCAAGCCAGAAGGCTCGCCACCGGCTTGCCGTCGTTTCCGGCAAAACGCTCCAGCACCTGCCAATGCGTCACCGCCGGGCGGCCGTCGCTGCGCACCGCGCGCTTTTCGCGGGCGTAGCGGTGCCGGTCGAGGGCAGCATCGATGGTGCCTTTCGGACGGTCGGGCGCGCCCCAGACCAAAGCCAGATAGCTGCGCTCAATTCCACTTTCGGCCTTGTTGGCGAATTGGGCCGAGAGCGCGCGATGGGCCTTGTCGGTCTTGGCCACCACCATCAAGCCGCTGGTGTCCTTGTCGAGCCGGTGCACGATGCCGGGCCGTTTGACGCCGCCGATGCCGGACAGGCTGTCGCCGCAATGGGCGATCAGCGCATTGACCAGCGTGCCTTTGGCGTGGCCGGCGGCGGGATGCACGACCAGGCCCTTCGGCTTGTCGATGACGATGAGCGCGTCATCCTCGTAGACAACATTCAGCGGGATGGCTTCGCCGGCAGGTTTCGGCGCTTCGGGCGCGGGCAGGGCGACGGTGACGGCATCGCCGGAATTGACGGCAACGGCCGGATCGCGGATCGTGCGGCCGGCGACCGTCACCTGGCCGG
This sequence comes from uncultured Alphaproteobacteria bacterium, assembly GCA_963756805.1. Classification (GTDB taxonomy): domain Bacteria; phylum Pseudomonadota; class Alphaproteobacteria; order Rhizobiales; family Xanthobacteraceae; genus Pseudolabrys. The sequence continues at coordinate 76,019 of CAVWPH010000002.1, forward strand.
AAAGGATCAGCGCCTTCAGGCGCGAACGCGACAGCGCCGGAATGCGCTGGGCCAAAACGCGGTCGAGCCGCAGGCCTTGCTCTTCGGCGGCGATGATGACGGTTTCGGTGGCGCTATCCATGGCTCAAACAATGTCCGACGAAAAAACTGCTCAGTCCCGAAACGGAAGCGGCTATCCGCCGCGTGCGCCGGCTGATGATGATCGCAAGCGCCACGACCTTCATCGCGCTCGCCGTCGTCCTTGGCGTCATCGGCTATCGCGTTTTCAGGCTCGAGGGAAGTGCGCCGGCAATCTCGTCCGCCGACGCGACATTGCCGGCAGGCGCAAAAGTCATTTCCACTGCGATCGGCGACGGCCACCTTGCTGTGACCATTGAGACCGGCGCCGGAATTGAAATCCGCCTTTTCGACCTGCGGACGTTGAAGCCGGTCGGCCGGTTGCCTTTCACGATCAAGCCCTAAACTTCAAGCAGCACGTGCATTTGCGGCTAGCACCCATTGGGTGCTAATCCACAATCATAATGAGTGGAGGTTGACCATGGCAGCAAAAACAAAAACCGAAAATAATCGGAAAGCTGCGGCCGATGCTGCCGCACCGGAAGGCGGCATCGTCGTCGGCAAGAGCACGAAATATGAGGTGCTCGATCTGAAATTCGGTAACCGACACGGCCTCGTCACCGGCGCGACCGGGACCGGCAAAACGGTCACCTTGCAAATTCTGGCGGAAGGATTTGCGAAAGCCGGCGTGCCGGTATTCGCCGCCGACATCAAGGGCGATCTGTCGGGGATCAGCGCGGTAGGCGAAGCCAAGGAAGCTTTCGTCAAGCGCGCGGAAGCCATGGGGCTGCCCTACCAGATCGACCAGTTCTCGACAATTTTCTGGGATGTGTTCGGCGCCGAAGGCCATCCCATCCGCGCAACGATTTCGGAAATGGGGCCGCTGCTGCTATCGCGCCTCTTGCAGCTCAACGATACCCAGGAAGGCGTTCTCAACATCGCCTTTCGTGTCGCCGATGACCAAGGATTGGCGCTGGTGGACCTTAAAGACCTGCGGGCCATGCTTAACATGGTGGCGGAAAATGCGGCGGAGTGGCAAAAACAATACGGGAATGTCACGGCCGCGACCGTCGGCACGATCCAGCGGCAACTTCTGGTCCTCGAAAATCAAGGCGCCACCTCGTTTTTCGGAGAGCCGGCGCTCGACATCAATGACTTCATGCGTGTCGACCGCGATGGCCGCGGCATGGTCAATATTCTATCGGCGGATAAGCTGATCGAAAATCCGCGGCTCTATGCGACGTTCCTATTGTGGATGCTGTCCGAATTATTCGAGCGATTGCCCGAGATCGGCGATCCCGAGAAGCCGAAGCTGGTGTTCTTTTTCGACGAAGCGCATCTTCTGTTCAACGACGCGCCGAAGCCTTTGCTCGAAAAGATCGAGCAGGTGGTCCGCCTGGTCCGCTCGAAAGGCGTCGGCGTCTTCTTTGTCACGCAAAATCCGCTCGACGTGCCGGAAACGGTTCTGGCGCAGCTCGGAAACCGCGTGCAGCATGCTCTGCGCGCCTTCACGCCGCGCGACCAGAAAGCGGTCAAGGCGGCGGCGGATACATTCCGCCCGAACCCAAAGCTTGATACCGCGCAGATCATCACTGAACTCGGCAAGGGCGAGGCCTTGGTGTCTTTTCTCGAAGGCAATGGCGTGCCATCGGTGGTCGAACGCACCATGATCCGGCCGCCTTCGGCGCGGCTCGGCACCGTCACGCCGGCGGAACGAAACGCCACCATTGCGGCGAGCCCGTTAAAGGGGAAATACGATACGGCGGTGGACGCGGAATCGGCCTTCGAAATTCTGCAGAAGCGCATTCAAGATACCGGCTCAACCGCGGCGGCGCCCGCGCCCGGGCAGGAACCGGAGGGGCAGAGCGGCGGCGTGTTTGGGAAGGTCGGCGGCGTGCTGGGCTCGATCTTCGGCACCTCGCGTCCGCGCGGGACGCGTCTGACGACCGGGCAACTGGTGACGCGCGAAATCACGCGTTCCGTCACCAGTCGTGTCGCCGGCAAACTCGCCGCTGACCTGGGCAAATCGCTGGGCGGCTCCATGGGCGGTTCAATCGGACGAGCAATTGTGCGTGGCACGCTCGGCGGCATTCTACGGCGCTAACGCTATTGGCTATTGGTGGCGAATTTTCTCCAACACCGGCAGCAGATACGACACGAACTTCGCCGGGTCCTCGCTCATCGGAAAATGCCCAAGGCCCTTCATGATGGTGGCGCTCGCGCCGATCTTCTCGGCAACTGCGAGCGTGCCCTCTGCCGTGCAGGAATAATCATATTCGCCGGTGAGGAAAAACATCGGGCAGCGCGTGATGTCGATCTCGCCGACCTTGCCGCGGATGTCGCCGTCGATCATGTAGAAATGCAGATCGCCTTTGAACACGCCCGGTCCGCTCTGCATGTAGTGCCACAGCGTTTCCCAGCGCCCCTCGCTCGGCGCGGTCGGCGCGATCAGCCCTGACACGACGCCGGCGCAGACCATGCCGCCATGCACGTCGGGCCGGTTGAGCCAAGACAGATCGTAATAGGGCTCGGTATGCGCGGCCAATTCCAAACCGATCAGCGCGCGGAAACGCGTCGGATGTTCGTGCGCGAGATGCAGCACGATGCGCCCGCCGATCGAGCAGCCCATGGCGACCGGTCTGTCGAGTTCGAGCGCGCCGGCGACTTCCACGATCATGCGCACGTAATCGCGCGAGGTGAGCTTGTATTCATCGTCCTGCCAGCCGGCCGGCGGCGAGGATTTGCCGTGCCACGGCATGTCGAAGGCGATGACGCGGAAATTGTCGGTGACGCGTTTGTCGTTCATCAGGCCGCGATATTGCCGCGCGTCGGAACCGGCGGTGTGCAGGCAGAGCAGGGGAATGCCTTGGCCCGCTTCCTCGACATAAAGCCGGTGCGGCTTGCCGAGCAAGTCGAGATGCAGGTAGCGGCCGGTAATCGGCTCATAACGCGGGCTCATCGCTTGGCCTCTTTGCGCGGGCTGGCGATCACGTCCTTGAAATAAAGCAGGTTCGCCATGAAAGGATGCAGGTCGCCTTCGATGCGCATGAGCTTTTGTTTGACCAGCGCGAACACGTCGGTGAAGCCGAGCGGCGGCAGCGGCTGCCAGAATTTCTCCCAGACGCCGCGCGAGGCGCGCAGGGCGAACGAATAGTCCGGCGTAATGAACGGGCCGGGCGTGACCTTGACGATGCGGCCTTCTTGCACGCGGATCAGGGTGTCGGCATCGTCAATGGCGATCATGAAGGTGGTGTCGACGAAGCGGCCGCGCCGCACCAAATGGGCGTCGGCGTTCACGAGACTGGCGATATTGTCGATCATGCGAATGGCTCCCGGCGCCGCGCATGATCACGAGTAACGCTGCCGGCCGCAAGCGCTTGCGTGGGCGTCGGATCGGGGCTATCTCGATAAGCCTTGGCCTAAAGCTCCCTTCGTCTAGCGGCCCAGGACGTCGCCCTCTCACGGCGAAAACAGGGGTTCGAGTCCCCTAGGGAGCGCCATCACACTTGCGGCCTAGGACGCCAATGCTGCCGAAAAATGCTGCCGAAAAAATCGGCACGGCCAACGGCGATATATAAAAATCTCTAAAAATCAGGATCAAAATTTTGCCGCAAGGATTTAACACCTTGCGGCGTACGCAATCTGGACACGATTTAGGATTTATATAGTCTCGCTCAAATTATGGAATCGGGCGAGCGACCCGCAGAAAATTTTGAGGAACATCGATGCTGATCCGGTTTTTCAGTCTGGCCGCCGTCTTTGCGGCGCTCGTGGCGGGAACCGTTTCCCCGGCCACTGCGCAATACCGCTCCCAGCAGGAATATCGCGGCACGATCGACCAGCAGCGCGCCTGCCGGCCCAACGTGTTCCGGTTTTGCGCGACCGAGATTCCGAACGTGCAGAGGATCACTGCCTGCCTGCTGCGGAACTTCGACCGCCTGAGCCCGGATTGCGCGGCGGTGTTTGCCGAAGAGCAACCGATGCGGCGGCGCTAGTTTTTCCGTAATTGCGCCGCGCAAAGCCCCGCTCAAAGCCCATGCGATTCCAGGACGTCCTTGCACGCTTTGCTCAACTGGGCGCGGTGCTCCTGCAGGCAGCTGAGATAGCCGTCATTGCCTTCCTCGGCTTTGACGGCGCGGCACAGCCTGCGGGTGTCGCGCCGGCACGCGGCGTTTTCCTGTTCGGTGCCGCCATTCGCCGTGTTGACGGATTTGCCTTTGCTCTGCGCAATGGCTGGCGCGGGCGCTGCGAGCAACGTGACGGCAACCGCGATCGTGGCCGCCGCAAAGATCGTCTTGCTGAACATTCGTCTTATCTCCCGAACAGGATTTGCCGAAGGCGGAGCCGAACCGGTGCGCGGCGTAGGCGTTCTATGGAAGCCCGGTGCATGACTCAATATAGCAAATTATAGACCCACAAGGCCGGCTTTTCCGGGGCAAGCCGGCGGTTATTCGAAGTCGGAGTTTCAGGCATGAAAGCGCGATATGCGGCCTTGGTGATGGCTTGCGTTTCGGTGCTGGGCGCAACCGGCGCCGTTGCGCAGGCGCCAATGCCGACCGCCGCTGGGCTTTGGCAGCAGGTTGACGACCATAGCGGCAAGACTTTGGGCTGGTTCCTCATCTATCGCGAATGCCCAAGGCATCTATGAGGGCGCCATCGCCAAAATGTTCATTGCGCCCGGCGAGAACCAGCATCCGATCTGCACGCGTTGCCAGGGCGACCAGAAGGACAAGCCCTCGCTCGGCCTCACCATCATCAAGAACATGCAGCGCAATGGCTTGCGCTATGAGAAAGGCACCATCCTCGATCCGCGCGACGGCAATATCTACACTGCCTTGATGGAACTGAGCCCGGACGGGAAGAACCTCACGGTGCGCGGCTATCTCGGGATCGAACTGTTCGGCCGTAACCAGATCTGGCACCGCCTGCCTGACGCGGCATTGGCGCAAGTTGACCGCTCGATTATCGCCGCCCACGCGCCCGCTTTGCTGCCCTTGGCCGGGCCTCCACTGGGCCCTTCACGCGCCCAATCGCGCGTCCCCCAGACCCGCGGCCAGCAGGTACGCTAGGACGCTGCGGCGCTTCCTCGCGCGGCTTGCCCATCAGCACCGGCTGGAACAGCACGGCCGCTGCCAATGTGCACATCAGCGACAGCGCCAGCAGCCGGCCCATGCTGGCGGTGCCGGGGTGGCTTGAAAACCACAAGCTTCCGAAGGCTGTCGCGGTCGCCAGCGCGCTAAACGTGACGGCGCGCGTCAGTGGCGATTGCAGCAAGTTGGTCTGCCCGTCGCGCCAAGCCATGATGTAATAAATCTTGAACGCAACGCCGACGCCGAGCAGCAGCGGCAGCGCGATGATGTTGGCGAAGTTGAGCGGAAAGTCGAACAGCCCGCACAATTCCAGCGTGACGAGGCCGGCAAGCGCCAACGGTCCGAGCGTCAGCAAAACGTCGCTGATGCGGCCCAAAGTGATCCACAGCAGGATCGCAATCGACAGCAGCGCCCAGAGGCCCGCCTGGATGAAGGCGTTGATGATCGTGTTGGCGGATTCGAGGATGGCGACCGGGCCGCCGGTGGCCGAAGGCTCGGCCGCCAGCACCGCGCGCGTGAAGTCGGCGAGCGCCTTGTCGCTGTTGACGTTGCCTTTCGGCGAAATCTCGACACGCATGCTGCCGTTAGGCGAGCGCCACTGATCGATCAGATCCTTGGGCAGCGTCTGCACGCTGGCTGGCGTCGCCTGCAGCACCGTCGCAAGCCGGTGCAGCGCGATCTGCAATGGCGGGATGAAAACCTCGGTGGCTTGCTTGCGCAAAGCAGGCGGTGCTTCCGCGAGCTTGGTGAGACCGGCGGAGAGGCGGCGGGCCGCATCGGCGCCAGGACCGGTTTTCCCTTGCGCGATGTCCGTCAGCCGTCCGGCCTCATCGTTGAGCGCAGCGACATTCTCGGCGTCGGTCGGGGTCGGCTGGGCGTCGCTCGGATGGAAGGCGGATTTGAGCTTGTTTTGGGCCCGCGCGATCAGCGCAAGCTTTTCCGGCTGGTGATCGGGCACCAGCGAACTCAGCGTCAAAACCCGCGAAACCTCCGGCACCGCCCTGAGCTTTTCGGCCGTGCGATCGGCCTCCGCGAGCGAGGGCTTGAGCACATCGATGGTATTGACGTTGGCGCTCGAGTCCTTGCTCAGCTCCAGGTAAGTCGCGACCGATTCAACTTTGGGGCTGCGCAGGTTCATCGGGTTGAAGTCGAAGCGCACGAAATACAACAGCGGCAAGCCCCAGCACGACCACGATCGCGGTGATCACGATGATCGGAATGCGCCGGCGCTCCATGAAACGGTCGAGCGGTGCAAGCGCGGAAAATCCCAGCGGCTGGAGCTCGGGCGGCGGCTTGAGCAGCGCCAGCAAGGCCGGCAGCAACGTGATGCTGGTGAAAAACGCGATCAGCATGCCGACGCCGGCGATGAGGCCGAGTTCGGACACGCCTTTGTAGTCGGTCGGCAGGAACGAAAAGAATCCGGCGGCGACCGCGGCGGCGGCAAGCGTCAGCGGCGCGCCGACATGTTTGCCGGTTGCCAGCAGCGAGGTGCGCAGATCGCTCAACACATGCCGCTCTTCGCGGTAGCGTACGGTGAGCTGGATGCCGAAATCGACGCCGAGGCCGACAAACAGCACTGCGAAATAAACCGAAATCAAATTGAGCGCGCTGACCATCATCATGCCGGCGGCGGCGGTGATCGAAAGCCCGACCACCAGATTGATGAAGACGGCAAGGATCAGCTTGGCCGAGCGCAGCGCCCACCACAAAATCAACAGGACGATGGCAACGGTGATGCCTTCGTTGAGGAAGATGCCTTCCTTGATGGTGCCGAACTCTTCGTCGGTCAGCGCCACCGGGCCGGTCAGCTTCACGCTCGCCTGATATTTCGATGCGAGATCGAGTTGCGCGGCCGTCTGCCGTATGGTTTCGCCGGCGACGTGTCCGGGTTCGAGCGCCGCGTAATCGAGGATCGGGCGCACGTCGATGAAGCGCCGCAGCTCGCTCGGCTCGGCCGGCTTGCCTTGCGCCAGCGCCGCCCACGAAAAACTTGCCGGGTGGCCGGCCAGGATGTCCTCGACCGTCGCCGCCGCCGTGTTCAGCGGATAGGCCATGGCGTCGAGCTTCAGCTTGCCGGTTGTCACGCCCATGAGGGCGTCGGTCAGCCCGTCGGTCAGTCCGCGCAGGCTCGGATCGGCGGAGAGATCGTGCACCAGGGGCTCCGCGCCCATGAGTTGCTCGGTGGTGCGCGTCAGATCCGGCAGGCTCTGAAACAAGAGCCCCTCGCGCGCGAAATAGTCGGCGCCGGCGGGGCGCTGGGTAACGGACTGGAACCGGTCGGTCCGTTTGGCTAAGGCACCGGTCAGGGCGGTAGTTGCCTGGTCGACAAGTTCGGACGTAGGCGCGCTAACCACGACCAGCAGCAGATTGTAGCGGGGAAACGCCTTGGAGAACTCGGCTTCCTTCTTTCTCCATGATAAATCAGGGGAAATCAGGGAATTTATATTGGTATTTATCGCAAAATGACTTGCAGTGAACACAATTGAAGCAAATGTGATGGCCAATGAGACGAGCGCCACGACCCAGGCGCGACGAATCGAGATAGTCGATAGTTCTAAGTACTAAGCGCGCCAACATGAGTGGATTACCAATCGTTCGAGCGTCTGCTATGGTTGCGTATTGCCGGGGTGCGTCAGATCGGCCCTTTGGGCCCTATTAAGGTGTCGTGCCACATGCTTGAAAACATTTGCATTCCTGCCGATTTGCGCCGTGCCCGCGAATCAGACTTGCAGCAAATTGCGGACGAATTGCGCACCGAAACCATTCGGGCCGTTTCGGAGACAGGCGGCCACTTAGGTGCTGGGTTAGGGGTCGTCGAGCTCACAGTCGCGTTGCACTATGTATTCGATACACCCCGGGACAAGATCGTCTGGGATGTCGGCCACCAGGCCTATCCCCACAAGATCCTCACCGGGAGACGTGATCGAATACGCACATTACGTCAAGGTGGTGGCCTTTCCGGATTTACCAAGCGGGCCGAAAGTCCCTACGACGCCTTCGGCGCCGCCCATTCATCGACCTCGATTTCGGCCGGCCTCGGCATGGCCGTCGCCCGCGATCTGAAGGGCGAAAACTACAACGTCGTATGCGTTATTGGTGACGGAGCCATGTCGGCGGGCATGGCTTATGAAGCCATGAACAATGCCGGCGCCATGGGTTCGCGCCTCATCGTAATCCTCAACGATAACGACATGTCGATTGCGCCGCCGGTTGGCGCCATGTCGGCTTATCTGGCGCGGCTTTACTCCGGCAAGACCTACCGGACCATGCGCGACATCGGCAAACAGCTCGCGAGCCGGCTGCCGAAATTCTTCGAGACCAAGGCCAAGCGGGTCGAGGAATTCACCCGCGGCTTCATGGCCGGCGGCACTTTGTTCGACGAGCTTGGCTTCTATTATGTCGGCCCGATCGACGGTCACAATCTCGACCACCTGCTGCCCGTGCTCAAGAACGTCCGCGATGCCAAGAACGGTCCGATTTTGGTGCATGTGGTCACGAAAAAAGGTCACGGCTACGCGCCGGCCGAAGCCTCCGACGACAAATATCATGGCGTTGTCAAATTCGACGTGCCGACCGGCAAGCAGCACAAGGCGAAGTCGAACGCGCCGTCCTATACGAAAGTCTTTGGCGATAGCCTGGTGAAAGAGGCGGCCAAGGATGATCGCATCGTCGCCATCACTGCGGCGATGCCGGGCGGTACCGGCGTCGATATTTTCCAGAAGGCCTATCCCGATCGCACCTTCGATGTCGGCATCGCCGAGCAGCACGCCGTCACCTTTGCCGCAGGCCTTGCGACCGAAGGCTACAAGCCCTTCGCCACCATCTATTCGACCTTCCTGCAGCGCGCCTATGACCAAATTGTCCACGACGTGGCGATCCAGCGTCTGCCGGTGCGCTTCGCGCTCGACCGCGCCGGCCTCGTCGGCGCCGACGGCCCCACCCATGCCGGTTCGTTTGACGTCGCCTATCTCGGCTGCTTGCCGGGTTTCGTCATCATGGCGGCGGCCGATGAGGCCGAACTCGTGCACATGGTGGCGACGCAAGTTGCCATCGACGACCGCCCGTCCGCCTTGCGCTATCCGCGCGGCGAGGGCGTCGGGGTCGATATGCCGCAGGAAGGTATCCCGCTCGAAATCGGCAAGGGCCGCATCATTTCTGAGGGAACAACTGTCGCGCTACTTTCGTTTGGTACTCGACTGGCGGAATGCCGCAAGGCTGCCGAAGAACTGGCAACCTACGGTCTGTCGACCACCGTCGCCGATGCCCGCTTCTGCAAGCCGCTCGACGTCGATCTGGTCCGCCGGCTGGCGCGCGAGCACGAGATCCTCGTGACCATCGAGGAAGGGGCCATCGGCGGCTTCGGCTCGCACGTGCTGCATGCCTTGGCCCACGAAGGTCTGCTGGACAACGGCCTGCGCTTCCGCTCGATGGTGCTGCCCGATGAGTTTATCGACCAGGACAGCCCGACCGCGATGTATGCCAAGGCCGGCTTGGACGCCAAAGGCATCGTCGTGAAAGTGTTCGAAGCCCTTGGCGGCGATCGCCGCGTCGCCGTGACCAGGTAGACGCTAAGCAACAATGAATTCTCTGACCTTCTGAATATCAAGATGGAGCAGCTCGGATGCAGGTGATTTTGGCTCAACCGCGCGGATTTTGTGCAGGCGTCGTGCGCGCGATTGAGATCGTGGAACGCGCGCTGCAGAAATACGGGCCGCCGGTCTATGTGCGCCACGAGATCGTGCACAACAAGCGCGTCGTTGAAACGCTCAAAGCCAAGGGCGCGCGCTTTGTCGAAAATCTGTCCGAGATTCCGCCCAACGCCGTGACGGTGTTCAGCGCCCATGGCGTTTCGCGCAGCGTGCAGGAAGAAGCGAAGAAGCGCGGTCTGCCCGTGCTGGACGCCACCTGTCCGCTGGTCAGCAAAGTCCACAATCAAGGCAAGCGTTACGTCGGCCAAGGCCGCGTGCTGATCCTCATCGGCCACGCCGGTCATCCGGAAGTCGAAGGCACCATGGGCCAGATTTCCGGTCCGGTGCTGCTGGTGCAGACCGAGAAGGAAGTCGAGACGCTCAACATCCCGCCCAATACGCCGGTCGCCTATATCACGCAGACGACGTTGAGCGTGGACGACACGCGCGACATCATCGCAGCGCTTCAGCGCAAATTCCCCGACATCGAGGGGCCGGAAACCCGCGACATCTGCTACGCCACGCAAAATCGTCAATCCGCGGTGCGCAAGCTCAGCGCCTTGGTCGATGTGATCCTGGTGGTCGGCGCGAAGAACAGTTCAAACTCGAACCGGCTGCGCGAAATCGGCGAGGAAGCCGGCAAGCCGACCTACTTGATCGCCGACGGCAGCGAGCTTATGCCTGAATTCGTGCGTGGCGCCAGCGTCGTCGGTTTGACCGCCGGCGCATCGGCGCCGGAAGTGCTGGTCGAGGAAGTCATCGACGCCTTGCGGCGCCTCGGACCGGTCGAAATTTCGACACTCGATGGCCGCGAGGAGACTGTACAGTTTCGCCTGCCCGCCGAAGTAGCCGACGTGACAACCGTCGACGCATTCAGCCGGGCATAATCATCACCGCAGGGTTCAATCTGACCGATCGAAAAGAGGCTTATCGTGGGAATTGTCTGGCAGCAAAAACTTTACGTCGGCGCTTATGTGATCAAGCAAAGGCTTCAGCGTCGCAAGCGCTATCCGCTGGTGCTCATGCTCGAGCCGTTGTTCCGGTGCAATCTGGCCTGCGCCGGCTGCGGCAAGATCGACTATCCCGACAAGATCCTCAATCAGCGGCTTTCCGTGGACGAATGTCTGGAGGCGGTCGATGAATGCGGCGCGCCGATCGTGTCGATCGTCGGCGGCGAACCGCTGCTGCACAAGGAATTGCCGACCATCGTCAAGAGCATCATCGCGCGCAAGAAGTTCGTCTATCTGTGCACCAATGCGCTGCTGATGGAAAAGAAGATGGACCAATACGAGCCGAGCCCGTTCTTCATCTGGTCGGTGCATCTCGACGGCGACAAGGAAATGCACGATCACTCGGTGTGTCAGGACGGCGTTTACGACCGGGTCGTGTCGGCGATCGCCAAGGCCAAGGCGCGCGGCTTCCGCGTCAACATCAACTGCACGCTATTCAAGCAATCCGAGCCGGAGCGGGTCGCGAGCTTTTTCGACACCGTGTCGGCATTGGGGGTCGACGGCATCACCGTGGCGCCGGGCTATGCCTATGAGCGGGCGCCGGACCAGAAGCACTTCCTCAATCGCCAAAAGGCCAAGCAGTTTTTCCGCGACATCCTTCGCCTTGGCAACGGCGGGCGCAAATGGTCGTTCAGCCAATCGACTTTGTATCTGGACTTCCTCGCCGGCAATCAGAATTACCACTGCACGCCATGGGGTAATCCGACCCGCACGGTGTTCGGCTGGCAGCGGCCCTGCTATCTGCTGGGCGAAGGCTACGCCAAGACCTTCCGCGAATTGCTGGAGGAAACCGATTGGGATGCCTACGGCACCGGCAATTACGAGAAGTGCGCCGACTGCATGGTGCACAGCGGCTACGAGGCGACCGCCGTCAACGATGCGATTTCGCATCCGCTGAAGGCATTGGCCGTCAGCCTCATGGGTTCGCGCACCGAAGGTCCGATGGCGCCGGAAATCTCGCTCGATAAGCAGCGGCCGGCGCAATACGTTTACTCGGAGCACGTCCAGAAGATGCTGGACGACATCACGACGACGGAAGCGAAGACCAAGACGGCGAAGGAGCCGATCGCCGCGAAATAGTGCGGCTCAGCGCGATTGATTTGATTGATAGCGGCCGGCCTTGGGTTACATCCCGAAGGCCGGCCGTTTGTTATTGGCGGTCTTGAGATTGCGGTAGCGCGCCAGCGCGCAAAGCGGGAAGAATTTCGAATAGCCGTGGTAGCGCAGATAGAACACGCGCGGGAAACCGGTGGCGGTGTAGCGCGGCTCATCCCAGAAGCCGTCGCCGCCTTGGGTGCGCGTCAGATACTCGACCCCGCGTGCGACCGCCGGATGATCGGCATCGCCGGTGGCCATCAGTCCCAGCATCGCCCAGGCGGTCTGCGACGGCGGTGCTCGGTGCTGGCTCATAGCCCTTGTAATCGAGCTTGTAGCTCGATCCGTCTTCGCCCCAGCCGCCGTCGGGATTCTGGATTGAGGCCAGCCAGCCTGCGGCCTTGCGCATTTCCGGCGCGCCGAGATCGAGGCCGGCGGCGTTGAGCGCGCATAGCACCGACCAGGTGCCGTAAATGTAATTCATGCCCCAGCGGCCGAACCAGCTGCCGTCGGCAAGTTGCGTCTGGCGCAGATAATCGACGCCGCGCGCCAGCGCCGGCAAATCCTCAATCCGATCGCCAAGCTGCGCCAGCATCGAGACGCAGCGCGCGCTGACGTCCTCGGTCGGCGGGTCGAGCAGGGCGCCATGGTCGGCGAAAGGGATGTTGTTCAAGATATTGGTAGTTGTTGTCGGCGTCGAAAGCGCCCCAGCCGCCATTTTTGCTTTGCATGCCGAGGATCCATTCGCGCGCGCGCGCGATCGCCTCGGGGTATTGCGGGCCGTTCGGAAGTTTGGCGGCGCGATCCATGGCCATGACCACGACGGCGGTGTCGTCCACGTCCGGGTAATAGGCATTGAGGTATTGGAAGGCCCAGCCGCCGGGGCGCAAGTTCGGCCGCCAATCGGCCCAATCGCCTTTCAGATCGAGAATCTGGAGCGGCTTGAGCCATTCCAGCGCCGCGCACGGTCTCTGCAACCGCCTTCTCGCTGCCGACTTCCAACAGCGCCTGACACACCAGCCCGGTGTCCCAGACCGGCGACTTGCAAGGCTGGCAATAGGCTTCATCGGCGCGTTCGACCACCAGCCGGTCGAGCGCATCGCGCGCAGTCACATAAAATGGATGGTCGCGTTCGTAGCCAAGCGCGTCGCACATCATCACCGCATAGACCATCGGCGGAAAGATCGAGCCGATCCCTTCCTCGCCGTTGAGGTGCGAGGTGAGGAACGCGACCACTCTGTCGATGGCGCGTTGGCGCAAGCGTTTGGGAAACAGCGGCACGACGGCGCGCAACAGAATGTCGATGGCGCGAAACAGCATGAACCAGGACGTCTTCTGGTGCGCCGCCTTGTGCGGGGGACCCAGCGTCAGCGGCGGATCGATGAACAATTCATCGACGCTCACGCCCTTCGGATTGCGGGCGCGCGCTTTCAGCGCCTGCAACACCAGCATCGGCAAAATCGTGGTGCGCGACCAATACGAGATCTTGGACAGATGAAACGGAAACCATTGCGGCAGCAGAATGATCTCGACCGGCATCACCGGCACGCAGCGCCAGGTGACCACGCCGAAAAGTGCAAGCAGGAAACGCGTGAATACGTTGCTGGCGGCGGCGCCGCCGCGGGCGAGAATCGCCTCGCGCGCCCGCCGCATATGCTCGGCATCCGGCCTGTCGCCGATCGCCTTGAGCGCGAGATAGGCGGTGACGCTGGCGCTGACGTCCATGTCGCCCTCGTGAAACAGCGGCCAGCCGCCATGCGCGCCCTGGATGCGGCGCAGGTAGGCGCCCATCTTCTGCTCGAGGGCCGCGGGCAAGGGTGTGCCGATGAAATGGTGCGCCAGCACATATTGCGACGGGATCGTGCAATCGGCTTCCAGCTCGAACACCCAATGGCCGTCGGCCTGCTGGCGCGCCAGCATGGCGTCGGTCGCCCGCGCGATGCTGTCGTCGAGCTTTGCCGCCGCTGTTGACGGCATTGGTACGGGAAGATGCCATGGCCTCGCTCATTGAACGTCCGATTCCTAATGCGGCGTCATTTCGCCGACAAGCTGGGCCGCTTTATGGCCGGAGCGGACCGCGCTTTCGATGGTCGCCGGCAGTCCGGTCGCGGTCCAGTCGCCGGCGAGCATAAGGTTGCGGTAGGCGGTCTTTGCCTGCGGCCGCTTGGCATCCTGGCTTGGCGTCGCAGCGAAGGTCGCGCGCCGCTCGCGCACGATCTGCCAGCGCGGCAGGGCGTTATCAAGTCCCGCGATCTGCGCGACTTCGCGCCAGATTTGCTCGGCCAGCGTTTCCCGGGGCGTTTCGAGCAGCCGGTCAGCGGCACTGATGGTGATCGACAGCCGATCGGGAAAGGCAAACAGCCATTCCACCATGCCATTGACGACGCCGGTGATCGGGGAAAGGTCCTTGGGCGGCGCGATGCGGAAGTGGGCGTTGACGATGGCGCGAAACTCGTCCGGCGTTTCGAGGCCCGGCAGAAGCGAAGCGGCAACCACGGGCGGGACGGCGAGAATGACGGCATCGCTTGCGGCTAGCTCGATCGTTTCTTCGCCGAATTGCAGCGCCGTCACCTGGTCGCCGGCAAGCGTCATGGCGCGCAGCCGGTGGCCGAATTGAACCGTTGCATTGCGCGTCGCCAGCACTTGCAACGCCGGATCGATGAAAGCGTTGGCGAGCCCGTCGCGTGCAATCAAAGGACGGCAGGCGCGGCCGCCCGAGCCTAGCGTCTCGCGAATGACGGCGGCGGCAAGCGCCGCGGAGCCCTCGCGCGGCTCGGTGTTGAGCGCCGCCAGCAATAAAGGCTGGATCAAACGTTGATATAGCATGCCATCGCAATCGATGACGTCGCCGATGGTCTTTTGTTTTCCACTCCACATGAGGCGCGCCAGCGCCAGATATTCGGCGATGCCGGTCTTGGGTACGCGGCGGCGCGGAGTCGAATATCCACCACGGCAGCAGGCCGTCATTCGGACGCAGGGTCCAGCGTTCATTGGTCGCGAGATCGATGAATGGAAATACCGCGTGCTGCGGCCCGATCAGGCGATCGCTCGCGCCGATGTCGTCGAGATAAGCCAGCACCGATTTATTGCCGGACAGCACCAGATGATTGCCGTTGTCGATCACCATATCGATCGCGGGATCATGGTAGGAGCGGCAGCGGCCGCCGGCCTGGTTGGCGGCCTCATGCAGCGTCACATTCACGCCCGTAGCGCTCAGCCGTGTCGCCGCGGCGAGGCCGGCCATACCGGCGCCAACGATATGGACTGATTTTGTCATCAGAATGCGTGACGCAAAAGGATCCAAAGCAATTGCGGCTTGCCGACGCGCACTGCTTGGCGCGGCGCCGTCCAGCCGCGCTGCTCCAGCGCATCGAGAATGAGCTTATAGGCTTGCGACATGATGCTGGGCGCGCGGGCATTGCGGCGCGGACATTGGGCCATGATCTTGTCGGCCTCCTGGAAATGATCGCGCGCCTTTTTGGCCACGGCCGCGCACGCGCGCGCGAGCGCCGGATCGGACAAGACCGTCGCCGGATCGGTCGCGCTGATCCCTGCCTCGCGCAGGGCTTCGCTGGGGAGATAGAGACGGCCGACACCGGCGTCCTCGTCGAGATCGCGCAGGATATTGGTCAGTTGCAAGGCGCGGCCGAGATGATGCGCGAGCGCCAGGCCGGCATCGCCCGCAATGCCGAAAACGCGCACCGATAGGCGTCCGACGGCGCTGGCGACCCGGTCGCAATAAAGGTCGAGCACGGACCATTGCGGCGCGCGGATCGGGTCGCCGGCGTCCATCTCCATGCCGTCAATGATCGCCAGAAAATCATCTTGGCGCAGATCGAAATTCTGGATGGCTGTATGCAGGCCGCGCAGTTGCGGCGGCGCGGCGCCGTCATAGAGCGCACGCACGTCGCTGCGCCATTGCTGCAATTGTTCCTTGCGTCCGGCGAGCGGGCCTGGATCGTCGGCGATGTCGTCGACGGCGCGGCAGAAGGCATAGATTTCATACATAGCGGCGCGCTGCTTCTTGGGCAGGATGCGCATGGCCGCATAGAACGAACTGCCGGACGCTTTGCGGCCGGCGTCGGCGGTGCTGGTTTCGGCGGCGGACATGGGACTAGCTCATGCGTCGCGCGGTCGATAGGACCCGGCGGTGAGCCGCCGGCGGAAACGCCGTAAGATACCCGCAATGGCCGCGGCGCCGCCGATCGAGAAGACGCCCGGCTTGCTTAGATGCACGCGCTCGCTCAGCGGATCGCGTTGCTGAAGGATACGGACCAGGCGTCCGGCCAGCGAGTGGATAACCGAAACTTCGAGACCAAGACGGAAATCTTCGATCATGGCCGCGAACGGATCGCTGACGCGCAATAAGTCCTCTGTGCGGCGGGCGAGGCGGTGCAAGCAATTCGCAAGTTGGGGTGACGCGCGCGCTTGGCCCAGCGCCGTCACGTCGCAGCCAGCGGCGGCAAAAGCATCCTGCGGGATATAGACGCGGTCGAGATTGAGGTAGTCCTCCTTGCAATCCTGGATGTGGTTGATGATTTGCAGCGCCGCGCATAGCGCGTCGTTCGCCGGCCAGGTCTTGGTGTCCTCGCCGTGCACGTCGAGAACGAAGCGGCCGACCGGCATCGCCGAATAAGTGCAATAGCCGATCAGATCGTCCCAATCGCGGTAGCGCAATTTGGTCACATCCATGCGGAATGCCGTTAGCAAGTCTTGCGCGTGGCGCGGGCTGAGGCGGCGCTCGATCAGTGCGCGGCGCAGCGCGACCGCCTCGGGATTGACGTCGCTCGTCCCCAGCAAGCCGTGCTCGAGTTCGTCGAGCAATTCGAGTTTCACTTGGGGCTCAAGCGTGGCGTGGTCGGCAATGTCGTCGGCGGTGCGCACGAAATTATAGAATGCCGAGAATCGGGGCGCGATGGCGGGGATGGAGCAGCCGAGACGCCACCGGAAAGTTTTCGTCTCGGTGCGACTTGCCGGAGCGGAATTTACTGGCATTCGTCGTCGTCATGCGGAACGGCTCATCCGACCGGGTTGTCTAATCTTGGATTTCGGCGCTCGCCTGCGGGTCCGTGTATCGATCCGGCTGGGGCGCGCTCGCCATCGCGGTGCAATCTATGCAGCGGCGGTGGCGATGTCACGGTCGGCCGGGCCTTAAGGGACGCGCGCATTCCCGCGAATTCGCGGGCAGTTGCGGCGGGTTTCGGTCCTTTTCAATGCCCAATAAAACGCCGGAAACACATAGTGTTAGACCAATACCGGCTAACTCCCTTGTTATTTTTGATGTTTTTGGCATTCTCAAAAAATATGCATAACTGCGCAGGCCTGCGAAATGCAGCTTTTTACGACCTCCGAAGCCGCCAGCTATCTCCGCCTCAAGGAGCGGAAAATCTACGAAATGGTGGCTGAGGGCACGGTCCCCTGCACCAAAGTCACCGGCCGCTGGCTGTTCCCCAAGGCCGAACTCGATCAGTGGCTGGCCTCCAGCATCACGCGTCCCGCCGGCATGACCAATGCCGACGTGGCGCCCATTGTCGGCGGCAGCCACGACCCGCTGCTGGAATGGGCCCTGCGCGAGAGCGGCTCGGGTCTCGCCAGTCTCGCCATCGGCAGCGAAGCCGGCTTGAGCCGGTTCTGCGAGGGCGGGATCATGGCGGCCGCCATCCATCTGCACGCCTTGGAAGACCTGGAAGCGGACGCAAACGTCGCGGCCTTCGCTAGCCGCAGCGATTTGCAGGACGCGGTGATGATCGCCTTCTGCCGGCGCGAGCAGGGCTTTCTGCTGGCGGCGGGCAATCCGCTCAAGATCAAATCGATCGAAGACGTGCTCGCCAAGCGCGCGCGCATCGCCATGCGGCCGAAGGGCGCCGGCGCGCAGCTTTTGCTGCTCTCGCTGCTGCAGCGGGCCAAGATAAAGCTCGATGCGTTGGCCAGTGCGAGCCCGGTCAGCCCAACCGGTCCCGATATCGCGCAGGCGATCCGCGCCGGCCGCGCCGACACCGGCATCGCGACGCGCTCGGTCGCCAATTCCGCCGGGCTTGATTTCGTCCCGATCGTCTGGGAGCCGTTCGACCTGGTGATGCGCCAGCGCGATTATTTCCATCCGCCGCTGCAGGCATTGGTCCGCTTCCTGCAATCGGAGGAATTGCCGCGCGCGCCGCGAGATGGGCGGCATCGATCTTAGCGACGCCGGCAAGGTGCGGTTTGTGATTTGAACGGCGGCGCGCTAAGACATGCGCCATGAATGCCGCCGACACGCAAGCCTGGCCGAGCGAATTGCGCCTGCACAAGGATCGCAAGACGCTCACGGTTAGTTTCGACGGCGGCGAGAGTTTCGACCTGACGGCCGAATATTTGCGGATAAAAAGTCCGAGCGCCGAGGTTCAGGGTCATTCCGCCGAAGAGCGCAAGACCGTTCCCGGCAAGCGCGACGTCGGCATCATCGAAGTGCTCCCGGTCGGCAATTACGCGGTGCGGCTGGTGTTCGACGATCTGCACTCGACCGGCATATTCGGCTGGGACTATCTGCGCGACCTCGGCCGCAACCGGCAAAAATACTGGCAGGATTATATCGACGAACTCGCCGCCAAGAATCTTACGCGCGAGCCACCACCAAGGCGCTGAACGATGACCCTGTTTTTGAAGTTTCGAGATGTCAGCGTGCGGTCACTACGCTCCGGTTTGCCGATATGAAGACTTTATTCCGGCGAGTGTTTTTGAGAATTCTGCATCCGCTAAGCCCGATGGAGCGCGCCTATTTTTTTGAAAATCCCTGGCGGCTCGACAGCGAACTCGAACAATATCGCTATCGCGAGCAAAATAAAATCATTACGGAACGGTTCGGGAAGATCGATTCAACTCTCGAAATCGGATGTGGAGAGGGATATCAGACACAGTGGTTGTTGAAAATCACGTCAGTGCACGGAATAGATATATCGAAACAGGCGGTCAAACGAGCAAGACAGCGGGTGCCGGCAGCGACATTTGAAGCCGGGTCTCTCCCCGTTCTTCCGGACCGGCGCGCAAGTTTGGTGACCGCTTTTGAAATGCTTTATTATCTGCCGGATGAGCAAATTGTTGCAGCCGTCGAAATATTAAACCGAGCGGCTCCGCGCCGCATCGTGAGCTATCACCGCCCCCTCAACGGCGATCGGCTCGATCCAATTATTCTGGCAATTCCGGGTGTTCAGCGAGAGGATATTCGTTACGCCGATCACGTGTGGACAGTCGCTTGGTGGTAACCGAACGCCAGGTGTTTAGCGCAAGACTGTTCCCGGCAAGCGCAATGGGCGCAAAGATCCTCACGCGCGATCCGCCGGCCCGGCGTTAATTCACGCCTTGCGCTATTGGGCCGTTGCGGGCTTGGGCCGCCGCCGCCGCAGCTGAAGCAAGACGACGCCGGCCAGCACCAGGAACCCCGGAATCGCAAACCAATAGCGGTTCGGCCGATGCGCCGGCACCAGCACCGAGGTTACTTCGTCACCCGCCGACAAACCGTATTTGGCGGCCTGGCTGCCGAACTGCACGCGCTGCACGGTCATCTTGCCGCCAAGCGCCGCCAGCGTTAGCCCCGATTTTTCCAGGCGTTCGTTACCGGTCTTGCCGGAGCCGCACCGTAAGCCGCACCACTTTTTCGACATCGTCGCCCGCGCGCGATTGGCTGTTGACGCGGAAGCGAAGCGTGAGGCCCTGCGCTGTCGATTGCGCGATGTCGAGAATCTGCGTCCCCGGGCGCGAGTCGAAACGGCGCTTGCAATTTATCGAGCCAGTAGCCGGGCCGGAACAGAGTGAAGCAGATCAACAGCAGAGCTACGGTTTCATACCACCGGTTGCGCGTCAGCAACCAATTCTGCGTGGCCGCCACGAAGCAGCCCATGGCGATGATCGAGCAGACGACCACCACGAGGAAATGCCCCACGCCGCCGACATCGACCAGCAGCAGTTCGGTGTTGAAAATGAAGATGAAAGGCAGCAGACCGGTCCGGATTTCATAACGGAAGGCCTGGATTCCGGTCTTCACCGGATCGGCGCCGGAGATGGCGGCGGCGGCATAGGCCGCTAAGCCAACCGGCGGCGTCACGTCGGCCATCAGGCCGAAATAAAATACGAACATGTGCACGGCGACCAGCGGCACGGCGAGGTCGTTCTCCGCCGCAAGCTCGACCAGCACCGGCGCCATCAGCGTGGCGACCACGACATAACTGGCGGTGGTCGGCATGCCCATGCCGAGGATCAGGCAAATAACCGCCGTCATCGCCAGCATGATCATCAGATTGCCGCCGGACACGGTCTCGACGATCTCGGTCATCACCAGACCGACGCCGGTCAGTGAAACCGTGCCGACAATGATGCCGGCGGTCGCCGTGGCGATGCCGACCGACGTCATGTTGCGCGAGGCGCCCTGAAAGGCGGCAATCAGGTCGTCAAACCCGTCACGCGCCCGCGCCACGAGCGCGCCCTCGCCACGGAACACCGCCACCAAGGGGCGTTGCGTGAGCATGATGAAAATGAGAAACGCCGTGCCCCAGAATGCCGATAGACCCGGCGAAAGTTCTTCCACCATCAGGCACCAAATGAGAACGATGACCGGCAGCAAGAAATGCAAACCGGTACGCGCGGTGTCGAAGAAGTCCGGCACCTTGACGATCGCCTTAGACAAATCGTCATGCGGCAGGTCGGGGTGGGCCGCCTTGTAGCGCATCATCGCGACATAGATGGCAAGCAGGACGAAGCCGAGAATCCAAGATGCCGCGGCGCCGAATACGATTTTGGTCCAGCCGATGCCCCAATAAACGACGCCGCTCAAGATGATGATGCCGCAGACGGTCATCAGCGCGCGCAGCGACTGAATAATGCAGGGGCGCAGTGGACGATCGCGACAGGCCTTTCAGGCCGAGCTTTGCGGCTTCGATATCGACAATGTAAAACAGCGCGCCGTAGGTCAGGAATGCCGGCAGGAAGGCGTGCTTGACGACCTCGGCGTAAGTAATGCCGACATATTCCGCGATCAGGAAGGCCGCCGCGCCCATGACCGGCGGCATCAATTGTCCGTTGACGCCGGCGGCGGATTCGATGGCGCCGGCTTTCACGGCCGAATAGCCGACGCGCTTCATCAGCGGGATGGTGAACGTGCCCGTGGTGACGGTATTGGCGATCGAGGAGCCCGAAATCATGCCGGTCAAGCCGGAAGCGACCACGCCGGCTTTGGCGGGCCCGCCGCGATAGGTGCCGAGCATGGCGAAGGCAAGCTGGATGAAATAATTTCCGGCGCCGGCTTTTTCCAAAAGGCTGCCGAACAGCACGAACAGGAACACCACGCTGGTGGAAACGCCGAGCGCGACGCCGAAGATACCCTCCGAGGTGAGCCACATTTGCGAGGCCGCGCGCGAAAGCGACACGGCTTGGTGCCCGAGCATTCCGGGCAGCCAAGGGCCGATGAAAATATAAAGCAGCATAATGCTGGCGATGGCCGCGAGCGCCGGTCCGACGGCGCGCCGCGCCGCTTCGACCAGGAGCACGACGCCGATGACCGAGACGATGACATCCGGCAGCGTCGGCAGGCCGGGCCGCAATGCAATCTCTCTATAGAAGACAAGCAGGTACATGGCCGCGACGATACCGAGGGCGGCCAAGATCCAGTCGTAGAGCGGGATCCATTTGCGCGGCGAGGATTTCAGCGCCGGGAAAGTCAGAAAGGCCAGCAGGAATGCGAAGGACAGATGAACGACGCGCGCCTGTCCGTCATTGACCACGCCGATATTGAACATGTAGGGCAGCGGCGAGGCATACCAGAGTTGGAACAACGCCCAGGTAAGTGCCGCCGTGAAGATCACGGCCTTGCCGGTACCGGTTGGTTTGCGGCCGCCGGTGTCGGCTTCCGCGACCATCTCTTCGAGCGCTTCGCGCGTCGATCCGGCCTGAATGCTGTCCGTCATCGCGTTCCCCCAGCTGAGCGCGCATCGGCTTAAGCGAAAGGGGGCGGCTCATCGCCGCCCCCTCAGCTGTTGTTACATCCAGCCTTTTTCTTTGTAGAACTTGATCGCGCCGGGATGCAGCGGAGCCGACAACCCGTTCTTGATCATCGCTTTCGGATCGAGATGGGCGAAAGCCGGGTGCAGCTTCTTGAACTCGTCGAAATTGTCGAACACGGCTTTGACGAGGTCGTAGACGACTTTTTCCGGAACCTTGGACGAGGTCACGACCGTGGCGAGCACGCCGTAGGTTTCCGTCGGGTTCGGATTATTTGCATACATTCCGCCCGGGATTGTCGCCTTGGCATAGTACGGATGTTCCTTGATCAGCTTGTCGACCGCCGGCCCCGTGAGCGAAATGAGCTTGGCGCCGCAAGAGGTCGTCGGGTCCTGGATGGCGGCCGAAGGATGGCCGACGCCGTAGAAGAAGCCGTCGATCTTGTTGTCGCAAAGCGCGGTGCCTTGCTCGTCGGCCTTAAGCTGGGCGGCGAGCGAGAAGTCCGCGTTGGTCCAGTGCATTTCCTTGAGCAGTTCTTCCATCGACGCCAGCGTGCCGGAGCCGGGGTTGCCGATATTGAAGCGCTTGCCCTTGAAGTCGGTGAACTTGGTCACGCCGGCGTCCTTGCGCGCCAGAACCGTGAACGGCTCCGGATGCACGGAGAACACGGCCCGCAGATCGGCGTCGGCTTTGCCCTTGAACTGGGCTTCGCCTTTGTAAGCGTTGAATTGCACGTCGGACTGCGACAGGCCGAAATCGAGTTCGCCGCTCTTGATGGCGTTGACGTTGAACACCGAGCCGCCGGTCGATTCGACCGAGCAGCGAAGCCCGGTTTGCGCCCGGTTCTTGTTCATCAACCGGCAGACCGCGCCGCCGACGGCGTAATAGACGCCGGTCACGCCGCCGGTGCCGATGGTGATAAATTTCTGTTGGGCTGACGCAGGTGCGCCGCTTGCCGCCATTGCAAGCACGCCAGCCGTCGCGAAGGCGATCGTTTTCGTCCAGGTCTTCATATTGATCCTCCGTTTTTGTTTAACATTTAAACGCCGCGTAACTCATATCGAATAGCAGCGTGTCGCGGCGACACCTGCGATCCGCATTGCAAACTTCTTATTTTCCGACCGCGGCATCGATGGCGTCTCCCAATCGTTCCACGATGGCATCTACGGCGGTTCTGTCAATGATGAACGGCGGCGCCAGCAGCACGTGGTCGCCGCGCGTGCCGTCGACGGTTCCGCCCATTGGATAAACCATCAATCCGCGCGCCATGGCCTGTTCTTTGATCCGCGCATGCAGCTTGCGCGCCGGGTCGAACGGCTCCTTGGTGCCGCGATCGGCCACGATTTCAATTCCCTGAAACAAGCCGCGCCCGCGCACATCGCCGACAAACGGATGATTGCCGAAACGCTCCTGCAACCGCCGCGCAAGGTAGTCGCCTTGGTTGCGGACATTAAGAAGCAGATTGTCGCGGCGAATGACGCGCTGGACCGCAAGGGCTGCGGCGCAGGCCAGCGGGTGGCCGGTGTAAGTATGGCTGTGCTGGAAGACGCCGGAGCCCTCGGCGATGGTTTTGAAAATCCGATCCTGCAGCAGCAGCGCGCCGATCGGCGCGAATCCGCCGCCCAATCCCTTGGCAATCGCCATCAGGTCGGGGCTGACGCCTTCTTGTTCGCAAGCGTGCAGCGTGCCGGTGCGGCCCATGCCGCACATCACCTCGTCGAGGATGAGCAGGATGCCATGTCTATCGCAGATTTCGCGCACGCGCTTGAAATAGCCGGTAACCGCGGGCACCGCGCCTAAGGTGGCGCCGACGACGGTTTCGGCGATGAAGGCGATGACATTTTCGCCGCCGAGTTCGTCGATCTTGGCTTCGAGTTCCTGCGCCAGCCGCTCGCCATAGGCCTTGGGAGTCTCGTCGGTCCGGCGTTCGCGATAGTCGTAGACCGGCGAGACGTGATGGGTTTCGATCAGCAGCGGCGCAAAGGGCTTGCGTTGTCGTTCGCGGCCGCCGATGGCGAGCGCGCCCATCGTGATGCCGTGATAGCTCTGGCGGCGCGCGATCAGGTGGCGCCGTTGCGGCTCGCCGCGTTCGACGAAATATTGCCGGGCAAGCTTAAGTGCTGCTTCGATCGCCTCGGAACCGCCGCTGACATAGAACACATGACCGAGGCCTTTCGGCGCATGCGCGGCGAGATCGTCGGCAAGCTCTTCGGCCACTTGCGTCGTGAAGAAACTGGTATGCGCGTATTCGATTTTGTCGAGTTGCGCGCGCATGGCGTCGAGCACGTCGCGATGCGAATGACCGAGACAAGACACCGCGGCGCCGCCGGAGGCGTCGATATAATCCTTCCCGCTCGCATCGCGAATAGAAATGCCGTTGCCCGACACCGCCGTCGGATATTGATGATTGATCGACCGATGCAATACGTGGGTCATGTCTGGCGTCGTCCGGTGGAGCGCGGCTGAAGATAAGTATTGAAGGCGGCCAATTGTTTTTCGCTCGCCTCCAGACCGGCCAAGGCGGCCGGCCCGCGGCGCGCGGCAACGAGCGCCGCAAGACATTCGACCGCGGCAAAAGCCGGCGTCATGGTGTGAAAGAAAGAGGGCGTTTCCGTACGCACCAGGATTGCCGTGTCGGCGAGCCGCGCCAACGGCGACATTTCGCTGTCGGTCACGGCGATGATGCGCGTGCGCTGGCTGCGCGCATATTTTGCGGCGTCGATGGAGTGGCTGACATAGGGCTTCACCGAAATCGCCAGCAGGACATCGTCGCGGCCGATGGCGCGAAGGGCATCGATACCGATGCCGCCGGAGCCGTCCACCAGCACGGAGTTGGCGCCGAATAGCGAACGGATGTAGTGGAACATGTAGGCGACGGAAAAGCTCGAGCGTAATCCCAGGCAGAAGACGTGGTTGGCGCGCGCGATCAGATCGGCCGCGGCGGTGAATTGTCGCAACCGAGGCGGATGACGACAGATCCTGGAGATGCTGGGCAAGCGACGCAAAAATATCCTGCACCAGCGCGGCGTCGCCTTCGCGGTCGCGCCGCACCAGCAATTCTTCGGCGCGGCCCCGATAGCTTTCCGGCCGGCGGCGGACGGCGTCGGCATAGAGCTTGCGCATGCCGTCATAGCCGGCGAGGCCGAAGCGCTGCGCCAGCCGCGTCATGGTCGCGGCGGTGACGCCGGCGCGGCGCGCCTGCTCGCGCGTCGACAGCAGCGCGACGTCGGCTGGATGATCGATCACCCAGCTCGCCGCCTCGCGCAGCTGCGGCGACAACGCGTCGAATTCGGCGCGCAGCCGGCCATTGAAAGACGGCAGGTTCATAGGCCCAAACCTAACAGGTTGAACCGAATGTTTCAAAATTCCAGTTTTGGGCGATTTGTTTCATAGCCAATTAGCGTCGGTAATTCATAGGGATATGGCCTCCCGCTCATTGGTGGATGGCGCATTATGCGGCTGCACGGTGGGCCAAATATGTCCGGTCAAACCTAGCCACGTTGGCGGTGCTGGCCGCTACGCCGCTGTCGGCAAAGGCTCTAGCATTACGGCCGTGTGACGGACGGCTGGTCGCTTGTCATTTCGCCGAAGATATCCAGGCTGCCAAAGTTTAGTGATCGCTTATGCGCCAAAGCCGAACAAGCGGCGCGGCGTATCCAAAAATACTTTGCGGCGGTCGGCTGAGTTTGGAAATAGGAGACCGGCCAATTCGACCAGCGGTCCGTAGTCTTGCCGCTCCGGCGCACGCAAGAAAGGCCAATCCGACGCCCATAGGCAATGATCGAGCGTGAACGCTTCGACGATCGCCCGCACATAGGGCCAGCAGTCCTTGAACGGATAGCCAAGTTTCGAAAACTTTGAATAACCGGAGAGCTTGACGTTGACGCGGCCCGTCGTTGCCAGCCGCAATAGCGTCTGGAATCCCGGCTGATCGAGGCCTGCATCAACTGTCGGACGCCCGCAGTGATCGATCAGCACGCGCACCGGCGTCGATTTAATCCAAGGCACGAACATCGATAACTGATCGTGCTCGCTCTGGATTTGCAGGAACATGTCGAGGTCGGCGAGCTTGGCGATCAAGCTCTTCGAATTGCGGTAATAGTCAATGCCATGAAACGTCGGATTGAACGCGGCGCCGACGATTCCCCGGCTCTTCAATTCGCGTAACGCCGCAAGATCGGCATCGAAGTCGACAATGGCGATGCCCTTGAGTGCGCCTTCGCTGTGTTCGATGGCATCCAGCATGCAGCTGTTGTCGCCGCCGTAGCCGGAATTCGGCTGCACCAACAGGCAATGCGTCACGCCGTAGGTTTTCATGACCTGGCGAAACTGCGCTGTGGTGCCGATTTCCGGCCCGGACGGCTTGTATTCGATGTCCTTGCCGTAAGGAAAATTGACGGGATCGATTACGTGCGCATGGCAATCGATTTTTTCTTCTTCGAAAATTCCCATCGTATTTCCTGGGCGGCCGAGATCGCCGGCCGGCGCGCGCTGGCATGGTGAGGACGTTTCCGGCGCGAATTCGGGCCAAAACCCGGCCAATTAATTCTAGCCGAATCGCGGGGCATTGGCTGCCCGAAATGGCCCTTAGGCGGCGAATATCATGAAACCCGCCAAACAGGACAAGCTCAGTTGGTTTTGACTACAATCAATGAATACCGCCACAAGCCGTGAAACCTGCGGCGCGTTGGGTGCCTGGGGAGCGTGCGTTGAATAGACCTGACAAAACGGGTGCAAGCCATACCTCGCGCGGCTTGGCATTCTTGCGCGATCCTCTGCTCAACAAAGGCACTGCGTTCACCGAACAGGAGCGCGACGCGTTGGGCTTGCGCGGCCTCTTGCCCGCCCATGTCTTTTCCATTGAGACGCAGGCCGAGCGCATGATGACAAATCTGCGCCAGCTTCCCAATGACTTGGAAAAATACGTCGCGCTCAATGCATTGCACGATCGCAACGAGACGCTTTTCTTTCGCATCGTTTGCGACAACGTCGACGAAATCCTGCCGCTCATCTACACCCCCACGGTGGGGCTTGCTTGCCAACGGTTCGGCAACATTTTCCAGCGGCCACGCGGTCTCTTCATCGGCGCCAATGATCGTGGACGCATTCCGGAACTTCTGGGAAATTGGCCTTATCCGGTCAAGCTCATTGTCGTGACCGACGGCGAGCGCGTGCTGGGCCTCGGCGACCTCGGCGCCAACGGCATGGGGATCCCGGTCGGCAAGCTTGCGCTCTATACCGCCTGCGCCGGGGTGCACCCGGAGTTCTGCCTGCCGGTGATGCTCGACGTCGGCACCAACGATCCGGCGTTGCTGAACGATCCTTATTATGTCGGCTTGCGCCAGAAGCGGCTTGAAGGCGCCGCCTATGACGAGCTGGTCGACGAATTCATATCCGCCGCACGCGATGCATTCCCAGGCGTCGTGATCCAGTTCGAAGATTTCGCCAATCACTCGTCTTTCCGATTGCTGCAAAAATATTGCGACAAGTACTGCGTCTTCAACGACGACATTCAGGGAACGGCGGCGGTCGCGCTGGCCGGTCTGCTGTCGGCGATGCGCGCGACCGGCGGAAAACTGACCGAACAGAGAATTCTATATCTCGGCGCCGGACAAGCCGCGACCGGCATTGCCGAGTTGATGGTCTCGGCCATGATGGCGGATGGCGCAACGCAAGCCGATGCGCGCCGGCGCAATTGGTTCGTGGATTTGCACGGTCTGGTCGTGAAAAATCGCGCGGAGCTTTTGAAACATAATTTTGACTACGCGCACGAGCATCCGCCGGTCGGCGACTTTCTCACGGCTATTCGCACGCTAAAGCCTACCGCGATTTTCGGGGTTGCTGCGGCCAAAGGCATGTTCACGCCTGAAGTGCTGCGGACCATGGCGCAGCTCAATGATCGGCCCATAATCTTTGCTTTCTCCAATCCGACCTCGAAGGCGGAATGTACGGCCGAAGAGGCTTATCGATATACAGATGGACGCGCGTTATTCGCGTGTGGCAGCCCTTGCGATCCGGTCACGCTCGACGGCAAGGCGTTCGTGCCGCGCCAATGCAATAATTCTTATATTTTCCCCGGCGTGGGCCTGGGCGCGATTGCGAGCGGGACGCGGCTCCTGACCAATGAAATGTTCATGGCCGCCGCTCACACTTTGGCGGAGCTCGTCACCGATGCCGACATCAAACAAGGCAGCCTCTATCCGGCTTTATCGCGGGTCCGCGAGATTTCGGCTCACATCGCCGCGGCGGTCGCCGGAGTGGCTTTCAAGCGCGGGCTTGCAGCCGGCGAGGCACCAAAAGACCTGCTCGCGTTCGTCCAATCACAAATGTACGACCCAAATTATTAGAGGGCGCCCGGCTTAATGATCTTGATGCCAGAGCAAATTGCGGTCGCTGTTTATATTGAATGCCGTCGATGCGCGGCCCTGTGTAGCAAGGACTACGGACGCACTAGCTATTGACGACCCGAACGGAAGGGCGGGTTCGAGCAGGAACAACATTATCCCGCTTTTTGAGAGCCGATGCCGCGATGGCGGCGAGATGAGCCGGCTGCAGGAGCACCGTAAGCTCGCTTAGAGGCACCGGCACGCTAAAGAGATAGCCCTGCGCGTAGGTGGCGCCGGCCTTGGCCACGAATTCCAAAGCCGCCATGCTTTCAATACCCTCGACCACCGTGTCAAAGCCGAGCTCGTTAGTGAGCGTCAATGCCGTTCGCACAATCGTCTGCTTCTCGCGATCTAGGTCGAGGCCGAACGCGAGCGAACGATCGAGCTTAACGGTGTCGAACGGGAGCCGCGCGAGCGTTGCGAGGTTCGAGTATCCGGCGCCGAAATCGTCGATCGCCAGTCGAATGCCAAGTTGACGCAGGCCGCCAATGCTCTGGCAAACCCCGTCGGGGTCACGCATGGCAACCAACTCGGTAATTTCAAGCTCAAGCCGCTTGGGGTCAAACTTGGCCGCCTTGATCAACTCCGTTACGTCGCGGACAAAGAATGGATTTTCAATTCCGGCTGCCGAGACATTGACCGCAAGGATGATATCCAAGCCCGAGGCAATCAACCCGCCAATGTCGTCGACCGCTCGTTGCAGAACGAACCGGTCGATTTCCTGGACCAGACCAATTTCCTCGGCGATCGCAATAAAGCGTTCGGGCGGAATATTGCCCAATTTAGGATGCTGCCAGCGAGCAAGCGCTTCGACGCCCCGGACGCTGCCGTCTTGGCAAGAGATGGTCGGCTGATAGTGCACCGACAGCTGATTTGTCCGCACGGCATTCTTGAGATCTTGCTCCAGCGCAAGCCTGGTTTTGGCGTTTTCCGCGATTTCCGACGTGAAAAATGCAAACGTGTTTCGCCCGCGTTGCTTGGCGGCATACATAGCAAGGTCGGAGTTTATCAGCAGCTCTTCATAAGTCGTCCCATCAGCCGGATAGACGGTAATGCCGATGCTTGCGCCAATGCTGACATGCGAGCCGTTGATCTCAAACGGAGCAACGAGATGTTCCAGCATTTCCGTCGCGATTTTCCCAAGGCCTTCTTGATTTTGTTCGCCGGGAATAATCATGACGAATTCATCGCCACCGACCCGCGCGAGCATGATGTCACCGGCGTCTTGGCCGCTGCTCTTGCCCGAATCCGCGAGAAACGCGGTAAGCCGCTCTGAAACCTTGCGCAAAAGCAAGTCGCCGGTTTTGTGGCCAAATGTATCGTTGATGGATTTGAAGCCATCGAGATCGAGGAAACAGAGAGCGCCGCATTTGGAATTTTCGATGATCTGCGTCGAATCCAACCGAAGCTTCTCGCGATTTGGCAGCCCGGTTACCCCGTCGTAAAATGCCAATTGCCGGATCTTTCCCATGCTCGCTCGCAAGTTAGCGAGCATCTTCTCGAATGCGAGCCCGAGGCTAAAGACCTCGCCGACGCCGACCGGTTTAAACGGCCGGTCCAGATTGCCGGCCGCCACGGCATGCGCTGCCGAAGCGAGTGTGGACAAACCGAGAGTGGCATGTCGCACCCCGAACACGAGGGCGAGCACCAGCATGAGCAGCGTGATGGCGGCAACGACCAAAAATTGCTTCATCAATGAGCGCGTTTCCGCAGCGCCGATCCGGAACATTTGATCGCGTGTTCCGGTGACGACCGACGTATCGGTATAGGTGCAGACTTTCAGCGAGCCATCGTGGTCGGCGCAACGCGCAACATGCGCGCCGTCATCGGAACGTATCAGGCCGCTGCTGTCGCGGTTCATCGTCGAGAAATTTGCTTTCGGCCCGGCGGCGGAAACCATTTCGCTGCCGTGCATGATGGCTACGCCCGCATTGGATAGGGAGGAGAAGTTTTCCAATGTGCGTTCGGTGCGGCCCAGAACGCGGAAGCCGCCAACTGCGCCGATCAACTCGCCGAAATCGTCAAATACCGGTTCAAACGCCTCGTGGGCGATTGTCAGCCGGGACGGCAGCCCCAGGACCTTGAGCAGACTGGCGGCTATCGCGTGGGTGCTCTGGTGCCCGCGAGGATTGGAACGGTTGTTGCCTTTAAGGATCGAACGCAGATCTGGCGCAAGGTCGGAACCTTGAATCTCGGCGTTGATCGCCAAGAGATCGGCCGTTTCGCTAACGCCGATCACAATGCCGTCTTGGTCAAATGCGATGAGCCGCTGCATGTCGGAAGTCTTCGCAACCAACGCCAGCAATTCGCGGATGGTGATGTCGTTCCTTGACGCGACGGCCTTCGCGATATCCGCGCGTTGGGCGATCTGCCGAAGCCGGAGCGATGTTTCCGTGCCAATCATCTCGATGCGGGCGCGGGCAAGCTGCGCTTCGCCGTCAAGACGATCTGACAGTTGGCGTGCAGACAAATGCCCGAGCGCATCGGCCTGCTCCTGCAAGCCGAGATCGAGGCGCAACATCGCCAAGCCGCCAATCATTGCAAAGGCGAGAATGCCCGTGGCAAGGACGGTCACGACAAGCCGCGTCGCAATCGACGATAGAAACCTTCGCATCGCCCCTTTGGCTCCGATCAGAGCAGCCTGTAAGTCAACGTCGGCATCGACGCACGGAATCTTGCTTCCCCGCGCAATGGCACCGGCGCGGGGCAGACAAAACACTCCAAATTTGACCGTGAGCTTAGCTTAAGGTTGGAAATCACTCGTGAATTTCCCTGGGCATCCGCGCGCCGACAACGGACTATGCCTGTAAATGGTTACCGGTCAGCAGCATCGTCGCTCAATTGCGACTGCCGCCGTTTAGGAATCATCAACCATGATGCGGAGGTAACGAAGGCTTTAGAGTTGCATTGCATATTCACGCAACTTCTCACAACGATGGTGATGACCGATGCAGCCTAAGTCCTCCTTTCTTGCTTTGAGCGCTGGAGTTGTTTTCTCGCTCGCAGTTGCCGCATTCGTGACGCCGACCTATGGCGATGCGAGTGATTTGCAGGTAGTCGGGACCGGCGACGGCATTGATCTTCTGCGCGCGTTGAGCAGCGACTTCATGGAGCAGAACAAGCAGACCAAGGTCGAAATTCCGCCAAGCATCGGATCGGGCGGGGGGATCGCGGCCGTTGGCGCCGGCAAAGCCGTGCTCGCCCGCGTCGCGCGTAAACTGAAAGATTCGGAAACCGCGTCCGGCATCGTTTACAAGCCGATCGCCCGCCTGCCGTCGGCGTTTTTTATTCATCCGGGTGCCGGCGTGACGTCGCTGACCACCGATCAGCTGCGCAAGGTCTATAGCGGCGAGGTGACGAATTGGTCCGAGGTCGGCGGCGCCGATCTCCGCATTCGTGTTGTCAGGCGCGAGGACAGCGACAGCACGCTGACCGTTCTGCGCGAGATGATGCCGGGCTGGAAAGATATCGTCATAACCGAAAAGTCGAAGACTGCAACGACGACGCAGGAAGCGATCGAGACCGTGCGCGACGTTGTTGGCGCGATTGGTTTTGGACCCTATTCGGCGAACCTTGAGCCGGCAGTGTCGGTATTGAAGATTGACGGCCATCACCCGCTCGACGCGACCTATCCATCAAGCGTCGAACTGGCATTGATCTACAAAGACGTGTCGGTGACGCCGTCGGCCCGGGCGTTCGTTAAATATGCTCACAGCGACAAGGCTCACGCCGTGATGTCACGGCTGGGAAGCGTCCCCGTTCAATAATTGCCGGGAATGTAGCCTTGAGAGGCGCCTGACGGTCGCTTACGGCCGTCTCGGCGCTTACCGGCGATCCCG
The DNA here is from genome assembly GCA_963756805.1 of uncultured Alphaproteobacteria bacterium. Classification (GTDB taxonomy): domain Bacteria; phylum Pseudomonadota; class Alphaproteobacteria; order Rhizobiales; family Xanthobacteraceae; genus Pseudolabrys. The sequence continues at coordinate 108,150 of CAVWPH010000002.1, forward strand.
CGTGCGCGCGTCCTGGGGCGCAGTCCCGCGCGGTCTCGCGGCCGGCTGTGGACGCAGCGTTGCTCCTCCACGCCGCTCACGATCTTCGACCAAGACGGGCTCATAAGTAGCGTCGGCTGGCCGCAAGGTCGGCTGCACGATGGCGGGTTGCGCCGCCGGCGCCCGCAGCATCTGCCGCATGCGGTCGATCATTGACAATTTTTGCACGCCGGGGAGGAACGGGTCGGCATAGCAGCGTGCCCGCCCCTGGCGCGCTTTGGTTTTCACGGCGTCGACGAGCCCGGGCGGGCCAGCGACATAGACCGTGTCTTCCAGCCCAAGCGAGGGCAGATAATGGGTCGGGAGCCCGGAAAGCAGCGGCCGCGTGGCGCCGATTTCGGTCGCCGCGATGACGTCGCGAACGCCATCGTCCGCAAGCAATTCCAGGGATTCGCGCATGTACAGAGATTGAGGATTTCGCGCGCCCGCAATCACGATCAATTCACGATGACGCTGTGTCCGTCTCGCCGCCGCGGCGACCGACCAGATCGGCGCCCAACCGGTTCCGCCCGAGATCAGAACGATGGGTCCAGTCCCTTCCCGCAGGAAGGCTTGACCGAAAGGGCCGCGGACATGCACGCGATGACCCACGCGGATGGTGGCGCCGATTTGCGTGGACACGAGCCCGCCTGGATAGCGGCGAATGTGAAAGACAAGCTCATTCGCGCCGCAAGTGCCGTCGGCGAACACCGATGGGCTAAGATCTCGGCCCGGGAATCCGGAGAATTTCACGTTGAAATATTGGCCCGGCCGATAATCGAACGGGTCCATGAGCGTGACCACGACCTCGACGACGTCAGGGGCGAGTGTCGATATCGCGCTGACGACGCCGCTGCGCTTGGCCAATCTCGGAACTTCGTCGAACTCGATCTCGGCGTCGCCTTCGATCGTCGCCGTACAGGCGAGGACTGTGCGTCCCTCGCCGGTGCCTTGATCGTCGACTGTGCCGCCTACCACGGTGACGCGGCAGGTCTCGCACTGACCGGAGCAGCAGTCGTGGGGGATGACAGTCCATCCGCCGAGCGCTGCGTCGACGAGCGTTTCGCCGATGTTCGCTTGGATCGAATGGCCGTTGACGATCAAATGACAGTTCGAAGACATGACATAAAACCTTGCTATTCCTGCACGACGAGGCGCACCGGCCTCGGGTGACGGGTGTGCCTGGTCTGGGTGTGATCGAACACCGAAACCCAGATGTAGAGGGTGTGGTCGGGGATGAAGTCCTGGTCGTATTTGCTCCCGGTCGTGAGATTGCGGCTGGCGACCAGCGTCCAATGCCCGTCCTGCCAATGCGCGGCGGCAGTCAGATCGTTACGGTCACCGCTATATTTACCGAGATGCAAAACGCCGGGGATGATGGTGCCGATCGGAATTTTTGCATCCACCGCCGGCGAATAGGGCACGGAATCATCTTCCGTCATCCACCATACTGAGCCGTCGTCGACACTCGCATCCGGGTTCGGGTCCCAGTGACCCATAAGCTTTTGTGTCACGGCGAGATCTTTCGGCAGCCGCTTGATATGGACCGGTTGTCCGACATGATATTCGGATGGGCGCAAGGCCTCGAAATTGTAGACGTAATAAGCGTTCCCCGGGTCGCCCCAATAGCCCGCCTGGTAGCGTGCCAATTTCGACGCCTCAGCCGGCGTCGGGTCACGCGGCGGCCCGATATACATGTCGTCGAAATGGCCATTCAGGCCACCGCGCGACGGCTTCCATTGCCACATGTCGACCATGTGGCCATCGGTGTAGTGAAGGCCGCGTCCGTTGCGCGAACCGGGTTGGTTGGCAATCGGCTTGGAACCGAAGTGAGCGACGCCGCCCGATCCGAATGCTGCGCTGGTCGAAAAAATAACGGCGAACTTGTCTTCGTAAAAATCCGTGACATCGTCGATGTACGGATTATTGCCGATGTGATGCCAGCCGTCGGCTTGCTTCACGAGGGGAAGCCGCCTGACGGAGCGAGACGGGTCTTCCCATCGGAAAGCGAAATAGGCCTTCTTGTCGTCGCGAACGGCGCGCATCTCGACCAGCAATTCACCGGTGCCACCGAGATTGATCCCCTGCATGGTACGGATATAGACCGGTCGCGCGCTCGCCCAGATGGGATCGTCGAGCAGGCGTTCAAGTTTCGGTCGCAACGCTGACCCGGCGCATGACGAGGGTGTCGCGCGTCAGCCAATCCGCGCCGGCAATCGCCGCCACCACCAATATTCCGGCGGTTATGCCGATCAGCAGCGGACGCGGCTGCATGGCTTTGGTCACGATCAGCCGCGTCGGCCGGACGATGCGCAGCAACTGCCAGATGCCGCCCATCATGTAATGCGACGTCACGTGGGCGAAAATATATCCGAGCGCGATGAAAGCGGCGGTCGAATGGATGTAGAGAATCCAGCCGCCGTAACCGAGATAAAGCGCAATGCCTGTGCCCGTCATCACGACGACGAGCGAATAGAGCAGCCAATGCAGCGCGACATTGAGTGCGGCGAACTTGAGTTTGCTGACCACCGGCAGCAGCAGCACCTTTAGGCGCTTGGGCGCGTTGCGGCGCGAGACCGCGCTGCGCCGCCTGTAAAGGACGTAGGCCGAGCCGCAAAAGAACAGCGTGAGCCCGGCGAAAAAATGCCAAGTCCAAATCTCGCCTTGCGGCAGGATCGGCGTCAGCCATTTCGAAACGACCGCATTCGGGTTGTCGGAAGCGATACGAATGCCGGTGAAAAGGCTGACGAGAAAAGTAATTGCGGTTGTCCAATGCAGGACAACGGTTCCGAAATCGCTGCGTGGCGACTCGGGCCCGCGCGGCTTTTGCCCTGATAGATTGGCTTGGGCTCTTGAAGGATTGCTGCCTGCGTCCACCGGACCGGGTAACGGCGTACGCCAAAATGCTACGCGCGTTTGATCAGACATTAAATTCGGTCTCCCCCCAGTACAGCTGCACCGCAGCCTCCATCCCACACAGTATTACTCCCAACTAATTTAAGCAAAACTATGAACGATTCATTAACCATCGGCCGCTTGTGCCCAAATGGGACCGGCAATCGGGTACAAATAAGGGAACTTCCGCGCAAGGCGGGCAAACGCCTTCTGGATTGGGCGCTTTTCATGACTTGTATCGACATGTGGGCCGTGACGAGATTCGATAAAATTTTGTCAGGCCTGTTCGAAAAAAATTCAATTGTGACGGTAATGCTGACCGCAGCAGTTTCATGGCCGGCATAGGACCGACTTAGCCAAACGCGGATCAAGGCCGCTTCAGTGGTACTCAAGTATGCTCGTGCACGACCGCCGTCGAGAAATTCGTACCTCATTGAACAAAACCGGGACCATCAAGTTTGGCCCCACAAATTACCAACTCCCGTGCACAGTTATTGATCTGACCTCCCGCGGCGCCGGTCTCATCGTCGCGAGCGCCTTCGGCGTTCCGAGGGTCTTTCAACTCACCATCAACGGCGAAACCGGGGCGAAGCACTGCCAGGTGGTCTGGTCTGAGGGCAACAAGCTCGGCGTAACATTCGAATAATCAGCATCGTGTTTCAGCGCGAACACTAGGCCGTTTTCCAGCGATGTCTTGCAGCCGGTTCGCCGCACCAATTGCACGGTCAGACTCTGTGGGATTGGTTAGCCTTTGTAACCCAGCAATCTCGGCAGCCAAAGTACCGCATCAGGCACCGCCGTGATGAACGCAAGCACGAGCAGCGACATGATGATGAATGGCGCGGCCTCGCGGACAATCCGGCCAAGGGGCTGCTTGGTCATGTTGGCGAGGACGAAGAGCAACAAGCCGTATGGCGGCGTCAAAAGTCCGATCATGATGTTGACGACCACGACGACGCCAAAATGCACCAGGTCGATGCCAAGCGATTTGGCGGTCGGGATGAAAATCGGAACGATCACCAGCAGGATCGTGGTGCCTTCGAGCAGGCAGCCGAGTATCAGTAACATGATGTTCACGACGAGCAGAAAGCCACCCGCCGACAGGTTTAATCCGTGCATGAAATTGGCAAGCGAGTTGGGGATATTCTCGACCGTCACGACGTAGTTGAAGATCAGCGCACCTGCGATCAGCATGCCGATCGACGTGGTCGCCTTGCCGCTGGTCAGAATGGCGGCATACAGCTGTCTCCACGTCACCGTGCGGTAGAGCACCGTCGATGCAAATAGCGCATAAAACGCCGCCGCCGCCGCACCTTCGGTCGGCGTCATCACCCCGCCATAGATGCCGAACAGCAGGATGACCGGAAGCATCAGCGCCGGAAACGCTCGCAGCGTGATCCGCGGCATTTCGCGCAGCGCAATCGGCGGTTCGACTGGATAGTTCCGTCGCCGGGCGATGATGGAATTCATCGCCATGAATCCGATGCCCAGCATCAGGCCGGGGATAAAGCCGCCGAGGAACAAGTAGCCGATCGACGCATCCGAGACTAACGCGTAGACGACCATCGGGATCGAGGGTGGAATGATCGGGCCGATGATGGCGGCCGAGGCGGTGATCGCTGCGGCATAAGCGACGGGATAACGGCCGTCTTTGGTCATCATGCCGATGATGATGCGGCCGATGCCGACCGCATCGGCGATAGCGGAGCCGGACATGCCGGCAAATATCATATTGGCGACAACGTTGACGTGGCCGAGGCCGCCGCGGAAACGGCCGACCAGAACGAGACAGAAACGCAACAGCCTGTCGGTGAGGCTGCCAATATTCATCAGGTCAGCCGCCAGGATGAACAACGGAATTGCCAGAAGGACGTAGCTATTGAACAGGCCGTTGAGGATCTGTTCGGCGGCGGTGCCGAGATCGTGCCCAGACATCAGCAGATAAAAAATCGAAGCGACGATCATAGAATGCCCGATCGGCAGGCCAAGCGCTCCGAGAAAGACGATGGTCACGACACAAAGAGCAAAAGGCGAGAGCATGCCGGTCAATCCTTGACCTTGGCCGGGTCGGTCTTGGGTGACACTTCGCCGCGAATTGCCTGCCGCACCAGCCAGCCATACCGGATGATGCAAGCGACAGCGAAGATCAGATAGACCGAGTACATCCAGTTGATCGGCACGTGCAGATAGGCCGACCGCTCAACCTTCATGAAGCTTACATAGCTGTAGGAGGCTGGCAGCGAAATCACGTAGAAGACGATGAGGATGACGCCCGTGATGACCGTGAAGATGCGGCGCGTGCGTTCAGTGATGTTCGAGTAGATGATGTCGAAACGTATTTCTTCCGACTCGTCGATAATGAACGCCGCGCCCCAAAGCACCGTCCACAGCCAGGTCGTTATGATGACTTCTTCGGTCCATCCGAGCGGGTCGTTCAGCACATAACGAAAAAAGATCTGGATAATGAACGTCGCGAACATAATCGAGAGCAGAGCGACCGCGACGTTTTCGGCGCGCCGGCGCAACCAACTTGCCACCGCTAGAATTTGCAGACGCATCGTGCACTCCCGGTCCCGCACATGCTCTGGATATTACCTAGCAAAATGGCCGGCTGTCGGCGACAACCGGCCAGTCTTGGGAGGAATTTTTTTGTCTAGGCGGTTTTTCCGCGTGGCATTAGTTGATCGCGTTGATGCTTTCGAGTGCGCCCTTCGGCCAGTCCTTGCCGTATTTGTCGACGTAACGCTTCTGGGCGAAAGTGCGGAAGGCGTTCTGATCCGGGGTGTAAACTTTTTTGCCTTCCTTCTTGAAGTACACGATCGTTTGTATGGCTTGATCGTCGTACTCCTTCGCACTGGCGTCGAAAGCCTTGTCGGCTTCGGCGCGTACCTTCTGTTGCTGCGCAGGTTTCAGCGCAGCCCAGCTCTTTTTCGAAAACGCCAGGACGTCGTAACCGATGACGTGGCTGGTCAGCACGAATTGCGTGGTGACTTCGTCGAATTTCATCGACTTGGCGGTAACGAGCGGATTGTCCTGCCCGTCGACCGTTCCGGTTTGCAGCGCGGTATAAAGCTCTGCGAAGGCCACAGGCGTCGGATTGGCGCCAATCAATTCACCGAGGAACTGCCAGTATTCGCCCGGCGGCATGCGCAGCTTGATGCCGGCCATATCGGCAGGCGTGGTGATTTTCTTGTCCGGCTTCAGGTTGACCTGCCGGGCGCCGAAATAGACCGGACGGATCACTTCAATGCCGAGCTGGTCGCGCGCCAGCTTGACGAATTCCTGTCCAACCGGACTTTGGAATGTTTTATTCAGATGTGCATAGTCGCGGAACAGGTAGGCCGACGTCAGGAGCGACCAGGCAGGAATCTGCTTGGCGATATCAGCCGGCGCCAGATTGCACGCTTCAAGGTTTTCGCGTTGTAGCGCGACCAGCTCGGTGCCTTGCTTGAATAGCGTGTTGCTCCAGTGCGGCTCTAATTCGAAATCACCGTTCACCGCTGCGGCGAAGGCCTTGTAGGCTTTGGCGCGAAGGTCGGTTTCCGGGAACGCGCAACTGAATTTGAACTTGGGCTTGTCCTGCGCATGCGCGGATGATGCAAGCGCGAGCATCGAGGCGCCGCCGGCAACCACCGCTCGGCGGGTAAGAACTGACCGCATTTAATCCTCCCTGAAACGCTTCGCTGGTTAGGCGCGAAGTCGGCCTCATTTTATTATCTCTTGTG
>CAVWPH010000003.1:0-332476 GCA_963756805.1 uncultured Alphaproteobacteria bacterium
CGCCGACTTCCCGCGCAGCATCGGGGTTTCGGTCGGCAATATATTTGGAAATTCCGTCGAGATGCCTTCGAGCGCGCCGCGTATAGCGCAATCTCATCGACCGAATTTCTTCCAACTTTCGGTCATTTCGGCGTCAGTCGCAAATTCGCCGCGGTCCGCTTCGGCAATCGCCAGCTTCACGTCCGCAAGCTGTTCCGCCGTGAGGCGATATTGCGATTCGCTCTTCGCCAGACTCAAGAGCAATTCGCCAGCCATGTCCTGCCGGTCGGCGGGCAGGCTGCGTATGGCCTCAATGCCTTTTTCCAATAGCTTCGTCATGGTTGCATTATATCTGATTCCAGCCGGCGTTCCATGAAGAATAACCGCAGCCGCGATCAAAGGCTTCCGGCCATTCCCCCATCTTGCCATCCGCAACCCCGCCATCGCATTCTCGTCGGCGGGTGAGTGAAGCAAGCAAACACTTCGGGGGACGACGATGACAGGTGAATGGCGCAAAATCGGGCTCATGGCCCTCATGGTGGCGGCGATCAGCTTCGCCTCGCCCGCGCCCAGCCGCGCGCTCGATTACAGGGATTTCCTCGGCTCCTGGTGCAGCCAGACCGCCACAGCTCACTTTCACGCGCGAGCACATGGGCGTGAAGTGGTTCAGCGACGGCAAATCGGCCGAGCTCAAGATCACCAAATTCGAGTTCCACGCCGACAGCGTCGAGGTCTATTGGATCGATTTCGAGAAGAACGAAGTGTCGGCGGTCTACAGCGAGTTTTCCGGCGACGGCAAAATTATGTACTTGCAGAAGAACGAGCAGGCGCCGCACCGGCAATATAAGCGGTGCTGAGCGGAAGCGCGCGCTTAAACCCTCTCCCCTGTGGGAGAGTGGCGAGCGACGTCGAGCGAGCCGGGTGAGGCAGCCCGTACCAGCCGTCGCTAAGTTGTTCGCTTCGCTCCGCACTCGATCCAGCAGAACTCGGGTAGACCCGAGTTCTGCTGGGAGAGGCGAAAAACGAGTCCGCGCCGACCGGAATGACGACGCGGTGAATTCGCGTTAGGTTGCGGCAATGGCCTCAAGCCCCAACCCCACGCACGAAAACCGCCTGGCCGGCGCGACCTCGCCTTATCTGCTTCAGCACAAGCACAATCCGGTCGATTGGTGGATGTGGGGGCCGCAGGCGCTTGAGGCCGCCAAGCGCGAGAACAAGCCTATTCTGCTCTCGGTCGGCTACGCCGCCTGCCACTGGTGCCACGTGATGGCGCATGAGTCGTTCGAGGACGAAGCGACCGCGCGGCTGATGAACGAGTTGTTCGTCAATATCAAAGTGGACCGCGAGGAACGGCCCGACATCGACCAGATCTACATGAACGCGCTGCATCTGCTGGGCGAGCAGGGCGGCTGGCCGCTGACCATGTTTTTGACGCCCAAGGCCGAGCCGGTGTGGGGCGGCACTTATTTTCCGAAAGAGAGCCGCTACGGCCGGCCGGCCTTCGGCGACATCTTGCGCGAGGTGGCGCGGATGTTCCGCGAGGAGCCCGACAAGATCGAGCAGAACCGCGCAGCGCTGCTGGCGCGGCTCGCCGACCGGGCGCGGCCGGCGGGCAAAGTGACGCTTGGGTTGAAGCGAGCTCGATGGCGCGGCCAAGCAGCTCGGCAATGCTTTCGATGCCGTGCATGGCGGCTTGCGCGGCGCGCCCAAGTTTCCGCAGCCGTCGATTCTGGAAATGCTGTGGCGGGCGGGCTTGCGCACGGGTGACGCCGGCTTTTTCGAAACCGTCGAGCACAGTTTGGAGCGGATGAGCGAAGGCGGCATCTACGATCATCTCGGCGGCGGCTTCTCGCGCTATTCGGTGGACGAGCGCTGGCTGGTGCCGCATTTCGAGAAGATGCTCTACGACAACGCGCAACTGCTGGAATTGCTGGCGCTGGCCGTTTGCAGCGCAGCGGCAATGCGCTGTTCCGCCGGCGCGCGCGGGAGACGGTCGAATGGCTCACGCGCGAGATGACCACCAAAGAAGGCGCCTTCGCCGCCTCGCTCGATGCCGATTCGGAAGGCGAGGAGGGCAAGTTCTACGTCTGGTCGAAGGCTGAAATTGTCGAGGTGCTCGGCGCCGAGGACGGCTGAGTTTTTCGCGGCGCATTACGACGTGAGCGACGAGGGCAATTTCGAGGGCCACAATATTCTCAACCGGCTCAATGACGGCGCGCGCAGCGAGGATGACGAGGCGCGGCTTGAGCGTTTGCGCGGCAAGTTGCTGGCGGCGCGCGCTGGCCGCGTGCGGCCGGGGCTCGACGACAAGGTTTTGGCCGACTGGAACGGCTTGATGATTGCAGCCCTGGTCAATGCCGGCATCGCGCTCGATGAGCCGTCCTGGATCGCAATGGCGCGGCGCGCCTTCGATTTCATCGCCGGCAAAATGACCGACGGCGCAAGTAACGAGCAAGGCTGGGGCATTCCTGGCGCGAAGGCAAATTGCTGCTGCCGGGACTGGCGTCGGATTACGCCGCCATGATCCGCGCCGCGCTCGCCCTTTACGAAGCGACCGGCGAACGCAAGCTTCTCGACCGCGCGCTCATTTGGCAGGCCGCGCTCGATGCGCATTACGCCGATGCCGACACCGGCGGCTATTATCTCACCGCCGACGACGCCACCGATCTGCTGCTGCGCCCGCATTCAACGCAAGACGACGCCACGCCCAATCCCGAACGCGGTCGCGGCCGGCAATCTGGTGCGGCTTGCGGTGCTTGCCGGCGACGATCAATGGCGCGAGAAGGCCGACCGGCTGATCGAGGGCGTGCTGGCGGCGGCGGAGCGCAATCTGTTCGGCCACGTGGCGCTGCTCAATGCGCTCGATTTGCGTTTGCGCGCCGCCGAAATCGTGGTGACGGGGGATGCGCCCGCGCTCGTGCAAGCCGCGCTCAAATTGCCGTTCCTCGACCGCATTGTGCTGCGCGCAGGCTCCGCCGCCGATTTGCCCGCGTCGCACCCGGCGCAAGCCAAACTCGCCGCCGCGTCCGGCCCCGCCGCCTTCATCTGCGTCGGCTCGACCTGCTCGCTGCCGGTGACCGACCCAAGCGCGCTCGCCGCCGCGATCAAGGCAATGCAAAAGCCGTCTTGATTTGGCCGCGTAAGCGGCCCGGCCGGCTTATTTCCCGAGCGCGAGCGCCATGTACACCGTGTCCGGCAACGGATTGTCGTAATAGGCCGCGACCGGCTGAAAACCGAGTTCGGCGTAGAGCCCGCGCGCCGCCTGCATGGACGCAAGCGTGTCGAGCAGCATGGTGCGATAGCCTTGCGCGCGCGCATCCGCGATCAGATGGCTTGCCAGCTTTCGTCCGATGTCGCGGCCGCGAAACGCCGGGCGCACGTAAAGCCGCTTCATTTCGGCAATGCCCGGCTTGAACATGCGATAGGCGACCGCGCCGGCGGCTTGCGCGCCGTCCCACGCGATCAATACCAAACCGCCCGGCCTGGCATATTTGCCGGGCAGGGCGGAGAGTTCTTCGTCGACGTTCTGGAAACTTATATCGACGCCGAGCGAGGCCACGTATTCGCGGAACAGGGCCTCGACCGTTACGCCGTCCTGCGGCCAGCGTGCTTCCGCAACGCGGATATCCATCCGATCACGTATTCATGCTCTCGAAGAACTCGGCGTTGCTCTTGGTGTTGCGCAGCTTGTCGAGCAGGAAGTCGATGGCGTCCATGGTGCCCATCGGATTGAAGATTCGGCGCAGCACGTACATCTTCTTGAGCACGGCCGGATCGGTGAGCAGCTCTTCCTTGCGGGTGCCGGAGCGCGTGATGTCCATGGCCGGGAAGGTGCGCTTGTCGGCGACCTTGCGGTCGAGAATGATTTCCGAGTTGCCGGTGCCTTTGAACTCTTCGAAGATCACTTCGTCCATGCGGCTGCCGGTATCGATCAGCGCGGTGGCGATGATGGTGAGCGAGCCGCCTTCCTCGATGTTACGCGCGGCGCCGAAGAAGCGCTTCGGCCGTTGCAGCGCGTTGGCGTCGACGCCGCCGGTGAGCACCTTGCCCGAAGAGGGCACGACGGTGTTGTAGGCGCGGCCCAGGCGCGTGATCGAATCGAGCAGGATCACCACGTCGCGGCCGTGTTCGACCAGGCGCTTGGCCTTTTCGATCACCATTTCGGCGACGGCGACGTGGCGCGTGGCCGGCTCGTCGAAGGTGGAGGAAACGACCTCGCCTTTGACCGAGCGCTGCATGTCGGTGACTTCCTCCGGCCGCTCGTCGATCAGCAGCACGATCAGGAACACTTCCGGATGATTGGCGCTGATGGCATGCGCGATGTTTTGCAGCAGCACGGTCTTGCCGGTGCGCGGCGGCGACACGATCAGCGCGCGCTGGCCCTTGCCGATCGGCGCCACGATGTCGATGACGCGCGGCGACAGATCCTTCCGGGTCGGATCCTCGTGCTCCATCTTGAGCCGCTCGTCGGGATAAAGCGGCGTCAGGTTGTCGAAGTTGACTTTGTGCTTGGCTTTCTCGGGGTCTTCGAAATTGAGCGTGTTGACCTTGAGCAAAGCGAAATAGCGTTCGCCTTCTTTCGGCGAGCGGATGTGGCCGTCGACGGTGTCGCCGGTGCGCAGGCCGAAACGGCGGATTTGGCTGGGCGAGACGTAAATGTCGTCGGGGCCGGAGAGATAATTGGATTCCGGCGAGCGCAGGAAGCCGAAGCCGTCGGAGAGAACTTCGACGACGCCTTCGCCGATGATGTCGATTTCTTGCGTCGCGAGTTGCTTGAGGATGGCGAACAGCAGCTCCTGCTTGCGCATGGTGCTGGCGTTCTCGACGTTGTTTTCTTCGGCGAATTGCACCAGCTCGGCCGGTGTCTTGGACTTGAGGTCCTGGAGTTTCATTTCCCGCATGGGGGGTATTTGTCCTTGGGAGAGTGACCGGTGGAGTCCTGGATAAAATGCACGGACTCGAATGACCGGGGGATTACTGAGAGAGAGGTCGCAGGTCTGGGGTGACGAGGAAGCTGGGAAAGGTCGCCCGGAACCCGATGCTGCACCGGCCCGAACATTGGGAGCCGGAACGCAACTGCATCTGCCTGCGTTCGGTGGGAGCACACGAACATATGGCGGGCCGCGTTTTCACGCAAGAGGCGCAAAGCCCCTGTGCACGAATTAACCCTGATGTCAGAACGGCTTGACCACCGCCAAGATGACAATGGCGATCAGCAGGACCGTCGGTATCTCATTGGCAATGCGATAGAATTTGGGCGAGTGCGTGTTGCGGTCGAAGCGGAACTCATGCGTCCAATGGATAAACAGCCCGTGCAGGATCGACATCACGACGACCGCGATGAACTTGGCGATGAACCAGCCGGTGAACAGAAACTGGCCCCAAACCACCAGAACGATTCCAAGAATCCACGTCACGCCCATGGCCGGGCCCATGATGTATTTGAGCAGCCGCTGCTCCATCACCTTGAAGGTTTCCGACTGCTCGGAGCCCGCCTTTGCACTGGCGTGATAAACGAACAGCCGCGGCAGATAGAGCATGCCGGCCATCCAGGAGATGACCGCGATCAGGTGGAAGGCTTTGATCCAGAGGTACCAGTTCATTGAAACTAACCTCGCACGCGCTTGAGCATCTGCTCGACATGCGCGATCGGCGTCGCCGGCACTATGCCGTGGCCGAGATTGAAAATAAACGGTCCGCCGGCGAAAGAGTTCAATACGTCGTCAACTTCGCGGTCGAGCGCCGCGCCGCCTTCCAATAATAACAGCGGATCGACATTGCCCTGCACCGGCACGCGGCTCTGAATCTCATCGCGCGCGAATTTGCGGTCGATGCCGCTTTCAAGGCTGACGGCATCGACGCGCGTTTCATCGACATAGCGCGGAATATTCTTGCCGGCGCCGCGCGGAAAGCCGATGACTTTCGCGCCCGGATGTTTCTCGCGCAGCTTGGCAACCAAGCGCTTGGTCGGCTGCACGCACCAGCGCTCGAAATCCGTCGCCGGCAGCGACCCGGCCCAGGTGTCAAAAATCTGCACCACATCGGCGCCGGCTTCCAACTGATGCGTCAAGATAATCGACCGACGCATCGACCAGACAGTCGATAAGATATTGAAACGCTTTCGGCTCGCGCGCCGCCAGATTTTTCGCCGGCGCCTGGTCCGGCGTCCCCTGACCCGCGATCATATAAGTCGCGACCGTCCACGGCGCGCCGCAAAAACCAATCAAAGTTGTTTTGCGATCGAGCTCGGCTTTCACCCGCCGCACCGTTTCATAAATCGGCGACAGCACCTTTGCATCCGCCTCGCGCCTCACCGACAGCAAGGCTTTCGCATCGGTCTAAAGGTTCAAGCCGCGGCCCTTCGCCTTCGACAAACCAAAGCTTGCGGCCGAGCGCCAGCGGGATCACCAGAATATCGGAAAACAGGATCGCCGCGTCAAAACCGAAACGCCGCACCGGTTGCAACGTCACTTCCGCCGCCAAATCCGGATTGAAGCAGAGATCGAGAAAGCCGCCTGCTTTCTCCCGAACGCTGCGATATTCCGGCAAATACCGTCCGGCCTGCCGCATCATCCAGACGGGTGGCACTGCTTGCCGCTCACCTTTCAGCACGCGCAGCAGCGACTTATCCCCCTCGCTCTCGTTGCGAACACCCTTTTCCATAAAAGCCTTATTAGATTCTATTTAGTGGTTGTTGGTCGGTTGATTGGACTCATGACTCTTGCTCAACACACTGTCCACCGGCTGACAGAACTGGATTCAGAATCCAGCCTAATCCGCCGAATAGCTATCCACAGTGCTGCAGGCCGTTTTGCTGGGCTTTACGATGCTATCCCCGGTCATCCCCAGGGCACTGTCCACATCGCGTCTCATAAAACATAGCGGTACCCAGCATTGCCTCCCGCGGGCAGTCATGTGGATGGAAAAGGCGTTCCTTGCGGCTGGTAGCTTGCGTGGCGGGTAAAGCCATGGCCTTCTCCCATGCTATCCACACACGGTACCGACACCATACAGATGCCCGACACCGGTTATTTTCATCTCCATCTGGTTTCCGATTCCACCGGTGAAACCTTGATTACGGTCGCGCGCGCGGCCGCGGCGCAATATGCCAATGTTTCGCCGGTCGAGCATCTCTACCCCATGGTGCGCTCGAAAAAGCAGCTCGACCATGTGCTGGCCGAGGTCGGCGAGACGCCGGGCCTGGTGCTCTATACGTTGCTCGAGGAAGACCTGATCGAGGGGCTGGAAGAAAAATGCCGCGAGCTCGGTCTGCCCTGCATGTCGATCCTGGGACCGGTGTTGCGGCTGTTCCAGTCTTATCTCGGCGCCGAGACCATCCATCGCGTCGGCGCCCAGCACGTGCTCAACGCCGAATATTTCCAGCGCATCGACGCGCTCAACTACACCATGATGCATGACGACGGCCAGCATGTAGAAGGCCTCGAGGATGCCGACGTGGTGCTGGTCGGCGTCTCGCGCACCTCGAAAACGCCGACCTCGATCTATCTTGCCAATCGCGGCGTGAAGACCGGCAATGTGCCGCTGGTGCCGGGCGTGTTGTTGGCGCCGCAAGTCGAAGCGCTCACGCGGCCGCTGGTGGTCGGGCTGTTCGCCAGCCCCGAGCGCATCGTGCAGATCCGCGAGAACCGGCTGTTGGGCCTGAATGCGCACCGCGACGACGATCAATACATCGACAAGTCCGCGGTCGCCGAGGAAGTGGCCTATTCGCGCAAACTTTGCGCCAAGCATAATTGGCCGAGTATCGATGTGACGCGCCGCTCGATCGAGGAAACCGCCGCCGCGGTGATGCGGCTGTTGAGCGAGCGCCGCCGCCATCCGGTGACTTAACCATGCCGCTCTGGCTCGCCCCGCAACCTTTGGTGCTCGCGTCCAAAAGCGACGTGCGCGGAAAAATTCTCGCCGCCGCGGGCTTACGTTTTGAAATCCGCCCGGCGCAAATCGACGAGCGCGCGGTCGAAGCCAAAGCCGGCGCGCCCGATGCGGCGGCCGCGGCGCGGCTGCTGGCGCGCGCCAAGGCGCATTCGGTGGCGGCGGCGCAGCCCGGCCGCCTGGTGCTGGGCGCCGATCAGACTTTGGCGCGCGGCTCAAAGCGTTTCAGCAAGCCGGAGAATCAAACCGAGGCGGCCGCGCAGCTGCGCGAATTGCGCGGGCGCACGCACGAACTGCATTCGGCGCTGGCGCTGGTGCGCGGACGGCGAGATCGTGTTCGACTGTGTCGATACCGCGCGCCTCACCATGCGCGATTTCTCCGACCGCTTTCTCGACGATTATCTCGAGATGGCCGGCCCCGCGGCGATGACCAGCGTCGGCGGCTATCAGCTCGAAGGCATCGGCATCCATCTGTTCGAACGGGTGGAGGGCGACTATTTCACCATTCTTGGATTGCCGCTGATGCCGTTCTTGGCCTATCTGCGCAAGAGCGGATTGGTGGATGGATAACAGATGTTTGTCATTGGTCTCACCGGCTCGATCGGCATGGGGAAAAGCGCCACGGCGAAAATGTTCGCCGAGGAGGGCGTGCCCGTGCACGACGCCGATGCTGCGGTACATAGGCTTTACGAAGGCGAAGCCGCGCCGCTGATCGAGGCGGCTTTCCCTGGCACCACCGCCAACGGCAAGGTCGATCGCGACAAACTAGGGGCGCGCGTGCTCGGCAACGACCTGGCGATGAAACGGCTGGAGCAAATCGTGCATCCGCTGGTGCGCAAGGCCGAAGAGCAATTTTTGGCCGAAGCCGACCGCAAGGGCGCCAAGGCTGCCGTGGTCGACATTCCGCTGCTGTATGAAACGCAAGGCGACAAGCACTGCGACGCGGTGGTGGTGGTCTCGGCGCCGGCCGAGGTGCAGCGCAAGCGCGCGTTCGAGCGCGCCGGCATGACCGAGCAGAAGTTTCAGGCGATCCTCGCCAAGCAAATTCCGGACGCTGAAAAGCGCCGGCGCGCCGATTTCGTAGTGGATACATCGCTTGGCTTCGATCACGCGCGCGCCCAGGTGCGTGATATTCTCGTCCGCGTCGCTACAATGTCGAAACGGCGGCGCTGATTCCACGAAGCCCGCAATGGAACCCGATGCGCGAAATCGTCCTCGATACCGAAACCACCGGGCTTGATCCCGCCCAAGGCCACCGCCTGGTCGAGGTCGGCTGCATCGAATTGCTCAACCGCATCCCGACCGGCGCGAACTTCCACGCCTATCTCAATCCGGAGCGCGAGATGCCGGCGGAGGCCTTCGCCATCCACGGATTATCGGGCGAGTTCCTCAAAGACCAGAAGCGTTTCGCCGAGATCGCCGACGAGTTCTTGGTGTTCATCGGCGATGCGCCTCTGGTCATCCATAATGCCAGTTTCGATCACGGCTTTCTCAATGCCGAGCTCAAGCGCGCCGAGCGCGTGCTGATCGCGCGCGAGCGGCTGGTCGATACGCTGTTGCTGGCGCGGCGCAAGCATCCGGCCGGGCCGAACCGGCTGGACGATTTGTGCGCGCGCTACGGCATCGACAATTCGCGCCGCACCAAGCACGGCGCATTGCTCGATGCTGAAATTTTGGCCGAGGTTTATCTCGAGTTGATCGGCGCGCGGCAGGCGCAGCTTGGTCTTGCCGAAAATGTCGAGCGGCGCGGCAATGGCGACGGTGGCGCCGTCGCTTTGCGCGCGCGCAGCACGCCGCTGCCGCCACGGATCGGCGACGCCGAACGCGCGGCGCACCGCAAATTCGTCGAGAGTCTGGGCGAGAAAGCGCTGTGGCGGAATTATATGCCGGACGAAACCTGACCGCTTAGTTCTGCGGCAAAGGCTCGCCGGCCGCCGGCGCTTCGCTCATGCGCTGGCGATAGAGCCCGGCAAAATCCACCGGATCGAGCATCAGCGGCGGGAAGCCGCCATTGCGCACCGAGTTGGCGATGATCTCGCGCGCGAACGGGAACAGCAGCCGCGGGCATTCGATCATCACGACCGCGTTCAGACTTTCCTGCGGCACGTTCTGGATGCGGAACACGCCGCCGTAATGCAGCTCGAAGCTGAACATCACATTGCCGGCGCTTTCCGCCTTGCCGGTGAGCGTGAGCACCACCTCGGCGTCGTTGTCCGTCAGCGGCGTGGCGTTGACGTTGATCTGAATGGCGATCTGCGGCGGCTCGGCGCCAGGCTTGCAGCGAGCGCGGCGCGTTCGGGTTCTCGAACGAGAAATCCTTGATGTATTGCGCCACCACGTTGAGTTGCGGCTGCTGGGCCGGCGTCGGGCCGCCATTGGTCGTGGACATGCAATTTTCCTCTCGCGCGGCGGTTGGCTAACACAGGCTCCCTAAGGTGAACAAGGATGCGTGATTGCTAGCCTTTCCGCTCTTTGTCGCGGCGGTCGGATAGCGCCGGATCGGCCACCTGGTGCCAATCTTCCGGCGGCAGATCGACCACGCCGTCGGCGCGTTTGGCCGGCGCGCCACGGCCGAAGCTGTCGCATGACGAGTTGGCGCAGCGGCGACAGCAGCAGCAAAAGGCCGATGGCATCGGTGATAAACCCTGGAATTAGCAGCAGAATCCCGGCCAAGAGGACGAGGGCGCCGCCGCTGTCGGCTTGCAAAGTGGTAAAGCTGCCATTGTCCCAGGCGGTGCGGACGCGGGCGATATGGCTGCCGCCGGCATGCTGCAACACCAGCGCACCGGCGAACGAGGTCGCCAGCAGCAGCCCCAAAGCTGCGAGAAAGCCGATAGCCGACGCCACCGCGATGAACGCGGCCAGTTCCGCCAGCGGGAGCGCCAGCAGCGCCAACAACAGCCATTTTGCCACATTCATCGGTGTTCTCTGTCTCTTGCGATGTTGGCGTTAGCGTCCTGATCGTCTAAGGTTTGCCCAGAGAGGCACAATCGCGCCGAAACACCGGCGCTCGGCCTATGGATTGGCGCCTCCACCACCATAGATAATAGCGGTGGAACCGGCCGCCACACCGTCGATTAAAGCTACGGGCCGCGCGCTAATCTACCGCTACGGTTACCGAAAGCATGCGAGACGTGTTCGACATTTACACCATCATATTCCTGGCGCTGGCGGTCTTCATCTTCCTGCGCCTGCGCAGCGTGCTCGGTCAGCGTACCGGGCGCGAGCGGCCGCCTTACGATCCTTATTCGTCGGCGCGCGGGCCGGTCGGCGCCGGCGACGGAAAAAGTCGTCGCTCTGCCCAACCGCAGCGCCGAGCCGGCATCGCCGGCAGCCGGCCGCGCCAGTGGCGCCCGCCGATCGCTGGAAAGGCGTCGCCGAAGCCGGCACGCCGATCGCCGTCGGCCTCGACGCCATCGTTGCCTCCGACAGCGGTTTCGACGCCCAGCATTTCCTCACCGGCGCGCGCGCGGCTTACGAGATGATCGTGAACGCCTATGCCGAAGGCGACCGCCGCACCTTGAAGAATCTTCTGTCGCGCGAAGTCTATGACGGCTTCGAGACGGCCATCACCGAACGCGAGAAGCGCGGCGACACCGTGGAAAGCCGGTTTGTCTCCATCGACAATGCCGAGATCACCGCCGCCGAACAGCGCGGCCGCAACGCCCAGGTGACGGTGCGCTTTTCCTCCAAGCTGGTATCGGCGACGCGCGACAAGAACGGCAATGTGATCGACGGCAACGCGGACAAAGTGACCGACGTCCACGACATCTGGACGTTTGCCCGCGACGTGTCGGCGCGCGATCCGAATTGGAAACTGGTCGCCACCGAAGCCGGGCACTGACCGCATGCGGTCATTTCGTCTTCGCTTCGATGTGCGCTTCGGCGTGGCGTTGTGTCTGACGCTGGCGGCGGGCGCCGCGGCGGCCGCGCAAAAAGGCACGCACTTCAAGCACGCGCAGACCGAAGCGCTGACCTTCGCCGCGCTTGACGGCTGGAAGGACGACGATCAAGCCGCCGCGTTCCAGGCCTACATGAAAAGCTGCGGCGCCATCCTGCAAGGCAGCAAGGCGATGCGCAAAGCGCAGCCGGTCTATGGCGGGCTGTTCAATGCCTGCGAGAAAGCCGCAAAGCTTGCCGCCGGCGGCACGGTCGATCGCGCGCAAGCGCGCAAGTTCTTCGAGGCCAATTTCAAGCCGGTGCGCATTTTGCCGGAAGTCCACACCTACGGCTATTACACCGGCGCCGACGGCTTCTACACCGGCTACTACGAACCCGAAGTTGCGGGTTCGCGCGTCAAGACCGAGGAGTACAACGTCCCGCTCTATAAAGTGCCGGCAACAGTCGCCGGCAAGAAGAGCACGGTGTTTGCGCAGTTCGACCGCACCGCCATCGAGAAAGGCGCGCTGGCCGGCAAGGGACTGGAAATTTGCTGGATCAAAAATCCGGTCGATGCCTTCTTCGCGCAGATCCAGGGCTCCACGCGCGTCAAGCTCGATGACGGCGAATTGCTGCGGCTCAATTACATCGCCAGCAACGGCAAGCCCTACACGCCGGTCGGCCGCCTCATGATCGATGCGGGCCTCTGCACGCCGGAAGAAATGTCGATGGACAAGATCCGCGAGTACATGGAGGCCAACCCGAAAGAGGGCGAAGAGTTACGGCTGAAGAATCGTTCCTTTGTGTTCTTCAACGAGACGCCGCTCAAGCCCGACGAGGAGCCCCTCGGCGCGCAAGGCATCGCGCTCACGCCCGGGCGCTCGCTGGCGGTCGACCCCTCGCTCCACGTCTACGGGACGCCGATCTGGATCGACGCCAAATTCCCGATCAACAGCGACGTTCCGCAGGACACCTTCCAACATTTGATGTTTGCGCAGGATACCGGCTCCGCCATTCGCGGGGCGGCGCGCGCCGACATCTATTTCGGCCACGGCGACGACATTCCCCACATCGCCGGCCGCATCAAGCAGTTCGGCAAATTCGTCATGCTGGCGCCGAAAGATGTATCGGTGAGCGGCGAAAAGCCGCCGGCCGGGATGGTTCCGCTGCCGCAGCCGCGGCCGAAGCAGATCGCCATGCAAGAAGTGACGTCGTCCATCAAGCCGCCGCCGGCCGCAAAGCCGCAACCTTAAAGATCAGCCATGAGCCCCCGCGACGGCAGCCGGCGCCGCGTCCTCACCCAGGACGAGCGCGTGCTGTGGACCATCGTCACCAAATCGATCGAGCCGCTGCGCGGAGCTCGCGCCGATCGATGCCGACGTTGACGAGGCGGAAGCGCCGGCGCGCGCGGCCAAGGCAACGCCGGCCAAATCCTCAACGGCCAAATCCTCAACTGCAAAGTCTTCACCGGCAAAGCCGGCAGCGGCGCCCATGCCATCGCCACAGCCGCTGGCGCCGCTCGGCCGCCGCATGAAGCAGCGCGTCGCGCGCGGCCGCGAGGCGATCGACGCGCGCCTCGATCTGCACGGGCTCACGCAAGCGCAAGCGCATGCCACGCTGTCGCGTTTCTTGCACGATGCCAGCGCGCGCGGCGCGCGGCTGGTGCTGGTGATTACCGGCAAAGGCAAATATCGGGAATGCGCGGCGACGGCAGCGGCGAGCGCGGCGTGCTGCGCCGCCAGGTGCCGCAATGGCTCGGCCTGCCGGAATTCCGCAGCCTGGTGATCGGCTTTGAGGACGCGCATGTCGCCCATGGCGGCGAGGGCGCGCTCTATGTGCGCATACGCAAGGCGCGCTGAAACGCGGATAGCCCTGACGAAATGTCTAGCGCAGCATGTCGGCGACGCCGCCGGCCGCATCGGCGCGCGCGACATTGAAGGCGGCTTCCCAGACCGCGATCTTGCCGTCGCGCATGATCCAGACTTCGACGCCGAAGCCCTTCATCGCAGCGCCTGTGGCGGCGTCTTCCCATTCGCCGTCCCAGATATTGGTCAGCGTGTCGCCGACCAGCGAGCGGAATTGTTTGCGCAGCCGGTAATTTTTTTGTTTGGCGCTGCGGGCGGTGAAGAATTCGCGCAAAGCTTTGCGCCCGCGCAATTCCGGCACGGTGCCGAAGCGAACCACGCAGTCTTCGGTGAAACCGTCGACCAGCGCGTCGATATTCCAGGGCATGAACAAAGATTCGACGTGTTTGACCAGCGCGCGCGCTTCGTCGTTGGTGCGCGGATTGCCGCTGGCGCTTTCGCGCAATGCCTGGACAGCCATGGCGTTCTCCCTGACGGCCTTTGGTGGTTACGCGGCCGCTTGCCGGATTATCGGCGATTTTCCCGGGATGTCCAATCAGAGAATAAACCGGCTCAAATCCGCGTTCTTGGCCAGGTCGCCGATGTGCTTCTCGACGTAAGCCGCGTCGACCTTCACCGTCTCGCCCGAGCGGTCGGGGGCGGCAAAGGAAATCTCGTCGAGCACGCGCTCCATCACCGTCTGCAAGCGGCGGGCGCCGATATTCTCGATCGAGGAATTCACCGCCACCGCGATGTCGGCGATGGCGTCGATGGCGTCCTCGGAAAAATCCAGCGTCACGCCTTCGGTCGCCATCAGCGCCACGTATTGCTTGATCAGCGAAGCTTCCGGCTCGGTCAAAATGCGGCGCATGTCGTCGCGCGTGAGCGCGCTCAGTTCGACGCGGATCGGCAGCCGGCCTTGCAGCTCGGGCAGCAGGTCCGACGGCTTGGAAATGTGAAACGCGCCCGAGGCGATGAACAGAATATGGTCGGTCTTCACCGGCCCATGTTTGGTGGCGACGGTGGTGCCCTCGATCAGCGGCAGCAGGTCGCGCTGCACGCCCTCGCGCGACACGTCGGCGCCCATGCGGCCCTCGCGCCCGGCGATCTTGTCGATCTCGTCCAAAAACACGATGCCGTTCTGCTCGACCACGCGGATCGATTCCTGGATCAATTGCTCGTTGTCGAGCAATTTGTCGGATTCCTCGTTGACCAGAATGTCGTGCGAATCCTTCACGTTCACGCGCCGCGTCTTGGTGCGCCCAGCCCCGAGCTTGCCGAAAATATCGCCGATATTGATGGCGCCCATCTGCGCGCCCGGCATGCCGGGGATTTCGAACATCGGCATGCCGCCACCGCCGGCCTGCACCTCGACCTCGATTTCCTTGTCGTCGATCTCGCCGGCGCGCAGCCGCTTGCGGAAACTTTCGCGCGTCGCCGGGCTCGAGCCCGGGACCGACCAATGCATCGAGCACGCGCTCTTCGGCGGCCTGTTCCGCGCGCGCCGCCACGTCCTTGCGCTTTTTCTCGCGGGTGAGCGCGATGGAAATCTCGACCAGGTCGCGGATGATCTGCTCGACGTCGCGGCCGACATAGCCGACCTCGGTGAATTTCGTGGCTTCCACTTTCAGGAACGGCGCGCCGGCGAGCCGCGCCAGCCGGCGCGAAATCTCGGTCTTGCCGACGCCGGTCGGCCCGATCATCAGAATATTTTTCGGCAGCACTTCCTCGCGCAATTTGTCGTCGAGCTTGAGGCGGCGCCAGCGGTTCCTCAACGCAATGGCGACCGCGCGCTTGGCGTCGGTCTGGCCGACGATGAAGCGGTCGAGTTCGGAGACAATTTCGCGGGGGGAGAAGTCGGTCATGGGTTGCGCTTCGTTAGGGTCTGTCAGCCGCCGGCCTGCCAGGCGCGAACGGCGTCGAACGGATGCACCAGCATCAAGATGTTCAAAGTGAGGTTATCGCGAATCCAATAGCCCACGAACAGTTCCATGGCGACGGCGAGGGCGACCGTCACCGATATAGGAAGCCGCCGCGCCAGCACAAAGCCTAAGATCATGCAGACGCTGTCGGACAACGAATTGACCACGCTGTCGCCGTAGTACTGCAACGAGATCGTGGCGGCGCGGTAACGCTCGATGACGAAGGGCGTATTCTCGAAGATTTCCCAGGCGCATTCGACGCCCAAGGCGAGGGCAAAGCGCGCCACAATCGGCGCGCGCGGCAAGACGAGCCAGGTGAGGAAGTAGAAGATGAAACCGTGAATGACATGCGTGAACGAGTACCAGTCGAGCAGGTGCTGCGAGTTCTCCGCGCTCTGCACCACGCCCCACCAGAGTTTGACCGTGCCGCAGGTGCAGATCGGCACGCGGCCCATCGCCAGCAACGCCGCCGCCTGAACGGCAAGAAGCGCAACGGCAATCGTCAGGCCTTGGCGCAGGCGGCAGACCTTTGCGAAGAGGAAAGCGCGCAGCAGCAGTCACGTCTTCAACGACTCGATGGTGACGTTGCGGTTGGTGTAGACGCAGATGTCGGCGGCGATATCGAGCGACTTCTTGACGATCGCCTCGGCATCGAGCGGTCCGTCAAGCAGCGCACGCGCGGCGGCCAATGCGTAATTGCCGCCGGAGCCGATGCCGGCGACGCCTACTTCGGGCTCCAGCACGTCGCCGGTGCCGGTCAGCACCAACGAGACCTTGGCGTCGGCGACGATCATCATGGCTTCCAGGCGGCGCAGATAGCGGTCGGTGCGCCAATCCTTGGCGAGCTCGACCGCGGCGCGCAGCAATTGTCCGGGATATTGCTCGAGCTTGGATTCCAGCCGCTCGAACAGCGTGAAAGCGTCGGCGGTGGCGCCGGCAAAGCCGCCGATCACGTCGCCTTTGCCTAGCCTGCGCACTTTCTTGGCGTTGGATTTGACGATTGTTTGCCCGATCGAGACCTGGCCGTCGCCGCCAATCACCACCGTGTCCGCCTTTGCGGACGGTGAGGATGGTGGTGCCGTGCCAGAGTTCAGCTTGAGAGTTTTGCATGCCGGGGTGATGTAGGCCCTCGCGGGGCGGTATTCAATCGCGTCCGCGGCGGCCAAAATCCCGCACGGCTTGGCTCAGAACGCACGCGCCGACGCTCCGGCAACATAGCGCCTGAGATATTGCCCTACGAAATCATGGCCGACGAATTGCTGAAAGGCCTCCGCGAGCTTGCGCGTGCGCGGACCCCAGACCTGATCCGCCGGCCCAATGGCGACGCCGTTCACTTTGACGACCGGGCAGATGCACAGCGAGGTCGAGGTGAGGAAGGCTTCGTCGGCGGTATAGGCGTCATAGAGGTCGATATCGGCTTCCCGCACCGTCAATCCGTCCGCGCGTGCAAGATCGATGATCGTCTGCCGGCTCACCCCCGGCAACACGAACTGCTCGCGCGGCGTCAGAATTTCGTCGCCGCGCACGATGAAGATATTCGAACCGAGCCCCTCGGCCAAATTACCGTGAATGTCGAGCAGCACCGCCCAAGCTTCGGGATCGACGCTCTGCACTTCCTGGTCGGCGACGATGAGATTGAGATAATTATGCGTCTTGGCGCGCGGCGTTATCGAATCCGGCGGCACGCGGCGCTGCGACGGCACCATGACCCTGATGCCCTCCTTGAACAATTTGGCGCGTTGCGCAAATGGCAGCGGGGCTGCATTCGAGCACCACGCTCGGGCCGTGATAGTCGAGGTTGTCGCCGGGCACGTCCTTGACGCCGCGGCTGATGCGCTGGCCGACCCAATAATCGTCGTCGGGGCCGAGCAGATGGCGGTTGTGCTCGAACAGCTCTTCGGTCAGCGCGCTCATCTTCGGCGGGCCGAAGCCCGGATCGATGCGCAGGTATTTCAGCGAGCGGTAGAGCCGCTCGACGTGCTCCTTCAGCTTGAACAGCTTGTGGCCGAAGGTGCGGGTCATGTCGAAACAGCCGTCGCCATAGACCCAGCTGCGGTCGCGGAAAGGGATGCGCACCTCCCGTTCCGGCATGAATTGGCCGTTGAACCAGGCCACTCGCTCGTTCGCGCGCTCTGCCATTAAAAACCCCCGGCGGAAACCACAATGAATCGAGCCTAAACGACGGACGGCCGCCAAGGCCAGTAGCCGATTGGCGAATCCCTGCAACCCCTGATAAAAGGCCCGCGTCTCAAAGGGTAATGCCATGCGCAAAGCCAGCGTGAAGCGCAAGACCAAGGAAACCGACGTCGAGGTCGAAATCGATCTCGACGGCCAGGGCCGTTCGTCTATTGCGACCGGCATCGGCTTCCTCGACCACATGCTCGATCTCTTGGCGCGGCACTCGCGCATCGACATCACGGTCAAGGCCAAGGGCGACACGCACATCGACGATCACCACACCGCCGAAGACACCGGCATCGCGCTCGGCCAAGCCGTGAAGCAGGCGCTCGGCGACATGAAGGGCATCACGCGTTACGCCAATGTCGATGTGCCGATGGACGAGGCGCTCACGCGCGTCGCCATCGACATTTCCGGGCGGCCGTTTCTGGTGTTCAAGGCCGAATTCGTGCGCGACAAAGTAGGCTCGTTCGACACCGAGCTGGTGCAGGAATGGTTTCAGGCTTTCGCCATGAATTCCGGCATCACGTTGCATGCCGAATGTTTGTACGGCACCAACGATCACCATATTGCCGAGTCCTGCTTCAAGGGCCTGGCGCGGGCCTTGCGGGCGGCGGTGGCGATTGATCCGCGCGCCAAGGACGAAGTGCCGTCCACCAAGGGCTCGCTCGGCGGATAAGCATCGATCCAGGCGCGCTCGCTGGGCTCGCGCCCCGGAATGACCGTAAATTTGTTGAGAGTAACAGAATGCCCACTTACACCATTCATGCGCCGCCGAATGCGGGCGCTGCCGAGAGCGACCCCGAGCGCTTTGTGTTCGTGCGCGATGGATTCCATTTCTGGGCCTTCGCGCTGGCGCCGCTCTGGCTGCTGGTGCAGCGGCTGTGGTGGGCGCTGGTCATCTATCTCGCCATCAGCGGCGCGATCGGCGGCATTCTTTATTCGATCGGCGCGCCGTGGTTTTTTAAATCCCTGATCGGGCTGCCGGTCGGCTTGCTGGTCGGCTTCGAAGCATCGGCGATCCGGCGCTGGACGCTGTCGCGGCACGGCTGGCGGACGCTCGGCTTCGTCGTGGCCGAAGATGAAGAAGTGGCCGAGCAGCGTTTCTACAGCGAGTGGGCCAAGCGCGCGCCCGAAGCGCCGCCGCCGGCGGCGCCGGAGCCTAAATATTCAACGCCGGTGCGGCGCGGGCCGCCGTCGCCGGGCGATGTGATCGGACTTTTCCCCGAGCCGGGCAGCAACCGATGAGCGTTGCCATCGTCGATTACGGCTCCGGCAATTTGCACTCGGCGGCGAAAGCCTTCGAGCGCGCCGCGCGCGAAAGCGGGCACGACCAGCCGATCCTCGTCACCAGCAAACCGGGCGACGTGGCGAAAGCCGACCGCGTGGTGCTGCCGGGCGTCGGCGCTTTCGCCGATTGCCGGCGCGGGCTCGACGACATTCCCGGCATGGTCGAGGCGCTCAATGAGAATGTGCTTGAGCGCGGGCGGCCGTTTTTCGGCATTTGCGTCGGCATGCAATTGATGGCCGAGCGCGGGCGCGAATATCAGGTGACCCCGGGCTTGGGCTGGATCGCCGGCGAAGTGGACCGCATCAAGCCGAGCGATCCGGATTTGAAAATCCCGCACATGGGCTGGAACACTTTGAACATGCTGCAGCCGCATCCGCTGCTGGAAGACATTCCGCTCGGGCCCGACGGCTTGCATGCTTATTTCGTGCACTCGTTCGAACTCAAACCGGCGCAGCGCAAGGATCTGGTGGCGCAGGCCGATTACGGCGGTCCGCTTACGGCCATCGTCGGGCGCGACAACATGGTCGGCACGCAATTCCACCCGGAGAAGAGCCAGCGGTTGGGGCTCAAGCTGATCGCGAATTTTCTGAAGTGGGCGCCGTGATTCTTTTTCCCGCCATCGATCTCAAAGAGGGATTGGCCGTGCGCCTCGAGCAGGGCGACATGGCGCGCGCCACCGTGTTTCACCGCGATCCGGCGGCGCAGGCGCGCGCTTTTGAACTGGCGGGATTTGAATATTTGCACATCGTCGATCTCGACGGCGCTTTTGCCGGCAAGCCGGTGAATGCCGGCGCTGTCGATCGCATTCTCGAAACCATCGGCATACCGGTGCAGCTCGGCGGCGGCGTGCGCGACATGGCGACGGTGGAAGGCTGGCTGGCCAAGGGCGTCGACCGCGTCATCATCGGCACCGCGGCGGTGCGCAATCCTTCGCTGGTGATCGACGCGGCCAAGAAATTTCCCGGCCGCGTGGCGGTCGGGCTCGACGCCCGCGACGGCAAGGTGGCGGTGCAAGGCTGGGCGGAAATCTCCGAGCTCTCGGCGCTCTCGATCGCGCGCCGCTTCGAAGACGCCGGCGTTTCCGCCATCATCTATACCGACATCGCGCGCGACGGCTTGCTCAAAGGTCTCAATCTCGACGCCACCATTGCATTGGCCGACGCGATTTCGATTCCGGTCATCGCCTCAGGCGGCTTGGCTTCCATCGACGACATCAAGGCGCTGCTGGAGCCGCGCGCCAAAAAACTCGCCGGCGCCATCGCCGGCCGCGCGCTGTATGACGGCCGCGTGGACGTGGCCGAGGCTTTGAAGTTCATCAACTGCGGCGCGTGCGAATTGAGGATCGAGCCTTTCGGCTGCGCTTCGGCGCGGTAGATGTCGTTGCGGCACACCACGCGCGTATCGACGCCGGCTAAATGTTTCATCGCCAGCAAACCGGCGCCGGCGCCGACGATGAGCGCGGCGAAAGCCGGCAGCGCGTGCAGCGAAAAACTCGGGATCGCGTAAAGGATAAGCGCGGCATTGCCGCCCGGCACCATGGCGGCGCCAAGCCCCATCAGCGCGCCGCCGAAAATATTGCGCAGCCAAGACAGCTGTGGCCGCCAGTCGAGGCGGAAGCTGCCGCGCTGCAAAGTGGACACCAGCATTCCGGCCAGCACCGAGAGCATCAAAATATTGCGCGAGGCCGCCGGCAATGCGCCCTTGCCGACCATGCCGGCGACCATGCTGTGCAGCGTGATGGCATAGCCGGGCGAGCCGACCAGCAGGAACACGATCGAGCTGGCGATGCCGATCACCAGTGCCGCGCTTGATAACCGGTATTGTGGCGACAGGATCATGTGCTGGATGCGCAGATGTTTCGGCCGCATGCGCCAGATGCGCGGCACTTCGTAGATCGCCCAGGCTGCGAGCCCGAGCACGATCACCAGTGCGAAACTCAAGGCCGAGCCGATCAAGGCCGGCGCTTTTTCCGGCCGCGCCAGAATTTGGCTATCGACCAGCAGCAGGAACGTGAGCACGCCGATGGCAAAGCCGCCGACCGAGACCGCCATGCGCGCTTCGCCGTCCACCAGCCGCGCCATGGTGGAATAAGCGCAAGCGCCGTTAAGCGCCGCGCCGAGGCCGAACAGGAAACCGCCGAGCAAAGTCGTCAAGGTCAGCCGCCAGCCGCCAATGGCATTGGCCGCCTCCGGCATCAGCCAGAGGAACGGCAGCGTCAGCGCGATCACCCAGAGCGCGGATTTGCCGATGCTCCACAGCATGTAACCGGTGCGCGCGCTCATGATCTCGGCCACCGCCCGCACCGTGCAGATGCTGGCGCGGTGCGCGGCAAAGCCTAAAACGCCTGCAAAAAAGCAGGCGACGATGAGCGGGAGCGCGGATGTCAGCATCGGCTAAGACCCTGGATATTTTGGCGATGCTAGCTTAACTGTCCCTGCGCCGATATCCGTCGCCCAAACACAAGGTCGTCATGTTCAAAGTCCGCGTCATTCCTTGTCTGGACGTGAAAGACGGCCGCGTGGTCAAGGGCGTCAATTTCGTCAATCTGCGCGACGCCGGCGATCCGGTGGAGGCCGCGATCGCCTATGACGCGGCCGGCGCCGACGAACTTACGTTTCTCGACATCACCGCCAGCCACGAAAACCGCGGCATCATTCTCGATGTGGTGCGGCGTACGGCGGAGGCCTGTTTCATGCCGCTCACCGTCGGCGGCGGCGTGCGCACCATCGAGGATATCCGCGCGCTGCTCGCGTCGGGCGCCGACAAGGTGTCGATCAATACCGCGGCGGTGAACCGGCGCGAATTCGTGAAAGAGGCGGCGGAGAAATTCGGCGACCAATGCATCGTGGTGGCGATCGACGCCAAGAAAGTGTCGAAGCCGGGCGAGAAGGACCGCTGGGAAATCTTCACCCATGGCGGCCGCAATCCGACCGGCATCGACGCGATTGCTTATGCGCGCGAAGTCGTGGCGCTCGGCGCCGGCGAAATTTTGCTCACCTCGATGGACCGCGACGGCACCGGCAAGGGCTACGATATCGCGCTCACCCGGGCCATTGCCGACGCCACATCGGTGCCGGTGATCGCCTCCGGCGGCGTCGGCACGCTCGATCACATGGTCGAAGGCATCCGCGACGGCCATGCCACCGCGGTGCTGGCGGCCACGATCTTCCATTTCGGCCAGCACAGCGTGCGCGAGGCCAAGAGTTATATGGCCAAAGCCGGCCTGCCGATGCGGCTCGATCCGTAAGCGCAACAGTGCTATTCAGCTTCTCATGAGCAAGTTCACCCTGGCCGACCTGGAAAAGCGGGTGCACGAACGCGCCAAGGCGAGCGCGAAGGATTCCTATACCCGCGCGCTGCTCGACAAGGGCGTCGCCCAATGCGCCAAAAAATTGGGCGAAGAGGCCATCGAAACCGTGCTGGCCGCCTTGCAGGACGACAAGGGCAAGCTGATCGCGGAAGCCGCCGATCTTCTTTATCATCTGCTGGTGGTGCTGGAGGCGCGCGGCGTGACGCTGGCGCAAGTGGAAGCCGCGCTGGAAAAGCGCACCGCGCAGACTGGGCACGAAGAAAAAGCATCGCGGAAATAGCGCATGGAACAGCGCACCGACGAAACGCTTTCGCCCTACCGCACGTTCTCGCGCGCGGACTGGGCGGCGTTGCGCGAGGACACGCCGATGACGCTGACCTCGCAAGAGGTCACGCGCCTGCGCTCGCTGCACGACCGGCTCGACATCAAGGAAGTCGAGGAGATTTATCTCACGCTGTCGCGCCTGCTCTCGCTTTACGTGGCGGCGACGCAGCGGCTGTTCCGCGCCCAGCAGAACTTCCTCGGCACCGAGGACACCAAGATGCCGTTCATCATCGGCGTCGCCGGCTCGGTGGCGGTCGGCAAGTCGACCACCGCGCGCGTGCTGCAAGCTCTGCTGGCGCGCTGGCCGAATGTGCCGAAGGTCGATCTCATCACCACCGACGGCTTCCTTTATCCGAATTCGATCCTGGAACGCGAAGGCCTGATGGAAAAGAAAGGCTTTCCGGAAAGCTACGACCTGCCGGCGCTGTTGCGCTTTCTCTCCGACGTGAAAGCCGGCGTGCGGCCGGCGCGCGCGCCGGTTTATTCGCATTTGATCTATGACGTGATGCCGGGCCAATGGGTCGAGATCGACCGGCCGGATCTCTTGATCGTCGAAGGGCTGAACGTGTTGCAGACCGGGCGGCTGCCGAAGGACGGCAAGGCCATTCCTTTCGTGTCGGACTTCTTCGATTTCTCGGTCTATCTCGACGCCAGCGAGGACGTGCTCAAGTCCTGGTACGTCGATCGTTTTCTGACATTGCGCAGCACGGCGTTCCGCGATCCGAAATCATATTTCCATCGCTATTCGAATTTGTCCGATGCGGAAGCGACCGAGACCGCCTCCTCGATCTGGGAGCGCATCAATCTGCTTAATTTGCATGAAAATATTTTGCCGACGCGCCAGCGCGCCGACTTGATTTTGAAAAAAAGCGAAAGCCATTTGGTCGAGGAAGTAGTCGCTGCGGCGGCGCCCACATGATCCCGCGAAGCGGGAATCCGAAATGGACTGGGTCCCCGCTTTCGCGGGACGAGCTACGCCGCCCAGCGGCTCAAATCGAAGTGCTCGATATAGCGCTCGTTGATCGCCGACACCGGCAGCACGATCAGCACATCGGTGGTGCCGAATTCGTGGTCGACCACCGCGCCGTCGCCGATAAAAGCGCCGAGCCGCAAGTAACCCTTGATCAGCGGCGGCAGCATGCGCAACGCCGCCTTCGGATCGGTCGCTTCCTTCGACAGCCGGTCCATCTCGACATAACGCGCGGGCAAAGCGCGCGCCCGCCAGTTTTCCGGCGCGCGCGCGTAGTGATGCAAAAACGAAAGCGGCAGCGCGAGCTGTTCGGGCTCGGTGCCTTCCAGACTGGCGCAGCCGATCATCACGTCGAAGCGGTTCTGCTGCACGTAAGACCAGATGCCATGCCACAACAGCTCGACCGTGCGCTTGTTGCGGTAGGGCGCCAGCACGCACGAGCGGCCGAGCTCGAGAAATTGCAGATTGGCATGGCGCGCGATCAGCCCGCCGATGTCGAATTCGTTTGCCGTATAGAAGCCGCCGAATTCCTCGGCCAGCGGCTGGCGCAGCAGCCGATAGGTGCCGACCACCGCCGGCCGGCTGGTTGCCTGGCCGTCGCGGGCGTCGTGATCGATCACCAGCAAGTGGTCGCAGATCGCGTCATAGGCGTCGACGTCGCGGCGCGCGAACAGCCGGCCCGGATTGGGGATGGCGGAGCCTTCCTGGTAGAAAACGCGGTAGCGCAATTTCTGCGCCTGGCGCACTTCGGCCGCGGTCTGCGCCAGCCGCACTTCCAGCGAACCGACGCGGCCGAGACTCTGGGTCGGCCCATGCGCGCGCGCAGCCCAGGCCTGCAGACCGCCGAAGGCTTGCAGCGCCGAGATCAGGCCAGGAACGGAAGGCGCAGGACGGGCGCGGCCAAGATTGCGGCCAAGAATTTTGCGGGACGGAGCGGAATGCGTCTGGCCGGGCATGCGGATTTCTAGTCCTGTTCGGCGCCAATAGCTCTGCGACCAACCGGCACATCAGGCCGGCGAATCACCAACGCGCCTGCCATCGCCTCCTACAGCATGGCCAGGCCAAGAATTTATGACAATTTATGGAAGCCGCGATCAAGCCGCGAGGGTCGCGGGCACCGCTTCAAGCGCCTCGCGCAGCCGCTCGCGGTCGAGCGGCTTGACCAGCAAGCCGTCCATGCCGGCGGCCATGGCGGCGTCGCGGTCTTCGCTCAGGGCATTGGCGGTGAGCGCCAAAATGCGCGTGCGCGGCGCGTTGTTTTCGGCTTCGGCGGCGCGGATGCGGCGGGCCGCTTCAAGGCCGTCCATCACCGGCATCTGCACGTCCATCAGCACCAGATCGTAAGGCGTCAGCGCGGCGCGCGCGGCTGCCCAGGATTCGATCGCCGCTTCGCCGTTGCCGGCGATGGTGGGCGTGTGCCCGAGACGGGTCAGAAGCGAGCGCATCAGCAGCGCGTTGATCTCGTTGTCCTCGGCGACCAGGATCGACAGGCCTTTGCTTTTTGCAGGCTTGTCGGCCCCGGCGGCCGCCTCGGCACCGGCAGCGCCGGCGGCTGCGTGATCGAAAACATGTTCGGTGGTCAGCCGCGTGGCCAGAGACGCAGCGCGCACCGGTTTGACCAGATAGCCGGTAAAGCCCGCGGCCTTGAGCGCGGGCAATTCATGGCGCTCGGCCGGCGTGATCAAAGCAATGCGCCGCGGCACGTCGAGCCGCGCCAGATCGGCGGTCGCGGTCATGTTGGCCACCAGCGGATGGTCGACCAGCAGCGCGTCCCAGTGCCGCTCGGGCAGCAGCGCAAAGGCAATGCGCTCGTCGACCACGGAGCAAGTTTTGGCGCCCCAGCGGCCGATCCGGCGCGCCAGCAGCGAGGATTCGATTTCGGTTTCGGCGACGATCAGCACGGATGTGTCGCGCAAATCGGGCGCGACGAATTTCGTCGACGCCACCTCGTCGGGCGCAGGCGCAAGCGCCACCGTGAAACCGAACGTGGCGCCGGCGCCGGGCGCGCTTTCCACCTCGATCGATCCATCCATGCGCTCGACGATGCGCCGCGAGATGGCCAGCCCCAAACCGGTGCCGCCGAATTTGCGCGTCGAAGAACCGTCGGCCTGCTCGAAGTCGAGGAAGATGCGCGCTTTGTCTTCGTCCTTAAGTCCGATGCCGGTGTCGCGCACCAGGAAACGGATGGCGTTGTCGCCTTCGCCCGGCTCGACGATGACCGCGACGCCGCCGGTCTCGGTGAACTTGATGGCGTTGCCGGCGAGGTTGAGCAGCACCTGGCGCAGGCGCGAGGCGTCGCCGACGATTTTTTCCGGCAGGCGCTCGTCCACGAACGATGCGATCTCGATGCCTTTGGCTTGCGCGCGCGGCGCCAGCAGTTCGACCGCTTCCTCGACCAAGGCGACGAGCGCGAACGGCCGCGCTTCGAGATCGAGCTTGCCGGCTTCGATCTTGGAGAAATCGAGAATCTCCTCGATCAGCGACAGCAGCGTTTCGCCCGATGTCTTGGCGGCCTTGGCATAAGTGATCTGTTCGGGCGTGAGCGGCGTGTCGAGCAAAAGGTCGGCCATGCCGAGCAGGCCGTTGAGCGGCGTGCGGATCTCGTGGCTGACCATGGCGAGGAAGCGCGACTTGGCGCGGTTGGCGGTCTCCGCCTGGTCGCGCGCCTGCTCGAGCGCCTGTTCGGCTTCGACGCGGGCCGTGACATCGCGGCCGACGCCTTGCACTTCGCTGCCCTGCTCGGTGCGCACGGCGACTTCGCGCCAGGCGATCCAGCGCGCCGTCTCGCCGCACATGATGTTCTGGTCGTGCACGCGGGTGCCGTCGGCGAGCACGGTGGTCTCGCCTTGCGCGGCCACCGGCAATTCGAACGCCGCGCCGATCAGCGCGTCGCGCGTTTTGCCTGCGAGCGCGCAGAAGGCGTCGTTGGCGTAAGTGACGCGGCCTTGCGCGTCGCGGCGCACGATCAAGTCGCCTTGCGCTTCCAGCAGGCTGCGGGCGCGCTCTTCCGCCTCGCGCAGTTCCCAATTGCGGTCGGACAATTCCTCGACGCGCGCGTCCAGCGCGCGCATTTTTTCGATCATCATGCGGCGGCGCGTCAGCAGAAAGGCGATGACCGCGCAGGCGGCGGCAAACAGCGCGCCGGCGCCGGTGGCATAAGCGTAGGGATCGTAGGATTCATGCTGCATGCGCACGCCGGTCATGAAACCGAGCGCGGCCGAGACGATCGACAGCGTGGTCATGGCGGCGCGGCCGAACAGCACGAAGGCCGCTTTGTTGCGCGCGCGCGTGCGTATGGCGTCGGTGACGGACGCCCCTGATTTGCTCTGCATGGTTCCCGCGCGTTTGCTCAAGGCTCACGCATTTGGCCCCGGGAACCTTGCAATTTTATTCCCCGCAAGCGGGTGGCCCGCGCGCGCGCTGCAACGTGGTAAAAAGACGGTTAAATAAGGCTGTTTATTGCGATGCGGCCTAGGCCGCGCGGCGCACTTCGTCGGCCAGCGCGCGGTAGGATAAAGCCTCCGCCAGATGCACGCGGGCGACCGTGTCGGCGCCGTCGAGATCGGCCAGCGTGCGGGCGACGCGCAAGACGCGGTGATAGCCGCGCGCCGACAGGCGCATGGAATCGGCGGCATCGCGCAACAGCGCCAACCCGGTACCATCGGCGCGCGCGACCTCTTCCAGCACCGGACCCTGCGCCTGCGCGTTGCAGCGAACATGCGCCAGCCCCAATGCGGCATAGCGTTCGGTCTGGATGTCGCGGGCGCGCGCCACGCGCGCCGCCACTTCGCGGCTGCCTTCCGAGGGCGGCGGCAAAATCAAGTCGGCGGCGGTCACCGCCGGCACCTCGATATGCAGGTCGATGCGGTCGAGCAGCGGACCGGACAGCCGGCTGGTGTATTCGGCGACGCAGCGCGTATTGGGCCCGCGCTTGCAGGCAAAGCCCGGATCGTTGGCGCGCCCGCAGCGGCACGGGTTCATGGCGGCCACCAGCATGAAGCGCGCCGGATACGTGATGCGATGATTGGCGCGCGCGATGGCGACTTCGCCCGTCTCCAGCGGCTGGCGCAGCGAGTTCGAGCGCCTGCGGCGAAAACTCCGGCAGCTCGTCGAGGAACAAGACGCCGTTATGCGCGAGCGATATTTCGCCGGGCTTGGCGCGCAAGCCGCCGCCGACCAGCGCCGGCATCGACGCCGAATGATGCGGGCTACGGAACGGGCGTTTGTTGGTCAACGCGCCGCCTTCGATGACGCCGGCGACCGAAGCGATCATCGAGACTTCCAGCAGTTCCGCCGGCAGCAGCGGCGGCAGGATCGACGGCAGCCGCGCCGCCAGCATCGACTTGCCGGCGCCGGGCGGGCCGACCATCAGCAAATTATGCCCGCCGGCGGCGGCGACTTCGAGCGCGCGCTTGGCGCTTTCCTGGCCCTTGATGTCGGCGAGATCGAGCGGCTCGCCGTCGAGCTCGCGGATTTTCGGCTGCGGGCGCGAGAGCACTTGCGTGCCCTTGAAATGATTGGCGAGCTGGATGAGCGATTGCGCCGCCACGATCTCGATCTCCGGCGAGGCCCAGGCCGCTTCCGGTCCGCAAACGGCCGGGCAGATCAGCCCTTGCGCGCGCGCATTGGCGCCGATGGCGGCCGGCAACACGCCGGCGACCGGCGCGATGCCGCCGTCGAGGCCGAGTTCGCCCAATACGGTGAAGCCGCTCAGGGCGTCATGCGGTATGGCGCCGATCGCCGCCATCAATCCGAGCGCGATCGGCAAATCATAATGGCTGCCTTCCTTGGGCAGATCGGCGGGCGCGAGATTGACGGTGATGCGGCGCGCCGGCAGCGCCAGCCCCGAGGCGATCAGCGCCGCGCGCACGCGCTCTTTGGCTTCGGACACAGCCTTGTCCGGCAGGCCGACGATGTTGAAGGCGGGCAGGCCGGGCGCGACCTGCACCTGCACGTCAACGGCGCGGGCCTCGATGCCCTCGAAGGCAACCGTGCTGACACGCTGGACCATGGCCCTGCTTCCTCAACCCCGACACACGCCAGCGTAGCGGAACTTGTGGATTACGACAAGAACATTTGCAGAACAAAACGACTCACGCTAAACCTTGTCAAAAGCGCAAACAGGGGCGTTTTGGCCATGATCGACAGGAAAACACTGGTTCTGGAAGTCAAGCGGGCAAAGGCCGCGCGCAGCCAGGCGGAAGACGCCTGCTGCGAGGTCGAGGAATTGTTGTGGGAAGTCGGGCGTGGGCCCCGCACTTGGCGGCGGCTGGCGCAGGTCGATGTGGCCGAGGAAACGCCGCTGCAAGCTAGCGAGCTGATTTCCGCTTCGCTCGATCTTGTCCCAGATCAGCGCCGCGGCGTCGGGGCCGCCGAGGTTCTTCACGGCGCGGATGCCGGTCGGCGAGGTGACGTTGATTTCCGTAATGAAGTCGCCGATCACGTCGATGCCGGCGAACAGCAGCCCGCGCTCGCGCAACGCCGGCGCCAGCCGCTTGCAGATTTCGGCCTCGCGCTTGGTGAGTTCGGTCGCCGCCGGCGCGCCGCCACGCACCATGTTGGAGCGCAGATCGTCGGCGGCAGGGATCCGGTTGACCGCGCCGGCGAATTCGCCGTCCACCAGCAGAATGCGCTTGTCGCCTTGCTTCACCGCGGGAAGAAACTTCTGCACCACCCATTGCTCGCGGAAGGTGACGGCGAAAAGATCATAGAGCGAGCCGAAATTGAGGTCGTCGCGGGTGATGCGGAACACCGCGCCGCCGCCGTGGCCGTAGAGCGGCTTCATCACGATGTCCTCGTGCTCGGCGCGAAAGGCTTTGATCTCGGCCAGATCGCGGGTGAGCAAAGTCGGCGGCATCAAATCGGGAAACTCGGTGACGAAGATTTTCTCCGGCGCGTCGCGCACGCTGCGCGGGTCGTTGACCACAAGCGTTTTCGGATGAATGCGCTCGAGCAGATGCGTGGTGGTCACATAAGCAAGATCGAAAGGCGGGTCTTGCCGCAGCAGCACCACGTCGAATTCGGCAAGCTCCAGCCGCCGCGGCGTCCCGAAGCGTGAAATAATCGCCGGCCTGGTCGCGCACGCTTAAGGCTTGCACCGTCGAAAACACATGGCCGTTGAGCAAAGCCAGTTTGTCGGGGGTGTAATAAGCGAGCTTGTGGCCGCGTTTCTGCGCTTCCAGCAGCAGGGCAAAAGTCGAGTCGCCCTTGATGTTGATCCGCTCGATCGGATCCATTTGCACCGCGATTTTCAGGCTCATTGAGGGCCTTTCACCCAAGGAAGTTTAAGGAAAACAAAACGTTAACATATTACCGCCACACTGGCCGCCGGGAAATCCTGTCTGGCACGGGGTGGGAACGCTTGTGACTTTGCCGAAGCTGTCGATTGCCGCCAAGCTCTATGCGATCTTCGCGCTGATGGCCACCACGACGGTGGCGCTGTCGGTGGTGGCGGTGCTGAGCGCGCGCCATCATGCCGCCCTCACCGACGAATTCGAATCCGCCAATTCCGGCACCTGGAACGTGGAGCGGGTGAACGGGCTGATTTACGCGGTCGTGATGGAATCGCGCGGCGTCTATATGTCGTCCGACATGCCGACCTCGAAAATCTACGCCGACGGGATTCTCAAATTCAACAAGCAGATCGCCAAGGTGGTCGAAGACTGGAAGAAGTCGGTGCGCGGCGATGACGCCGAATTGTTCGCCGAGTTTTCCAAGCGCATTGCCAAATTCATCGAATTTCGCAATGAGCTCGCGCGGCTTGGCACCGAGGTGAGCCCGGCCGCCGGCCGTGTTTGGGGCGACAACGATGCCAACCGGTCGGTACGCAAGGCGCTCAACAAGGATCTGGAAAAACTCACCGAGCTTTATTCCAAACGGGCAAAGCGCGTCTACGCAGAAATAGACAGCGGCATCGACAAGACCGCGATGCTGCTGAGCGTGCTCGCAGCCCTTGCCGTGATGTTTGCGGCCGCCGGCGCGCTGGTGATCGCGCGCAGCGTAACAAAGCCGCTCGCCGCCATTACCAAAGTGACCGAACAGGTCGCCGGCGGCGATGGTTCCGATTTCGGTGCCGTTCAGCGAGCGCAGCGACGAGATCGGCGCGCTGGCGCGCTCGATCGCCGTGTTCCAGCACGCCATGCGCCATAACGAAGAGCTCAACCGCACCGTGGTCGACGACGCGCAGGCGCGCACCCAGCGCCAGGAGCAGATGTCGAGCGAGATTTCGCGCTTCTCCGCCGACGTCGAAGCAACGCTGGCCGAACTCGGCCGCATTTCCGATCAGATGCTCGATGCCTCGACCCAGCTCGCCGGCGCCGCCGACGATGCCACCGCCAAGACCGCGCGCGCGGCGGCGGCCTCCTCGGAAGCCTCCTCCAATGTGCGCGATATCGCCTCGGCCGCCGACGAATTGTCCGCCTCCGTCAACGAGATCGACCGGCAAGTCTCGCAGTCCAACGCCATCGCCACCAAGGCGGTGAACGAGGCCGGCCGTACCAACCTCGCGGTCAAGGAATTAGGTGACGCGGCCGCGCGCATCGGCGATGTGGTCAAGCTCATCACCGGGATCGCCGAGCAGACCAATCTGCTGGCGCTCAATGCCACCATCGAAGCCGCGCGCGCGGGCGAGGCCGGCCGCGGCTTTGCCGTGGTCGCCGGCGAGGTCAAGGCGCTGGCCGGGCAGACCAGCCGCGCCACCGAGGAGATCGCCACGCAGATCACCGGCATGCAGCGCGCCACGGTGCGTTCGATCGAGGCGATCAACGCGATCGAGCACATCATTCGCGAAATCGGCGATATCAGCGGGGCGATCGCGGCGGCCGTCACCGAGCAGGGCGCCGCAACCGCCGAAATCGCGCGCAGCGTGGAGACCGCGGCCAAGCGCACGGTCGAGACCGCCGACGAGGTCAATCTGGTGGGCTCGGCCACGCATGACACTCGCTCCAGCGCCGGCACGGTCAAGGCGGTGGCCGACGATCTGGGCAACGTCGCCGGGCGCATCCGCGGCCAGGTCGATTTGTTCTTCGAGCGGCTGAGCGCCTAGGCGCCATCACGCACTTTCAAACGCCGCCGGGATATGGCGCGGCAATTTTCCCGGCGCCACCAAAATGGCGTCGAAGCGAATATCGTGAATGGCGCGATCGGGATGGCCGGCGAGCCAGATTTCCGCGGCGCCGGCGATGCGCTGCTTCTGCCGCTCGGTGACCGAAAACGCCGCGTCGTCGAGCGTGGCGCGTGCCTTCACTTCGACGAACACCAGCAAATGGCGGCGGGCGGCGATGATGTCGATTTCGCCGAGCGGGCTTTTCCAGCGCCGCGCCAGAATGCGATAGCCTTTGCCGATCAGCCAGGCGGCGGCGCGGCTTTCCGCGGATAGGCCGAAACCAAAGGCCGCCACTCTTTCCGGGCGCGGCGGCGGCTTCACCGGCCGCGGCTTACGCGGCGCCATCGCCGGAATCTTTCGCAAGATCAAGCGCGCGCTGATAGACCTCGCGGCGCGGACGCCCGGTGGCGAGCGCCACTTCGCCGACGGCATCTTTCACCGAGACGCGTTCGAGCGCATGGCGCAGCATGTCATCGATATCCGCGTCCGCCGTTGTTTGCTCGGGCGGCGGCGCCACCACGATGACGATCTCGCCGCGCGTCTCGCCGCCTTGCGAATAGGCGCGCGCCAGACTTGGCAAATCGTCGCGGCGGATTTCCTCATGCAGCTTGGTCAGTTCGCGGCAGATCGCAGCCTGACGCGGCCCCAAGACTTGCGCGAGATCGGCGAGGGAGTCTGCCAGCCGCGCGCCGCTTTCGAACAGCACGAGGGTTGCGGGAATAGGCGCAAGCAGGGCGATGCGCTTTTGCCGCGCCACCTGTTTGGGCGGCAGGAAGCCTTCGAAGAAGAAACGATCGGTCGGCAGCCCGGCGACATTCAGCGCGGCGAGCACCGCTGACGCGCCGGGAACGGCGGTTACAGCTTGGCCCGCATCTTGCGCAGCGCGCACCAGCTTGTAACCCGGGTCGGAAATCAGCGGCGTGCCGGCGTCCGACACCAGCGCCACCGCGTCGCCGGCGGCAAGCCGCGCCAAAAGTTTCGGCCGCGCCTCGGCCGCGTTGTGCTCGTGATAAGGAGTGAGCGGCGTCGCGATCCCGTAGCGCTCGGTGAGCTTGCGCGTGACGCGTGTGTCCTCGCAGGCGATGCAATCGGCGCCCGCCAGAGTTCGAGCGCGCGCAGGCTGATATCGCCTAAATTTCCGATCGGCGTTGCGACCAAATAAAGGCCGGCGGCCGCTTTCGGGGCCTCGATAGCCGCGTCCGCGAGCGAATAACGGCGCGAACGGGCGTTAGCGGCGGCGTTTTTTTGCTTGGCCATGGAAGGCACTCTAAACGGGCCTGATTGCGGCGTCATCGGCGGCAAATTCCCTTTCTTTTTCATCGCCTTAACCTTTTCAGGGACAAATTCGCCGTTTAAAGTTAGGACTGACACAGAACCGTCGCGCGGGGAGCGACCATTGCCGGGAATTTCGCTGAACGAGGAGAGAGCGCTGGCGCGCGGCATGCGCCGGATACGCGCAGCGTTCTGCCTGACCGCGGCGGCTTTTGCACTCGCGGCTTGCGCCGGCACCACCCTCAATCAAGCGGGCGGCGGCGAGCCGCCTCCGCAGGCGGCTGCGCCCGAGGCCGGCGGGCAAATCGGCACCGGCCAGGTTCGCGTCGGCCTGATCCTGCCGCTGTCGGCGCAGGGCAATGCCGGCGTTGCCGCGCGCTCCATGAAAAACGCCGCCGAAATGGCGCTCGCCGAATTCAAGAATCCCAACATTCAACTGCTGGTGAAAGACGACGCCGGCACGCCGCAAGGCGCGCAAGCCGCCGCCGAACAGGCGCTCGCCGAAGGCGCAGAAATCATCATCGGGCCGCTGTTTGCGCAAGCGGTGCGCGCGGTCGGCGCGCGTCGCGCGCGCGCGCGGCATTCCGGTGATCGCGTTTTCGACCGACGCCAGCGTCGCCACCAACGGCATTTATCTCTTGAGCTTCCTGCCGGAGTCCGACGTTAAGCGCATCATCGATTACGCCGTCTCCCACGGCAAACGCTCGTTCGCGGCGCTGATGCCGGACAACGCTTACGGTACGGTGGTGGAGGCGGCGTTCCAGCAGGACGTCGCGCAACGCAACGCGCGCGTGATCGCACTGGAAAAATATCCGCTCGATCCGGGCAAGCTCATGGAGCCCGCAAGCCGCGTGGCGCAGGCGGCGACCCGCGCCGATGCGATCTTCATTCCCGATGGCGCCGACGCCGTGCCGCAGGTGGTTGGGGCGCTGGCCGCCGACCGTGTCAATCTCAAGCGCCTGCAGTTGCTCGGCACCGGACTATGGGACGATCCGCGCATCTTCTCGACGCCGGCGCTGCAAGGCGGCTTGTTCGCGGCGCCTGAGTTGACCGGCTTCCGCAATTTTTCGGCGCGCTATCGCTCGCGCTACGGGCAAGACCCGGTGCGCACCGCGACACTTGCTTACGATGCGGTGGCGCTGGTGGCGGCGCTGGTGAAGACGCAAGGGCCGCAGCGCTTCAGCCAGCAGGTGCTGACCAACGCGTCGGGTTTTGCCGGCATTGACGGAATTTTCCGTTTCCGCGCCAACGGCACCACCGAGCGCGGGCTTGCCGTGTTGCGCGTGGCGCCGACCGGTCCGCAGGTGGTGAGCCCGGCGCCGAAGTCGTTCCAGCCGGGAACGTAAAGTCTTTTTGTTTGCGCATGATCTTATCCGAAAACCGGTTCCCACGCTCGGAGCAAGTCCGAGGGCAGGCTTTTCGGGATCATGCGCTAGGCCGCTAAATCCGCGACCACCGCATCGAGCAGCGGAAATCCGCTTTGCGTCACGCGCAAGCGGCCGTCCGGCGTGGTTTCCACCGTGCCGCCATCGCGTAAAAACGAAATCCGCTTGGGATCGAGCGTGCGGCCGGCAATCGCGGTAAATCGCTGCGGATCGATGCCCTCGGCGAGCCGCAATCCCATCAGCAAATATTCGTCCGCCACTTCGCTCGGCGCAAGTTTGTCGTCGACGATCAAGCCGCTGCCATTTTCATCGACGCGCGCGAGCCAGGTTTCCGGCCGCTTTTCCGTTTCGGTGGCGTAGCGCCGCCCGTCGATGGTGAGCCGGCCATGAGCGCCGGGGCCGACGCCGGCATAATCGTGGCCGCGCCAATAGACCAGATTGTGCCGGCATTCCGCGCCCGGCCGCGCGTGGTTGGAAATCTCGTAGACCGGCAGGCCGGCGCCGGCGCAGATCATCTGCGTAAGATCGTAGAGATCGCGCGCCAGATCGTCGCCGGGAATGGCGAGCTTGCCGGCTTTGTGCAGGCCGAAGAACGGCGTGTCCGGCTCGATGGTCAATTGATAGAGCGAGAGATGTTCGGCCGCCTCGCTAATGGCGCGCTTGAGTTCCTCGCTCCAGGACGAAAGCGTCTGGCGCGGGCGCGCATAAATGAGATCGAAGGAATAGCGCTCGAAATTGGCGCGGGCGATGGCGACCGCATCGAGCGCTTCTTGCGCGGTGTGCAGGCGGCCAAGTTCCTTGAGCGCGCCGTCGTCGAGCGCCTGCACGCCGAGCGACACGCGGTTGACGCCGGCGGCGCGGTAGCCGCGAAAGCGCGTGGCTTCGACGCTGGTCGGGTTGGCCTCGAGCGTCACTTCGACGTCGGGCGCAACGCTCCAATGTTTGGCGATCGAATCGAGGATCGCCTTGCACCGACGATGGCTGCATCAGCGAAGGCGTGCCGCCGCCGAAAAAAATCGTCGACACCGTGCGGCCGGGCACGCGCGCCGCCGTCGTGGCGATTTCGGTTTCGATCGCGCGCACAAAGCGCTGCTCGTCGACACCGCCATGGCGGACATGACTGTTGAAGTCGCAATAGGGACACTTCGACAGGCAGAACGGCCAGTGCACATAGACGGCGAAAGGTGTGACGGCGAAGGGCGTTGGTAAACTCATGTTAAGCATCATAGGCCGCCGCGCGCGCCGCAGCCAGCAAAGATGCGCCTTGGCCGCGGAGAAGTGTTTAAAATTGTAACGATCTGGAACGACGCAAGCGCTGCGTTATCGGCGCAAACACGCTTCCGCCAGCTTCACGAAGGCGCGCGCGCGATGTGACAGGCCTTTACCTTTCGGCGGCAGTCCGTGTTTTTCTTCCGCGCTCATTTCGCCAAAGGTGCGATCGAACCCGTCGGGCCGGAACAGCGGATCGTAGCCGAAACCTTTGTCGCCGCGCGGTGGCCAGGCGACGATGCCGTCGACGCGTCCCTCGAATTCTTCCAAGTGACCGTCCGGCCAGGCGAGACACAGCGCGGCAATGAAATGCGCGCGCCGCTGCTCGGGCGCTTTTGGCGCCGCGCTCGATCAGCAGCGTCTGGATGCGGTTCATGGCGGCGCGAAAATCTTTGTCGGGTCCGGCCCAGCGCGCCGAATGAATGCCGGGCTCACCGCCGAGTGCGTCCACGACCAGCCCGGAATCGTCGGCAAAGGCGGCACGGCCTGTGGCTTTCGCCGCGGATATCGCCTTGATGCGCGCATTGGCGGCAAAAGTTTTTCCGGTTTCGTTCGGCTCGGGCAGACCAAGCTCGCCGGCCGATTGCGCCTCGATGCCATAGGGCGCGAGCAGGTCGCGCATCTCGGCAAGCTTTCCCGGATTATGGGTGGCGATCACCACCGGACCGGTGAGTTGCCTGCTCACGTCACCGCCAATTTCTGCAAATCCACCAGCTTGCCGATGCCTTTGCGCGCCAGCGCCAGCAGCACCAGGAACTGATCCTCGCTGAACGGCGTCTTCTCGGCGGTGGCCTGGATTTCCACGATGTTGCCTGAGCCGGTCATGACAAAATTGGCGTCGGTGTCGGCTTCCAAATCTTCGGCATAATCCAGGTCGAGCACCGCGGTGCCTTTGAACACCCCGCAGGAAACGGCGGCGATGTGATCGCGCAGCAACTTGCGCCTTGACCATGCGCCTTGAACATGTCGCGCGACTTCATCCAGGTCAGGCAATCGGCGAGCGCCACCCAGGCGCCGGTGATCGAGGCGGTGCGGGTGCCGCCGTCGGCCTGGATCACGTCGCAATCGATGGTGATCTGGCTGTTCGCCCAGCGCCTGCAAATCGACGACCGAGCGCAATGAACGTCCGATCAGCCGCTGGATCTCGACCGTGCGCCCGCCTTGCTTGCCGGCGGAAGCCTCGCGGCGGGTGCGCTCGGACGTCGCGCGCGGCAGCATGCCGTATTCGGCGGTGACCCAGCCGCGCCCCTGGCCTTTCAGCCAAGGCGGCAGGCGCTCTTCTAGACTGGCGGTCACCAGCACATGGGTATCGCCGAATTTCACGAAGCAGGAGCCTTCGGCATATTTAACCACGCCGCGTTCGAGCGAAACGCTACGCAATTCGTCGACTTGTCGT
Organism: uncultured Alphaproteobacteria bacterium; assembly: GCA_963756805.1. Classification (GTDB taxonomy): domain Bacteria; phylum Pseudomonadota; class Alphaproteobacteria; order Rhizobiales; family Xanthobacteraceae; genus Pseudolabrys. The sequence goes on from CAVWPH010000003.1 coordinate 37,014, forward strand.
CCGCTCGGCCGCATTAGGCTTGATCCGTGCTATGAGTGGCGCATGATCTTGTCCGAAAACCGGGACCCACTTTTCGGGATCATGCGCTGATTGCCGGCGCACACCATAACCATACGCCCGGCTTGAACAAGGCCGGTGGAATGGTCAACTGTTGACTGGATTTAAGGAGTTACCGCTTGGCCTCACACGACGTCCCGATTGGCACGCCCCCTGCGGGCTTGGCGGCGCTCAACGAGCGCTCGCGCGAGATTTTCCGCCAGATCGTCGAGAGCTATCTCGCCACCGGCGAGCCGGTCGGCTCGCGCAATTTGTCGCGCATCCTGCCGATTACGTTGTCGCCGGCGTCGGTGCGAAACGTGATGTCAGATTTGGAACAGCTCGGTCTCATTTTTGCTCCGCACACGTCCGCTGGAAGATTACCGACCGAATTGGGCCTGCGCTTCTTTGTCGACGCGCTGATGCAGATCGGCGACCTGACCGAGACCGACCGCCACTCGATCGAAGCGCAAGTGACAGGCACCGGCAGCGGCAAGTCGGTGGAGGCGGTGCTCACCGAAGCCTCGCAGACTTTGTCGGGCCTCACGCGCTCGGCCGGCGTTGTGCTGACCGCCAAGAGCAATGTGCGGCTCAAACATATCGAATTCGTGCGGCTGGAGCCGGAACGCGCGCTGGCGGTGCTGGTGGCGGAAGACGGCCAGGTGGAAAACCGCGTGCTCAACGTGCCGGCGGGCTTGCCGACATCGGCGCTGATCGAAGCCGGCAATTTCCTCAACGCCCGCGTCCGCGGCAAGGCGCTCTCCGAATTGCGCTCGGAAATCGAAAAGGCGCTGGCGCAGGGCCAAGCCGAGCTCGATCAATTGACGCAAAAGATCATTTCGGCCGGACTCGCGAGCTGGTCGGGCGGCGAAAACGACGACCGCCAATTGATCGTGCGCGGCCACGCCAATCTGCTGGAGGATCTGCACGCACTCGATGACCTGGAGCGGGTGCGCTCGCTGTTCGATGCGCTGGAGACCAAGCGCGGGGTGATCGATCTGCTCGGCCGCGCCGAGCGCGGCGAGGGCGTGCGCATCTTCATCGGCTCGGAGAACAAGATGTTTTCGCTGTCCGGCTCCTCGACCATCGTGGCGCCCTATCGCGACAGCAAAGGCAGCATTGTCGGCGTAATCGGAGTAATCGGCCCGACCAGGCTCAATTATGCCCGCGTCATCCCCATGGTCGATTACACCGCGCGGGTGGTGAGCCGGCTGCTTTCAAGTTGAAGCTTGATTTTTGTCGCCCGAGCCCTGATATCCGGGGCACATGAGCAATTTTGAGGATGGACTGAGGACGATGACGGACCCCAGTGCGCGCCAGGCTGAAGACGCCGCGGCCCAGGCCGAGGCGCAGACCGCGCCCGAGCCGGCCGATCCTTTGGCCGAGGCCCAGCGCGAAGCCGCCGAATACAAGGACAAGGTGCTGCGCACGCTCGCCGAGATGGAAAACCTGCGCAAGCGCACCGATCGCGAAGTGGCGGACGCCAGGCTTTACGGCAATGCCGGCTTTGCCCGCGACGTGCTGGCGGTGGCCGACAATATGCACCGCGCGCTCGAGGCGACCGGGCCCGAGCTGCGCGCGCAAGCCGACGTCAAGGCGCTGCTCGAAGGCGTCGAGCTGACCGAGCGCGAATTGCTGAAAGTGCTGGAGAAGCACGGCGTCAAGAAATTCTCGCCGGACGGCGAAAAGTTCGATCCCAACGTGCATCAGGCGATGTACGAGTTGGAAACGCCCGAACTGCCGGCCGGCCATGTCGCGCAAGTGATCCAGGCCGGTTACATGTTGGGCGACCGGGTGCTGCGCCCGGCTATGGTGGCGGTCAGCAAAGCGGCGTCGAAATCGCGAAGCCCCTCCGCCAACGATAATTCCGGCAACGCGGACTGATCGCGCGCTTCGGCGGCACGCAACGCGCTGAGATTTTTCTTGGTCTAATTCCAAACTATTGATCCTGCGCTACATTTTTGTTGACGCGGGCGGTGCGCCGATTACCTTCAACGACAAGTTCGATCCGGGGCGGCGCAGGCAATCCATCACCCTCGCTGACAGTTTCGGTCCTTCCGGGCGACGACGGGGGCGCGGCGGTGGTGTGGCGGCGGTAACAAAGCGCGGCTTGTCGTGTTGAGCTTGCTTATGGCGGCAAGCACCATGTTCGCCACGTCGCGTGCGCTGGCGGAAGACAAACCCAAATCCATCTGGGAACAAGAGACGCTGACCGGCGATTGGGGCGGCGCGCGCACCGCGTTGAAGGAAAAAGCCGGCATCGAGATCAAGTTCGAATACACAAACGAAGTTTTTGCGGTCATGTCGGGCGGCATCCGGCGCGAACCGAGCTACGAAGGCCAGGTGCATTTTTCGGTCAATACCGACTTGGAAAAACTGATCGGCTGGACCGGCGGCAAGACGCACGTCACCGTATTCCAGATTCACGATAGCGGCCGCAACGTCGCAGAAAACAGCGGCAGCATTTTCGATCCGAGCAATCTCGATGCATTGCCGACCACGCGTCTGTATACCGCCTACTTCGAGCAGAGCTTTGCCAACAAGGTCTTGGTGCGAATCGGTCAAATCGTCGGCGACGGCGAATTCTTCACCAGCGATACCGCCGGCGGCCTGATCAACGGCACGTTTGGCTGGGCCAGCATATTCGGCGCGAATATGCGCAGTGGCGGACCGGCCTATCCGCTCGCAACGCCCGGCGTGCGCGTGCAGGTCAATGCCAGCGAGGAGATTACAGCGCTTGCCGCGGTGTTCTCCGGCGATCCGGCCGGCCGCAATTGCAACGACAATCCGCAGGCGTGCAATCGCTACGGCACCACGTTCAGCTTTGCCGGCGGCTCGCTGTGGATGGGCGAACTGCAATACGCCATCAATCAGGACAAAAAATCTCTCGGTTTGCCGGGCGTCTACAAGCTCGGCGGCGTGGTACGCGACGGCGGACTTTGCCGACCAACATTACGGTCTCGATGCCGGCGGTGCGATCGTCTCGCTGGCCAGCCTGGCTGCGACCGATCCGCTTAATCACCGCGGCAATTGGGGCATCTATGGCGTCGCCGATCAGATGGTCTGGCGCAACGGCGCCAGTTCGCTCAATCTGTTCGTGCGCAGCGGCGTCTCGCCATCGGATCGAAATCTGCTGTCCTATTACGTGGACACCGGCGCCGGCTTCAAAGGTCTTATCCCCGGTCGCGCCGACGATGTCCTCACTTTCGGCGCGGCCTATGCCCGGATCAGCCGCGACGCGGTCAGCGCTCGACCGCGACAGGCTCGCGATCAACGGTCCGCCTTATCCGATCCGCGACTACGAATTTTTGTTCGAGGTGAGTTATCAGGCGCAGATCGCGCCGTGGTGGATCGTGCAGCCGGACCTGCAATACATCGTCCATCCCGGCGGCCACGTGCCGGACCCGAACAATCCTAATGCCGTCATCGGCAATGCCTTCATCGCCGGCATCCGCAGCACGATCAAATTCTAGATTGATCCGCCGCCTGCGCGTCAGCGGAAATCGACTCCGTCACGCACCGCGCGGAAGCGCGGAAACATCTGGTCCCATTCGCTCGTATGGGTAATGCCGATGACGCGCGAAAAGCCGCTGGTGCCGAAGCGAACCCACTGCACCAGGTAAGCCGGCGCGCCATCCAGCCCCAATGCCTTGCGCCCTGATCTCGTATCCCGGCAGGTTGTTGATCCGCATCGGTCTCGCCCGACATCACTTTAAGGTCGCGCACCGGCGCGTTAGCCAATAAGTCGCGGGCAAAGCGGCCGCGCGCGTCGGGCTCGCTTGGCGAACCGGTGCCGGCTTCGACGATCATGTAAGGCTGCTTGCTGATATCGCTGCCCGGTCCTTCGATTAGCATGACGCCGCGTGGCGCAACCTGCAGCACCCGGAAGCCGGCCATGTCGTCGAGCTTGAACGGCAGCAGCTTGAGCCGCTCGTCGAGCGGGGCCACGCGGAAAGTCACCGTCTTGAGCGCGGCGCGGACAACCGCATCGGAATAAGTGGCGAGCGCGGTGTCGGCCACCTGCACATTCACCAGAGTGGCGATTTGGCCAAGCTTGACGGTCGGGACGGCGGCGAGAAGCAGCCACTTGTGCACGGCAACGCCGTCGACCGTCCCATGGCCGGTGGCGAGAAATCCAATCCCTTCGGTAAACGGAAACATCTCTCGCTTATCGATGGTGAGCCCCGGCGGGCTCTTGTCGAACATTCCTTTTTCGAACTCGCCATAGGCTTGCGGCGGCAGGTCGAGGATGGTGACGGTGATCTTGCGGTCGGTATCCTCGAAACCGGGGAAACGCGTGCTCGCCACCAGGCCCGGCGGCAGCTCAAGACCGATGCGCAGGCCGGGGGGAAATGCCGGCTCGGCGGCGGCTAGATTGGCGGCCGCCAAACAAGCCAGGAAGCCGGCCCCGATGCCGGTTAATCCTGCGAGGAAATAGCTCATCGACCGATGCAGCATTAAGACCGCTTCTTTTTTGGGGGGCCCTTGCGGGCGCCCATCTGCCTAACCGGCCATGGGGCCCGCCGCAATGCCGCTAACGCTGCTCGCGATTTCGTGAGCGAACCGCTTGCGGGCCCCCGGGGCCCCACTATATGAGCCATGAAGCCGCGCAATTGCGGCGGAAAGTGTATCCAGGGGGCTGGATCAAGGGGTCTGCGGACGAGCCGCCGACATCCCTTTCGGGCGCCAAATAACCTTAGGGTTGCGGCCCGTCCGGCCTGCCGCAAATTGAGAGGAAGAACCATGGGCAAGGTCATCGGCATAGACCTCGGCACGACGAATTCCTGCGTCGCCGTGATGGAAGGCAAGACGCCGAAAGTTATCGAAAACGCCGAAGGCATGCGAACCACGCCGTCGATTGTCGCCTTTAGCGATGACGGCGAGCGGCTGGTCGGCCAGCCGGCCAAGCGCCAGGCGGTCACCAATCCGGAAAAGACCATCTTCGCGGTCAAGCGCCTGATCGGACGGCGCTACGACGATCCGATGGTGGAGAAGGACAAGAAGCTTGTCCCCTACAAGATTTCCAAGGCATCGAATGGCGACGCCTGGGTCGAGGCCGACGCCAAGCAATATTCGCCCTCGCAGATCTCGGCTTTCATCCTGCAAAAGATGAAAGAGACGGCGGAAGCCTATCTCGGCGCCAAGGTCGAGCAGGCCGTCATCACCGTTCCGGCTTATTTCAACGACGCCCAGCGCCAGGCCACCAAGGACGCCGGCAAGATCGCCGGCCTTGAAGTGCTGCGCATCATCAACGAGCCGACCGCGGCAGCGCTTGCCTACGGTCTCGACAAGCAGAAGACCGGCACCATCGCGGTCTACGACCTCGGCGGCGGCACTTTCGACGTGTCGGTCCTCGAGATCGGCGACGGCGTGTTCGAGGTGAAGTCGACCAACGGCGACACGTTCCTCGGCGGCGAAGACTTCGACATGCGCCTGGTCAATTATCTCGCCGACGAATTCCAGAAGGAGCAGGGCATCGATCTGCGCAAGCGACAAGCTGGCCTTGCAGCGGCTCAAAGAGTCCGCCGAAAAAGCCAAGATCGAGCTCTCGTCCACGACGCAGACCGAAATCAATCTGCCGTTCATCACGGCGGATGCGGCTGGCCCGAAGCATCTCACCATGAAACTCACCCGCGCCAAGTTCGAGGCGCTGGTCGACGATCTCATCCAGAAGACCGTCGAGCCCTGCCGCAAGGCGCTCAAGGACGCCGGTCTGTCCGCGGCCGAGATCAACGAAGTGGTTCTGGTCGGCGGCATGACGCGCATGCCGAAAGTCCAGGAAGTGGTGAAGCAGTTCTTCGGCAAGGAGCCGCACAAAGGCGTCAACCCGGACGAGGTGGTCGCCATCGGCGCCGCCATCCAGGCCGGCGTCTTGCAAGGCGACGTCAAGGACGTGCTGCTGCTCGACGTGACCCCGCTCTCGCTCGGCATCGAGACGCTGGGCGGCGTGTTCACCCGCATCATCGACCGCAACACCACGATCCCGACCAAGAAGAGCCAGGTGTTCTCCACCGCCGAGGACAATCAGAACGCGGTCACCATCCGCGTGTTCCAGGGCGAGCGCGAGATGGCGGGCGACAACAAGATGCTCGGGCAATTTGATCTTGTCGGAATACCGCCGGCCCCGCGCGGCGTGCCGCAGGTCGAGGTCACCTTCGACATCGACGCCAACGGCATCGTCAACGTCAACGCCAAGGACAAGGCGACCGGCAAGGAGCAGCAAATCCGCATCCAGGCCTCCGGCGGTCTGTCGGAAGCCGACATCGAAAAGATGGTCAAGGACGCGGAAGCCCACGCCGAAGAGGACAAGACGCGCAAAGCCGCGGTCGAAGCCAAGAACCACGGCGAGGCGCTGGTGCATTCCACCGAGAAGGCGCTGGCCGAACATGGCACCAAAGTCGGCGATGCCGAACGCGGTGCGATCGAGAACGCCATGGCCGATCTCAAAGAAGCGCTGAAAGGCGACGACTCGGCGGCGATCGCGGCCAAGACCAATACGCTGGCGCAGGCTTCCATGAAGCTCGGCGAAGCCATGTACAAGCAGCAGGCCGAAGCCGGGCAACCGGCCGACACCAGCGAAAGCGCCACCGGCGCGGACGGCAAGAAGGAAGACGTCGTCGACGCGGAATTCACCGAAGTCGACGACGACAAGAACAACAAGAAATCCGCTTAAACCTTCAGGCCGCGCATGAACGGCACCCGACGATTCCCCATGCCCTCGGACGGTTTCCGAGGGCATGTATTTTTGGGTGAAGCCGCGCACGTCAACGGACGCGAACGCTGATGTCCAAACGCGACTACTACGAAGTCCTGGGCGTTCAGCGCACCTGCACCGAGGTCGAGCTCAAGGTCGCGTTCCGCAAGCTCGCCATGCAGCATCATCCGGACCGCAATCCGGGCGACAGCGAATGCGAGCACAAGTTCAAAGAACTCAACGAAGCCTATGACGTGCTCAAGGACGGCGACAAGCGCGCCGCCTATGACCGCTTCGGCCATGCCGCGTTCGAGCAAGGCGCCGGCGGCGGCCACGGCTTCGGCGCCGATTTTGCCACGACGTTCTCCGATATTTTCGAAGATCTGTTCGGCATGGGCGGCGGCCGGCGCGGCGGTGCCCGCGGTACGGGCCGCGAGCGCGGCTCTGACTTGCGCTACAACATGGAAATCAGTCTCGACGAGGCGTTCCAGGGCAAGACCGCGCAAATCCACATCCCGACGTCGGTGATGTGCGAAATCTGTTCCGGCACCGGCGCCAAGGCCGGCACCAAGCCGAAGGTGTGCGCGACTTGCGGCGGCGCCGGCAAAATCCGGCATGCGCAAGGCTTCTTCACGCTCGAGCGCACCTGTCCGGCCTGTCACGGCCGTGGCCAGTCGATCGACGATCCTTGCGTCGCCTGCTCGGGCGCCGGCCGGGTGACGCGCGAGCGCACGCTGTCGGTCAATATTCCCGCCGGCGTCGAGGACGGCACCCGCATTCGCCTCGCCGGCGAAGGCGAAGCCGGCTTACGCGGGGGGCCTGCCGGCGATCTCTATATTTTCCTGTCGCTCGCCCAGCATGAGTTCTTCCAGCGCGACGGCGCCGATCTGCATTGCCGGGTGCCGGTGTCCATGGTGACGGCGGCGGTGGGCGGTGAATTCGAGGTGCCGGCGATCGATGGCGGCAAGGCGCGGGTCAAGATCCCGGCCGGGACCCAGACCGGGCGGCGTTTCCGCCTGTCGGGCAAGGGCATGCCGGTGCTGCGGGCGAAACAAATCGGCGACATGTACGTTCAAGTAGCGGTAGAAACGCCGCAAAACCTGACCAAACGTCAGCGAGAGATTTTGAACGAGTTCGAAAAGCTTTCATCCGACCATACTCAGCCGGAATCCGCCGGATTCTTCAGTCGAGTCAAGGAGTTTCTGGATGGTCTGGGGAATCGCGGCAGCCATACCGGGAAGCCATCTTGACCCTTCCCCCGGCGCCCTATACCGGTCAATATCAGGGGCTAAAGCCCTCCTCTGGCACGCGTGACCTTGCATCAATGCCTACGCATTCATTCGTCCGCGTCGAAAAGAAACCTCTGCGTCTCGATGACGAGATGCAGTTCATTCGTTCCTGGATCGAAAAGCCTCTTTCCACCGGCGCGGTGATGCCGTCGGGCAAGGCGCTGGCGCGCACCATGGCGAGCTACGTCGATGTGCAATCGAGCGGCCCGGTGATCGAACTGGGTCCCGGCACCGGCCCGGTGACCGAGGCGCTGGTCCAACACGGCGTCGATCCGGCGCGCCTGATACTGGTCGAATTCAATCCGGTGTTCTGCCGGCTGCTGCGCACCCGCTATCCGGCGGCGACCGTGGTGCAGGGCGACGCCTACCGGCTGCGCCGCCTGCTTGAAACTTACGTGCGCGAGCCGGCCGCCGCGGTGGTGTCGGGATTGCCGCTGGTGACCAAGCCGCTGCGTACGCGTCTGCGTTTGATTTCCGACGCGATGGGACTGCTGGCGCCGGCCGCGCCCTTCATTCAGTTCACCTACGCCATGGTGCCGCCGATCCCGAAAGCGTTTGTCCGGGATCAAGGCGGAAGCCTCCGAACTGATCTGGATGAATCTGCCGCCGGCCCGCGTCTGGGTCTATCGCGGCCGCTAAGCGCTGCCTTCGTGCTATTGGTGGCCGGCGTTTAACGGAAGCCGCCGATGGCCATCCCCAAAATCCTGGTCTTTGCCTCATCGACCCGCACCGGCTCGCATAATGTGCGGCTGGCGGCGCTGGCGGTGAAAGAACTCACGCTCATCGACGCCGACGTGACGCGCATCTCGCTCGCCGATTATCCGCTGCCGATTTACGACGCCGATCTCGACGCCCGCATGGGCCAGCCCGCCAATGCGCTGGCGCTCAAGCAGATGATCATGGCGCATCAGGGCGTGTTCATCGCCAGCGCCGAATACTCGGCCTCGGTCACGCCGATCCTGAAGAATTCCATCGATTGGGTGTCGCGCGTGCGCGAGCGCGGCGATCCGACTTATGCCGCCTTCAAGGGCCGCGTCTTTGCGATCAGCTCCGCCTCGCCGGGCGTGGCCGGCGGCTTGCGCTCGTTGATGGCGTTGCGGCAAATTCTCGAACTTGGCTGCGGCGCGCTGGTGATCCCCGAGCAGGTGGCGATCCCTTCGGCCGAGCAGGCCTTCAACGACATGGACGAAATCGTGGACACGCGCACCGCCAATTTGTTCCGCGCGCAGCTTACGCGGCTGGTGGAGATGGCGCGGTTACTGATGTGAGGGACACTTCGTGAGTGTGAACGCGCGCGAGCGCCTGATCGTCGCCCTTGATCTGCCCTCGGTCGCCGCCGCCGAGGCGATGGTGTCGCGGCTGGGCGACTCCGTCGGCTTCTACAAGATCGGCTATCAGCTTGCTTTCGCCGGCGGGCTGCCGTTTGCGCAAGGACTGATCGCGGCCGGCAAGCAGGTGTTTCTCGATCTCAAGCTGCACGACATCGGCAATACCGTGACCAAAGGCGTCGAGAGCGTGGCGCAGATGGGCGCGACCTTCCTCACCGTGCACGCCTATCCGCAGACCATGAAAGCGGCGGTGGAAGGAAAACGCGGCTCGAGCTTGCGCATTCTCGCGGTCACCGTGCTCACGTCTTACGACGATGCCGATTTGGCCGCCGCCGGCTACGACTTGGGCGTCGGCGAACTTGCCGCGGCGCGTGCGAGCCAAGCGCGCGACATCGGCGTCGACGGTCTGGTGTGCTCGGCGGAAGAGGCGGCCAATTTGCGCAAGGTCGTCGGCCCCGGCATGGTGCTGGTGACGCCGGGCATCAGGCCCGCCGGCAGCGCCAGCGGCGACCAGAAGCGCATCATGACGCCGGCCAAGGCCATTCAAGCCGGCGCCGATTATCTGGTGGTCGGCCGGCCGATCGTGGAAGCCGGCGATCCGAAGGCTGCGGCGGAGCGGATCGTCGCCGAGATCGAACAAGCACAAAATTAGACGGAGAAAGCGATATGGCGAAGGGATATTGGATTGCGTTGGTCGAGGTGAAAAACCCGGACGGCTATAAGAATGAATATGTCGCCGCGCAATGCCGGACGTGTTGCGTAAATTCGGCGGACGCTATGTCACGCGCGGCGGCAAGACCTCGATCGTCGAGGGCAGCGCGAAGAGCCGCGCCGTCATTCATCGAATTTCCCGAGCTATCAGGCGGCGATGGATTGCTACAAGTCGCCGGAATACGCCAAAGCCAAAGCGCTGCGCAAAGCCCATGCCGAGAGCGACATGATCGTGATCGAGGGCTATGACGGCCCGCAGCCGTAGTCGCCTTTTTGCCTGCCGCCGCGCTATATCGCCGCCGTTCGATCCGGGAGTTATTGCCATGGCCGAGATGCGGCTGGTGGTCGCCGGTGCCGGCGGGCGCATGGGGCGCACGCTGGTCAAGGCGATCGCTGACATCAAAGGATTTGCGCTCGCGGGTGCGCTGGAAGACGCGCGCTCGCCGCTGATCGGCTGGGATGCCGGCACGCTCGCCGGCATGCCGGAGAACGGCGTCAAGCTTACGGGCGATGCCGGCGCGCTGATGGCCAAGGCCGACGGCATCATCGACTTCACCGCGCCGGTGGCGACGGTGGCCTTCGCCGAACTCGCCGCCAAATCGGGCAAGGTGCACATCATCGGCACCACCGGCTTGAGCTGCCGCCGACGAAGCCAAGATCAAGGAAGCCGCCAAGAAAGCCGTGATCGTGAAGTCCGGCAATATGAGCCTCGGCGTCAATCTTTTGGCGGCGCTGACGCGGCGCGTGGCCAAGACGCTGGATAATTCTTTCGACATCGAAATTCTGGAGATGCATCACAACCAGAAGGTCGATGCGCCGTCCGGCACCGCGCTCTTGCTCGGGCGCGCGGCGGCGGAAGGCCGCGGCATCGATCTCGACAAGCATTCGGTGAAAAGCCGCGACGGCCACACCGGCGCACGCAAAGCGGGCGACATCGGTTTTGCGGCCTTGCGCGGCGGCACCGTGGTGGGCGAGCACAGCGTGATCTTCGCAGGTCCCGCCGAACGCATCGAGCTCGTGCACAAGGCGGAGGACCGCATGATCTTTGCGCGCGGCGCGCTGCATGCGGCGCTTGTGGGCGCGCAGCCAGAAGCCCGGGCTTTATTCGATGATGGATGTGCTCGGCTTGAAGGACTTCTAATCCTGCTTCGGCAGATAATCGGCCGACCATTTCAGCACCACATTGAAGCTGATGCTGATGCGCGGCGTCTCGCTCAAATTGGGATGCACGAAGTGCGTCAGGAACGCCGGCCATAGCAAAATCTGCCCGGCATCGGGCTGCACGGTGTGCTCGGCCTCGATATAAGGGTCGCCGCGGATCGCGCCCATGTTCACCGCCGGCCCGCGCGGATCGTAGAAGCTGATGGCGCCGGGCCGCACGTCCTTGCGCGTGCGCAATTTGGCGCGGTCCTTCGGCACCTGCACGTAATAGGTCCCCGACAAATACGAATGCGGGTGATTGTGCGGGTCGTGGTAATCGCCGAGCCGATTGACATTGGCCCAGCCTTGCAGCGACCAGTCGATTTTGTAGGTCATGCCGAGCTGGCTGAAATAATCGGCGACCGTGCGGTTGACGCAATCGCGCAGCCAGGCGACCGCCGGATGGTCGTTGGCCATCAGATTGCCGCCGAGATAGTCGGTGGTCATGTCCTTGTTTTTGTCGTCGAGCTCGAGAATGAAGGCGGCGAGCGCCTTGTTGGCGAGCTCGTGGCCGGGCAGCGTGCGGCGCAGGAAAACGGTCGGCCACAGCGCCTCGAAACCGTCGGTCTTTTGCTCGGCCATGGAAACCTCCCTTGCGCCCGCATCTTGCCACGGTTTCTACGAGGCCGCCTCTATCACTGGAATCGGCGTAAAACCAAGGCTATATGCAATGGTGAAGTGATCGAGAGGACCCGCTAATGACCGACCGCCTGCTTGTGCTCGTGCGTCACGGCCAGAGCGACTGGAACCTGAAGAACCTGTTCACGGGTTGGAAGGACGTCGATCTCACCGACAAGGGCATTGCCGAAGCGCGCGAGGCCGGCCGCAAGCTGAAAGCGCAAGGCATCAAATTCGATGTCGCCTTCACGTCGGCGCTCATCCGCGCCCAGCGCACGCTCGATCTCATGCTGGAGGAACTGGGCCAGAGCAAAATTCCGGTGTTCAAGGACCAGGCGCTCAACGAGCGCGACTACGGCGATCTGGTCGGCCTGAACAAAGACGACGCCCGCAAGAAATGGGGCGAGGAGCAGGTGCACATCTGGCGCCGCTCCTACGACGTGGCGCCGCCGGGCGGCGAATCCTTGCGCGACACCGCCGCGCGCGTGCTGCCTTATTACATCCAGGAAATTTTGCCGCGCGTGCTGCGCGGCGAACGCGTGCTGGTGTCGGCGCATGGCAATTCGCTGCGCGCGCTGGTGATGGTGCTCGACAAGCATTCGACCGAAAGCATTCTCAAACTCAATATCGAGACCGGCGTGCCGATGATCTACCGGCTCAATGCCGATTCGACGGTGGCGTCGAAGCTGGATCTGGCGGCGTGAGCGATCCGGAAATTGTCGTCCTCGATGGCGCGGCGGCGCAAGCCGCGCTCGATGAGCTCGCCGCCGTGCTGGAGGATTGCGTCGCCGGCGGCGCCTCGGTGAATTTCATGCCGCCGTTCCCGCGCGAAGCGGCCGCGACTTTTTTCCGCGGCGTCGTCAAGGATGTCGCGCGCGGCGATATCGTCCTGCTGGCGGCGCGCGATGGCGGCCGCATCGTCGGCACCGTGCAACTCGGCCTGGCCATGCCGCCGAACCAGCCGCATCGCGCCGACGTGAAAAAACTGCTGGTGCATCGCAGCGGGCGCGAGCGCGGCGTCGGCGCAGCCTTGATGCGCCAGGCCGAGATTGAGGCCAAGGCGCGGGGCCGCACGCTGCTGGTGCTCGATACCTGTTCGGGCAGCGAGGCCGACCGGCTTTACACGCGCTCCGGCTGGACCCGCGCCGGCGTCATTCCGGATTTTGCGCTGTGGCCGGACGGGCGATTTTGCGACGCCGCGATTTTCTGGAAACGCGTATAAAACTTAAGCGGCGTCCGCCGCCATGCCCGGCTTCCCAGCCCAGCATCGCGCGCTTGCGCGTGATGCCCCAGTGATAGCCGGTGATGTCGCCGCTCTTGCCGATGACGCGGTGGCACGGCACCACGAAGCAGATCGGGTTCTTGCCGACCGCGGCGCCGACCGCGCGCGCGGCTTTCGGCGAGCCGGCCTTGGCCGCGAGGTCGGAATAGGTGGTCAGCGCGCCCATCGGAATAGTCAGCAGCTTCTCCCACACGCGCACTTCGAAATCGGTGCCGATCAGCACCACGCGCAGCGGCTGGTCGGGGCGCCATAGCGCGGGATCGAAAATGCGCCGCGCGGTTGCAGCAGTTGCCGCGAAGTCTTCCACGTATTTCGCGTTCGGCCAGCGCGCGCGCATATCCTTGAGCGCGGCGCGTTCCTTGCCGGCGTCGGCGAGCGCGAGGCCCGCCAAGCCGCGCGGCGTCACCATCACCAGCGCCATGCCGAACGGGCAGGGATGGAAGCCGTAAGCGACGGTCAAGCCTTCGCCGCCCGCCTTCCATTCGCCCGGCGACATGGCCTCGTGCGTCACGAACAGATCGTGCAGCCGGCCCGGGCCGGACAGGCCGACTTCGTAGGAGGTTTCCAAGACGCTTGCCGAGGAGCGCAGCAATTCGCGCGCGGCGCTGAGCGTGAGCGCCTGCAAAAACGCTTTTGGCGTCAGCCCGCACCAGCGGCGGAACAGATGATGCAGATCGGTGGGCGAGACACCGGCTGCGTGCGCGATGGTTTCGATCTCGGGCTGCGTGCGCCAATGCCCGCGGATATGCGCGATGGCGCGGCGCACGATGTCATAGTCGGCCGCCGCGGTCGGCAGCGGCGCGAGTTCGGTAAAGCGGTTCGTCAAGGCCGAGTTTTCCAATGCCATTGTCATGAACGCTATCTAGGCCGGTAAAGCCAAGCCAGCCACCCGATTCCTGGCAGGATTTAAGGAATTACAGTTCGCGTCACCCCGCGCTTGGCTTTGCCGAGCGCCTCGCCGAAAGCTCTGGCGAAACTTGCTTTTTCGTCGGGGCCCAAGAAATCCGCGACCGTCAGTTTCTTGCCGCGCGATATCAGCAACAGCCGCTCGATGCCGAATTCCTCGTGCACGACTTTTTCCAGCCTCACCCAGAGCGGATTGAGCACCCATTCGCGCATGCGGCCGCGATGGCTCACTTTGCGCACCGTGAGCGCAACCGGCGTCATGGTCACTTCCTCATAGGCCGCGGCGTGGCGGTAGTTGAGCTTGAACGCCCAATACAGCAGAGCCACGTCGAGCCCGAAAAAGCCGAATACCGGCCAGGCGCCCAGCATCAGGAACACCATGCCGGCGATGAAACTGATGCCGCCGAACACGGCCATCAGCGCGATGAAGCCGTAGCGGCCGAGCGAGCGGTGCGGCGTGATCACCGCGGAAAAGATCGTCGGTTCGAGTTCGTCGTTGTCGGAAGTCATGACGCTCAGTATACCGGAATGATGGCAAAAAAACCCGCACGTAAAAAAACCGTCCGCAAGAAATCCGCCCGTAAGCCTGCGCCGAAGAAGCGCAAGGGCAAGGTCAAGCTGGCCAAGCCATTGCCCGTCAAGCCTTCGGTTACGAAGCCTTCGATCACCAAGCCTTGGACCAATGCGCAAATCGAGGAAGCGTTCCGCCGTTTCAAGGCCGCCAGTCCGCAGCCGAAGACCGAATTGCAACACAGCAATCCGTTCACGCTGCTGGTGGCGGTGGTGCTCTCCGCGCAGGCGACCGACTCCGGCGTCAACAAGGCGACGCCGGCTTTGTTTGCCGCCGCCGACACGCCGGAAAAAATGGCCGCGCTCGGCGAGGATCGCGTGCGCGATCTGATCAAGACCATCGGACTGTTTCGCACCAAGGCGAAGAACGTCGTCGAACTGTCGCGCCGGCTGGTGGCCAACCACGGCGGCCAGGTGCCGCGCACGCGCGAGGCGCTGGAGGCGCTGCCAGGCGTCGGGCGTAAGACCGCCAATGTGGTGCTCAATGTCGCGTTCGGCGAACCCACGATTGCGGTCGACACCCATATTTTCCGCGTCGGCAATCGCACCGGCATGGCGCCGGGCAAGGACCCGCTCGAAGTGGAAATGAAATTGGAGCAGGCGGTGCCGGCGCACTACAAGAGCCACGCGCACCATTGGCTTATTCTGCACGGGCGCTACACTTGCCTGGCGCGCAAGCCGCTGTGCGAGAAATGTGTCATCGCGGACTTGTGCCAATGGCCGGGGAAAACGGTCGTATAAAAATAGCGTCGAGGGAGTGAGCGTATGGAAGGCAGCGGCATAGCCAGGACGAAAAAATTCATTCGTGACAATACGAGTGAGATTTTAGTTCGCGCTGGATTGCCTGAAAAATCGGTGGCCGCGTGGACCAAGGCAGAGCTTCCGATCAGCGGGAATTTCAAACGCGACGCTTCGGTTGGCAGTAAGTATTGGCGTGGCGGCTCCGATCTCCTGGCCAAACTGCCGAAAAAGCCGAAACGTTCTACCGAGCAGCAAATGGCTGCGCACGTGATTCTGCAGGATTGCCGCCGCGCGCGGGAGAAGTTTCTCGCGCGTCACGCCGATACGGTTTACCGCAAGCTGACCAAGAATCTTTCCAACTTTGTGCGCGTGGAAGAGCTGGTCCTATGACGCAGCGAAACTCGTGCCCGGCCTGACGCCGACGCAAAAGCAGGTCGATGCCGAAAGCGCTTTCATGCAGAGCGAGAAGGACGGCGTTGAGGTCGATCAGGGAATTTTCCTGGCACAGGTGCTGGCGCGGCCAGACACCGGCAATCATCTTTGCCACGCCATGCTGCTGCCGAAATTGGAAGCCATCGACCGTGCGCCTGAGTTCTTAAAGCACGGCGTCGATCGATTTCGGCCCAGCTAAAATCGAACGTCAGGGCAAGGCCGCGGTGGTCACTGTCTGCAATCCGCGCTTCCTCAACGCCGAGGACGACGACACGCTCGACGACACCGAAACGGCGACCGATATCGCCATTCTGGACGGTATGAGCGACATCTGCGTGCTGCGCGGCGGCGTGGTCGATCACCCGAAATACAAAGGCCGCAAAATCTTCTCCGCCGGCATCAATCTCACGCATCTCTACCAGGGCAAAATTCCCTATCTCTGGTACATCCGCCGCGACATGGGCGTGGTCAACAAAATGCTGCGCGGTCTCGCCATGGGCGGCGCCAGCCCCGACGAAGTCTATGGCGGCACGCGCGAGAAGCCCTGGGTCGCCGGCCTCGATGTCTTCGCCATCGGCGGCGGCTGCCAATATTTGCTGGTGATGGATTACGTGGTGGCGGGCAGCGACGCTTACATGACGCTGCCGGCGCGCAAGGAGGGCATCATCCCGGGCGCCGCCAATTTGCGGCTGCCGCGTTTCGTCGGCGCGCGCATCGCGCGCCAAGCCATCATGATGGGCCGCAGGCTCGATTGCGACACGCCGGAAGGCCGCATGATCTGCGACAAAATCGTTGCACCCGGCGAGATGGAGCAGGCGCTAGCCGGCGTGATCGATGATTTCACCGGCTCCGGCGTGGTGAGCGCCTCCGGTAACCGGCGTGCCTTCCGCGTCGGCGAGGAGCCGCTCGATGATTTCCGCCGCTACATGGCGGTCTATGCCCGAGAGCAGGCTTATTGCCATTTCTCGCCGGCGCTGATCGCCAATTTGGAAAAGCACTGGAACGCGGCGCAGCGGAAGATTTAAGCGCGAAATGAATATGCCGAAACCAAGCGCCGCCGAACTCAAGCCCGACCGCAGCGATCTCGACCCGATCGAATTCGCCTCGCGCGACGAGATCGCGGCCTTGCAGCTTGCAGCGCCTGAAATGGTCGCTCAATCACGCCTACAAGCAAAGTGCCGCATTACCGCGCCGCCTTCGACAAAGCCGGCGCGCAACCCGGCGACGTCAAGCAGCTTTCCGATTTGGCCAAGCTGCCTTTCACCGCCAAGGACGACCTGCGCAAGAATTATCCGTTCGGCATGTTCGCGGTGCCGCGCGACCAGGTCGTTCGCATCCATGCCTCGTCGGGTACAACGGGAAAGCCGACCGTGGTCGGCTATAGCGCGCGCGATATCTCGATGTGGGCGGATGTCTGCGCCCGCAGCATGCGCGCCTGCGGCGTGCGGCCGGGCATGATCGTGCATATCGGCTACGGCTACGGGCTGTTCACCGGCGGGCTGGGCGTACATTACGGCGCCGAGCGGCTGGGCTGCACGGTGGTGCCGGTGTCGGGCGGCATGACCGAACGGCAGGTGCGGCTGATCGACGAGTTCAAGCCCGACGTGATCATGGTCACGCCCAGCTACATGCTGGCGCTGCTCGATGAATTCCGCGTGCAGAAAGTCGATCCGCGCGGCTCCTCGCTCAAGATCGGCGTGTTCGGCGCCGAGCCCTGGACCAACGCCATGCGCGCCGAAATCGAGCAGGCCTTCGACATGCATGCGCTCGATCTCTACGGGCTGTCGGAAGTGATCGGCCCCGGCGTTGCCTGCGAATGCATCGAGACCAAAGACGGCCCGCATATCTGGGAAGATCATTTCTATCCGGAGATCGTCGATCCGGCGACCGGCGCGCCGCTGCCGGACGGCGAGGTCGGCGAACTGGTGTTCACCTCGCTCACCAAGGAAGCCATGCCGGTCATCCGCTATCGCACCCGCGATCTGACGCGGCTATTGCCCGGCACCGCGCGCAGCATGCGGCGGATGGAAAAAGTGACCGGCCGTTCCGACGACATGTTGATCGTGCGCGGCGTGAACGTATTTCCGAGCCAGATCGAGGAAATCATTTTGGCCGACCCGCGGCTGTCGGCGCATTTTGTCGTCGAATTGCGGAAACATGAGCGGCTGGATGCAATCACGGTCGTCGTCGAGGCGCGTCCCGAAGCGAGCGATCAGGCCACGCGCGCGGCCTGCAATCGCGATCTGAGCCACCAAATCAAGGCGCTGATCGGCGTGACCGCTGACGTGAATACGGTCGAGCCTGGAAAGATCGAGCGTTCGATCGGCAAGGCCAAAGCGCGTGATCGATTTGCGGCCGAAGATGACTAGCGCTTCGGCTCGATCAGCTCGACCTTGCGGCCGGCCATGCCTTTATGGATATGCACCATATAGGCCATGGCGAAAATCGGCGTCGCCAGGTTGACCAGCGGGATCGACACGAACGCCGCGATCACCATGCCGGCGAGGAAGACGTAAGTGGCATTGGCCTTGCGCAGCGCCTTGGCTTCGGCGGGCGTGCGGAAGCGCATGGCGGCGAGCTCGAAATATTCCCGGCCGAGCAGATAGGAATTCGCCACGAACAAGATGATCACGCCGATCCCGGCAAAAAATATGAACGGCAGCGCGCACACATAAACCAGCAGCGCCAGCAACGCGATCTTCAAACCTTCGATGATTGCGCGGAGGAACGGCAGCGCGCGCCCCGGCGCCTCGGCCGGATAATGTTCGCGCTCGACCGCCTCGGCCACTTCGTCGACGAAGAAGCTGCCGACAAAGGCGGTGATGGTCGGCATCAGGAAAAGCGCGCCGGTGATGATGCCGAGGCTCGCCATGATCGAGAGCACCCAGGCGAGCGCGGTCCAGACGGCGTGCGGCGCAAAGCCGGAGCTCTGCTCGGCCCAGGTGGCGCCGCTTGCGGCCAGCGAGGCGAACACGCGGTTGAGCACGATGCCGATGATGACGATCAGCAGCAGCGCCAACCCGACCGCCTTGAGCAGGACGCGGCGCAAGGTCGGCGTGAATAGTTGTGCAATGGCTTTGGCGGCGGCGTCGATCATGCGGCACACCTAATAGCGGCCGCGGTCCGGGGCAAGACCGATATTGCTTAAACCGCCGGTGACAGGTTGTCGGTCTCGAGCGGTTCGGTTTCCGCCGGCACCAGCGACACCAATTCGTCGGCGTCGGTCGCCGGAACGTCCGCCCAGGCCATCGCCTTGTAGTCGAAACCGTTCTGGATGGTCGGCTTGACCACCTCGAAATAAGGCGAGATGTCGAAATCGCGCGGGGCGAACAGCGAGGAATGGCGAATTTCCAGGATTTCCTGGCGCGCCGCCTCGCTTTCGAGCAGCGTCACTTTGGGCAGGATCGGGTAGCGCACATTCTCGAAAGCCTGCGCGATCAGCGCCGAGCAGATGATGCGCGTCGGATGGCCCGAACCAAGCGCCATCATGCGCCGGCGCCAGCGT
This sequence comes from uncultured Alphaproteobacteria bacterium, assembly GCA_963756805.1. Lineage (GTDB taxonomy): Bacteria > Pseudomonadota > Alphaproteobacteria > Rhizobiales > Xanthobacteraceae > Pseudolabrys. Next base: position 56,326 of record CAVWPH010000003.1, read on the forward strand.
TGCGGCACCGGCAGCGGAAGCAGATAGCGCATCAGGTCGATGATGTTTTTCAGATCGTAGTCGAAGCCGATGCGCTCGGTGGCATAGGCGCACACGCGCGCGCAATCCTCCTCCGTCAAACCGGTCGGCCGGCAAATGCGCGAATGGAAGCGGGCATATTTCGACAGCGGCGCGGCCACCACGCCTTCGCCGATATTGGCTTCCACCAGCATCAGCGGCTCGCCGTCGGCGGCGACGCGGTCGCCGATCGGGCCGACATAGAGCGCGGCATGCGACCAGGTGGACTGCGTCAGGTACTTGATGACGCCGGAAATGTGATTGTTGCCTTCGACCAGAAGCACGTCGCCGGGCTTGAGCGTCGAGCGCAACGCCTGCGGATCGCTCGGCGTGAACGGCTCATAGCCGTGCACCGGCTTTTCCAGATAATGGGCGAGAAATCGCCCGACCCCGTCGGCCACCCAACTCATTGCACGTTCCCCGGCGCCAGTCCTTGACGCCTAGACCTCGACGCTCTTTCCCCCGCGCGAGCTTGTTTGGCTCGCGTCTTGTTGGCGTCAAATTTAACGGGGACTCATTGCAAATTGGTTCATTGGCGCGGCCGCCGGGTTACAATTTGTTAGCCATGAAATTTGCCGTGCCACACGCCCTCGGGCAAACTGAGGGCTCACTCGTCAAGCATTCGGATACCATGCCGACGCTTAGCCGCCGCAGCTTCGTTGCCGCTTCCGCCGCGCTGCTGCTGGTCGCTTGCATTGAGTGTAATGCCGCCGCCGCGGCGGGGTGGGAGATTCGCTATTCGACCGGCGTGACGCTCAAGGCTCCCGCGCTGGGCCAAGAATTTTCATTCAACTTTCCGCTGCTCCCCGGCTCGGTCCACTACATCACCAAACCGCTGGCGCTCCCTGCCGGCGGCGCTGCGAGCGCGAGCTTCACCATAACGACGACGGCTGAGCCCGCGTTCGACTACCACACGGCCGCCAATAATATCTGCGCCAACCCTGCGGCCGTGCGGCTGTTCCTGCAGCGGCAAGGCGACGACATGAGCGGCAAGGGCGATTACGAATTTTACCGCTGGTGGTCGAATACTGGAGCCGTGCTGAAGCAGGGTTCCGCCACGCTCACTGTTGCGCTGGAGCCTTCGCTGTGGACGTCGGTCTATGGAAGGAAAGGCGACGCCAATCCGGCCGCCTTCGCCGACGCCATGGCTCATCTTGGGAATGTGGGCGTGACCTTCGGCGGCGGATGCTTCTACGGTCACGGTGTGCGGATATTGAACGGCGAAGCCGCTGTTCACGATGGATAGCTTCGCGGTCGGCGGCAAAGCCCTAGGCGCGCAGAACGCCGCCGGTGCGCTTGCTCACTTCGGCGACGATGCGCTGGCCGAGCGCGTCGATCTCGGCATCGGTCATGGTCTTGTCGCGCGGCTGCATGGTGACCGCGATCGCGATCGATTTCTTGCCGGCCTCGATGCCTTTGCCTTCGTAGACGTCGAACACATTCACGTTGGCGATCAGCTTCTTGTCGACATTCTGCGCCGCGCGCACGATATCGGCGGCCTTCACGCCAGCGTCCACCACGAAAGCGAAATCGCGCTCGACCGGCTGGAACGGCGACAGCTCCAGTTGCGGCTTGGCGCGCGTCGGCTTTGCCTTGGGCTCCGGAATCTTCTCCAGGATCACTTCGAAGCCGACCAGCGGACCTTCGGCCTTGAGCGCGGCCAGGCTGCGCGGATGCAATTCGCCGAAGTGACCGAGAATATTCTGCGGGCCGATCTGGATGGTGCCGGAACGGCCGGGATGAAACCACGCCGGCCCGCCGGGCACGACTTGCAACGCCTGCATGGGCGCGCCTGCCGCCGCCAGCACGGCAAAGGCGTCGGCCTTGGCGTCGAAGGCATCGACGGGCTCGGCTTTGCTCGACCAATGGCGGCCGATGCCGCTCGCTTTCGCCAGCGCGCGGCGCAGGCCGGTGGCGGCGGTGAATTGGTCTTGCGGCTGGTCGCCCTTGAAGATCTGCCCGACCTCGAACAGCGCCACGTCCGCTATGCCACGGTCGGCGTTCTTCTGCGCCGCCATGATGAGGCCGGGAATGAGGCTCGGCCGCATGTCGGATAATTCCGCCGCGATCGGATTGGCCAATGCCAACTCTGGCGCACCGCCGCCGAACAATTCGGCCTCGCGTTTCGACACGAACGACCAGGTGACGGCCTCGACCATCCCGCGCGCGGCCAGCGCGCGCTTGGCCTTGCGGGTGCGGTTCTGGATCGGCGTGAGCACGGGTTTGCGCGCATGGGCGCCGCGCGGAAACGGCGTTGACGGCACCTGGTCGACACCGACGATGCGCACCAGCTCCTCGACGATATCGGCGCGCCCATGCACGTCCGGCCGCCACGACGGCACCGCGACTTTCACCTTTTCGCTCTGGCCGACGGCGAAGAAGCCGAGCTTTTCCAGAACGCGGCGCACATCCGTGAGCGGCAGCTTCAAGCCGGCCAGCCGCGGCAATTCGCTCAAGGGAAAATCGATGACCTTTTCCTTGGGCGTCGGGTCGCCGGCAACCACGATCTCGGACGGTTCGCCGCCGCACAGGTCGATGACCATCTGCGTCGCAAGTTCCAGACCGGGCAGCATGAAAGCCGGATCGACGCCGCGCTCGAAGCGATAGCGCGCGTCGGAATTGATGCCGAGCTTGCGCCCGGTCTGCGCCACGTTGAGCTCGTTCCACAATGCCGATTCGATCAGCACATCTTTTGTCGTCTCCGAGCAGCCGGTCGCTTCGCCGCCCATGATGCCGGCAAGCGATTCAACGCCCTTCTCGTCGGCGATCACGCACATCGCGGCGTCGAGCGTGTAGGTCTTACCGTCGAGCGCCAGCAGCGTCTCGCCGTTCTTGGCGCGGCGCACCGTGAGGTTGCCATGCACCTTGGCGGCGTCGAACACATGCAGCGGACGGCCGCGGTCGAAGGTGATGAAGTTGGTGATGTCGACCAGCGCGTTGATCGGGCGCAATCCGATTGCCGTCAGCCGCTTTTGCAGCCAGTCGGGCGAGGCTTTGTTGTTGACGCCCTTCACCAGCCGCAGGCCGAAGGCGGGACACAGTTCGGGATTTTCGAGCGTCACCTTCACCGGGCAGGGGAATGTGCCTTTCACCGCCTTGGGCGGGCGATCCTTGAAACTGCCGATGGAAGCAGCACCCAGGTCGCGGGCGATGCCGTTGACGCCGGTGCAATCCGGCCGGTTGGGCGTGAGATTGATCTCGATCACCGGCTCGGCCGCGCCTGCGTAGTCCGCGTAGGATTTTCCGACTGGCGCGTCGGCCGGCAGATCGATGATGCCGTCGTGATCCTCGGAAATTTGCAGCTCGGCTTCGGACAACAGCATGCCGCGGCTTTCCACATCGCGGATCTTGCCGACCGAGAGCGTGATGTTCTTGCCCGGAATGAAGCTGCCGGGTGCCGCAAACACGCCCTTCATGCCGGCGCGCGCATTGGGCGCGCCGCACACGACCTGAATGGGTTTGCCGTCGCCGGTGTCGACCATGCAAACGCGCAGACGATCCGCGTTCGGATGCTTCTCGGCCGAAATCACGGACGCAATCACGAACGGCTTGAGCAGCGCCGCCTTGTCCTCGACGCGCTCGACCTCAAGCCCGATCATGGTGAGCTTGTCGACGATTTCGCCGAGCGAAGCGTCGGTGTCGAGATGTTCTTTGAGCCAGGGTAGCGTGAATTTCACGAACTCAATCCCCCCGCAAGCGTCGGGAAATCGAGCGGCCGGAATCCGTAATGCTCAAGCCAGCGCACGTCGGCTTCGAAGAACGCGCGCAGATCGGCCATGCCGTATTTCAGCATGGCGATGCGGTCGATGCCTAAGCCCCAGGCAAAGCCCTGGTACTCATCCGGATCGAGCCCGCAGTTTCGCAAAACATTCGGGTGCACCATGCCGCAGCCGAGAATCTCCAGCCAATCCTCGCCCTCGCCGAAACGGATTTCGCCTTTGTCGCGCTTGCACTGGATGTCGACTTCCAGCGACGGCTCGGTGAACGGGAAGAACGAGGGCCGGAAACGCATCTTCACGTTGTCGACCTCGAAGAAGGCCTTGCAGAACTCTTCCAGAATCCATTTCAGGTGGCCGAGATGCGAGCCCTTGTCGATGACCAGGCCCTCGACCTGGTGGAACATCGGCGTGTGGGTTTGGTCTGAGTCGCTGCGATAAGTGCGGCCGGGAATAATGACGCGGATCGGCGGCTTCTGCGTCAACATGGTGCGCACCTGCACCGGCGATGTGTGCGTGCGCAGCAGCAGCCGCGAGCCGTCGGGCTTCGGATTGAAATAGAACGTGTCGTGCATGTCCCGCGCCGGATGGCCTTCCGGGAAATTCAGCTTGGTGAAGTTGTAGTCGTCGGTCTCGATATCGGGCCCTTCCGCCACCGCGAAACCCATGTCGGCAAAGATGGCGGTCAATTCGTCGATCACTTGCGTGATCGGATGCACGCGGCCGGTTTCGGTCGGCGCCTCGCGCACCGGCAGCGTGACGTCGACGGTTTCGGTGTTAAGGCGCGCGTCGAGCGCGGCGCCGGCCAATTTATCCTTGGCGGCCGCGATCGCTGCGGTGACGCGGTCCTTCAAGCCGTTGATGGCCGGACCCTGCGCCTTGCGCTCGTCCGGCGTCATCGAGCCTAGAGTTTTGAGCAGCGCCGACACCGAGCCGCTTTTGCCGAGCGCGGCCACGCGCACGGCTTCGAGCGCCGCTTCGTCCTTGGCGGACGCAACGGCACTCGTGATCTTGCTTTCAAGCGCGGAAATGTCGCTCATTCGTGGCTCCGCAAATCGCGGCTGGTTGTGGCCGTCCGGCCCCGATCAGGTCAAGCCCTGCCGTGACAGGCAAGACCCGCCGTGAGACTGTCGCGCCGGATCGACCAAGGAATTTGCGATGCCAGTCCGCATGATTTTGGCCTTTTCCGCGATTCTGTTGCTGATCCGGCCCGCCGCCGCCGAGGATTGCCGGCAGCTTGAATTCGCCGCCCGCGAGGCGCTGCTGCGCGCGGCGCCGACCTGTGACAAAGCGATGGAGCTGTTTTCAAGCTGCAACGGCGGGGGCAGCGGCGACATCAATCTCGGCCAGATCGCCACCGAGAAATGCCAGGCGGACTTCCTGGAAAAACTCAGCGCCAAACAGCGGCGGACCTACGAGGGCGAGATCAAAAGCTGCAACGCCGAGTACAAAGAAGACGAAGGCACTTTGTCGCGCGCCATGGCGGCCGGCTGCCGCGCCGAACTCGCGCAAAGCTACGCGCGAAAAGTTCGGCAAGCCGCGCTCGCGCTAGCGGACGTAACCGGCTTTAGGCCGTCGCCGGCAACGCCGCTTTGGCCTTTTCCACGATCGCCTGGAACGCCGCCGGCTCGGTGATGGCGAGATCCGACAGCACCTTGCGGTCGACCGTGATGCCCGACTTGGCAAGGCCGGCGATGAAGCGGCTGTAGTTGAGGCCGAAGGGACGCACCGCCGCGTTCAGCCGTTGGATCCAGAGCGCGCGGAAGGTGCGCTTGCGCCGCTTGCGGTCGCGGAAGGCGTATTGACCGGCCTTCTCCACCGCCTGCTTGGCGACGCGGATGGTGTTCTTGCGGCGGCCGTAATAACCCTTGGCGGCCTTGTAGACCTTCTTGTGTTTGGCGTGTGACGTGACGCCACGCTTGACGCGGGACATGGGGAAATCTCCTCAGCTGATCTCAGGCAAACGGGAAAGGGGCGGCGCGAAATCCTGGTCAGCCGTTCGGCATCCAGTATTTCTTGACGTTGTCGCCGTCGGTCTTGAACAGCACGGCGGTGCCGCGATGCTCACGGATCGTCTTGGTGGTCCGCTTGATCATCCCGTGGCGTTTGCCGGACTGCTGGTATTTCACCTTGCCAGTCGCGGTAATCTTGAAGCGCTTTTTAGCGCCCGACTTGGTCTTCAACTTGGGCATTTTGCTCTCCTCAGTCGGCGCGAAGTCGAGGCAAATGCCCCGTTCGGCCGGGATATGCTCACAAGACTTGAAGGTCTGGAGCGGGTGCTCGGAACGTTGAGCGTTAATCGCCGCCACGGCAGCCCTGACTGGCCGGGCGACGAGGGCGGCGTTATGGCAGAGCCCTCCGGGCGTTGCAACCATGCGACATTCGGGCCTTTACCCTAAAAGCCTAATGCGCTGGCATTTCGGGCCAATTCCGATTATTTCGGTCTATGCGGCCTTAGCCGGACGGAAAATCGACGTTGATCAGGGGGGTTGTTCGAGATGCAAGGCGTTATCGCGAAATTGGCCTTAGCTGCCACGGTGGCAGTCCTGACGATTGCCAGCGCGCCGACGGCAGCCTTAGCCGCCGTCTTCGACGGCGACTGGACCGTGACCGTCTACACCGTACGCGGCAAATGCGACCGCAGTTACAGCTACGATGTCCGCGTGGTGCGCGGCGTTGTCAAATATGTCGACTACACCTCGGTCCACCTGTCCGGCACTGTCACGCCGCAGGGCATGGTCAGCGTGAACATCCGCCATCACGACGACACCGCCAACGGTATCGGCCATCTCAGCGAAGTGACCGGCGCCGGTGATTGGCGCGGCGCCGGCAAGGACGGGGCTTGTTCCGGCCATTGGAAAGCGCACCGGCGATAGTCATTACGCCTGGCGCATGATCTTATCCGAAAACCGGTTCCCAGCTTTTCGGGATCATGCGCTAAAACGCCGCCCGCGTTGTCCGCGAGCGGCGCTTTAAATTCATCGACTGAGAATGCCGCGCTAGCGCGGCGCCAGCATCATCACCATCTGCCGGCCTTCAAACCGCGGCTCCGATTCGACCTTGGAGAACTTCGCGGTATCCGCTTTCACGCGCTCGAGCAATTTGACGCCCAGTTCCTGGTGCGCCATTTCGCGGCCGCGGAAGCGTAATGTGATTTTGACCTTGTCGCCCTCTTCGAAGAAGCGCTGCATCGAGCGCATCTTCACTTCGTAATCGTGGTCGTCGATCATCGGCCGGAGCTTGATCTCCTTGACCTCGACGACTTTCTGTTTTTTGCGGGCTTCGGCCGCTTTCTTCTGCGCCTGGAATTTGTATTTGCCGAAATCCAGGATTTTGCAGACAGGCGGGGTCGAATTGGGAGAAATCTCCACCAGATCGAGTCCCGCCGCTTCGGCCAAGCCGATGGCGGTTTGAATGTCGACGACGCCTTTGTTGTCGCCGGTACTATCGATCAGCTGAACTTCTTTCGAGCGGATCTCCTCGTTGATGCGCGGGCCGTCCTTTTGGGCGGGCTGCGCGGACCTCATCGGACGACGAATGGCTTTGCTCTCCTCATGCTGTTGAAACGATCCCAAGATACATCAGGCGCACCTCGGATAACGAAAGATTGGAAGAAACGGCGAATAAGTCAACGCGGTTCCCTGCGCGGGCGGCGAAATTCGCCGGAATAGCCGGCAAATCGTTCAAATTGCTCTGATTTTGCCGATTCAAGGCGCCCGGGCCGACGTTTTTTCGCGGGCCGTGATCTCGTCATAGAGCCGCAAGGTCTGCTCGGCGACCGCGTCCTGATTGAAATGATCGACCACCCAGTCGCGGCCGCGCTGGCCGATGGTGGTGCGGTTGGGCTCCGGCATGGCAAACAGCCGCAGCAAAGCCGCCGCCAGCGCCGCCTCGTCGCCGGCGTGGAAACGCAAACCGGTGATGCGGTTCTCCGGCACCGCCGGCGGGGTGAGCACGACTTCCGGCCCGGCGCGCCAGATCGGAAACGATCACCGGCCGCGCCATCGCCTGCGCTTCCAGGATCGCGCGTTGCAAACCCTCCGGCTGGATCGCCGCCGACACCACGACCGACGCCGCGGCATAGGCCGCCGGCATGTCGGCGACCGGCGCGGCCATGCGGATGACGTCCATGGTGCCGGTCGAGAGCACCAGGTCCCAAAGTTCGCCGGTGTAACCGGTGCGGCCGCGGTCCTCGCCGACGAAGACGCAGAGAAAATTCTTGAGCCCCATGTCCTTAAGGCGTTTTGCCGCCCGCACCGTCACGTGATGGCCCTTGCGGCGCAGAATGCGGCCGACGATCAGGATCACTTTGGTGTCGCGCTTGACGCCCCAGCTGTGGCGCACGGCCTCGACGCGCTCGCGCGCCACATGCGCCGGATCGAATTGCGCGAAGTCGATGCTGTAAGGCACCACCGCGATCCGCTTCCACGGCGTGCCGTAGCGGTCGTTGATCAGTTGCGCGATCTGCTCGCTCACCGCCACGACGCGGTCGCCGCGCGCCATGATGCCGTTGTACAGGCGCTTGAAGACGTTCTGTTCGCGAAAGCCCTTGTACCAGCTGGTGAGGAAGGGAACGCCGTTGATGCGCGCGGCGAGATAGGCGCTCCAGGCCGCGGCGCGCCCGAGCGCGTGCACGACATCGCATTTGCGATCGCGCGCAATCCGCATGAGCGCGAGGGTGTTGCGCAGCACCGTTATCGGATTGTGGCTGGCGATATTGAGCGCGATGAATTCGCCGCCGGCCGCGGTCACGTCGGCGACCAGCCGTCCGGCGCGCGAGGCGACGATGACGCGGTGGCCCGCTGCGGTCAAAATGCGCGTGAGCCCGACCGCGCCGGCATCGGCGGCGCCGACATCGAGGGTGGGAACCACGATCAGCACGGTGATGGAATTGCGCGGCTCGCGCATTTTTGGCGCGGCGGCGCGCGCTGTTTGCGCGGAGCGTTGGGTGGCGGTCGAACGATCGGACGCCGGCAAACTCGACATTACGTCAAGACCTTAAAACATCGCGTCAGGTGTCGCGTGCGAGCAGCGAGGTATAGACCCCGCGAATGCCTTCGGCAACGCTCTGCGGGGAAAACATGAATTCGGCGAATTGGCGCGCGCGGGCGCCCAGCGCTTCATAACTGGCGATGGGCAGCGCCAGCGCGGCGGTGACCGCGCGCGCGATCTCGCCCACATTGCCCGGCCGCACCAGCCAGCCGGTGCGCAATTCATCGCGCATGCGCGGCGGGCACAGCACGTTCTCCGGCAGCACCCCGAGCGTGGTGGCGACCACCGGCCGGCCCATGGCTTGCGCTTCCGCGGCGGCGCGGCCCGACAGCGGCGGCTCCAGCGCCGGCACCACCACAACATCGGCGGCGCCAAACGCCGCCGGCATATCGGGACAGTGGCCGACAAAGCGGCAAAGCGTGTCGATGCTTTGCATCTGCGGCCTGGCGGCGCAGGCTGCGGGCATAACGGGCGTGGCTGCGGTCCTCGCCGGTGAAGACGAAGGCGATGTCGCGCTCGCCGTTCCCGACGATGAGCGGTGCGGCGTCGATCACGCTCAACTGTCCGTTCCACGGCGCGATCCGGCCGGGCACCAGCACCACGCGCATGTCCGGCAGAATTCCCCACATCCGCCGCAACGCCGCGATGCGGTCGGCGCTAACCGCCGCCGGGCTGAACACATCGGTGTCGACCGCGCGCGGGATCACGGTGATGGGATCGGCCGCGATTTTGTAGCGCTCGATCATCATGCGCGAAACGTAACTCGACGGCGCGATCATGCGGTCGCCGCGCACCAACGAGCGGTCGAACCGGGTGGCGGGCCAGGAATTCGCCGGCAGCCGGTCGGGGAACGAGGTGACCAGGAACACCGGCTGGCGGTGCGTGGCGGCGAGCGCGCTCCAGGCCGCGGCGGCGCTGTGCGCATGCACGATGTCGATGCGTTCGGTGGCGATGATGTCTTTCAGCAGGCGGCCATTGCGCCGGATGCGCAGCGGATTGACGGTATCGATCTGCATCGGCAGCCATTCGCCGCCGAAGGCGCGCAAGTCGCCGACCAGCGGTCCGCCGTCGCCGGCGACAATGGCGCGGGCGCCCGATTGCAGCAGCGCGAGCGCAATATCGATCACGGCGTGGGCGACCGGGTCTTCGCGCAGCGCCGGCACCAGCTGCAAGACCGTGGCGCCGGCAAGGGAACGCGGCGCGGCGTCCGAATTCATGGCCCTTTTTCCTTGCGCATGATCTTATCCGACCGACGCTTCGCGTAGGCGGGAAACCGGTTCCCACTTTTCGGGATCATGCGCTCATGCCCCCTTGCATCGAGGGCCGGCTTGCGGCGAGAACGGGCGCGACACGTCCGTCCCCAGTCGATTAGATGCGCGCATGAGCGAAGCTCGCCTGACATTCCATCACGATAGAATCGCCTCCGCCGCAGCGGACCATCGCCGTGCGCGCGCGCGAGGGCAAGAGCAACAATACCGGCCCCGGCCTGTTCTGGCTGGGCGGTTTCAAGTCCGACATGAAGGGCACCAAGGCCGTGGCGCTCGACGAATGGGCGCAAGCGCAAGGGCGCGGCTGCATTCGCTTCGACTATTCCGGCCACGGCGAATCGAGTGGCGAATTTGTCGACGGCAGCATCGGGGCCTGGCTTGACGAAAGTCTGGCGGTCTACCGGCAATTCGCCAAGGGGCCGCAGGTGATCGTCGGCTCATCGATGGGCGGCTGGCTGGCATTGCTGCTTGGCGGCGCGACTTGCGCGAGTTGAAAGGATCGCGCGCCGATCGCCGGCATGGTGCTGATCGCGCCGGCGGTGGATTTCACCGAGGAGCTGATTTGGAAGCAGCTTGCCGACCCGATCAAGCGCGAGATCGAGGAGAAAGGCTTCTGGAATTGGCCGTCGGACTATGACGGCGGAGAGCCCTATCCGATTACCAAGAAGCTGATCGAAGAGGGCCGCAAACACTTGATGCTCGGCGGCCTGATCGAGACCGGCTGTCCGGTGCACATCTTGCAAGGCGTGCAGGACCCGGATGTGCCGTGGCGGCACGCGCTCGAACTGGTCGCGCGCTTTGCCCGCGACGACGTGGTGGTGACGCTGATCAAGGATGGCGATCACCGGCTGTCGCGGCCGGAGGACATCGAGCGGCTGATCGCGGCGGTGAGGAGTTTTGATTTCTTCGTCATTGCCGGGCTTGACCCGGCAATCCAATTTTTTCGCGAAGCGACTTTAAAGATGACCCCCGGGTCAAGCCCGGGGGTGAAGTCCGAGACCACTCGTCTTGCACTGACGCATCGTCATCGTGTTTGGCCAGCGCGGAAAATTTATCGCGCGGCAACAATTTGCTCAGCGCCCACACCGCCGCGCCGCGCACCAGCGGCGAAGCATCATCGAGCAATCGTTCGGCTTCGCGCGCCAGCGACGCATCGCCGGAATTGCCGATGGCGATGAGCACATTGCGCACGAATCGATCGCGGCCGGTGCGCTTGATCGAGGTCTTGGCAAACAGTGAGCGGAATTGCGCGTCGTCGAGGCGGGCGAGCTCAGCGAGATGCGGCGCGCGCAAGGCCTCGCGCGCGGATAATTTTGCTTCGCGCCCTTTGACCGCGAATTTGTTCCAGGGACACACAGCCAGACAATCGTCGCAGCCATAAATGCGGTTGCCGATCGCGCTGCGAAATTCGCGCGGGATCGGTCCCTTGTGCTCGATGGTGAGATAGGAAATGCAGCGCCGCGCATCGAGCCGATAGGGCTCGGGGAAGGCCGCGGTCGGGCAGATATCCAGACATGCGCGGCAATGACCGCAGGCATCAGGCTCAGCTTCGTCGGCCGGCAGATCGAGCGTCGTAAAAATCGAGCCGAGAAACAGCCACGAGCCGAATTGGCGCGACACCAAATTCGTGTGCTTGCCTTGCCAGCCGAGCCCGGCTTTGGCGGCCAGCGGCTTTTCCATCACCGCCGCGGTGTCGACGAACACTTTCACCTCGCCGCCGGCATTGGCGACCAGCCAGCGCGCCAGTTGCTTGAGCCGCGCCTTGATCAATTCGTGATAGTCGTCGCCCTTGGCGTAAGTCGAGATCGCGGCACGATCTTTCTGCGCCAGGATCGCCAGCGGATCCTCGTCCGGTCCGTAATTCATGCCGAGCATGATGACCGAACGCACGTCCGGCCAAAGCGCTGCCGGTGCGCCGCGCCGGTCGGCCGTCGTCTCCATCCAGATCATGTCGCCGTGCATGCCGTCGGCGAGAAAACGCTCAAGCCGCGCTTTGGCTTCCGGCACCGCGTCGGGTTTGGTCACGCCGGCGGCGTCAAAGCCGCACGCATGCGCTTGCTCGATCAGCGCGGCCTTGATGGCATCGGGATTTTTCAAAAGTCGAGGTCGGCGTAGGTCTTCGCCGGCGGAATTCCCGCCAGCGCGTCGGCCAGCAGCGGCCGGAACGAGGGCCGCGACTTCACCCGCGCGTACCAGTTCTTGGCGGCTTCGTCTTCGTTCCACGGCACATCGCCCAAATAATCGGCGGCGGATAATTGCGCCGCCGCGGCCAAATCGGCCAGGCTCAACTCATCGCCGGCCAGCCAATCGCGCGTGCGCACCAGCCAGCCGATATAGGCCAGATGATAGCGGATATTGTGGCGGGCGACGCGCAGCGCCTCGGCGTCGGGCGGACCGCCGCCTTGTTCCTTGGTCATGTGGCGCTTGAACATCCGCTCGGTCACCAGCGGGCCGCTGGCCTCGGCATGGAATTTATCGTTGAACCAGCTCGCCAGCCGCCGCACTTCGACCCGCTGGCCGGCGCCAGGCGGCAGCAAGCGGTGCGCGCCAGACTCAGGATCATTCGTTTCCTCGATATATTCGGCGATGATGGCGGCGCCCGGAATGGCCGGTTCGCCGTCGGCCATCAGCACCGGGATTTCGCCGGCCGGATTAAGAGCCAAGAATTCCTCGCGCCGCTCCCAGAACTTCTCCTCCACCAGCCGCGCGGCGATGCCATATTCACCCAGGATCAGGCGCACGTAGCGCGAATGCGGGCAGAGCGGATGATGGAACAGCGTCAGCATGGTCGCCCGGAGTTGAGAGGCTGAGAATCGGTGAGGGCCACTATAGAAATCCATCGGTGCGGCGCAAATTAGCCCTCGATATAACTTTTTTCGTTGCCCGGATGACTCAGTTGCGCCAAAAGCGCTAACCCCGCTCGATTCTCCTCCTCGGCCGTGCACGAAATTCCGGAGCCAGCTCCATGACGCTAAACGCCATCCAGGCGGCATGCCGGCCCTGATCTCGACCCATATCGATCTGATCAAGGCCGCCGTGCTCGGCATCGTGGAAGGGCTGACCGAATATTTGCCGGTGTCCTCGACCGGCCATCTCTTGTTGATGGAGCATGTGTTCGGCTGGGGCGACGACGACTTCGGAAAATCCTTTGCGATCCTGATCCAGCTCGGCGCGATTCTGGCGCTGCTGACGATTTATTTCGGCCGGCTGTGGGCGCTGGCCAAGAACATGTTCACGCAATGGGCGGCCACGCGCTTCATCATCGGGGTGCTGATCGCGTTCCTGCCGGCGGCGGTGATCGGCGCGCTCGCCTACAGCTACATCAAGTTCTATTTGTTCGACGTGCGCGTGGTCTGCATCTCGCTGATCATCGGCGGCTTCGTGCTGCTGCTGGTCGACCGGCTCAATCTCAATCCGCGTTATCACGAATCGACCGCCTTCCCGCTGCCGATGTATCTCGGCATCGGTTTTTGCCAATGCCTCTCGATGGTGCCGGGCGTGTCGCGCGCGGGCGCGACCATCGTGAGCGCCATGTTGTTCGGCGCCGACCGGCGCTCGGCGGCGGAATTCTCGTTCTGGCTGGCGATGCCGACCATGGTCGGCGCTTTCGCCTTTGAGGCGTTCAAGAACCGTCACGATCTCGCCCACGCCAATCTCACCGCGATAGCGGTCGGCTTTGCGTTTTCGTTCATCTTCGGCTGGATCGTGGTGAAAACGTTTCTGCGTTACGTGCAGCGCCACTCGTTCGCGCTATTTGCCTGGTGGCGCATCGTGGTCGGCACCGCCGGCATCTTCGCGATTTATTTTTGGTGAGATGAAGCGCTCTCATCACGCCCATACTTTCGCGTGATCTATTCCGAAACCGGTTCCCACTCGGCTCACGCGGGCGGCTTCTGAACTGCCCGGTCTTGCGGAATCGCCACAGATAAGACGGCACGATGGCCTCGATCGGCTCCGGCTCGATGGCCATGCCTTGCAGCGTGCGCTGATCGGCCAAGGCCGCGGCCGAGACCACATTGTCCACGCGCAATAGATTGACCTGGTCGGGCGTGAGCGGCGGCGTGGGCAAGAATTGCAGCACCATCGCCTGCAGCTTCGCCATAAAAAACGGGAGCGGCACCAGCAGCCGCTTGCGCTCGATGGTCGCCAGCACGAATTGCATGAGTTGCTTGAAGCTGCGCACCTCCGGCCCGCCCAGTTCGTAGACCGTGCCCTCGCGCGCATTGCCGTCCACGGCATTGGCGATGGCCGTGGCGACGTCGCCGACAAAAACCGGTTGGAAGCGCGTGTGCCCGCCGCCAACCAGCGGCAACACAGGCGATAGCCGCGCCATCGACGCGAAGCGGTTGAAGAAATCGTCCTCCGGCCCGAATATGATCGACGGCCGCATGATGACGGCTTTGCTTTGCGCCGCCAGCACGAGTTGTTCGGCCTTGGCTTTCGAGCGGGCATAGGCGCTCGGTGAATTTTCGTCGGCGCCGATCGCCGACACGTGCACCAGCCGCGCGCCATGGGCGATGCGCCGCGAGCGCCACCTGCTCGGCGCCATAGCGCGTGCACCACATCGAAGTGCTGGCGTCCGCGCTCGAACAGGATGCCGACCAGATTGATCAGCACATGCGCGTCGCGCGCGGCGGCATCGACCGAAGCGGCATTACGGATATTGGCCTGCACGGCATGGATCTGGCCGACGCGGCCGAGCGGCTGCAGGTGGCCGGCGAGTTCCGGCCGGCGCACCGCCACCCGGATGCGGTAGTCGCGCTTGGCGAGCGCGCGCACCACATGGCGGCCGAGAAAGCCCGAGCCGCCATAGACGGTGACGAGTGTTTCGCTGTTGCTGCGGGCGTTCATGGCGCGCTTTGCTCGAAAAGAGGGCCGATGACCCGGGCAATACTAGATCGCCTTGGGCCTGTATAGGGGCCGCAATGGCGTCAAATGGGCTTCAATTGACAAGCCGAAAGCGGCTCAATACCTAGTCTCGACAAGTTCTATAGCCTTGCCCAGGTGGCGGAATTGGTAGACGCACTAGTTTCAGGTACTAGCGCCGCGAGGCGTGAAGGTTCGAGTCCTTTCCTGGGCACCACCACAGCGCATGATTCCGAAAAGTGGGCACCGGTTTTCGGATAAGATCATGCGCAACGATAACCGGATTGCGCAATGACCATCCGCCTGCACCGTGGCGATCTGCCGGACCTGTCCGCCTACAAAGGCGCGGTGGCGATCGACACCGAGACCATGGGGCTTGAGCCCGCGCGCGACCGTCTCTGCGTGGTGCAGCTATCGCCGGGCGACGGCTCCGCCGACGTGGTGCAGATCGCGGCCGGGCAAAAGAAGGCGCCCAATATCGAGCGCCTGCTCGCCGACAAGAACATCGTCAAGATTTTCCATTTCGCCCGCTTCGACATCGGCATGATGGCGAAAGCTTTCGGCGTCATGGCCGCTCCCATCTACTGCACCAAGATCGCCTCGCGGCTGGCGCGCACTTATACCGACAAGCACGGCCTCAAAGATCTTACGCGCGAAGTGCTCGGCATCGATGTCTCCAAGCAGCAGCAATCGTCCGATTGGGGTGCGGATGAACTGACCGATGCGCAGGTGGCTTATGCGGCCAGCGACGTCTTGCACTTGCATGCGCTCAAGGAAAAACTCGACGTCATGCTGGCGCGCGAAGGCCGCGCCGACTTGGCGGCCGCCTGTTTCCGCTTCTTGCCCGACCGGGCGCGGCTCGATCTCGCCGGCTGGGCGGCCGAGGATATATTTGCGCATAGCGCATGATCCCGAAAAGTGGACACCGGTTTTCGGATAAGATCATGCGCAAGCCCGTAAAGTGCTGTAATTCGCCGTCTATTGGTCAATCCGGTCCCGTTGCGTGACTTTTTTCGCCGCTTGTGGGCCATATTCGCACGCCATGTTGCGTCGCAGGGATAGCGTGATTTCCTAAACTTGAATCCAAACGGAGCCGATCGAACTCCAGCGATGAACCGCGTGACCACAGCCAGGACCGATCCGCAGACCGCGCGCGCTTATTGGACCATGAGCCGCGGCGATGCCGAACGCGCATTTCGCAACGCGCGGCGCCACAGCCGTCTGGTGCGCATGCTGCGTATCGGCGTTCCGCTCGCGGTGGCGGTGGGCGTCATCGTCATCAGCCTGATCACTTATTTCAATCCGCTGCGCATGTTGGCCAAGCTGCCGATCGACGTCGGTAATCTGGTCGTGTCCGGCACCAAGATCACCATGGAGCAGCCGCGGCTTTCCGGCTTCACCAACGACTCGCGCGCCTATGAACTTTCCGCCGAAGCGGCGGCGCAGGATCTGACCAAGCCCGATTTGGTCGAGCTGCGTAAGTTGCACGGCAAAGTTCAGATGCAGGACAACAGCAGCATGGAGATGACGGCGACGCTCGGCACCTACAACAGCAAGCTGGAAACGCTCAAGCTCGATCAGAATATCGTGCTGAGTTCGACCACCGGTTATCAGGGGCGTTTGAGCGAAGCGATGATCGATATCCGCAAGGGCTATGTGCTTTCCGAGCATCCAGTGGAAGTGAAGATGCTGCAAGGCACGCTCGACGCCAACCGGCTGGAGATCATCAATTCCGGCGAGGTGGTGCGATTTGACGGTGGCGTGACCATGACGCTGATGCTCAACCAGCCTGACGCGCCGCCACTAAAAACCGGAACGCAATGAGCAAGCCCCGCATGCTGAGCAGGATGATCCTGATCGCCGCCGCCTTGCTGGTCGTTCCCGGCACGGCGGCGCATGCGCAACCCAAGTCGAAGGGGCCGCCCAACGCCTTGCAGGGCTTTTCGCAGAACCGGGAACAGCCGGTCCATATCGACGCCGCGACGCTGGAAGTGCGCGACAAGGACAAACAAGCGACCTTCAGCGGCAATGTGCACGTGGTGCAAGGCGATACGACCATGCGCTGCAAATCGCTGGTGGTGTTCTATGAAGGCGGCGAGGGCGGTGCCGGCAAGACCTTGAAGGCCGCCGATCCCGGTCCGAACGGCCAGCAGAAAATCAAGCGGCTGGAGGCGCGCGGCGCCGTGGTGGTGACCCAAAAAGAGCAAACCGCCACCGGCGATCTCGGTCTATTCGACATGAAAACCAATACTGTCACGCTCTCCGGCAACGTGGTGATGACGCAGGGGCGCAACGTGCTGCGTGGCGACCGGCTGGTCGTCGATCTGACCAGCGGCGTTTCGCGGATAGAGTCCGGCCAAAACGGCACCGGCCGGGTGCAAGGCCTGTTCCTGCCCAGCGGCTCGGGCCCCGACATGAAAATTCCGGGTAGCAACCCGCCGGCGCGGCCGTGAACCCTCGCCATTCCGGGGAATCAGCTAATGTGGCGCGGCGGCCGACCATGCGCCGCGAGGTAGCCCGGTGAATATCCTCTCGCTGTTTCGCCGCCAGCCGCAGCGTCCACGGCGCGCCTTGACGCCGGCGGAGGCGCTGCAGCGCCAGGCGGCCATGAACGCGCCGGTGGTGCGCGCGCGCCAGCCCAACACGTCCGCTCAGCAACAGCCGTCGGCGCGTCCGCGCCGCGACGGCGATGGCCGCCATGGCGCACGCACCGGTTATCTCGCGACCCATGGCGTGGAGAAGAGCTTCGGCGGCCGCACCGTGGTCAAGGGCGTGACGCTCTACGTGCGCCGCGGCGAAGCCGTCGGCTTGCTCGGGCCGAACGGCGCCGGCAAGACCACGGTGTTCTACATGATCACCGGCCTGATCAAGGCCGACCGCGGCCGCATCGAGATCGACGGCTACGACGTCACCGTATTGCCGATGTATCAGCGCGCGCGGCTGGGCATCGGCTACCTGCCGCAGGAGGCCTCGATCTTCCGCGGTCTCAATGTGGAGGAAAATATCCGCTCGGTGCTGGAAGTCGTGGAGCCGGACCGGCGGCGGCGCGAAGCCGACCTCAACGCGCTGATGGAGGAATTCAACATCGCGCGTCTGCGCAAGACGCCGACCATCGCGCTGTCGGGCGGCGAGCGCCGCCGTGTCGAGATTGCCCGCGCGCTGGCGACGCGGCCGAGCTACATGTTGCTCGACGAACCTTTCGCCGGCATCGATCCCATCGCGGTGGGCGACATCCAGGCGCTGGTGCGCCATTTGACCAACCGCGGCATCGGCGTCCTGATCACCGACCATAACGTGCGCGAGACGCTGGGACTGACCGACCGCGCCTACATCATCTATTCCGGCGAGGTGCTGATGGAGGGCCAGCCGGAGGATATCGTGAATAACCCGGACGTCCGCCGGCTCTATTTGGGCGAGGAATTCCGGCTCTAAGGGCGGGAAACTAGGGCGCTTGCCGTCCCGAAGGGGGCATCGCCGCACAAAATTTGTGCAATGCCGCACTGCGGAATCGCATACCGCTGGCGCCAAGAAGCTGGTATAAGAAAAACAAGCAAGAATCGGACCAGTTTCCGCCGGGAAACCTCAATGGCTTTGTCGCAACGACTGGAGTTTCGCCAGACCCAAGCTCTGGTGATGACGCCGCAGCTGATGCAGGCCATCAAGCTGCTGCAGCTCTCCAGTCTTGATCTTGCCGCCTACGTGGAAGGCGAACTCGAGCGCAACCCGCTGCTCGAGCGCGCCGGCGACGATGACGAATCGCCGGCCGCCGCCGCTGCGGCCGAACCGGAAGCAGCCGCGCCCGAGAGTGATGGCGATGGCGCCAGTTCGCCGGACTGGATCGGCAACGATCTCGAGACCAGCCGCACCTCGATGGAAGAAGGGCTCGGCACCGAGCTCGACAATGTGTTCCCCGACGACGGCGCGATGGAAAAACGCGCAAACCCCGAGCCGCCGGCGCCGGGTTATTCGGAATGGTCGGGCGCCGCCTCGCGCGGCGAGGACGGCGGCTACAATCTGGAAGCTTTCGTATCGGCTGAGGCGACGCTTTCCGATCATCTCGCCGAGCAGATGGCGCTGGCGATATCCGATCCGGCCGGCCGCATGATCGGGCAATATTTGATCGATATGGTGGACGAGGCCGGCTATCTCGTCGGCGATCTCGACACCGTCGCCGAAAAGCTCGGCGCGCCGCGCGCCGACGTCGAAGCCGTGCTCGCCATTTTGCAGACGCTCGATCCGCCGGGCGTCTGCGCGCGCAATCTCACCGAATGCCTCGCCATCCAGCTCAAGGACCGCAACCGCTTCGATCCGGCGATGCGCATGCTGGTGGAGCATCTCGATCTGTTGGCCAAGCGCGACCTCGGCGCCTTGCGCCGCTTGTGCGGCGTCAACGACGAGGATCTCACCGACATGATCGCGGAGATCCGCAATCTCAATCCCAAGCCGGGCTTGGCCTTCGGCTCGACCATGGTGCAGCCGATCGTGCCGGATGTTTTCGTGCGCGCGGCACCGGACGGTACCTGGCAAGTGGAGCTTAATTCCGACACGCTGCCGAAAGTTCTCATCAACCAGCGTTATTACGCGCAGGTGTCGAAGACCACGCGCAAGGACACCGACAAGAGCTACATCGCCGACTGCTTGCAGACCGCGACCTGGCTGGTGCGCGCGCTCGACCAGCGCGCCAAGACCATCCTCAAGGTGTCGAGCGAGATCGTGCGCCAGCAGGACGCCTTCTTCGCCAACGGCGTGCAGCATTTGCGGCCGCTCAATCTGAAAACCGTCGCCGACGCCATCAGCATGCATGAGTCGACCGTGTCGCGCGTCACCGCCAACAAATATATGGCGACCAACCGCGGCATCTTCGAATTGAAATATTTCTTCACCTCGTCGATCGCATCGGCCGACGGCGGTGAGGCGCATTCCGCCGAAGCGGTGCGTCACCGCATTCGCCAGCTGATCGACGCGGAGACCGCTGTGGACGTTCTCTCCGACGACACCATTGTGGACAAGCTGCGTGAGGTCGGCATCGACATCGCCCGCCGCACGGTCGCCAAATACCGGGAGGCGATGCGCATTCCATCCTCGGTGCAGCGGCGGCGCGAGAAGCAAGCGGCGTCGGCGTAATGCAGGCGTGCGCTAAAAATCGCGACTTTGCCGCGCATTGACGTTCCCGCCGGCCTTTCCTAACTAAAATAAAGAGCCGGACGGGAAAATGGAGGCAGGCACATGCCTTTGCGCGTTTCTGGCAGGAATATCAGCGTCGGCTTGGCCTTACGGCAGCGAATTACCGATCGCGTCGAGGAAGCGACGTCGAAATATTTTCGCGGCGGCTATTCCGGCCATGCCACGGTCGGCAAAGACGGATTCGGCTTTCACACCGAATGTGTCTTGCATCTGGATTCCGGCGCGATGCTGGAAGCCGAAGGAATGGCGGCCGACGCTTATGACAGCGCGGATCAGGCCGCGCTTCGCATCGAAAAGCGGCTTCGCCGCTACAAACGCCGCCGCAAGGACCATCAAGGCGTGCGCGGCGGATGAACCGTTAATTCGTTAAATGTGACGGCGGCCGTTTTGAACAATGCCGGAAAAAGCAGCAAATGCTGCCTTGCTTCGCCCATTGACGCCGCCGCCGACCGCTCCTATAAACCGCCGCCTTCAACATCCTTTGCAATTCGGCGCTGCCTTTTCCGATCATTGGAAATGTCCATGACGCTTACCGATCTCGTTGCGCCGAACGCGATTTTGCCCGCGCTCAAGGCCAATAATAAAAAGCAAGCGATCCAGGAACTCGCCGCGCGCGCGGCCGAGCTCACGGGTCAGAACGAGCGCGCGATTCTGGAAATTCTGCTTCAACGCGAAAAACTGGGCTCGACCGCGGTCGGCAACGGCGTGGCGATCCCGCATGGCAAGCTCGCCAAGCTCGGCCGCCTGTTCGGATTGTTCGCGCGGCTGCAAAAGCCGATCGACTTCGAAGCGCTCGACGGCCAGCCGGTCGATTTGGTGTTCTTGTTGCTGGCGCCGGAAGCCGCCGGCGCCGATCATCTCAAGGCGCTGGCCCGCGTCGCGCGTTTGCTGCGCGATCCGGAAATCGCCCGCAAGCTGCGCGAGCAGCGCGACGCCGACGCGCTTTATGCCGTGCTGGCCATGCCGCCGGCGAGCAGCGCGGCCTAGATTCACTCCGCTACGCAGGTGCAAAGACGCGAATGCCCGGCACAAGGCTTGTGCTCGGGCCGGCCGCAGGCCGGACCCGTGTGCCGGGCATGACGCGTTCGGTGGTGCGCGATCGCGCACTATGTCGTTAGTGCACGCTCACGGCCTCGAGCTCCTGGCTCCAGGCATTGGCGAGTGCTGCTTCGCGCGTGTCGGTCAGCATGATCGGCGTGCCATCGGCCGCATGCAGCGTGAACAGCTGGATGCCGGGCTCGATCTTTGGCGCCTGCGGAAACATGCTGGCGACATCCTCGGAGCGGACGGCGCGCACATAAGCCAGGCGGCCGTCGCCGAGATGCGCCAGAGCCTCCTGCGTGATCGCGGGATGCGCGGTATTGGTTTCGGTGGTCTTGTCGTTTGTCATTTTTTCACTCATTGGCCCTCGACTCCTTTCATGACGCTGCTTACGTGGTCGAGTCCTGTTGATCTAAATTCCTCACTCTTCCTGCTCTTGGATGGCGATCGTCTTGGCCAGGCGCGCCGCTTGCGGGCGGACCAGATCGATCGACAACAACCCGTTCTTCAGGTCGGCGCCCAGCACCTCCATGCCGTCCGCCAGCACGAACATGCGCTGGAATTGGCGCGCGGCGATGCCGCGGTGGAGATATTGCCGGCTCTTGTCGTCCTGCTGACGGCCGCGGATCACCAACTGGCTTTCCTCGACCGAAACGTCGAGTTGATCGCGGGTGAAACCGGCGACAGCCAGCGTGATGCGCAGCCGCTCGGGGTTCGCCGCGTCGCGCGCCAACCGTTCGATGTTGTAGGGCGGGTAGCCGTCGGCTCCCTTGGTGACGCGGTCGAGCAGACGCTCGATCTCGTCGAAGCCCAACAGGAACGGGCTGGATAGTGACGGAACTCGGGACATGGTCTCAAAGCCCTCGCTAGAAGCGACTTTGACGGGGCCCCTTGCGGGCACCCCAACCAGACGGCAACCGCTGTCCGGTCCCGCCTAATATGGGAGGGCTAAGTTAAAGGTTCAAGAACAAGGGGAAATAGGGCGGGCGCAGCCTATAATCGGCCGCCTATCGGGGGTTCCCATGCCAGCTCTGCCGCCAATGCCGGCCCTTACCGTGCGCGCCATCCGCGCCACGCCGGTCGAGGTTCCGCTCAATTTCGTCCTCGGCACCACCATGGACGCGCTGCGCGCGGTGCCCTTGTTGCTGGTCGATGTGGAGACCGAGGAAGGCGTCACCGGCCGCACCTGGGTGTTCTGCTACGTGCGCGCGGCAGTGCCCGGGATCGTCGGTATTCTCGGCGAGGTCGAACGCCTGACCAAGGGCGCGCGGATAAATCCCGCCGAGCTATGGGCAAAGCTCGCGCGGCGTTTCACGCTGATCGGCGTGCAGGGCATCGTGCGCATGGCCTTGGCCGGCTTCGACACCGCCTGCTGGGACGCGCTCGCCATCGCCGCCGGGAAGCCTCTTGCAACAATGCTCGGTGCCGATCCAAAGCCCATTCCGGCCTACAACAGCTGCGGTCTCGGCCTGATGGACGATCTGGGCGCGCTCGCCGCCGAAGCGGAGACGCTGCTCGCCATCGGCAACTTCCGCGCGGTCAAGCTGCGGCTCGGCTATCCGACGGTCGAACGCGATATCGCTGCGGTCCACGCGGTGCGCAAACGCATTGGCGGCGAGGTGCTGCTGATGGTCGATTACAATCAGGGTCTGTCGGTCGACGAGGCGCTCAAACGCGGCCGCGCGCTCGATGCAGAAAACATTTATTGGCTGGAGGAGCCGATCCGGCACGACGATTACGCCGGCGCAGCCCGTCTCGCGAACGAACTTAAAACACCGATCCAGATCGGCGAGAATTTTTCGCTTCCTCAGGGGATGGAGGCGGCACTCGAGCAAGCCAAGCCCGACTACGTGATGCCCGATCTCGAGCGCATCGGCGGCGTCACCGGCTGGTTGCAGGCTGCGCAATTGGCCGCTGTTAACCGTATCAAAATGTCGTCGCACTTGTTTTCCGAGGTGAGCGTGCATCTGCTGGCCGCCACGCCGACCTGCCATTTCCTCGAATACATGGATTGGGCCAACGTGCTGCTGCAACAGCCGCTGGTCATCGCCGACGGCCACGCGATTCCATCGCAGCGTCCGGGCAGCGGCATGGTTTGGAACGAGGACGCGGTGGAGCGCTTTCGCATGCGCTGAATAGACCGCAAAACTATTTGCGAAAACGCCACGCGCGCATGGTTAAATTAAGCATAGGCGTTTGCCTTGTTTGGTCAAAAACTTCTTAACAAGCGCCGCGAAGGCATCGCGCCCCGATAGTATCCCGAACAACAAAAATTCATTCGGCGATACCGGGGGAGATTAATTTGCTGACGCGTAGCATCGACCTGGATCCATTCGATCTGTCGTTTGCGGAAAAAGTTTTCCGCGGCGCCAAGCGCATCTGCGTTCTCTTTGCGCTCGCCGCCTTGACGCTGAGCACGCTCGACCTGATGAACGTCCGCGTGGTGGAAAACACCGCCGAATTCATCCACGGCGATCGCGCGCGCCTCGCCGATCTGCCGAAATTGATCCGCGCCGGCATCAGCCAGATCGCGATCGCAGGCCCACAATACGGCATCGGCCACGGCACGCGTCCCGCGCGATGAATTCGCAATGGAGCCAATGCCGGCTTCCTTCGCGCCCGCCGCCGCGCCTATCCGGCGCGAGGCTTCACCGGTCGCCGAACTTTCCGCTGCTCGTCATCAGGACGCGATCGAGGTTGCGATGGCGCAGCCGGCGGTCATGGCAAGCTTTGCAAAAGCAGACGCGGCGCAGGGGGCGATGGCTTATGCTCCGCCCGCGCCGGCCGTGGAGCCGATGAAATTGGCCAGCATCGCGCCCGACACGCTGGCAGCCACGGCGCCGACGCCGGTGTCGCTGCCGATGTCAGCCGCGATCCCGCTCGACATGGTGCCGATGCCGCGGGCGGCGCCGCCGAAATCGCCGGCGCAACTGCTGCATCTCGACGTAGCGGCTTACGCGAAAGCCGAGCACTGCCTTGCCAACGCGGTCTATTTCGAAGCGCGTAGCGAGCCGGTGCGCGGACAGATGGCGGTCGCGCAGGTGGTGATGAACCGGGTGTTCTCAGGCTTCTATCCGCATGACGTCTGCGCCGTGGTCTACCAGAACGCCCACCGCCATCTCGCCTGCCAGTTCACTTTCGCCTGCGACGGCAAGCGCAAGGTGATCAACGAGCGCGGCGCCTGGGCGCGCGCCAATCGCATTGCCAAGCAAACGCTCGACGGCCAGCTCTACGAGCAGGCGGTCGGCGCGTCGACGCACTATCACGCGCTCTATGTGCATCCGAACTGGGTGCGCGAGATGCATCGATTGGTGCGCTACGGCGAACATTTGTTCTACCGCCCGATCGCCTGGGGCAACGGCGCTTATGAAAAGGCCTGGGGCGCCGCCGCGCTGGCGCTGAACAAAACCAAATAACGTCAGCTAAGTTTCAGCTTGAACAGTTTGATGGCATTGGCGCGGCCGACCTTCGCCCGGTCGGCCTCGCCGATCTCGGCTTTGTCGAACCACTGGCAGCCTTCGCCCACATCCTCGAACGGCCAATCGACCGAGAACATCACCCGGTCGGCGCCCATTTCGGTCATGGCGTTGACCAGCGCCGGGGTGCTGAAATTTCCCGAGGTGGTGAGATGGAAATGCTTGCGGAAATAATGTCCGACGCCCTGCTTGGCGGCATATTTGTGCGGCGCCTTCATCCAGCCGTTGCGGCCGTCGATGCGCCAGAGATAGATCGGAATGCCCTCGCCAAGATGGCCGAGAACCATCTTCAGCTTCGGGCATTCGTCGAATAGTCCGCTGCCGATCAGGCGCAACGCATGCACCGAAGTCTCCGCGTGGAAGGCCCAGTTCGGGCCGAGCAGCCAATTGTGCCCCTCGTAGAACTTGCTCCAGCTCGGCAGCGGATTGCGCGGGTGCAGATAGAACGGCACGTCGAGCGCTTCGACCGCGCGCCAGAACGGCCGATATTGCGGCAGGTCGTAATAGAGCACGTTGTCCGGCGTTCCGGCTTGCGAGAAGCCATTGACCAGCGCGCCGACAAAGCCAAGCTCCTTGACGCAGCGCGTAAGCTCGGCGGTGGCGGCATCCGCATCTTGCATTGGCAGCGCGGCGAAGGCGGCAAAGCGCCCGGGGCGCTTGCGCACGTTCTCGGCCAGCACGTCGTTGGCTTGTTTCGCGACGGCGATCGCGGTCTTGACGTCATGGATTGCCTGCACTGCCGGCGCGTTGAGCGACAGGATCATCATCTCGACGCCGTACCGGTCCATCTGCTTGAGCCGCATGTCCTGAATGTCGAGCAGGCGCGGGCCCAGGTCGGCCCAGACATCGGCGCCGAAAACTTGCGAATCCGACAGCGTCGCTTCGATGGCGAAGTGTTCCTCGAGCGCGATCTTGCCTTGCATGATTACTCCCCGGGCTTTCGTTGCCCGCATCATGCAATGGCGCGGCAAGCTTTGTCAGTAGGCGTACGACGCAACAAAAAAGCCGCCTCGGGGGCGGCCGGCTTTTCGCTAAAGCTTGTCCGTCTTGCCCTTCGGAGCTCGGCGGGCGAAGTTTCGCCCTACGGGCGAAGGTTGGTGGAGCCAGGCGGGATCGAACCGCCGACCTCGTGAATGCCATTCACGCGCTCTCCCATCTGAGCTATGGCCCCAATTCGTGAATTTGTTTTGCCGCGTTGTCGGAAGGGCGTGCGGCCAACGCGTTCAGGTCTCCTCTTCCTTCTCGATGCTTTCGCCGATGATGTCGGTCACATCGGGATTGCCTTCTTCTTCCTCTTCGATGAAGGCGGCATCGTCGAGGCTCTCGTCGATCTCGACTTCTTCCTCGTCGCCGGCCGCGGCCTCGCCTTCTTTCGCGGTCGTCTTCTTGCCCTGCTGCTCGGCTTCGGCGTCCTCGAGCGAAACGAACTCGGCGTCGGAGGTCTCAGGCTCGACCGTCTCAACCTCGGCCACCACCGGCGCTGGCCGCGCGACCGGCGCGGGCGCCGCAGGCTCCGGCCGCTGCGCCCGTACCGGCGCCACCACGATCGGCACGACCTTGCCGGTATAGGGCGAGATCACGGGCGTCTTGTTGAGATCGTAGAATTTGCGGCCGGTTTCCGGACAAATGCGCTTGGTGCCGAGATCGGTTTTCGCCACGGTCGAGGTTCCTCGGAATGATAGGTAATTCGGTGTTTCACTTGGCTAGTCGCGGCGCGCCTGTCAATAGCGCAAAAGCCCCACACACCGCCCCTGCGCCCTGGATGACGCGATCACTCAGCGCATGGTAGGAGGGCGCGGCCCCTTAAGGATATTTGCCCGGTGAACGCTGCCGTTTCAACGCCGCTGACCGCCCGCCGTAGCGGCCCCTTGCAGGGCCGTACCCGGGTGCCCGGGGACAAATCGATCTCGCATCGTGCCCTGATTCTCGCCGCCCTCACGGTCGGCGAAAGCACGGTCAGCGGCCTGCTCGAAGGCGAGGACGTGCTGCATACGGCGGATGCCATGCGCGCGCTCGGCGCCCGGGTCGAGCGCACACCCGAGGGGCTATGGCGCATTCACGGCGTCGGTGTCGGTGGATTTAGCAGCCCGGCGGCGATGCTCGATTTCGGCAATTCAGGTACCGGGGTGCGGCTTGCCATCGGCGCGGTGGCGGGTTCGCCGGTGACCGTGACGTTTGACGGCGACGCCTCCTTGCGCAAGCGGCCGATGCAACGCGTGCTCGATCCGCTGCAGAGAATGGGCGCGCGCGCGACGCAATCGGCCGAAGGCGGCCGGCTGCCGCTCACGCTGCAGGGCGCCGCCGACCCGATCCCGATCACGTATGAGCCGCCGGTGCCGTCGGCGCAGCTCAAATCGGCGGTGCTGCTGGCGGGTCTCGCCGCGCCGGGCGAAACCACGGTGATCGAGGCGGAAGCCACGCGCGACCACACCGAGCGCATGCTCAAACATTTCGGCGCCAAGCTGACCAGCAAGCCGCATGGTGAGCACGGCCGCCGCATCACCTTGCAAGGCCAGCCCGAACTCGAGCCCGCCAATGTCGTGGTGCCGGCCGATCCTTCCTCGGCGGCATTTCCGCTGGTGGCGGCATTGATCGTGCCTGGCTCCGATCTGATTCTCGAAGCGGTGATGACCAATCCGCTGCGCACCGGTCTGTTCGCAACGCTCAAGGAAATGGGCGCCAATATCGAGGCGGTGGAGACGCGCGACGACGGCGGCGAGGAGGTGGCGGATTTGCGCGTGCGCGCATCGGCGCTCAAAGGCGTCGACGTGCCGGCCGACACGCGCGCCGTCGATGATCGACGAATATCCGGTGCTGGCGGTGGCCGCATCCTTTGCGCGAAGGCGTGACGCGCATGCGCGGCTTGAAGGAATTGCGCGTGAAGGAATCCGACCGGCTGGAAGCGACCGCCGCCATGTTGCGCGCCAATGGCGTGACGGTCGAGATCGAAGGCGACGACATGATCGTGCACGGCAAATCCAAGTCGCCGGCGGCGGCGAAGTCGCCACGCATATGGATCACCGCATCGCCATGGCGGCGATGGTGATGGGCCTGGCAAGCGACAATCCGGTGCGCATCGACGACAGCGCAACTATTGCCACCAGCTTCCCCGGCTTCGTCGAGTTGATGCGCTCGCTCGGATGCGATCTCTCATGATCATCGCCATTGATGGGCCGGCGGCGTCGGGCAAAGGCACGCTCGGCAAGAGGCTCGCCGCCCATTATGGTCTGCGCCATCTCGATACCGGGTTGATCTACCGCGCGGTGGCGAAAGCTGTGCTCGATGCCGGCAAACGGCCCGAGGATAAGTGCCGCCGCCATCGCCGCCGCCAAGGAACTCGATCCGGCGCGCTTCGACGAGGCTGCGCTCAAGGGTCATGCCGCCGGGGAGGCGGCTTCGGTGGTCTCGGCCATTCCGGAAGTGCGGGCAGCGCTCTTGGCGTTTCAGCGCGATTTCGCCGCCAAGCCGCCCGGCGCCGTGCTCGATGGCCGCGATATCGGCACCGTCATCTGCCCCGAATGCCGACGTTAAGATTTACGTGACCGCCAGCCCGGAAGTGCGCGCCCGCCGCCGGGCGGCCGAATATAGAGCGCAAGGGCGCTCGATCGACGAGGCCGCGGTGCTGGCCGACATCCAAAATCGCGATCAACGCGACATGAACCGGGCCGCAGCCCCCCTAAAACAAGCCCCGGATGCACACTTGCTCGATACCACGCATTTGGATATAGACGCGGCAATCCGGGCCGCCATCGACATCGTCGAGGCCACCCGAGCGGGCCGAGGGCGCGATTAACGCCCCTCGCTGTTGGAGGACAAAGCCCCGCTCGAGCCTCTGCGTTAGGCGCCTGAACCGAACCATCGTTCCGAAAGCACGGTAATTGCGCCGGCCATCCGGGATTCCCGGGGGCCGCCGTTGGTCTTAGCGGACCTTCGGCCCGCGCCTTCGAACGCCATTCAAACCCGCCGGCGCGGCTTAACAGGAGAAGATATGGCCACCGCTCAAGCACCCTCGCGTGAAGACTTCGCCAAGATGCTCGATGAAGTCCTTTGGCACCGGCAACCTGCAAGAAGGTTCGGTCATCAAGGGCAAAGTCGTCGGCATCGAAAAGGATCTCGCCGTCATCGACGTCGGTTTGAAGACCGAAGGCCGCGTGGCGCTTCGCGAGTTCCAGGGTCCGGGCCGGACAAACGAAATCAAAATTGGTGACGAAGTCGAGGTTTACCTGGAGCGCGTCGAAAACGCGCTCGGTGAAGCGGTGCTCTCGCGCGACAAGGCGCGGCGCGAGGAAAGCTGGGGCAAGCTGGAGACCGCGTTCAAGAACAACGAAAAGGTCACCGGCGTCATCTTCAACCAGGTCAAGGGCGGCTTCACCGTCGATCTCGACGGCGCCGTGGCCTTCCTGCCGCGCAGCCAAGTCGACATCCGCCCGATCCGCGACGTCACGCCGCTGATGAACGTCAATCAGCCGTTCCAGATTCTGAAAATGGATCGCCGCCGCGGCAACATCGTCGTGTCGCGCCGCACCGTGCTGGAAGAGACGCGCGCCGAGCAGCGCCAGGAGCTGGTGCAGAACCTCGAAGAGGGTCAGGTCATCGACGGCGTCGTGAAGAACATCACCGACTACGGCGCCTTCGTGGATCTCGGCGGCATCGACGGTCTGCTGCACGTCACCGACATCGCCTGGCGGCAGCGTCAATCACCCGACCGAAGTGCTCAATATCGGCCAGCAGGTGAAGGTCAAGATCATCAAGATCAACCACGAGACCCACCGAATTTCATTGGGAATGAAGCAACTGCTCGACGATCCGTGGCAGGGCATCGAGGCCAAATTCCCGGTCGGCACGCGCTTCAAGGGCCGCGTCACCAACATCACCGACTACGGCGCCTTCGTCGAGCTTGAGCCCGGCATCGAAGGCCTCATCCACGTCTCGGAAATGTCGTGGACCAAGAAGAACGTCCACCCCGGCAAGATCGTCTCGACCTCGCAGGAAGTGGAAGTGCAGATCCTCGAAGTCGATCCGGTCAAGCGCCGCATTTCGCTCGGCCTCAAGCAGACCATGCGCAATCCGTGGGAAGTCTTCGTCGAGAAGCATCCGCCGGGCTCGACCGTCGAAGGCGAAGTCAAGAACAAGACCGAGTTCGGCCTGTTCCTCGGCCTCGACGGCGACGTGGACGGCATGGTCCATCTCTCGGACCTGGACTGGAAACGTCCGGGCGAGCAGGTGATCGAGGAATACAAGAAGGGCGACATGGTCAAGGCGCAGGTGCTCGACGTCGACGTCGAGAAGGAGCGCATCTCGCTCGGCATCAAGCAGCTCGCGGGCGATCCGATGGAATCCGCCGGCGAACTCAAGAAGGGCGCGGTCGTCACCGGCGAGGTGACCGAGATCAAGGAAGGCGGCATCGAGGTCAAGATTGTCGGCACCGAACTCACCGCCTTCATCAAGCGCGCCGATCTCGCGCGCGAGCGCGGCGACCAGCGGCCCGACCGTTTCGCGGTCGGCCAGAAGGTCGACGGCCGCGTCACGACGTTCGATCGCAAGACCCACAAAGTTTCAGTCTCGATCAAGGCGCTCGAAGTCGCCGAGGAGAAGGAAGCGATCGCGCAATACGGCAACGCCGATTCGGGCGCTTCGCTCGGCGACATCTTGGGCCCCAAGCTCAAGCAGCAAGCCGGCGATGGCGAGGATGAAACGGCCGAGACCGAAAAGGCCGAGGAAAAGTAATAAACTTCGCCGCCTCGCCGATTGCCAATAAAACCGCCCCGGGCCTTTTGGGCCCGGGGTTTTTTTATGGCCTTGCGTTCATGCCTAAAATCGGCCCCATAGCGGGATCAGTCCCGGCGCCAAGGGCCATACTCGGACCGAGACTCGACCAAGACTCGAAGGAACGCATCCATGTCGCTCGATGCCGATGCCATCGTCGATCGCCGCCGCATGCGGCGCAAGCTCACCTTCTGGCGCGTCGTCGCTTTGCTGATCGTGGTGCTGGCGGTTGGCGGCGCGGCCATCGCGCTGACGCCCGGCAATTGGCTGCTGCCGAGCGGCGACTATATCGCCCGCATCCGCATCCAAGGTTTGATCCGCGACAATCAGGACCGCGTCGAGGCGCTCGAGCGGCTGGGCAAGTCGCACGCCAAGGCGGTGATCGTGCATATCGATAGCCCGGCGGCACCACCGCCGGCTCCGAACAGCTTTATGACGCGCTGCATGCCTTGCAGGCGAAGAAGCCGACGGTGGTGGTGGTGGACGGGCTCGCCGCCTCCGGCGCCTATATCGCAGCACTGTGCTGCGACCACATCATCGCGCATGACACATCGCTGGTCGGCTCGATCGGCGTGCTGTTCCAGTTTCCCAACTTCACCGACGCGCTCAAGACCATCGGCATCAAGATGGAATTCGATCAAATCCTCGCCGCTCAAGGCCGCGCCCAACGGCTTCGAGCCGACCAGCCCGGAGGCGCGCGCCGCCATCCAAGCGATCATTCTCGACTCCTATGCCTGGTTCAAAGGCCTGGTGAAGGATCGCCGCAAGATGGACGACGCGCAGCTGGCGGCGGTGGATGACGGCCGTGTCTTCACCGGCCGGCAGGGCGTCGGGCTCAAACTGGTCGACGGCCTCGGCAACGAAAAGACCGCGCTGGCCTGGCTGGCGAAGGAAAAGAAGGTCCCGGCCGACACGCCGGTGCGCGATTACGCGCTGCAGCCGCGATTTCAGCGAGTTTTCCTTCCTGCACGTCGCCGCCTGGACCTTGCAGACGATCGGCCTTTCGGCCATTGCGCAGCGCATCGAGGAGTGGAGCGCCGTGCAAGCAGTCGAGCGACTTAACCTTGACGGTCTCTTGGCGCTTTGGCACCCTCCCTTGTCTAATTGAAGGGGTAGGGCGTGGCGATGATCAAGTCAGAGCTTGTGCAGCGTATTGCCAGCCAGAATCCGCACCTCTATCAGCGCGACGTCGAAAACATCGTCAACGCCATCTTGGGCGAGATCACAGCCGCCATGTCGAAGGGCGACCGCGTCGAATTGCGCGGCTTCGGCGCCTTCTCGGTGAAGAACCGGCCGGCCCGCACCGGGCGCAATCCGCGCACCGGCGCGCATGTTTCGGTCGAGCAGAAGTCGGTGCCCTTCTTCAAGACCGGCAAGGAAATGCGCGAGCGCCTGAACAAGCCGGGCGCGGTGTAGCGCGCGCTGGTTTCTCTGCCTTCGGACGGTGCTATTGTGGTGGCCGGGTTAGTCCCGGCCATTTGTTTTATGGAGAGACACTAGTGCTCCGCAAAATCATCACCGCCGTCATCGTCATCCCGCTGGTCGCGGTGATCGTCGCCTTCGCGGTCGCCAACCGGCAGACGGTGACGGTGTCGTTCGACCCGTTCTCGCAGGCCGCGCCTGCCTACGCCGCGACGCTGCCGCTGTTCGCGGTCATCTTCGCGGTGCTCATTGTCGGCGTGCTGATCGGCGGCATCGCCGCCTGGCTGCGCCAGGGCAAGTGGCGGCGCACGGCGCGGCGTCTCGAAGCCGACGTGAACAAGCTGCACGGCGAGCTGGAGACCATCCGCCGCCGCTTCGGGACCGCCGCGCCGGCCGAGGAGCCGGCCCCGCTGCCGGTCATTCCGCCGCCAATTCCTTAACGCCGCCCATGGTTTGCGCTTTGCGGCGGCGCGGAGAAGGCGCTAGAACGCGGCCATTATGGCTCTGACGATCAAAATCTGCGGCCTCAGGACCCCGGAAGCGCTTGATGTGGCGCTGGAATCCGGGGCCGACCTGGTTGGCTTCGTCTTTTTCCCGCCGAGCCCGCGCAATCTCGGGCTGGAGGCGGCGCGCGCGCTCGGCGTCCGCGTGCAAGGCCGCGCCGGCAAGGTCGCGCTCACGGTCGACGCCAATGACGAGACGCTGCTCGACATCGTCGCCGCGCTCAAGCCGGACATGCTGCAATTGCACGGCACCGAGACGCCCGAGCGGGTGGTGGCGGTGCGCACGCGCTTCGGCCTGCCGGTGATGAAGGCGCTGCCGATCGCCGAGCGCAGTGACCTCTCGCCGATCCGCCTTTACGCCCAGGTCGCCGACCGGCTGTTATTCGACGCGCGCGCGCCCAAGGAGGCGACACGCCCCGGCGGGCTCGGCACGCCGTTCGACTGGACGCTGCTCAAGGACGTCAACCCCGGCGTTCCCTACATGCTCTCGGGCGGGCTCAGCGCCGGCAACGTGACGGAAGCGTTGCGCATCACGCGCGCGCCTGGCGTCGACGTGTCGTCCGGCGTCGAGCGCAAGCCGGGCGAGAAGGATGCGGCCAAGATCCGCGAATTCATTCGTGTCGCACGATCCGCCGAAGAGCCGCTCGATCTCACCAATGCGGTGACCGGATGACCGTGCAGCCCAACTCCTTCCGCACCGGTCCCGACGAGCGCGGGCATTTCGGCATCTATGGCGGGCGCTTCGTCGCCGAGACATTGATGCCGTTGATTCTCGATCTGGAGAAGGCTTACACCGCGGCCAAGGCCGACCCGAAATACCAGGCCGAGATGGACGGGCATCTGGCGAATTATGTCGGGCGGCCGTCGCCGCTTTATTTCGCCGAGCGGCTCACCCAAAAATTTGGCGGCGCCAAAATCTATTTCAAGCGCGAGGAGCTCAACCACACCGGCGCGCACAAGGTGAACAATGTGCTGGGCCAGATCATGCTGGCGCTGCGCATGGGCAAGAAGCGCATCATCGCCGAAACCGGCGCCGGCATGCATGGCGTCGCCACCGCCACGCTGTGCGCCAAGTTCGGCCTGCCCTGCATCGTCTATATGGGCTCGGTCGACGTCGAGCGGCAAAAGCCGAACGTGCTGCGCATGCGCATGCTCGGCGCCGAAGTGCGCGCCGTCGAGTCGGGCTCCAAGACGCTGAAAGACGCCATGAACGAGGCGCTGCGCGATTGGGTGACCAACGTTGCCGACACGTTCTATTGCATCGGCACGGTGGCGGGCCCGCATCCTTATCCGGCCATGGTGCGCGATTTCCAGTCGATCATCGGCCGCGAAACGCGCGAGCAGATGCAGGCCGCCGAAGGCCGCCTGCCGGATTCGCTCATCGCCTGCATCGGCGGCGGCTCCAACGCCATGGGTCTGTTCCATCCGTTCCTCGACGATAGCGCGATCGAAATCTACGGCGTCGAAGCCGCCGGCCACGGCATTCCCAGCGGCAAGCACGCGGCTTCCATTGCCGGCGGCAAGCCGGGCGTGCTGCACGGCAACCGCACCTATTTGCTGATGAACGACGACGGCCAGATCGAGGAGGCGCATTCGATTTCCGCCGGGCTCGATTATCCCGGCATCGGCCCCGAGCACGCCTGGCTCAACGACATGGGCCGCGTGACATTCTTGTCGGCGACCGACGACGAAGCGGTGGCGGCGTTCCAATTGTGCAGCAAGCTCGAAGGCATCATCCCGGCGCTCGAGCCGGCGCATGCGCTCGCCCGCGTGTTCGATCTGGCGCCGAAGAAGCCGAAGGATCACCTGATGGTG
The DNA here is from genome assembly GCA_963756805.1 of uncultured Alphaproteobacteria bacterium. Lineage (GTDB taxonomy): Bacteria > Pseudomonadota > Alphaproteobacteria > Rhizobiales > Xanthobacteraceae > Pseudolabrys. The sequence continues at coordinate 90,432 of CAVWPH010000003.1, forward strand.
GTCAATCTCTCCGGCCGCGGCGACAAGGATTTGGATTCGGTGGCCGCGTTTTTGGCGAGCAAAAAGAAATGAGCACGCGCATCGAAAAGCGTTTTGCAGCGCTCAAAGCCGAAGGCCGCGCCGCGCTGGTGACCTTCACCATGGCCGGCGATCCCGACACCGAGACCTCGCTTGCGATCGCCAAGGCGCTGCCGAAAGCCGGCGCCGACGTGATCGAACTCGGCATGCCGTTCACCGATCCGATGGCCGACGGACCGGCGGTCCAGGCCGGCGGCGTGCGCGCGCTGGCCGCCGGACAAAACATGAAAAAGACTTTGGCGATGGTGCGCGAATTCCGCAAAGCGGACGACACGACGCCAATCGTGCTGATGGGCTATTACAATCCGATCTACATTTACGGCGTCGACAAGTTTCTCGTTGACGCCAAAGCCGCCGGTGTCGACGGCTTGATCGTGGTCGATCTTCCGCCCGAGGAAGACGAAGAGCTCTGCCTGCCGACGCTCAAAGCCGGCCTCAACTTCATTCGTCTGGCCACGCCGACCACCGACGACAAGCGCCTGCCGGCGGTGCTCAACAACACGTCGGGCTTTGTCTATTACGTCTCGATCACCGGCATCACCGGCGCCGCCGCGCCCGACGCGGCAAGGTCGGCACCGCGGTTACGCGCATCAAGCGCCATACCAAATTGCCGGTCGTGGTCGGCTTCGGCGTGCGCACCGCCGAACAGGCCCGCGCCATCGCCTCCGGCGCCGACGGTGTGGCGGTGGGTTCGGCATTGCTGGAGGCTTTGCGCAAAAGCCTCGACAACAAGGGCAAAGCCGGCACCGGAACCGTGAAAGCCGTGACCGATCTCGTTTCCGCGCTGGCCGAGGGCGTGCGTTCCGCCCGCCGCGTCGCGGCGGAGTAAGCATTTGCCGCCGTCAGCGGTTATAATGCGGTCAAATCGAGCCTATATAGGCAAGTCATGAACTGGATCTCCAACGTCGTCCGCCCCAAGATTCGCAGCTTCCTGCGCCGCGAGACGCCGGAAAATCTCTGGATCAAATGTCCGGAGACCGGCCAGCTCGTCTTTTACAAGGACGTCGAGGCCAACCAATTCGTCATTCCGAGTTCGAACTATCACATGCGCATCAGCGCGCCGGCGCGGCTCAAGGGCATGTTCGACGGCGGCGAATACGAAGAGATCGCGGTGCCGGACGTGCCGCTCGATCCGCTCAAGTTCCGCGACGAGCGCCGCTATGCCGACCGCCTGAAAGACGCGCGCATCAAGACCGGCTTGCAGGACGCGGTGAAGCTCGGCATCGGCCGCCTCGAAGGCCAGATGGTGACCATCGGCGTGCAGGATTTCGATTTCATGGGCGGCTCGCTCGGCATGGCGGCGGCGGAAGCGGTCATCGTCGGCCTCGACACCGCGCTGCGCCGGCAAACGCCGTTCATCATGTTCGCGGCCTCCGGCGGCGCGCGCATGCAGGAAGGCATTCTCTCGCTGATGCAATTGCCGCGCACGACCGTCGCCGTGCAAATGCTGCGCGAGGCGCGCAAGCCTTATATTGTCGTGCTGACCAATCCGACCACCGGCGGCGTCACCGCGTCCTACGCCATGCTCGGCGACGTGCAGATCGCCGAACCCGGCGCGCTCATTGGATTCGCCGGCCCGCGCGTGATCGAGCAGACCATCCGCGAGAAATTGCCGGAAGGTTTCCAGCGCGCCGAATATCTCACCGAGCACGGCATGGTGGACATGGTCGTGCATCGCCACAAATTGCGCGCAACGCTCGCCGAATTGTGCCGGCTGCTGACCAAGGCGCCGGCGCCGGGCGCCAAGCAGCAATTGCCGGTTCCGGCGCACGCGTGAGCCGCCCCGCTTCGTGCGGGGCATGATAGATCACCGAGATGACCCCCATCGACTCCATCGTCGCGCGGCTGACCGCGCTGCATCCCAAGCGCATCGATCTGTCGCTCGATCGCGTGCAGCGGCTGCTCGCGGCGCTCGATCACCCCGAGCGTAAATTGCCGCCGGTGATCCATGTCGCCGGCACCAATGGCAAGGGCTCCACCATCGCCTTCCTGCGCGCGATCCTGGAAGCCGCCGGCAAGCGCGTGCACGCCTATACCTCGCCGCATCTGGTGCGCTTCAACGAGCGCTTTCGGTTAGGCGCTGCGGGTGAGGGGCAACTCGTCTCCGATGCCGAGCTTTCCGCCACGCTGGAGGAATGCGAGCGCGCCAATGCCGGCGCGCCCATCACCGTGTTTGAAATCACCACCGCGGTCGGTCTTGTGCTGTTCGCGCGCCATCCGGCCGATGTGCTGCTGATGGAAGTCGGGCTCGGCGGCCGGCTCGATGCCACCAATGTGGTGGATCATCCGCTCGCCACCGTGATCACGCCGATCAGCGTCGATCACGTGGACTTCCTCGGCGACACGCTCGAGAAGATCGCCGCCGAGAAGGCCGGCATCCTCAAGCGCGATACGCCGGCCATCGTTGCCGCCCAGGCGCGCGACGCGCTGGCGGTGATCGAGCGGCAGGCGGCGCGGCTCAACGCGCCGCTCAAAATCGCCGGCGAGGATTGGACCGCCACCGAAGAACGCGGCCGGCTGGTCTATCAGGACGACGCCGGTCTGCTCGATCTGCCGGCGCCGAAACTTTACGGCCGCCATCAATTCGAAAATGCCGGCCTGGCGATCGCGGCCTTACGCGCCATCACGTCGCTGAAGATTGCGCCGGCCGCGTTCGAAGCCGGCATGGTCAAGGCCGATTGGCCGGCGCGGCTGCATCGCTTGGCGCAAGGCAGACTGGTCGACTTGGTGCCGCCCGGCAGCGAGCTATGGCTCGACGGCGGGCATAATCCGGACGGCGGCCGCGCGATCGCAGCTGCGCTCGCCGATCTGGAAGAACGCGTGTCGCGGCCGCTGGTGCTGATCGTCGGCATGCTGGCGAGCAAAGATTGCGCCGGATTTTTGAGTAATTTCACCGGGCTCGCCCGCCGCATGATCGCGGTGCCGGTGCCGGGCGCCGAAAAAGGCATGAGCGCGGAGGCGGTGGCCGACGCCGCGCGCGGCATCGGTTTGCCGGCGACCAGCCGCGACAATCTCACCGAGGCGCTCGAAGCCGCGCGCAAGCTCGATCTCGATCCGCCGCCGCGCATTTTGATTACCGGCTCGCTTTATCTGGCCGGCGAAGTCCTGCGCGAGAACGGCACGTTGCCCGCTTGAAATGAAAACGGCCGGCGCGACGGCCGGCCGTTGCATTCGAAACGATGCGGCGATCAGACGGCGCCGCTGATCCACTGATGCAGCTTCTGCTTGGGCGCGGCGCCGACCTGGCGCGAGGCGATCTCGCCGTTCTTGAACAGCATCAACGTCGGGATCGACATGATGCCGTATTTGGCGGCGGTGTCCGGGTTTTCGTCGACGTTGAGCTTGACGATCTTGACCTTGTCGCCGAGCTGGCCGGAGATTTCCTCCAGCGCCGGCGCGATCATGCGGCACGGCCCGCACCATTCCGCCCAGAAATCCACCACCACCGGCTCGGCCGATTTGAGAACGTCCGATTCGAAGCTTGCGTCCGACGTTTTGCCGACGGTCATGAAATACCTCGTGTTTTTCGTGATGGCGCGCGTAGCGCCAGGAATGGGAGGGCAGAACCTATGAACGCGACCCTGATGCGTCAAGCGCCGTCACGCCGATCTGATCTGCGCCAGCGCGGTATCCAGATCGTCCGCGGAAAGCTCCATCAGATCAGGCACTTCGGTCCAGATCAGCGCGGCGCGTACGGGCCGGTCCGGATAAATTTTTTGCAGCACCGCGCGATAGAGCGCGAGTTGTTTCACGTATGACGGCGGCACTTCCGCGATTCGCCGCGGCGGCGGCCGGTTGGTCTTGAAATCGCCAATCAACACAGAGCTTTGCGTCACAGCGAGGCGATCGACCTGGCCGGAGACGCGAACCGTTTTGCCGCCGATGTCGACGCGGCCGACGATGGGAACTTCGGCCCGGCTGCCGGGCCGGTAAATAGCTCGTAGAAGGGCCGATCCTCGAGCACGAGCATCACTTGCTCGGCGATTTTCTTTCGCTCCTCGGCCGTCAGTTCGGCGGCCGAACCGAGACAGATAGTCCTGCATGGCCTTGGCGCGATTTGCTGCGGGGATATCCGGCAGCGATTGCAGCAGGCGATGCACGACGGAGCCGCGCAGCAGCGCCTTGGCGCGATCGCCGCGTGCGATTGTGCGAACCACCTCATCGTTCGCGACGCTCGACGGCGTGACGGTGATCTCGGCGGGAATTTCCGGCGGCGCATCTTGCGTGAGCCAGGATGGCAGCGTCGTCTCCTCCGCGCGCGCAGCGGCGGGCGGTCGCAGGCTCAGCCGCCAGCGCCGGACCTTTGCGATAACGCAACACTTCGCCGCCGCCATCGTCGGCCGGCTCGGATACGCAATCGGCCGCGCAGCGCGTCATCGACCAGTTGATACCAGCAGCCGTCCGGGAATCTTTTTGTCGCTTCGCGTGCCGCAAACGATCAGCCGCTCGGCCGCGCGCGTCATCGCCACGTAAAGCAGCCGCCGGTATTCGTCGCGCGAGTCCGCCAGCGCCGCCGCGCGCGCCGCCGCCATCGGGCCGGCGTCGTTATCCTTCGACGCCTGCCCAGACCAAGCGCTCGGCCGCGCCCGGTATGGGTTTCTCCGGCGGCAATCGCAAAAGCCGCGGCGGATGCCAGCCCTGCGGCGGCGTCGTGGTGTCGGCAAGAATGACGATCGGCGCTTCCAGGCCCTTGGCGCCGTGCACGGTCATCACGCGCACCTCATCGCGCTCCATCTCCATGTCGCGTTTGATTTCCGCTTTCGCCGCGCGCAGCCAGTCGACGAAGCCCTGCAGCGACGGCGTTTCCATGCGTTCATAGTCGAGTGCGAGATTGAGGAATTCATCGAGTGCGTCGGCGGCTTCATGTCCCAGCCGCGCCAGGAATTTCCGGCGTCCCTGCGCGGCGCCGAGCAGCCAGGCGTAGAAGGCAAATGGCGATCGTTCGCGCGCCGTCTCGCCGCATGATCGTCGAATTGCGCCTGCAAGTTCGGGCCGGTGCGTGCGCAATGCGTCGTGCAGCGCTGCTCTCTGCGGTTCCAGGCAAGCTTGAACAGCGCGTCGTCGTCGAGACCGAACAGCGGGCTTTTGAGCACTGTCGCCAGCGCCAGATCGTCCTGCGGCAGCAGCAGGCTGTCTGCAAGCACCATCAGATCCATCACCGCGATGTGCTCGGTGAGCACCAGCCGGTCGGCGCCGGCGACCGGGATGTTCGCGTGTCTTGAGCGCGCGGATGATGGCCTCGAACAGCGCGCCGCGCCGCCGCACCAGCACCAGCACATCCTTCGGCCGCCGGCCCTGCCGCTGCCAGGCCGCGACGGTGGCGGCGATGCGGCGCGCGAGCTTCACCGTTCCGCTGGTCGACGTCTGAATGTCGAAGGGGGCGGCCCAGCCCGGCTTCTTTTCAAGCTCGTCGGATTTCTCCAGCTCCCAGATTTCCACCAGCCCGGGCGCCTTGTCCGGCAGCGCCTCGTGGATCGGGGCAGTACGGTCGGCGGTTAGTCCGGCGAACGCTTCCGCGCGCGCGAACACCGTGTCGACCCCGCCCAGCACGTTGTCGCCGGAGCGCAACGAATGTTTGAATTCGGTGACGACGAATTTAAGTTCGGCGCGCTGGTGCGCGAGTCTCGAAATGCTTGCGGCTGGCGGCGAATTCGCGCGGCGCCGCGCCCTGGAACGAAAAGATCGATTGCTTCTCGTCGCCGACGGCAAAAATCGTGCGCTTGTGTTCGTGCGCGCCAAGGCCGGCGAAAAACTCGCTCGACCAGCGCTTTCACGATCTCCCACTGCTTCGGGCTGGTGTCCTGCGCCTCGTCGATCAACACGTGATCGAATGCCGCGGTCGAGCTTGTAGTGCACCCAGGCGGCGCGAAAGTCGCTTCAGCAGCGTCGAGCGTCTTGTCGATCAGGTCATCGTAGTCGAGCAGCCCGCGGCGATCTTTCTCGGCCTGGAAGCGGGCGATCACGGCTTGCCGCAATGGTGAACAGCGCGGCGCTGCGCTCGCGCGCCTCGATGCGCGCGCTTGCGCAAGACCAGTTGCCAGACGCGGTCGCGTTCCTCGGTCAGGCGTTGGCAGAGAGCTCGGGTCTGTCTTTTCGATCGCGCTGGTTGCGATGCGGTCCTTGCTCTTGTCGCGCTTCTTCGTGCAGAAAATGTCGAGATAGGTCTCGACAAGCGTCGTGCCGCTCAGCGCGGCGAGCGACATGAAAGAGCGCGCCCTGTTTCTTGTCGTTGGCCGAGCCGCCCTTTAATGCTGCGCCGATCGCCGGCCCATTCCGAGCCGGCGATCAGGCTGTCCTTGAAAATCGCCGCGTCGATCTCCGCCACCGTGTCTTGCGGTCCGACGCCGAGCGCCGCTGAAAGCTGCGCCATGCGCCGTTTCGATGCCGCCCGCCGCATCGACCCAGCGCGTCAGCGCATCGCGGCTGCCGGATGGCTTCGCGCACCATGTCCTGGAACGTTATGTCGGCGGCGGCCAGCACAGCCTGTGGTGAGCGCGCGGCCGAGCGGCGTGTCAGGCGCCTCCGCTGCCGCCAGCAACACCTCGAGCGAAAGCTTGTCCAGCAACTGCGCTCTCGGCGATCTCGTCGAGCACGCTCGAAGCGCGCCGGCACGTTCGCCTCGAACGGAAACAGATGCAGCAGTTGCGTGCAGAAGGCGTGGATGGTCTGCACTTTCAGCCCGCCCGGCGTCTCCAGCGCCAGCGCGAACAATTGCCGCGCCCGCGCCCGCCGTTGCGCATCGATCGTCTTGACCCCGATCTTGCGCATGGCCTTGGTCGAGCGCTTCGTCGTCGAGCGCCGTCCAGGCGCGCAAATCCTCGAACACTTTGTTGGCCATATTGGCGGCGGCGGCCTTGGTGAAGGTGATGCAGAGGATGCGTGCCGGATCGACACCCGACAGCAACAGCCGGATCACGCGCTGGGCGAGCACATGCGTCTTGCCGGAGCCGGCATTGGCGGAGACCCAGGCCGAGAAATCCGGGTTGGAAGCGAGCGTCTGCCGCTCGATCACCGGGCCTGGGATATTGCGCGGCGCGCTCATTCGCCGCCCCGTCGTCATCGGCGCCGCCGGTCAGCGACCACTCCTTCACGCGCGCGAGATGATCGTAGTCGCCGTAGTGGCTTCCGTCCACATCGGATGCAGCAGCGAGATAATAGGGCTTCTTGGGATCGGCGAATTTCGCCAGCACGTTGGTGAGTTTCGTCGAGCGCGTGATCGGCCTGCGCGTCGGGCGTGCCCTCCTTGAATTTGACGATATGGTTCTTCGCCCGCCCGGCTCGGCGCCGCCGCGCAGCCGACATAGAGCAGTTCCGCCACCGATCCGCCGCGCCGGAATATCTTCAAAGCCGCCGTCGCGCAGGATGGCGGCTTCGAGCGTGAGTTGCGGCGACAATCCGGGCAGACCTGCGCTTCCGTCGGCGGCTTGCCGGTCTTGTAGTCGAGGATGGCGTAAGCGGCCGTCCGCCAGGCGCTCGATGCGGTCGGCCCGCACGGTCAGCGTGAATGTGTCGTTGCCGAGCGGAATGGCAATGCTGGCCGCCGATCTCCACGTCGAATGTCTTAAGCTGGCGCACGGCGGCCGGCTTCGAATGCGCGCGAACCAGTTGCGCGATGCGCATGGAAGCGCGGCCACCAGAACGCGCGCGCTTCCGGATAGTCCGACAAGCGGCTTGAAATGCGCCTCGCCGATCGTCGGTCAATTGCCTGCACCGGATCGGCGGGCAAATTCTTGGGAACTTTTCGCCGAATTCGGCGATCGAGTCGTGAATGACGCGTGCCGCGGTCGGCCGCGCCCGGCGCTGTGTCGACCGCGTCGAGCGGAGCGAGATCGAGCACATGTTTGGCGTAGATCGTATAAGGGTCGCGCAGCAGGTCCTCGATCTCGGTCACGCTGAGCTGGCGCGGCCGCGCCGCGAAGCCGGCGGCTTCGGCTGCCGGCACGCGTCGCAGCTTTCGGTGCTTCGCGGTTCGTCGAGCCGGCGCGCCAGTCGCGGCGATAACGTTGCGCCGCGCGCGAGCGCAGCATCCCAACGCGCCTCGCCCGCCACCGCGGCCAGCCGCTGCACGAAGCGCGAGGCGACGGTCGGCGCGCCGGCAAGTTTGGCGGCGCGGCTCAGAATGACTTCCGGCGCGCCGAGACATCTGCGCGAAATCGTGCGCCGACAGGCCGATGCGCCGTTCCGGCAAATCGAGGCCGAGGTCGTGGCGCATCGGCCGGCTGAGCCACGGATCGCCGCGGGTCTCCGGCGGCCAGATGCCTTCGGCAAGCCGGCCAAGCACCACGCGGTCGACTGATTGCAGCCGCGCTTCCAGCAGACCGAAGATGCGCATGCGCGCGGCCTCGGCCGGCGGCCGCGAAATCGTGCGCTCGGCGATGGCGGCGTGGAACAGCTCGGCATAGTCGGCGGCGCGCAACGTCGAGCGCGCCAGGCGCCGTTCGATCTCGTCGAAAGCGGCGGCGAGTTCCGTGCCGTCATGACCGCCGAGCGCCGTCACCGACGTCGGCATCGATGCGCGAGCGCGATCGCCGCGAAATCGCAGTTGCGGGCGGCTTGGCGCATGTTTTCCAACGGCGCCAGCGCGTCGGTGAGCGTGGCGACCAAGCGCGGCGGCGGCATCGAGCTCGGCGTCCGATGAGCGCAGCGCGGATCGGAGCGATGCATGAGGCGCGTTGGCGCGAAAGTGGCCAGCGCGTGGGCGAGCCCGGTGGTGCCGGTTTCGGGCGCGGGCCGCGCAGGATCGCGCGCTCCAAGCGGCGAACAGCCGCGCCATCGAGCCTGCCAGAGCGGGTGCTTGAGCAACGCCAGCAGCGGCACCGGCGCAGGCCGCCAAGCGCTGCTTCCGCCGCCAGCCGCGCGAACACGCCGGCCGGCGTGTCGGCGAGCGCGGGCCGCCGAATCGTCGGCCGGCACGTTCCAGCGCGCGAGCGCGCCAGCACGCGGCGGCCGAGCCGCGATCGGGCGTCACCAGCGCGGCGGTCTTGCCTTTGACCTCCACCGCCTCGCGCAGCGCTACGGCGATGGCGAGCGCTTCTTCTTCGGGATTGGCGGCTTCGATCGCGGAGACGCTGCAGCGCACGGTGGTCGATTTGCGCGCGATCTTCGTGCCAGCGCGTGCCGCCAGCGGTCGGTGTGCGGCGGCCGGCATGTCATTCCGATCACCAGCATTTCGCGTAACGCCACCGCGATGGCGAGCGCTTCCTCCTCGGCATTGGCGGCCTCGATGACCGCGACGCTCTTCATCGCGGCGTCGGCATGCGCGGAAATGCGCGATCCGGCAGACGGCCCTTCCAATGGTCGCTGCTAGCGGCCGGCCGCAACGCTTCCGAGACGATAGCGCTCGCGGCCGTGCGGCGCGGCCAATGTTTCGACGCCGGCGCGCACGATGCCGATACGTTTGAGCAGCGCGGCAAGCGCAAATTGCGGATGTCCATGCGCGGATTCGGTGCCGTCGGCGATCGTGGCCCAGGTGGCGTCGTCGAGATCCATGTCGAGGCCGGGCAGCACCACCGCGCCATGCGGAAGTTCGCGATCGTTGCAAGCAGCGTCGCGGTCGCCGGGATCGAGCCGGTGGAGCCTGCGGCAATCACCGGATCGCGGCGTGTTGGCGAGCCGCGCGGCTTCGGCTTCGATCAATTTGGTCGCGGCGCTCGGCCGGCTCGATGCGGCCTTTTTCGGCAAGGACCTCCGGCCATTGCCTCGCGGATGCAATTTCAGGAAATTGAGCGTCAGCTCCCAGTATTTGTCGAATTCGTCCGGCACCAGGTCGTCGAGTGTTTCCCAGTTCACTTGCCGCGTCGTCATGTCGTCCATCAGCCGCGCCAGGTCGCGCGCCAGCGCAAACGCGGTGATCGGGTTGTTGGCGACCAGCGGTGTCTCGCCGCGCGCGCGCGGCGCAATGCGTCTGCGCCCAGCGTCAGGATCAGCGCCGCCAGCGGCATCGCCCGCTCAAGTCCACCGAACGCCGGCGGCAACGAAAGCGATGCTTGCGCTAGGTCGCCGGTGGCGGCTTCGGCGAAAGCGAATTCGTCTTCGTCGATATCGCCGATGGCGGCGATGCGCGGCAAAATGGCGGCGCCGCCGTCGAGTGAATCGAGAAAGACATCGCGGGCGAGGCGGCAGGCGCGCCGCGTCGGCAAATAAATCGTCGCGCGCGACAGCGCCAGCGGGTCGCTTTTTTCCGGAAAGCCCGGCACCAATTTCCCCGCCAGCAACGCATCGATCAGCGTGCGCAAAAACGGCGCCGAGGCGGGGATGTTGAAGATATGGGGTCGACTCGCCGGCATCGGCAAATCATACACGCTTAGGCGTGGCGCCGATCAACCGGTGCTGGCCCTGATCGCGGCTTCCGCCAGGGCGATGGCGTCGGGCGTGCCGACATGCATCCACAGGCCCTCCAGCCGCAGGCCGTGCAGGCGGCCGGCTTCGGCGGCGCGGTCGAACAGATCGGTGAGCGGAAACTCATGCAGCGGCGGGTCGGCAAACAGCGCCGGCGAAAGAATCGCCGCGCCGGCATAGACGAAAGGCGCCACCTCGCGCTCGGGGCGCGCGCGCAGGCGGCCGTCGCCCGCCATGACGAAATCGCCGCGCCCGGCATAGCCGATGCTGCCGGTGGCGGGCGCCAGCAGCAACAGCGCGTCCATGCTGGCGGGATCGAAGGTGTCGGCCAGCCGTTTGAGGTTCGGCTTCACGCCGTCGATCCACAGCGTATCGGAATTGAGATGATAGAACGGCGCACCGCCCAGTTCCGGCAGCGCCTTCATCACGCCGCCGCCGGTGCCGAGAAGCAATCCCCTTTCGTCGGAAATCACGATCTGCGGTTTTGTGCGCGCGGCCAGATGCCGCTCCATCTGCTCGGCGAGGTGATGCACATTCACCACCACGCGCTCGACGCCTGCATCCGCCAAACGGTCGAGCACGTGATCGAGCAGCGCCTTGCCGCCGACTTCGACCAGCGGCTTGGGCCGCCGCTCGGTGAGCGGGCGCATGCGCGAGCCGACGCCGGCCGCCAGCACCATGGCGCGGCGCGGCGGCGATTTGGCGTTCGCGTCTTTAGTCGTCATGCGTTTAATGCCGGGACATTGACGCTGTACCACGCGCTCAAGGGCGCCAGCGCCGGATGCGCCAGCGAACGCTGCAGATAGGCCCATACACGCGGCATGTGACGTAAATATTGCGGCTTGCCGTCGCGCACGTCGAGGCGGGCGAAAATCCCTAAGATCTTGGAGGCGCGCTGGGCGGCGAGCGTCGCATAGATTTGCGCAAAACCGGCCGCATCGAATGTGGCATCGGCGGCGCGCCGCGCGCGGGTATAGCGCGAGAGCAGCGTGATCTCCATCATCTCCGGCACGTCCACGCGCGCATCCTGCAACAGCGAGGCAAGATCGTAGGCCGCAGGCCCCAGCAGCGCGTCCTGGAAATCGAGCAGGCCGATGCGCGCCACGCCCTCGCGCTCCGGCAGCCACAGCAGATTGGGCGAGTGCACGTCGCGCAGCACCCAGGTGGCCGGCGCCTCGATCGCCGGATTGAGCGCCTCGCGCCACAGCGCGAGATAGGCCTCGCGCTTGGCGTCGGCCACTTTGGCGTCGAGTATCGGCAGATACCAATCGATCAGAAGCTCGGTCTCGATCAGCATCGCCTCCATGTCGTAATGCGGCAGCGCATAGGCGACGCCCGCCTCGGCCGGCAATACGGCGGGCAGCGTCATGCCGTGCAGCGCCGCCAGCAGATCGACCGCCGCTTCGTAGCGCGGCTCAACCGGCGCCGGCGGCTCATCGGCCACCACCAGATCGTCGCCGAGATCCTCGATCACCAGCAGGCCTGTGTCGCGGTCGGAGGCAAATATCGCCGGCGCCGAAAAGCCGCGCTCGCGCAACCCGCCCGCCATGGCCATGAACGCGGTCACGTCCTCGGCCAGATGCGCGATCGCGCTATAGGGCTTGCCGTCGCGCACCGGCGGACCGTCCGGCGCGCCGCGGCGAATTCATCAGGATGTAACTCGCGCCGTCGAGCGTGAGCCGTTCGTAAGATCGCGTCGAGGCGTCGCCCTGGATGCGGCGGCGCGCGGCTGCGGCAAAGCCCGAGCGATCGAGAAAAGCGCGGATCGCGCCGATGCGTTCGGCGCGCGCGGCGAAAGCGCCGTAGCCGGTAACCCGCGCGTTGCGGAAGCTCGGCCCCTGCGGCGCCGACAGCGTGAGCGCGACATCGAGCCGGTCGGGCGGCAAAAAGCCGGCGGCACGGTCGGGCCATTCCAGCAGCGTGACGCCGCCCTCGCTCAATTCGTCGAATCCAAGTTCGGCCAGTTCCGCCGGGCCCGACAGCCGGTAGAGGTCGGCATGGGTGAGCGTGAAGCGCGGCAGCGCGTAGGCCTGCATCAGCGTAAATGTCGGGCTCGGCACCTCGACCGTGTCGTCGCCGGCCAGATGGCGGATCAAGGCTCTAGCGAAGGTGGTCTTGCCGGCGCCGAGATCGCCGGAGAGCGTGATCAGGTCGCCGGGCTCAATGAGCGCGGCGATGTCCACCATCAGACGCTGGGTGGCCTGTTCGTCGGCCAGTGCCACCGTGAAGCTGTAACCGCCCGAAGTCGTGGGGAACATCGATTCGTCCGCGTGAGAGACGGGACGTTATAAACGGCGCGGCGATGCGGGGCCAGACGACGCCGGCGCCGATAATGCCGGCTCGCGTTAATTCTTGATCGAATGGCGTTAGCGAAAAATGCGCCGTGCCGGCTTTCGCTCAACCGGCCGCGATGACGCGGCGTTGCATTCAGTCCCTGACGTTCTGCCAGTTATCGTTACGCTCGCGCACCGGGCCCACGGTGCGCGGGCGGCTGAACACGATCTTGCAGGCGGGGCTGAGCTCCCGCTTTTTTTCGAGCAGGCATTGCGATACGCGGTCGGGGTCCGGGATCGCCTGTTGGCAAAGCCGGAATGCATCCGGGGTGCAGGCATCGGCATCTTCTTGCGTGTAGGCGATGGCCGCGAGCGGAGCCATGGTGACGATGACGCAAGCAACGACGCACAATTTCCGCATGACGACGCCCCCCAGTTCAGGCTAGTCCGACAAAGAGTGTCGCGGGAACATGGTTCCTTGGACTGCCTTCACCCAACACGATACATTTAATTTTATTTTCAGCAACCAGCCTAAATTTCCGGGGCGGACGAATTGTGGCGAAGTGGAACTATGCCGCCGTCTGCTTTGCCGCTTGCGCGGTCGGGAACACGCAAGTCACGGTGGTGCCTTCGCCGAGTGTCGAGTCGATCGTGACCGTTCCGCCGTGCAGCTCGACGAAAGAGCGCACCAGCGATAGGCCCAAACCGGTACCGCGGTGTTGCGAGCCCATGGAATCGGTTTCGAACAAGTCGAACACTTTGTTCTGTTGTTCGGGCGGAATTCCGGGACCGTGGTCGACAACGGTGAACGCCACCGCGTCCGGCCGCCGCTCGGCGGTGAAGCTGACGGTTTCGCCCGGCGGCGAGAAGCCAACCGCGTTTGACAGGAGATTGAAAAGAATTTGCCGCAGCCGCCGTTCGTCGGCGGTGAAGCTGCCGATGCCAGGGGCTGCACGGATGTCGAGCTTGAGACTGTCCTTGATCAGCCGGTCCTGCACGCCCTCGGCCGCCTCCTCCATGCTGGCGCGGATGTCCACGTCGCTCAGCGCCAGCGCCATGGCGCCGGCGTCGATGGTGGCAAGGTCGAGAATATTGTTGATCAGCGCGAGCAGGGCATTGGTCGAGGTGGTGATGTAGCCGAGATATTCGCGCTGTTTCTCGGTGAGCGGGCCGAAGGCCGGATCGCCCAGCAGGTTCGCAAAGCCGATGATATTGGTGAGCGGCGAACGCAGCTCGTAGGAAACGTGGTGCACGAATTCGAGCTTGATCTCGTCGGCCGCCTCCAGCGCCTCGTTTTTCTCGCGCAACGCACGCTCGACATTCACCGTATCGGACATGTCTTGGAAGGTGACCAGCGTCGCGCCGTCGGGCAGTGGCATGGTGGTCAAGTCGATGACCATGCCGTCGCGCCGCTCGATGCGCGCGGCGATCGGCTCGCGGTCGTCGATGGCGGTGACCGCGGCGCGCAAATTGCGCCATACCGTATTGTCGTCATGCATGGATTGCGCCCAAGCGGTCACTGCTTCGGCGTGCGGATGCTGATCGAGCGCATCGGGGGTGAGCTTCCACATGCGCTGGAACGCCGGATTGTGCAGGCGCACGCGGCCGTCCGAACCAAACACCGCCACCGCTTCGGTCAGGTGATCGAGCGTTTCGCTCTGCACTTTGATGAGTGCGTCATAGCGCCGGTGCATGTCGAGGCGCTCGGTAACGTCGTCGTAGAGATAGGTAATGCCGCCTTCCGGATTGGGCGCGGTGACGACGCGCAATGTGCGGCCGTCCGGCAGGTGCCACATATGCTCCTGCGGTTCGACCGCGGTATAGGCTTCGTAAAGCTGCTGCTTCCACAGCCGGAAATCCTGCTCCTCGGGCAGCTTGCGGTTGGCGCGCAAGGTGTCGAGCACGGCCGAGTCGGTCGGCGTCTGGTCGAGAAAGGCGGCGTCGAGTTCGAACAACGAGCGGAAGGCGGTGTTGTAGAAGATCAGCTTGCGGTCGGCGTTGAAGATGGCGACGCCGGTGGCGAGTTGATCGAGCACGCGGCGATGCGCCTCGACCATGCGGGTGAGTTCGGCGCGCATGGCGGCAACTTCGGTGCGGTCGATCGCCATGCCGGCGCTGCCGCTTCCGGTCGGCGCGTCGACCACGTCGAAGATACGACGCTCGCCGGCCGCGATCGCCGGCAGCCGCCCGGTAAAAGGCTTGGACTCGGCGCGCGCGCGCGCAAGATTGTCGCGCGTGCCGCGGTCGAGCAATTCGAGCTCGCGCGCCACTGCATCGACGGAATCCTCGGCCTCGACCGCTTGGGCGTAAGCCGAATTCACGAAGATCAGCCGGCCGCCGGTGTCGCGCGCCCAAACCGGCGCCGGCAGCGAATCGAGCAACACCTTCATGGTTTCGACATCGCCGGTCAGCTTGTCGTGGCGGGCGGAAAGTTCGATCAGTTCGCGCTCGATGCCGCTGACGTCGCGCAGGCGCAAGACCGCGCGCCCGGCCACCGCGCAACCTTCGGCCTCGATCGGCCGCCCCATGCGCGTTGTCAGCGTCATCACAAAGCCGCGGCCCTCGCCGCGCAGCGTCTCGACCGCGCGCTCCATGCGTTGCGCCGCCGCAGGTTCGAGCCAGCTGCCGAAAGCCAATACGCGCTCCGGCACGCCGCCGGCGACAATGAGGCTGGTGTCTCCGATGATGTCCGGCGCGTCGTTCGCCGCGTCCCAGGCCACCAGCACTTGCGGTTCCGACAGCAACAGCGTCTTGAGCCGGTCGATCTCGGCACGCAACGCCACGCCGTCTTCGGCCGTCGGGGTTTCGGTCCGATGTGCCGCCTTGCGCATGCGGACCAGCATGACGGTGGCGAGCACCGCGAAACCGAGCAGCCCGAACATCAAAGTGAGAGTTGCTAGTTCTTGGCGGCTGACGGAGGCGGCGGCGTGGTGAAGCGAATCGAAAAACGTAAATAGCGGCCCGGCGCCGGCGGGAGCCGGCGTCAGCGCGATGCCAAGATTTGCGATAACGAAGGCGGCGAGGATACCGCCCCGCCTCGGACGAGCACGCAGCCTCTCGTTCGCAGCCCGGATCGTCTCCGGCATTCAGGCCTGCCCCAGGATTGCGCGCGGCGTCCGCCACGCCGTCGCGAATCGTCGGACTTTACCCCCGCGGGGACTCCGGCCGAAAGAGTCCAGACCGTGAACGTAAGCGGCGGATACCGGTGGGGGACGCTTATTTGAGGTTCTGCGCCCGCCGCACCATGTCCTCGACATTGATGCGGCCGAGAGCGACGGAGAACGTGCGCTCGGCTTCCGCCAGCGCGGGGCGCACCACGTCGTTCACCAGCGTGGAGGCGGGCAGCGACGGCTCTTCGGCATCCTCGGCGGAACTGGCGGCGTGCAGAATGTCCTCGGCGCTGATGCGCTTGTTCTCGCGCGCCATCGCGTAGCCGCCGTGCGGCCCGCGCACGCCTTTGAGGATGCCGTCACGCACCAGCGCTTGCAGAACCGGTTCGAGGTGACGGGGCGGAAGCTTATGGCGCGCGGCCAGCGCCTTGGCCGACACCGGCCGGCCGCGGCCATTGATCGCGACATCGATCACAGCGGCAATGGCGAGAATACCCTTGCGCGATACCAGCGGCATGATGATCGGCACCAATTGCAACTAATTTAAGTGGTAATAGGCTACAGTCCCGCATCCGTCTACCCGAAATCATGATTTATCCCCTCAACCACCGGTAGAACCGAATCCGCCGGCCCCGCGGTCGGTCGGGTCGAGGCTTTCGACCTCGCGCAAGGTCGCGCGCGCCACCGTCGCGATGACGAGTTGGGCGATGCGCATGCCGCGCGTGATGGCGAGCGTTTCGCTGCCGTGATTGATCAGCAGCACCTGGATCTCGCCGCGGTAATCGGCGTCGATGGTGCCGGGCGCGTTGAGCACGGTGACGCCGTGGCGCGCGGCTAACCCGGAACGCGGCCGCACTTGCGCCTCGCAGCCTGCGGGCAGCGCGATGGCGATGCCGGTGGGGACCAGCATGCGGCTGCCGGGCGCGAGCGCGAGCGGCTTATCGTCCGGCACCGCGGCGAACAGATCCATGCCGGCGGCAAGCGCGCTCTGATAGGACGGCAGCGGCAAATCCTTGCCGTGCGGCAGGCGCGTGATGCGGACTTCAAGCGCGCTCATGCGCCGAGCTCCTTGGCGATGCGCGCGATCAGCATGGCGGCTGCATCTTCTTTCGATTGCGGCGGCCACGGCTCGACGCCTTTGGCGGTGACCAGTTCGATGGTGTTGCGATCGCCGCCCATGATGCCGGTCTGCGGCGAGACGTCATTGGCGAGGATCCAGTCGCAACCCTTGGCGGCAAGCTTGGCTTTGGCATTGGCGGTGACGTTCTGCGTTTCGGCGGCAAAGCCGATCACCAGCTGCGGGCGTTTCGATTTCAGTTTTGCGACGGTCGCCAGGATGTCGGGATTTTCCACCAGCGACAATTCCGGCGTTGTTTGCCCGGCTTTCTTTTTGATCTTTTGCTCGCCGGCATTCGCCACGCGCCAGTCGGCCACAGCCGCCGCGAAGATCGCGACATCGACCGGCAGCGCGCGCGTCGTCGCCGCCAGCATGTCGCGCGCACTCTCCACATGCACGTCTGTCACGCCGGGCGGGTCGGGCACGTTCACCGGCCCGCTGACGAGCGTGACCTCGGCGCCGGCCGCGGCCGCCGCCGCGGCAATCGCATGACCTTGTTTGCCGGAGGAACGGTTGGCGATGTAACGCACCGGATCGATCGGCTCGTGGGTCGGGCCTGAGGTTACGAGCACGCGTTTGCCGTGAAGCGGCTGCGCGCGGCCTGCGGCAAGTAATTTTTCGGCCGCCGCTGCGATCTCCAGCGGCTCGGCCATGCGGCCGGTGCCGCTTTCGCCTGCTTCCGCCATTTCGCCCGCGTTCGGGCCGATGAGCGCGACACCGTCGGCGACAAGTTGCGCGAGATTACGTTGCGTCGCCTTGTTGGCCCACATGTGCGGATTCATCGCCGGCGCCAGCAGGATTTTTGTGCCCGCCGCGAGCAGCACGGCGGTGGCGAGATCGTTGGCGTGACCGCCGGCCATCTTGGCCATCAGATCGGCGGTCGCCGGCGCCACCACGATGAGATCGCATTCGCGCGCCAGCCGAATGTGGCCGACATCGAATTCGCTGCCTGCATCGAACAGATCGGTGAACACGCGCTCGCCGACAATGGCGCCGGCCGACAGCGGCGTGACGAAATGTTCGGCTGCCTTGGTAAGGATACAACGCACCGCGACGTTGCGTTCTTTCAGCCGCCGGATCAGATCGAGCGACTTGTAGGCGGCGATGCCGCCGCCAATGATCAGCAGCACGCGTTTCGTACCTGCGGGCGCGGCTCGCCGAGCGTCGCGAGGCTGCAGCCGCCGCCTTGCCGGGCGCGGTGACGGCTTCAGGCGCTTCGTCGCCGTCTTGCTCGGCTGCCGCGCGCAAAATGGTGCGCACTTCGTCTTCGACCGAGCGGCCGCTGCGCGCCGCGCGCAGGCGCAAAAGCTTCTTAAGCCGTTCGTCGAGCTGCCTGACGGTGAGCGAAGCCATCGAAATACCCGCTATTTAAGAGGTACTTAGCATAGGATTGATCGCAGTGCAATCAGTGCAATCAATTCGTCCGCCGAAGGATTTCTCACGCGCCGCTTGACCGGCCAGGGTCTTTGTGTAAATAACCGTCAAGTTAAATAACCAGATGGTTCTATACAGCCATGACCAGCGACCGTCTCGACGCCACTTTCTCCGCGCTCGCCGACCCCACCCGGCGCGCCATCCTCGCGCGTCTCGCTCTCGGCGAGACCACGGTCAACGAACTCGCCAAACCGTTCAAGATGAGCGGCCCCGCCGTCTCCAAGCATCTCAAGGTGCTGGAACACGCCGGCCTGATCGCGCGCGGCCGCGAGGCGCAATGGCGCCCCTGCCGGCTCGAACCGATCGCGCTGAAAGGCGTTGACGACTGGCTCGAAAGCTATCGCCGGCTGTGGGAGGAGCGTCTCGACCGTCTCGGCGACTATCTCAAAACGCTGCAAGCGCAACCAAAGCCGAAGGAGACGAAACGTGGCCGCAGAAAATAGCATCGATCTCGATTCGGATCCGCGGTCGCTGATCGGCACGCGCGTGTTCGACGCGCCGCGCGATCTGGTGTTTGCCGCCTTCTCCGATCCGAAGCATCTGGCGCAATGGTGGGGCCCGACCGGCTTCACCACGACGACGCATTCCTTCGACTTCCGGCCCGGCGGGGTCTGGCGTTTCGTCATGCATGGGCCGGACGGCCGCGATTATCAGAACCGCGTCACCTATGACGAGATTACGCCGCCCGAGCGTATCGCCTACCGCCATGGCGGCGGCGATGATGTCGAGCCGGTGCAGTTCACCACCACCGTCACATTCGACGACCTCGGCAATGGCAAAACGCGCATCACCTGGCACGGCCAATTCCCGACGGCGCAGGAGCGCGCGCGCGTGATCAAGGACTACGGCGCCGACAAGGGCTTGATGCAAACCATGGCGCGGCTCGCAGACTATATCGTGGACATGAAAGCTTAGGAGCGCGCGTCCATGCACCAAGCCCGCAGCCGCATTTCACTTGAGCGCGCCCAGCGCGATGCGCAATTGATCGGCGCTAAGCCCCGCGAGCTGGCGCTCGGTGGCGGCGTGGGTCTCTCGCCAGACCGGATAGGCTTTGGCGAGCAGCGCGCGGCCGGACGCTGTCAGCGCGAGACGCCGGCTGCGGCGATCCTCTTTGTCGACCGAAACTTTCAACAGGCCGCGCCGCTCCAGCGGCTTGAGATTGGCGGTCAGCGTGGTGCGGTCCATGGCCAGCAACGACGCGACGCTGCCGATGCTCGGCGGTTCCGGCCGGTTGAGCGACATCAGCAGCGAAAATTGTCCGTTGGTGAGATCGTGCGGGCGCAGCACCTCGTCGAAGCGGCGCGCCAGCGTGCGGGCCGCCCGGTGCACATGCAGGCACAAGCAGGTGTCGCGCACCAAATGCGTGGCCGCCAGCGGCAGGTCCTCAAATTTTTTCCCGCGGGGGTTTGACATGAGGTTAGTATGTTGATATCAACGTATTTGTCAATGACCAAGCGGCCGGCCGTCCCCTGAAAAGGGAAAGCCATCCGGCAGCAAACCGCGAAGAGGAAAAACCATGTTTGTTCAACCCTATCTGTTCTTTGACGGCCGCTGCGACGAGGCGATCGCGTTCTACAAGAAGGCCGTCGGCGCCGAAGTCGGAATGCTGATGCGCTGGAAGGACAGCCCCGATAAATCGATGGCGACGCCCGCCAATGCGGACAAGGTCATGCATTCCGCCATCAAGATCGGAGACACAATGGTTCTGGCTTCCGATGGCCGCAACACCGGTCACCCGGACTTCAAGGGCTTTGCGCTCACGATCACGGCCAAGGACGAGGCGGAAGCCGACAAACTGTTCGGCGCGCTCGGCGAGGGCGGCCAGGTGACAATGCCGATGAGCAAGACCTTTTTCGCGCCGCGCTTCGGCATGCTCGCCGACAAGTTCGGCGTCGGCTGGATGGTGATCGTGCAGCCGTAAGTGTCAGCAATCGCGTGGAGGATCTCTCATGGCCGGGACTGAGCAAACGCACAAAGACTTCGTCATCTCGCGCGTGTTCGATGCGCCGCGCGATCTGCTGTGGAAATGCTTCACCGATCCCGAGCGCATGAAGCATTGGTGGGGCCCGAAAGGCTTCACCGTGATCGCCTCGAAAATGGATCTGCGCGTCGGCGGCACCTATCACTACGGCATGAAGACGCCCAATGGCGGCGCCATGTGGGGCTTGTTCACCTATCGCGAGATCGTGCCGCAGCAGAAGCTGGTCTTCGTCAATTCGTTTTCGGACGAGAAGGGCGGCGTCACCCGTCATCCCGGCAGCGCCACATGGCCGCTGCAAATGCTCTCGACTTTCAGCTTCGAGGACGCGCCCGGCGGCAAAACCAAGTTCACCGTGACTTGGCGGACGCTCGACGCCACGCCGGAAGAGCAGAACACCTTCGACACCATGCACAACAGCATGACGCAAGGCTGGAGCGGAACGATGGAGCAGCTCGAAGCTTATCTGAAAGCCGCCAAGTAAGGAGTGACACCATGCCGATCGCCAAACACAAAATCGCGCCCTGCTTGTGGTTCGATACGCAGGCCGAGGACGCGGCCAAGTTTTATTGCTCGGTGTTCAAGAACGCCAAGCTCGGCCGCATCAGCCGCTATCCGAAAGCGGGTCAGGAAATTCACCGCAAAGCGCCGGGCTCGGTCATGGTTGTCGAATTCGAGCTCGACGGCCAGCCATTCGTCGCGCTCAACGGCGGGCCGAATTTCAAATTCGACGAGGCGGTGTCGTTCCAAATCTATTGCGAGACGCAAAACGAGATCGACAATTACTGGAGCGCGCTGACCAAAGGCGGCCAGGAAGGCCCGTGCGGCTGGCTCAAGGACAAATACGGACTGTCGTGGCAGGTGGTGCCGAGCGCCATCCCCGAAATGATGAGCGACCCCGACACGGAAAAATCCGCGCGCGTCATGACTGCTTTTATGAAAATGAAAAAACTCGATCTCGCGGCCATCGAGCGCGCCTATGCGGGCGAGATGGTATGACAGGCGGAGATTACACCAGCATCCAGGCGATCCACGCCAACAGCGCCGCGATCGCCCACAGCGCCGCCGTCATCCCGCGATTGCGCCGCGCTTCGGCGCGGCCGATGGCCTCGACCGACTCGGGCGAGAGCACCAGCCCGTTGCGCGTGATGTCGTCGAACTGATCGAGCAAGGTGGCGCCGCGCGTGAGCAGGCCCGGCACCTGCGCCAGAAAACGGCCGATCTCGCCGGCGCCTTCGGCAACGTCTTCCAGTTTGCCGACGGGTCCGAGATTGCGCTCGATCCATTCGCGCACCACCGGATCGGCGGTGCTCCACATGTCGAGCTTGGGATCGAGCGAGCGCGCGACGCCCTCCACCACCACCATGGTCTTCTGCAACAGCAGAAGTTCCGGCCGCGTGCGCATGTCGAACAGGCCGGTGACTTCGAACAGCAGCATTAAAAGCTTCGCCATCGAGACGTCTTCGGCGGTGCGGTCGTGGATCGGCTCGCCGATGGCGCGGATCGCCTGCGCGAAGCTCTCCACCGAATGGGTGCGCGGCACATAGCCGGCGTCGAAATGCACCTGCGCCGTCCGGTGATAATCGCGGGTGATGAAGCCGAACAAGATCTCGGCGAGAAAGCGGCGCTCCTTCGGCGCCGAGCCGGCCCATGATGCCGAAGTCGACCGCGACCAGCCGGCCACTGTCATCGACGAACAGATTGCCCGGATGCATGTCGGCGTGGAAGAAGCCGTCGCGCAAAGCCTGGCGCAGGCAACTCTGAATCACGCTGCGGCCGAGCGCCGGCAGGTCGAAACCCTTGGCTCGAAGCGCGGCGTGGTCGTTAAGCGGCGTGCCGTCGATCCATTCCAGCGTGAGCACTTCGCGCGACGTGCGGTCCCAGTCCACCGCGGGCACGCGGAAATCGGCGTCCTCGCGCGTGTTCTCCGCCATTTCGGAAAGCGCCGCCGCTTCCAGCCGAAAATCCATTTCCATCGCCACCGAACGGGCCAGCGTCGCCACCGCCTCGACCGGGCGCAGCCGCTGCGCTTCGAGCGAAAAGCTTTCCGCTTTGCGCGCGGCAAAAAAGAAAGCGTCGAGATCGACCTTGAAGCGCCGTGCGATGCCCGGCCGCAAAATTTTCACCGCCACGGCTTTGCGTTTGCCGTCTTCGTCGACTTCGGCTTGATGCACTTGCGCGATCGAGGCGGCGGCGACGGCCGGGCCGAAGCTCGCATAGACATCGTCCAGCGGCTTGTCGAACGCCTCGGCGACCGCGGCTTCCGCTTGCGCCTGCGGAAACGGCGCCATCTTGTCCTGCAGGCTTTCCAGATCGCGCGCGATTCCGGCGCCGACCACGTCCGGCCGGGTGGCCATGAACTGGCCGAGCTTGACGTAAGTCGGCCCCAGCTTGGTAAGCGCGGCGGCGAGCCTACCGGTGCCGTCTTTGGCGGTGGGCCGCTCGATCAGGCGGGCGAACGCGATCGCGGTCCTGGCCGAGAGCGGCATCGGCCGCGTATCGACCAGCGCGAACACGCCCTCGCGCGCGAACACGAAGCCGGCGCGGGCAAGACGGGAAAGATGGGAGATCGCCGTGGTCACAAGCGCCAGCCGGAATGCAGCGCCACCACGCCGCCGGTCATCGGCTTGAACGAGACGCGGCGAAAGCCCGCGCGTTCGATCATGCCTGCGAAGGCCTTCGGCTTGGGAAACTTGCGGATCGATTCGACCAGATATTGATAGGCCTCGCGGTCGCCGGTCACCGCGCGGCCGATCGCCGGGATGACGTTGAAGGAATAAAGCTCATACAGCGCATCGATGCCCGGCACGTCCACGCTGGAAAATTCCAGGCAGAGAAAACGTCCGCCGATCTTGAGCACGCGATAGGCTTCGGCCAGCGCGCGCTCGATGCGCGGCACGTTGCGGATGCCGAAGGCGATGGTGACGCAATCGAAACTGCGGTCGGGATAAGCGCAGCTCCTCGGCATTGCCTTGCTCGAAGGTCACCACATTGATCGAAGCCGCGCTTGATCGCGCGCTCGGCGCCAACAGCGAGCATCTCGGCATTGATGTCGCAGACGGTGACGCGCGTGCCCGCGCCCGCCTGCTTCGGCCACGCGGAACGCCACGTCGCCGGTGCCGCCGGCCAGATCGAGCAGCGCAAAGTCCTTATCGGAGCGCGGCGGATTGACCGCGGTCACCAGCGCGTCTTTCCAGGCGCGATGCAGCCCGCCCGACATCAAATCGTTCATCAGGTCGTAGCGCCGCGCCACCGAATGGAACACGTCGTCGACCAGCCCCTGTTTGTCTTCCAGGGGCACGTTTCGCTCGCCGAAATGCGTCTCGCCGGCCATAGCCAATCGCCAATTATCCTTGTCGGGCAGGACCATAGCGCGGCGGCGCGGGGGGCGCTATGTGTGAGCGAAAGCAGAGTTAACCATGCCCGAGCTCCCCGAAGTCGAAACCGTGCGCCGCGGCCTGGCGCCCGCCATGGAAGGCGCAGCGTTCACGAAAGTCGAGGTGCGCGACCGGCGTCTGCGCTGGCCGCTGCCGAAGGATTTCGCCAAGCGGCTGGAGGGCCAGACGGTGGCGGGGCTCGGGCGGCGGGCGAAATATCTGCTGGCCGATTTGTCGTCGGGCGACGTGCTGATGATGCATCTCGGCATGTCGGGCTCGTTCCGCGTCGGGCATGAGGCCAAGCCCGGTGTCTATTATCACGAGCGCGGCAAGAGCAAATCGCACGATCATGTGGTCTTTCACATGTCGAACGGCGAACTGATCACCTTCAACGATCCGCGCCGCTTCGGCTCCATGAAGCTGGTGCCGCGCGCAAAACTCGAGCAAGAACCTTTGCTGCGTTCGCTCGGGCCCGAACCTTTGGGCAATGAATTCGACGCTCGCGATGCTGGCGCGCGCCTGCGCCGGCAAAAAGACCTCGCTGAAGGCAGCGCTGAGCGATCAGCGCGTGGTGGCGGGTCTCGGCAATATCTATGTGTGCGAGGCGCTGTTCCGCGCGCGGCTCTCTCCCAAAAGACGCGCCTCAACCATCGCCGACCGCAACGGCAAGCCGAATGAGCGCGCCGCCGCCTTGGTGGACGCGATCAAGGCGACGCTGCACGCCGCCATCAAGGCCGGCGGCTCTTCGTTGCGCGACCATCGCCGCGCCGACGGCTCGCTCGGCGACTTCCAGCACAATTTCCAAGTTTATGACCGCGAAGGCGAGCCTTGTCCCCATTGCAAAGGCAAGATCAAACGCATCGTGCAAACCGGGCGCTCGACGTTCGTCATGGCTTGTCCCGGCGACTGCTAGATTGGCACGTGCTTCCTAACGGATGGCCGGACAACCCGCCATCGATCCATTGGGCCGGGAGACAGCCATGAGCTACCAGAACATCATCGTCGAGACCAAAGGCCGCGTCGGCATCATCCGGCTCAACCGGCCGCAGGCGCTCAATGCGCTCAATCTGGCGCTCAAGACCGAACTCGGCCAGGCCATCGACGCCTTCGAGGCCGACGAGGCGATCGGCTGCATGCTGATCACCGGCAACGAGAAGGCCTTCGCCGCCGGCGCCGATATCAAGGAGATGGTGGACAAGACCTTCATCGAGGCTTTTCTCGGCAATTTCACCGCCACCTGGGACCGCGCCGCGCGCGCCCGCAAGCCGATCGTCGCCGCGGTCGCAGGCTTTGCGCTCGGCGGCGGCTGCGAGCTCGCCATGCAATGCGACGTCGTCATCGCCGCGGATAACGCGAAATTCGGTCAGCCGGAGATCAAGCTCGGCGTCATCCCCGGCATCGGCGGCACCCAGCGGCTGACGCGCGCGGTCGGTAAATCAAAAGCAATGGAGATGATCCTCACCGGCCGCATGATGGACGCCGCCGAGGCTGAAAAATCCGGGCTGGTGGCGCGGGTGGTGCCGGCGGCAAATTTGATGGAAGAGGCGATGAAAGTGGCCGACACGATAGCCACCATGTCGCTGCCATCGGTGCTGGCGGCGAAGGAAGCGATCAATCGCGCCTTCGAGAGCGGCCTGTCGGAAGGCGTGGTGTTCGAGCGGCGCATCTTCCACTCGCTGTTCGCCACGCAGGATCAGAAGGAAGGCATGAAAGCCTTCATCGAGAAGCGCAAGCCGGAGTGGAAGAACAAATAGGATTTCTTGTCGTCACAGCCGAGCGCCGCGAGGGCGGGACCCGTATCCAGTTTCTTCAAAAGATGGATTACTGGGTCCCGCCTGCGCAAGGACGACAGCAATTACTTCCTCACGCAAATCACCCGCACCACCGCGGCCTTGGGGTCGGCGCTTGGCGCCGCCACCGGCTTCACGTCATGCGCGGCGAGGAAGTCGCGGATGGTCTTGGCCGTGACCAGGCGCACCGGCGGCGCCGAAGGCTCGGCGCTGGCCACCACGAAATTGCGCATCTCCATCATGCCGAGGAAATGGCCTTGGCCGTCGAGCGCGGCGGCGCCGGAAAAGCCCGCCATCGGCACCGGCTGGCGCAATTCGATCGCGCTGCCGTCCAGCCGCGCCTTGATCTCGGTGAGTTTCTGGTTGCCGTTCTGCTCGTTCGGATCGGGAATGCCGACCAGCGTAAGATCGCCGGCCGACGGCGCATCCTGCCCGACCGCCAGCGGCGACACTTTGCGCGGCCCATAGACGCGCAGCAGCGCCATGCCGTTTTCCGGACTGTCGGCGATGCGATCGGCATTGCCGAGACCGGAAGCCACGATCACCTCGCAGCCTTTGGTAAGATTGCGGTCGGTGATGATGTGACCTTGCGCGCTCACCACCAACCCAGTGCCGTATTCGACGCGCTTGGCCAGCGTCGCATAGGGCATGCTGTGCTCGGGGAACGGCGCGAAGGCCGACGACATCGCCACCATCACCGGCGCAACGATGGTCTCCATCATCTGGTCGAACAGCATGGTGAAGCCGCGCACCTCGCCGTTGCGCATCTGCGCGCGCACGGCGAATTTCTTCAGGCCCTGCATGCCGCTGATGAAGAAATTGTCGTCATGCAGCACGCTGGTTTCGACTTTTCGCGTCGCCGGGTCTTTCTTCTCTCTGTCGAACAGCTCGGAGAGCTTGAGGTTCGCATCCTTGATGCGGAAAGTCTCGACCTGCACGTCGCCATGCTTGGACGACCAGCGCGTGCCGCGCGCGGCGTCGCGCGCCTGCGGCACCAGCTTGGTCGGCAGTCCGATGCGGATGCCGGTGGCCGGATCGATCACCACGCTCCAGCCGAATTCCTCCTCGTGCGCATCGGCGGCGGCGACCAGAGCCGCGCGTTCGGTCGGCGTCAGCACGCCGGTGATTTTCGCCCGGCTGCGCTTCTGGAAATTTTTGATCGCGGTCAACAGCGGCTCGGAACTGGCGGCCGCGCCCGGAAAGTCGCCGGACCAAAGCAGCGCCTGTTGAATTTTCAGCCGCTCGGCCGGCGGGATGCCGGCGAAGACATCGCGCTCAGCCTTGGAGGGCGCGGGCTCGACCTTCGCCGCTTTGGATTTTGCCGGCTCGGGCTTTGCCGGCGCGGTTCGACTCGACTTCGGCGGCTCTTTTTTGACCGCCTCGACTTTCGCCGGCGTCGCCGGTGGGAGCGGAACGTGAGCCGCGGCTGGCGCTGTTGGCGCAGGCTTGGCGGCTTGTGTCTTTGCGTCCGGTTTCGGCGTCGGCTTTTTGGCGGCGCGAACGGCCTTGTGTTTGGCGGGCGCCGCGATCGGATAGGCAGGCACAGCGCCGGCGTCCTGCGCCAGCGCAGGGCCGGCGCCTGCGAGCAGCGACGACAGAACGAAAATGGGACCCCAACGCATTGTTTTTAACGCCACCCTAACCACGTTTTGCGGCCACCTTAGCCCATCGTCACCATCGCGCAAGGCACCGCATGGCGCTGTGCACGCGCGCCAAAGCGCACTGGCCCAAAAGCTCTTTTCCGGTTCATCGATAGGGCTTAACCATGCTCGACGCTAAGGAACTCGAACGCTACGCGCGCCACATCGTGCTGCGCGAAGTCGGCGGCCCGGGACAGGCCAAGCTCAAGGCCGCGCGCGTGCTGGTGGTCGGCGCCGGCGGTCTGGGCGCGCCGGTGCTGCTTTATTTGGCGGCGGCAGGCTGTCGGCACGCTTGGCGTCGTCGACGACGACACCGTGTCGTTGTCGAATTTGCAGCGTCAGGTGATCTTCGGCACCGACGATGTCGGCGAGCGCAAGGTGGACGGCGCCGAAGCCGCGATCGCGCGCCTCAATCCGCATGTCGCGATCGAGACTCACATGATGCGGCTCGATGCGAGCAATGCGCTCGATCTGATTTCAAAATACGACATTGTCGCCGATGGCTCCGACAATTTCGCCACGCGTTATCTAGTCTCCGACGCTTGCTACTTCGCCAAGAAGCCGCTGGTCACCGCCGCGGTCGGCACCTTCGACGGTTCGCTCACCACGCTGCGCGCGCACGAGAAGCGCGCCGACGGCACGCGCAATCCGACTTATCGCTGTCTGTTTCCCGAGCCGCCGCCGGCCGGCACGGTGCCGGCTTGCGCGGAAGCCGGCATTCTCGGCGCGCTGCCCGGCGTTCTTGGCTCGATGATGGCGCTGGAAGTGATCCGCGAGATCGTCGGCTTCGGCGAAGGCTTGGTCGGACGGCTGTTGATGGTCGACGCGCGCGGGTGGCGCTTCGAGACGCTGAATTATGCGATGGGACAAGGACAATCCGCTGAGCGGCGACAAGCCGACGATCAAGGATTTGTCACAGCATTGAAGGCAGCACCCGGTCCGGCGGCCGATGGCCGTCCATGAAGGTCTTGATATTGATGATGACCTTCTCGCCCATGTCGATGCGGCCTTCCAGCGTCGCCGAGCCCATATGCGGCAGCAGCACCACTTTGCCGGCGCGCGCGAGCTTCAACAGCTTCGGGTTCACCGCCGGCTCATGCTCGAACACATCGAGGCCGGCGCCGGCGATGTCGCCGGCTTCGATCAGCCGCGCCAGCGCGTTCTCGTCGATCACTTCGCCGCGCGATGTGTTCACGATGTAGGCCTCCGGCCGCATCATCTTCAGCCGCCGCGCCGAGAGCAGGTGATAGGTCGCCGGCGTGTGCGGACAGTTCACCGAGACGATGTCCATACGGGCGAGCATCTGATCGAGACTCTCCCAATACGTGGCGTCGAGCGCTTCCTCGATCTTGGGCGCCACCTTGCGGCGGTTGTGATAATGGATCTGCAGGCCGAAGGCGCGCGCGCGCCGCGCCACCGCCTGGCCGATCCGGCCCATGCCGATGATGCCGAGCCGCTTGCCCCAGATGCGCTTGCCCAGCATCCAAGTCGGCGTCCAGCCGGACCAATCCTTGTCGGAGGTGAGCACATTGGAGCCTTCCGCCAGCCGCCGCGGCACCGACAGGATCAGCGCCATGGTCATGTCGGCGGTATCTTCGGTCAGCACGCCCGGCGTGTTGGTGACGGTAATGCCGCGCTGAACGGCGGTAACAACGTCGATATTGTCCACGCCATTGCCGAAATTGGCGATCAGCTTGAGCTGGTCGCCCGATTTCGAAAGCACCGGGGCGTCGATCCGGTCGGTCACGGTGGGAACCAGCACGTCGGCGGTTTTTACCGCGTCGGCCAGTTGCGCCTGCGTCATCGGCTTGTCGTCGGCATTGAAGCGGACGTCGAAAAGCTCCCGCATGCGCAACTCGACGCTGTCGGGCAGCTTGCGCGTGACGATGACCAGCGGCTTTTTGGTCTTCGGCATCAGCCGTTCAGCCCTCTTTAACCGTGCTCCCCCACACTGCGGTTCTCGCGCGTGCAGGGAACAAAAATCCTCTTCATTTCCTACCAGATGGCAATGACAACACAAAGCTTTCGGGCCGTGATCCGCCATGTGGCGGGTGCCGCGCTCGCCGCCGGTTTGGCGGCGATGCCGCTGGCGCAAGCATTTGCGGCAGGTCCCGTCGCCGCCGGTTCGGTGAGCGGCTTGCCGGTTCCCCGCTTCGTCAGCCTGAAGGCCGACCGGGTCAATGTCCGCTCCGGCCCCAACAAGGACCAGGAGGTGCGCTGGGTCTATACCCGCGCCGGCATGCCGGTGGAGATCACCGCCGAGTTCGAGAACTGGCGGCGCATCCGCGACTGGGAAGGGGCCGAAGGCTGGGTCTACCACTCATTGCTGTCGGGCAAGCGCACGGCGGTGGTGGTGCCGGCTTTGAAGACCGATCTGGTGCCGCTCTACGAGAGCCCCGATGCCGAGGCCACCGAAGTGGCGCGCCTGCAATCCGGCGTGCTCGGCACGTTGAAAAGCTGCAACGGCACCTGGTGCCAGTTCGTGGGCAAGAATTTCGACGGCTGGATCCGGCAGGAGCGGCTGTGGGGCGCCTATCCGAACGAGAAGATCGAATAGCCGACAGCTAGCCCAAAAATGAAAATGCCCGGCATTGAGCCGGGCACCTCAAATCAAAATAATCGCTGCGCTTAAGTCTTCCGCCGCAGCCGCACCACCACATCGACGCGCGCGATCTCGTAGCCTTCCGGCGGCGTCGGCGCCTTGCCGACGATCACATCGGCGCTCGGGATGTCGAGCAATACGTCATCGCCTTCGACAAAGAAGTGATGATGGGTGGTGACGTTGGTATCGAAATAGGCCTTCGATCCGTCGACCGCGACCTGGCGCAGCAGGCCCACGTCGGTGAACTGGTGCAGCGTGTTGTAGATGGTCGCCAGCGACACCGGCACCTTGGCGCGGCTCGCCTCTTCGTAAAGCATCTCGGCGGTGAGGTGGCGGTCGCCTTTGCCGAACAGCAGCCAGCCAAGCGCCATGCGCTGGCGGGTGGGGCGCAAGCCGACCTGGCGCAGCTTCGCCTTCACGTCATGCCAGGGGCAGCCGGTGAATTCCGCCGACGCGCCGGCGGGAAAGTTCGCAGGCTTGGCGGACGGCAATACCATCGTGCGCGGTTGGTTCATCGTCATACCTAATCGGCCGGCTGCCTGCGGCGCCAGCAAAATCCGTTTCATTTGCAACATATACGATGTGGCTGGCCTGATGCAACTCCCTCGCAAGTACGGGGCAGGTGCGGGAAATGCCAATTTGCCGCAGCTTTTACCGCTGCAAGATTGTTCCTCGGGCGGCCTTCGCGACCTTTGCCGCCTAGCCTTGTTATGTTACGAATTTGGGTCATGGAAATTCAACCAGGCTCGCCGCGCGGGGATGTTTCGCCGATGGAAGGCCAGCGTAACAGCTACACCTACGAAGACCTGCTGGCCTGCGGCCGCGGCGAATTGTTCGGCCCCGGCAATGCGCAATTGCCGCTGCCGCCGATGCTGATGTTCGATCGCATCACGGAAATTTCCGAGCAGGGCGGCGCGCACGGCAAGGGCATGATCCGCGCCGAGCTCGATGTGAAACCGGAACTTTGGTTCTTCCTTTGCCACTTCAAGGGCGATCCGGTGATGCCGGGCTGCCTCGGATTGGACGCGCTTTGGCAGATGGTCGGATTTTTCCTCGGCTGGCTCGGTTCGCCGGGCCGCGGCCGCGCGCTCGGCATGGGCGAAGTGAAATTCTCCGGCCAAGTGCTGCCGAGCGTGAAGAAAATCATCTACGGCGTCGACTTCAAGCGCGTGATGCGTTCGAAGCTGGTGCTCGGCATCGCCGACGGCTGGCTGTCGGCCGATGGCAACGTGATCTACAAGGCGCTCGACCTCAAGGTCGGCCTGTTCAAGCAGGACGAAGTGCTGCAGCCGAGCGGCGCTTGAACGGCATGGCGGGGGCCTTGCGCAATTGCCTCGGCACGCCGATCTGTAGAGCGATCAGCAAATACAAATTCGGCACAAGGGTAAGGATATAACGACTATGCGACGGGTCGTCGTGACCGGGATGGGCATCGTCTCATCGATCGGCAACAACACGCAGGAAGTTCTGGCGAGCTTGCGCGAGGCCAAATCCGGCATCACGCATGCCGAGGAATTCGCCAAGCGCGGCTTCAAGTGCCAGGTGCAGGGCATGCCGACGCTCGATCCGAGCGGCTCGGTCGACCGGCGCGCCATGCGCTTTCTCGGCCAGGGCGCGGCCTGGAATCACGTCGCCATGGAGCAGGCGATCCGCGATTCCGGCGTCGAGGAAAAAGACATTTCCAATCCGCGCACCGGCATCGTCATGGGATCGGGCGGTCCTTCCACCATCGCAATCGTCGAAGCCGCCGATATCACGCGCGAAAAAGGTTCGCCCAAGCGCATCGGGCCTTTTGCCGTTCCCAAAGCAATGTCGTCGACGGCGTCCGCCACGCTCGCTACTTGGTTCAAGATCAAGGGCGTCAATTATTCGATCTCGTCGGCCTGCGCGACCTCCAATCACTGCATCGGCAACGGCGCCGAGCTGATCCAATGGGGCAAGCAGGACATGGTGTTCGCCGGCGGCTCGGAAGAGCTGAGCTGGACCATGTCGAATCTGTTCGACGCCATGGGCGCGATGTCGTCCAAATATAATGCCACGCCGCAAACGGCCTCGCGCGCCTACGACAAAGACCGCGACGGCTTCGTCATCGCCGGCGGCGCCGGCGTGCTTGGTGCTGGAAGAACTCGAACATGCCAAGGCGCGTGGCGCCAAGATTTACGCGGAGGTCGCCGGCTATGGCGCCACCTCCGACGGTTTCGACATGGTGGCGCCGTCCGGCGAAGGCGCCATGCGCTGCATGAAGATGGCGCTGGAAACCGTGAAGGCGCCGATCGATTACATCAATCCGCATGCCACCGCGACGCCGGTCGGCGACCTCAAGGAGATCGAGGCGATCCGCGAAGTGTTCGGCGCGAAATGCCCGCCGCTTTCGGCGACCAAATCGCTCACCGGCCATTCGCTCGGCGCCGCCGGCGCGCAGGAAGCGATCTATTCGCTGCTGATGATGAACAGCGGCTTCATCTGCAAGAGCGCCAATATCGAGAATCTCGATCCCGCCTTCGAGGACATGCCCATCGTGCGCGACCGCAAGGACAACGTCACGCTCGGCGCCGTGCTGTCGAATTCGTTCGGCTTCGGCGGAACGAATGCGTCGCTGGTGTTCAAGCGGCTGGACGCGTAGATTGCATTCCGTTCGTCCCCGCGAAAGCGGGGACCCAGTTCTTAGGATCATTGTTGTTGCTCTGGATTCCCGCTTACGCGGGAACGAACGGAGTGTGGGTCCGGGTCTTGCTTAATCGTGAGCACCGGGGTTACTGGGTCACCCGCCTTCGCGGGTAACGACATGCTGAGGGACTACCGATGCCGGGACTGATGGACGGAAAACGCGGGCTGGTGATGGGGGTCGCCAACGACCACTCGATCGCCTGGGGCATCGCCAAGTCGCTGCACGAGCACGGCGCCAAGCTTGCTTTCACCTATCAGGGCGACGCGCTGGCCAAGCGCGTCAAGCCGCTGGCCGAATCCGTCGGCTCATCGTTTGTGATGCCGTGCGACGTGGAAGACATCGCCTCGGTCGACGCGGTCTTCGCCGAAATCAAGAAGCAATGGGGCACGATGGATTTCCTCGTGCACGCGGTCGCATTCTCCAACAAGGACGAGCTGAAAGGCCGCTACGCCGATACGACGCGCGAAAACTTCATCCGCACCATGGTGATCTCCTGCTACGCCTTCACCGAGGCCGCGCGCCGCGCGGCGGCGCTGATGCCGAACGGCGGCGCCATGGTGACGCTGACCTATAATGGCGGCGACCGCGCCATGCCGAACTACAATGTGATGGGCGTGGCGAAAGCGGGACTGGAAGCCTCCGTCCGCTATCTGGCGGTGGATTTCGGCCACCAGAAAATCCGCGTCAACGCGATCTCGGCCGGTCCGATCCGCACGCTGGCCGGCGCCGGCATCACCGACGCGCGCTATATGTTCGCCTTCCAGCAAAAATTTTCACCGCTCGGCCGCGGCGTGACGCTCGAGGAATTGGGCGGCGCCGGGCTTTATTTGTTGTCGGATCTGTCGAACGGCGTGACCGGCGAAGTGCATTTCGTCGATTCCGGCTACAACGTCATCGCCATGCCGCAACCGGAAGCGCTCAAGGAGGCGGGCGGCAAGGTGGATGGCAACGACGGGCAGTAATCCTTTCTTATCCCTCCCCTGAAAGGGGAGGGTCGGCGCGCGTAGCGCGCCGGGTGGGGTTACCTCGCAGCGAGATTGAAAGCGCCCCCACCCGGCTCGCTTCGCTCGCCACCCTCCCCCGCAAGCGGGGGAGGGATGAAGAAACAAAAAAACGGCCGGGGACGAACCCCGGCCGTTTCAATTTGTCGCTGCGTCAACCGCGATCAGGCAAGCTCGAAGCGATCGGCGTTCATCACCTTGGTCCAGGCCGCCACGAAGTCCTTTACGAACTTCTCTTTCGAGTCCGCGCAGGCATAGACTTCCGCAAGCGCCCGCAGCTGCGAGTGCGAGCCGAAGATCAGGTCGACGCGCGTGCCGGTCCACTTGACTGCATTTGTCTTGCGGTCGCGGCCCTCGTACACGCCATCGCCCGACGGCGTCCACGTCGTGCTCATGTCGAGCAGGTTGACGAAGAAGTCGTTCGTCAAAGCTCCCGGCTTCTTGGTGAAGACGCCATGCTTGGACCCGCCGGCATTGGCGCCGAGGACGCGCAGGCCGCCGACGAGAACCGTCATCTCCGGCCCGGTCAGCCTCAGCAATTGCGCCCGATCGACCAGTGCCTCCTCAGGCGCCATGAACTGCCGCTTGCCGCTGAGAT
Source organism: uncultured Alphaproteobacteria bacterium (assembly GCA_963756805.1). GTDB lineage: Bacteria > Pseudomonadota > Alphaproteobacteria > Rhizobiales > Xanthobacteraceae > Pseudolabrys. The sequence goes on from CAVWPH010000003.1 coordinate 124,436, forward strand.
AGTTGCGGAAGCCGTCGGCAACGCGGTTCGAGCGGAGCGAAGGAGGGAGCGTCGGTCTGCTCCTGCGAGGCGTCCATGCGTCCCGGCGTGAAGGGGACCTTCACGTCAACGCCGGCAGCCTTCGCGGCTTTTTCGACCGCCGCGCAGCCGCCGAGAACGATCAGGTCGGCAAGCGAGACCGTCTTGCCACCCTTGGCCTTGTCGTTGAACGCCTTCTGGATCGCCTCGAGCTTCTTGAGCACCTTCGCCAGCTCAGCCGGATTGTTCACGTCCCAATCCTTCTGCGGGCTAAGGCGAATGCGCGCGCCGTTCGCGCCGCCGCGCTTATCGGAGCCGCGGAACGTCGAGGCCGACGCCCATGCGGTCGAGACCAGTTGCGACACCGACAGACCGCTCGCGAGGATCTTCTGCTTCAGACGCCGCGATGTCCTTGTCGTTGATCAGCTTCTTGCGAGCGACAGCCGGGATCGGGTCCTGCCAGATCAGCGTCTCCTTCGGCACGAGCGGGCCGAGATAGCGCGCGACGCGGACCCATGTCGCGGTGCGTGAGCTTGAACCACGCGCGGGCAAACGCGTCCGCGAACTGGTCCGGATGCTCGTAGAAGCGCCGCGAAATCTTTTCGTAGGCGGGGTCGAAGCGCAGCGACAGGTCGGTCGTCAGCATCGTCGGCACGTGCTTCTTCGACGGATCATGCGCGTCCGGGACATCGGCTTTGGCATTTTTCGCGCGCCACTGTTTCGCACCGGCCGGGCTCTTCTCGAGCTCCCATTCGTTTTCGAACAGGTTCTTGAAAAAGAGATTGCTCCACTTGGTCGGCGTCTGCGTCCAGGTGACTTCCGGGCCGCCGGTGATGGTGTCACCGCCGAAGCCGGTGCCATGCTTGCTCTTCCAGCCGAGACCCTGATCCTCGATGGCACGCGCCTTCCGGCGCCGGGCCGAGCAGCGACGGATCGCCGGCGCCGTGGGTCTTGCCGAAGGAGTGGCCGCCGGCGATCAGCGCGACGGTCTCTTCGTCGTTCATCGCCATGCGGAAGAACGTTTCGCGGATGTCTTTCGCCGCGGCGACCGGGTCGGGATTGCCGTTCGGGCCTTCCGGATTGACGTAGATCAGGCCCATCTGCACGGCGCCGAGCGGCTCGCTAAGCTGGCGTTCGCCGCTATAGCGTTCGTCGCCGAGCCACGTGCCTTCGGGGCCCCAATAGAGTTCTTCCGGCTCCCAGACGTCGGCGCGGCCGCCGGCGAAACCGAACGTCTTGAAGCCCATCGACTCGAGCGCGACGTTGCCGGCGAGAACCATGAGATCGGCCCAGGAGATTTTTTTGCCGTATTTCTGCTTGATCGGCCACAACAGCCGGCGCGCCTTGTCGAGATTGGCGTTATCCGGCCATGAGTTGAGCGGCGCGAAACGCTGCTGGCCTGCGCCGGCGCCGCCGCGGCCGTCGGTGATGCGGTAGGTGCCCGCGCTGTGCCACGCCAAGCGGATGAAAAGCCCGCCATAGTGACCGAAGTCGGCCGGCCACCACGCTTGCGAGTTCGTCATCAGCGCACGGAGGTCCTTGATCACGGCTTTCAGGTCGAGGCTCTTGAATTCCTTGGCGTAGTCGAAGGCTTCGCCCATCGGATCGGACTTGGTGGAGTTGTGATGGAGGACCTGGAGGTCCAGCTGATCCGGCCACCAGTCGCGGTTTCTGTGTCCGCGGCTCGCCGGTGAACGGGCACTTGCCCGCGCTCTTGTCATCAGTCTTTGCGTCCATGAATCGTGTTCTCCACTGAAACTGCGCGCGCCAATTAATGGCGAGAAATGGAACCGTCGCGCGTACTTGCGGCGCATATTGGGCCGGCAGCCACGCTTGATGAGTCAATCTTAGCAACCCGATCGTCTCAGCGCCAACCCGCGCGATTTGGCCTTGCTGGCGGCGCCAGCGAATGTGCCGCGCCGCTTGCCCAAATAGTAAACAAGGTGCGGCCACGAAGGCCGCCCTTCTCGATTGCCCGGTGTTGAATAGCCTGGCCTACTCCGCAGCCCCGCCGGCCGCCTGCTGGCGTTCGCCGCCTTGCTTGGCTTCGAGATCCTCGCCGGTGGTCTGATCGACCGCCTTCATCGACAAGCGCACTTTGCCGCGCTCGTCCATGCCCAGCAGTTTCACTTTCACCTTGTCGCCTTCCTTGACCACATCGGTGACCTTGTTGACGCGGTTGGCCGCCAACTGGCTGATGTGCACGAGGCCGTCTTTGGCGCCGAAGAAGTTCACGAAAGCGCCGAAGTCCATCACCTTGACCACGGTGCCGTCGTAGATCGTGCCGGGCTCGGGATCGGAAGCGATCGACTTGATCCACTTGATCGCCGCCTTGATCGACTCGCCGTCGGCGGAAGCGACCTTCACGCTGCCGTCGTCCTCGATGTTGATCTTGGCGCCGGTCTTCTCGACGATCTCGCGGATCACCTTGCCGCCGGTGCCGATCACTTCCCTGATTTTGTCGGTCGGGATCTTGAACATCTCGATGCGCGGGGCGTGCTCGCCCAATTCGGCGCGCGCACTGGTGAGCGCCTTCGACATCTCATCGAGGATGTGCAGACGGCCGTCTTTCGCCTGGGCGAGAGCGACCTTCATGATCTCCTCGGTGATGCCGGCGATCTTGATGTCCATCTGCAGCGAGGTGACGCCGCTTTCGGTGCCGGCCACCTTGAAGTCCATGTCGCCGAGATGGTCCTCGTCGCCGAGGATGTCGGACAGCACGGCGAAGCGCTTGTCTTCGAGAATGAGCCCCATGGCGATGCCGGCGGTCGGCCGCTTTAAGCGGCACGCCCGCATCCATCAGCGCCAGCGAAGAACCGCACACCGATGCCATCGAGGACGATCCGTTCGACTCGGTGATCTCCGACACCACGCGGATGGTGTAGGGGAACTCTTCCTTCGACGGCAGCATCGGATGGATCGCGCGCCAGGCGAGCTTGCCGTGGCCGATCTCGCGGCGGCCGGGAGCGCCGGTGCGTCCGGTCTCGCCGACCGAATAATGCGGGAAGTTGTAATGCAGCATGAACGTCTCTTTATACGTCCCCTGCAGCGCGTCGATGAACTGCTCGTCTTCGCCGGTGCCCAGCGTGGCAACCACCAAAGCCTGCGTTTCACCGCGGGTGAACAGCGCCGAGCCGTGCGTGCGCGGCAAGACGCCTACTTCCGCAATGATCGGGCGCACGGTCGTGAGGTCGCGGCCGTCGATGCGCTTGCTGGTGTCGAGAATGTTCCAGCGCACGATCTTGGCTTCCAGTTCCTTGAACACGCCGCCGACGTGCAGCTTGTCGTGTTTGGGCTCGGCGCCTTCCGGGAAGAAGTGCTCCATCACCTTCTTCTTGACGGCGGCGACGGCGTCCTGGCGATCCTGCTTTTTCACGATCGAATAGGCCGCGCGCAGGTCCTTCTCGGCGAGGCCGAGGATTTCCTTTTCCAGCGCCTTGTGGTCGGTAACGACGAGATCGCGCGGCTCTTTCGCGGCCTTCTCGGCCAGCTTGATGATGGCCGTCGATCACCGGCTGGATATGCCGGTGGCCGAACATCACCGCGCCGAGCATGATGTCCTCGGACAGTTCCTTGGCTTCCGACTCCACCATCATCACGGCGTCTTGCGTGCCGGCGATGACGAGATCGAGCTGGGTTTCCTTCATTTCGTCGAGCGTCGGATTGAGCACGTATTCGTTATTGATGAAACCGACGCGGGCGCCGCCGATCGGGCCCATGAACGGCGCGCCTGAAATCGTCAGCGCGGCGGAGGCGGCAACCATCGCCAGGATGTCGGGATCGTTCTCCTGATCGTGCGACAACACGGTGATGGTCACCTGCGTGTCGCAGCGCCAGCCGTCGGCGAACAGCGGACGGATCGGGCGGTCGATCAGGCGCGAGGTCAGCGTGTCCTTTTCGGTGGGACCGCGTTCGCGCTTGAAGAAGCCGCCGGGAATGCGGCCGGCCGCGTAATATTTTTCCGTGTAGTTGACGGTGAGCGGAAGGAAATCGATGCCTTCCTTCGGCTGCTTCGCCGCGACGACCGCGGCCAGAACGGTGGTCTCGCCGTAGGTGGCGAGCACGGCGCCGTCGGCCTGACGCGCTATCCTGCCGGTCTCGAGGGTGAGCTTGCGCCCGCCCCAGTCCAGCTCAACTCGATGAATGTCGAACATTGCGTTTTTCTCTCATGGTTTTTCAGGCCAGTCCTGAAAGCCATGAGCAAGACGGCGAGAGGCTGTCGCGCGCGGCCCGCGAATTACGGGATGCAACAGCGTCTGGCGATCCTGCCATGGCTTTTTCGAACCTTGCCTTGGCGCAAGAGCGGACCTTGTCGGCCCTTGCCCAATATCCGGCAGCGCCTATCGCGGCCGGATCAAATCAGCGAATGAATTCTTTCACTCGCTACGAAACGCGGGGGCGCACATCGTGCGCCTCACGCGGGAACAAATTATCGGCGGATGCCAAGCTTTTCGATCAAAGTCTTGTAACTCGCCTCGTCGCTGCGCCGCAGGTAATCGAGCAGCGTGCGGCGCTGGCTCACCATCTTGAGCAACCCGCGACGAGAATGGTTGTCCTTGACGTGGGACTTGAAATGCTCGGTGAGATTGTTGATGCGCTCGGACAGGATTGCCACCTGCACTTCCGGCGACCCGGTGTCGCCGGGCTTCTTGGCATAGGTCTTGATCACTTCGGCCTTGCGGCCGGCGGTTACCGACATCGGTCATCCTTTCTTCGCGCCGGCGCTGCCCAACAGCCCGGCCAGGTTAAAAACGCGCTTGGGGACGATTTCGCCACGATCCAGTTCGGCAAGAGCCAACAGCTGGCCCGAGACCGTGACGTAAACCGTGCCGCGGAAATTGGGTGCGTCCCGTCCGCGCAACAAAACGGCTTGGCCTCTTGAAAGCCTCGCCGCATCTGCCCGGCTAATGGCCAGCGCCGGGATGTCGTCCAGCGCGGTCTCGACGGGCAGGAGAGCGTCGGCGAGGCTAGCCTCACCGGCCGCGGCTCTATGGCATACGGCCTCCAATTGTTCCAGTAAAATCATGGTTTCTTCGCCAAACGGCCCAACCGCCACCCGGCGCAGCGCGCTGACATGGCCAAAACAGCCCAAAGCGCGGCCGAGGTCGCGGGCGAGCGAGCGCACATAGGTGCCTTTGCCGCATTCGGCCTCCAGCACCGTGTGATCGGGGTCGGGGGTGGCGCTTAGTTCCAGCCGGGCGATCTCGACCGGGCGCGGCGCCAACTCGACCATCTCGCCGTCGCGGGCGAGATCATAAGCGCGCTCGCCGGCGATTTTGATGGCCGAATAGCGCGGCGGTACCTGCTGGATGGTTCCGGTGAAAGCGGGCAAAGCGGCGCGGATGGCGTCGGCCGACGGACGCGCGTCGGCGCTTTGCGTGACGCGGCCCTCGGCGTCGTCGGTATCGCGCTCCTCGCCCCAGCGCACGGTAAAGCGGTAGAGCTTGCGGCCGTCCATGACGAAGGGGACGGTCTTGGTCGCTTCGCCGAGTGCGATCGGCAGGCAACCGGAAGCGAGCGGATCGAGCGTGCCGGCGTGACCGGCGCGCTTGGCCGAGAACAGCCGCTTCACCACGCTGACCGCATGCGTCGAGGTCATGCCGACCGGCTTGTCGAGCACGATCCAGCCGTGAACGTCGCGCTTGTCGCGTTTGAATTGTTGCTTTGCGGCTCGCTGCTCCTGCCCCTCCCCGCTTGCGGAGGAGGGTCGGGAAGGGGTGCTCGGTCGCGATTACCCCCTCCGGATCGCGTCGCGATCGACCTCCCCCGCAAGGGGGGAGGTGAGCGAGCTGTGGCACAATTTTCATTCATCGTCGCTCTCATCGTCCAAGTCGCGCTTGACCGCCGGTGAGCGCAGCAGCTTGTCGATGCGCTCGGCTTCCGCGAAACGCTCGTCGACACGGAAACGGATATCGGGCGCGAATTTCAGATTGACGCGGTGGGCGATTTCCGTGCGCAGGAATTTCTTGTGACGCTCGAAGGCGGCGACGACCTCGTCGGCGTCGCGGCCGCCGAGCGGCATGACATAAATGGTGGCGAGCCGCAGGTCGGCGGTCATGCGCACTTCCGGCACGGTGATGAGATGGCCCTCGATCACCGGGTCATGCACGTCGCCGCGCGTGAGCATCTCGGCCATGGCGTGGCGCACCAGTTCGCCGACGCGCAATTGGCGTTGCGAGCCGCCGGGCGCGCTGCTGTCGCGGTGTGATTTTTTACGCGTCATGACAAATTCGAATATTCAAATTCGTCATGCCCGGGCTTGTCCCGGCCATCCACGTCTTGCTTCCAGCTGAAGGAAGGCGTGGATGCCCGGCACAAGGCCGCGGCATGACGGTGGAATGGTCGAGTGGATAATTGCGCGCAGACCGCGAGATTTGGACTCACAGGCTGCGTTGAATCGTCTCCACCCGGTAGCATTCGATCACGTCGCCGGCGCGCATGTCCTGGTAGCCCTCGAAGGCCATGCCGCATTCCTGGCCGGCGGTCACTTCCTTGACGTCGTCCTTGAAGCGCTTGAGTTGGCTCAGCTTGCCTTCGTGGATCACCACGTTGTCGCGGATCAGCCGCACATTGGCGCCGCGCTCGACGTTGCCGTCGGTGACGCGGCAGCCGGCGATATTGCCGACTTTGGAGACCTTGAAGATTTCCAGGATCTGCGCGTTGCCCAGCATGGTCTCGCGCAAAGTCGGCGCCAGCAGGCCGGACATCGCCTTTTTCACGTCGTCGACGAGGTCGTAGATGATGTTGTAGTAGCGGATTTCGATGCCGGCGCGTTCGGCCGCCCCGCGCGCTTCTTTGTTGGCGCGCACGTTGAAGGCGATGATCGGAACGCCGGAGGCTTCGGCCAGCGTCACGTCGGATTCGGAAATGCCGCCGACGCCGTCATGCAGCACGCGCGCGCCCACCTCGTCGGTGCCGAGCTTGTCGAGCGCGCCGATGATGGCTTCGAGCGAACCTTGCACGTCGGCCTTGATCACCAGCGGGAATTCCTTGCGGCCCGAGGTTTTGGCCTGCGCCATCATCTGCTCGAGCGAGCCGCGCATGCCGGTCGCACGCGCGACCAGCTTCTCGCGCTTCTGGCGGGCGCGGTAATCGGTGACTTCGCGGGCGCGGCCTTCGTTCTCCACCACCGCCAAGCGGTCGCCGGCGTCGGGCGGGCCGGAGAAGCCGAGCACTTCGACCGGGGTCGAAGGCCCGGCGCTGTCGATCGGTTCGCCGGTGTCGGAGACGAGCGCGCGCACGCGGCCCCACTCGGCGCCGGCAACGACCAGGTCGCCGACGCGCAGCGTGCCGCGCTGAATGAGAACGGTTGCCACCGGACCGCGGCCGCGGTCGAGTTTGGCCTCGATCACGGTGCCTTCGGCCGGCCGGGTCGGATTGGACTTGAGGTCGAGAATTTCCGCCTGCAGCCCGATCATTTCCAAAAGCTTGTCGATGTTGGTTTTCTTGGTGGCGGAGACTTCCACGTCCACCACCTCGCCGCCCATGGATTCGACCTGGATCTCGTGCTGCAACAGATCGGTGCGCACGCGCTCCGGCTTGGCGTCGGGTTTGTCGATCTTGTTGATGGCGACGATGATTGGAACCTTGGCGGCCTTGGCGTGATTGATCGCTTCCACCGTCTGCGGCATCACGCCGTCGTCGGCGGCGACCACCAGAACCACGATGTCGGTGACCTTGGCGCCGCGCGCGCGCATCGCCGTGAAGGCGGCGTGGCCGGGCGTATCGATGAAGGTGATCTTGGCGCCGGACGGCGACGTGACCTGATAGGCGCCGATGTGCTGGGTGATGCCGCCGGCTTCGCCTTCCGCCACCTTGGCGGAGCGGATGGCATCGAGCAGCGAAGTCTTGCCGTGGTCGACATGGCCCATGACCGTGACCACCGGCGCGCGCGGCTCGACTTGCGCCGGATCGTCGGCGGTATCGAACAGGCCTTCTTCGACGTCGGCTTCCGCCACGCGGCGCACCGAATGGCCCATTTCCTCGGCGATGAGTTGGGCGGTGTCGGCGTCGATCACGTCGTTGATTTGGAGCATCTGCCCTTGCTGCATCAGCAGGCGGATGACGTCGACCGCGCGTTCCGACATGCGGTTGGCGAGATCGGAAATGGTGATCGCCTCGGGGATGGTGACTTCGCGCACGAGCTTTTCCTTCGGCTCGTTCGAAGCCTGGCCCTTGAGCCGCTGGGTGCGGCGGCGGAATGAGGCGACCGAACGTTCGCGCACTTCGTCGGCGCGCAGCGCGGTGACCAGCGTGAGGCGGCCGCGTTCCTTCGGCGGCGCGGCGCGCGGGGCGGCCGGACGGGCGGCGGCAGGACGCGCGGCGCCGCCGGGACGGCGCGATGTGCGCGGCGAGTCGTCTTCCTCGGCCTCAACCGTCATGCGGCCGGGGGCTGCTTTCTTGAGCTCATCCTCGCCGAAACGCTTCTTGGCGACTTCGCCGGCTTTGCGTTTGGCGTCTTCTTCGTGTTTGCGGCGCTCGTCTTCCTCGCGCTTGCGCGCATCGGCGGCTTCACGCTCGGTGCGCTCGATGCCTTCACGGCTGGCGCGGATCTTTGCGTCTTCCTCGGCGATCTTGCGCTCTTCGGCTTCGCGCAGCCGCGAATCCGCCAGCGCATGGGCGCGCGCGGCGCTGCTCTTCCTCGGTCAATGTGCGCAGCACGACGCCGGACGCCTTGGGCGCCTCGGCCGGCGTTGCGGCGGGAGCAGCGGCGGTCTTGGCCGCGGCCGGCTTTTTCTTGGCGGCCTCTTTCGGCGCAGGCTCTGGCTTGGCCTCCGGCGCGCCGCTGGCGCCGCGGCGTTTCACCTTCTCGACCACGACCTGCTTGCTGCGGCCATGACTGAAGCTCTGGCGCACGACGCCTGTTTCCGTGCGTGGCCGCAGCGTGAGCTTGCCGGCCATGCCCAGTTTCTTGTCGCCAGGATTCTTCGTTTCGCTCATTCCGTGTTCTATCCTCGTGCGCCGTCTGCCGGCGCATTGCCGCTAACCGCAAGGGTCGAATTTCCGGTCCGAAAGCGCGTCAAACGCGCAACGCGAGCGAGAAAAGTCTCGCTCCCGGGGCCGGCAAGCAGGGCTGCATGTACCACATTTGGGCGGTTTAATGCCAAATCCAATTGGGCGCCGGTAAAAAGGTCGACGACCGCGATTTCGCGCGGTTTTTCGGCTCTGCTGCGCTGCAAGGCCGCATCCAGCTTGCGCTTTCCATCGGCCGCCGCATCGGCGGCGTGAATCAGCGCGATAATGCCGTCCTCGCCGATTGCCGACTCGACCTTGGCAAAACCAAAGACCAGCTGGCCGGCTTTGGCGGCAATCGCCAGTGCATCGAGCGCGGCCCGCTCCAGCAGGCGCTCGCTGTCGGCGGCGAGATCGCCGGCAAGACGCACGTCGCGCTTGAAGCCGCGTGCAAACACGTTGCGCTTGACCGCTTCTTGCAGCGCGTCGCGGGTGCCGGTGATCCAGATGCCGCGGCCGGGCAGCTTGCGCTTGACGTCGGGCACGACCTCGCCCGCCGGCCCGACCACGAAGCGGATCATTTCAGCCGTAGGCTTGAGCTCCCGGCTCAGCGCGCAATGACGCTCGGTCCCCGGGCTGGTGGCTCCGCGGTCGAGGTCGCTGTCGTGCTCGTTTGCTTGCGCGATGGCCAGCATCTCTCTGGTCGTTCTCCGTTATGCCTCGGGCGCAGCTTCAGCCGGCACAGGTTCAGCGGGCGGCGGCGGCGCTAACTCGGCCTCCGTCACCCAGCCGGCTTTGAGCCGCGCCTGCATGATCAGCGCCTCGGCGTCCTCGCGCGACACGTTCATGCCGTCAAGGAAACCGGGCTCGTGCTTGGACTCGCCGTCCTTGCGTTCGGTCCAGCCGGTGAGGTCGTCGGTGGCGCAGCCGGCGAGATCTTCCACCGTCTTCACGCCGTTCTCGCCGAGGGCGACCAGCATCTGAGTGGTGACGCCGGGCACGTCCTTGACCGCGTCCTCCACGCCCAGCTCCACGCGCTTGGCGTCGAGTTCGGCTTCCTGCTTGGCGAGGTATTCCTTGGCGCGCTCTTGCAATTCGCGCGCGGTGTCCTCGTCGAAGCCTTCGATGGTGGCGATTTCTTTTTCGTCCACCATCGCCAGTTCCTCGATCGAGCCGAAGCCTTCCGAGGCGAGCAATTGCCCCACCACTTCGTCGAGATTGAGCGCGTCGACGAAAATCTTGGTGCGGCTTTCGAACTCGGCGTTACGGCGTTCGGACTCTTCCTGTTCGGTGAGGATGTCGATGTCCCAGCCGGTGAGCTGCGAGGCGAGCCGCACGTTCTGCCCGCGCCGGCCGATGGCCAGCGACAATTGCTGATCGGGAACGACCACCTCGATGCGCTCTTTGTCTTCGTCGAGCACCACTTTGGCGACTTCCGCCGGCGCCAGCGCGTTCACCACGAAGGTGGCGATGTCGGGCGACCACGGAATGATGTCGATCTTCTCGCCTTGCAGTTCGTTCACCACCGCCTGCACGCGCGAGCCGCGCATGCCGACGCAGGCGCCGACCGGGTCGACGGATGAATCGCGCGAGATCACGGCGATCTTGGCGCGCGAGCCGGGATCGCGGGCGACCGCCTTCACCTCGACGATGCCGTCATAGATTTCCGGCACTTCCTGCGCGAACAGCTTGGCGGTGAATTGCGGATGCGTGCGCGAGAGGAAAATCTGCGGCCCGCGCGGTTCGCGCCGCACGTCGTAGATATAAGCGCGGATGCGGTCGCCGTTGCGGAACACTTCGCGCGGCAGCATTTCGTCGCGCCGCACGATCGCCTCGCCGCGGCCGAGATCGACCACCACGTTGCCGTATTCGACGCGCTTGACCACGCCGTTGACGATCTCGCCGATGCGATCTTTGTACTCGGCATATTGCCGGTCGCGTTCGGCTTCGCGCACTTTTTGCACGATCACTTGCTTGGCCGACTGCGCGGCGATGCGCCCGTATTCGAGCGGCGGCAGCGGATCGGCGATGGTGTCGCCCACTTGCGCCGCCGGATGGCGCTTGCGCGCGTCTTCCAGCGTGATCTGGTTGGATGAATTCTCGACCGTCTCCACCACCAGCATGTGGCGGGTCAGCCGCAGATCGCCGGTCTTGGGTTCGATCTCGGCGTGCACGTCGGTTTCCGCGCCGTAGCGCGAACGCGCCGCCTTGGCGATGGCGTCCTCCATGGCGGCGATGACGATGCCGCGGTCGATCGCCTTCTCGCGGGCCACCGCGTCGGCGATTTGCAACAGTTCGAGCCGGTTGGCGCTGACAGCCATAGCTCAGTCTCCTTCCTTTAAAATTTGCGCATGATCTTTTCCGAAAACCGGTTTCCACTTTTCGGGATCATGCGCTATCGGCATGCCCGGCTTGGCCGGGCTTATGCCTTCGATGTCGTTCTTCTCGTTTGGCCGCTTTCGCGTCGCGCTTGCCGGCCTTCTCGCGCCGCAAAGCCTGCGCCACCAGTTCGTCGGTGAGCACGAGCTTGGCTTCGCTCATCTCGTTTATCGGCAGCAAGATCTCCGTCTCGCCGCCTGCTTCCGAATCGTCGCGGCGCATGCGCGCGGCCTCGCCTTCGGTGCCGAGCAGCAGGCCGCGGAAGCGCTTGCGGCCATCGATCGGAATTTCCATTTCGACCTTCGCCACATTGCCGGCGTAGCGGTCGAAATCGGACTTGCGCACCAGCGGCCGGTCGATGCCGGGCGAGGATATTTCCAGCCGGTAGGCGCGATCGATCAGGTCGGCCATTTCGAGCACCGGCGAGAGCGCCCGCGAAACCGTCTCGCAGTCTTCCACGTTCATGCTGCCGTCCGGCCGCTCGGCCATGATCTGGACGGTGCAGCCGTCGGCCGGCGAGACCTTGGCGCGCACCAGCCGGTAGCCGAGCGTCTCGATCACCGGCTCGGCCACCGCCGCGACGCGGGCGGACAGGCCCGGCTCGGCGATCAGCCGCGGCTCGGCCTCGTTTGGGGCGGCCAAAGGGGCCGCATCGCTATTAAGGTCCTGGCTTTGGGCCATTTTGGTAACAAAAAAGAGCGGGTCCCGGGGGACCCACTCTCAAAACCCGTTCGGTTATGAGGGTGTCTTAACAACCGGAAATATAGCGATTTCTTGAGGTCATGCAAGGGTAACGGGGATTTTCCGGGCTAACGCTTCCTTCAGAATATGCCCTTAAATTTGCGTAAAGCCGCCCCGTTCCGCGAATTTCACAGGCTTTTTGTGCAGGTTTTGCAATGGCTGTTCCCGCGTCGCTGCTTCCCGAACTGGAAGACGTCGTTCAGCACGGTTCGGTGGAAAAGCGGGCCGAAACGCTGCGCCGCATTACCACGCTGTTTCTCGACGGCGCCCCGAAATTCAACGACGACCACGTCGCGCTGTTCGACGATGTTATCGGCTGCCTGATCGAGGAGATCGAGGCCAAGGCGCTGGCCGAACTCGCGCGCAAGCTCGCGCCGGTGCCGAACGCGCCGGAAGACGTGGTGCGCACGCTCGCCAAGAACGACGATATCGCGGTGGCCGGCCCGGTGCTGCAAAAGGCCAAGCTCGACGATCCGGAACTCAAATATATCGCCGAGACCAAGAGCCAGGCGCATCTGCTGGCGCTGTCCGACCGGCTCGGGATCGGCGAAGCACTGTCGGAAATTCTGGTCGCGCGCGGCGACCGCGACGTGGCGCGCTCGATTGCCACCAATCAAAATGCGCGGCTGTCGGAAAACGCCTTCACCACGCTGGTCCAGCGCGCGGAGCAGGACGGTGTGCTGGCGGAAAAAGTCGGCTTGCGCACCGATATTCCGCCGCGCCTGTTCCGCCAGCTTTTGATGCAGGCGAGCGACGTGGTGCAGAAGCGGCTGCTGGCGCAGGCCAAGCCCGAGACCCAATCCGAGATCCGCCGCGTGCTGGCGAAAGTCACCGACGAGGTCGCCGCCAAGGCCGCGCCGCGCAATTATGCCGCGGCGCTCGCCGCCGTGCGCGCGCTGCACAAGGAGCGCAAGCTGACCGAGGCCGACATCGCCGAATACGCCAAGAGCGGCAGATACGAAGAGACCATCGCTGCGCTGGCGACATTGTGCGCGGTGCCGGTCGAGGTGGTGGACCGGCTGATGAACGGCGAGCGCGCCGATCCGGTGCTGATCCTGGCGCGGGCGGCGGGTTTCGGCTGGCCGACGGTGCGCGAAGTTATCAACGCGCGGCCGGGCTCCAAGCCTTCAAGCCAGACGATCGACGCCGCGTTCGAGAATTTCGAGCGGCTGACGGCGGCAACTGCCCAGCGCGTGGTGCGCTTCTGGCAGGTGCGGCAAGGCACCGGGGAGTAAACCTCTCTCACCGTCATTGCCGGGCAAGCGGGAACCCAGGGCAATCGCAATCGGATTGTTTCGAAGAAAGCTGGATCCCCGCGTCCGCGGGTCAAGCCCGCGCTATGACGACTACATGCTTCGCGAAAAATAAAATAGGCCGGCACGCGGCCTTCGCGCTTGGCTTTGGCTTCGTAGCGCGTGGCTGAAAAATCGGCCCAGGGCTTGCGCCAATCATCGGCGCCTTCGGCGGTCCAGACAAAATCCTTCGAGCGCAGCACCCGCGCCAGCGCATAGGCCGCGTAATCGGCGATATCCGTCGCAAAGCGCAATTCGCCGCCGGTTTTGAGAATGCGCGCCAGCCGCTTGAGGCTGTCGTCTTGAATGAAGCGGCGCTTCCAGTGCCGCCGCTTCGGCCAGGGGTCGGGGTAAAGCAGATCGATGCGCGCGAGCGCACTTTCGGGAAGCCAGTCGAGCAACGTACTGGCGTCGCCGAAATGCAGCCGGATATTCTTGAGCGAATTGTCCTCGATCGCGACCAGCGCTTTGCCGATGGCGTTGACGAAACCGTCCGAGCCGATGAAGCCGATGCGCGGATGGGCCTTGGCCTGCGCAATCAGATGCTCGGCGCCGCCGAAGCCGATTTCCAGCCGCACCGCGTCGACATCGCTGAACATGGTACGCAGATCGGCGGGCGCTGGTTTTGTCAGATCGAGCGCGAGCGCCGGCAGCAGCGTCTCGAACAGCGCGGCCTGGCGCGGGCGCAGCGGATGGCCCTTGCGCCTCCCGAAGAAGGCGCGCTGGAGTTTCTGATGTATCTGGAGCTTGACCCATATTCCGCTCATTCCCGCGCAAGCAGGAACCCAGGGCCGCGAGTATAGAGACAGCTAAATGTCTGGGTCCCCGCTTTCGCGGGGACGAACGGATGTAGGCGCTACTTCACCGCCCGCCGGATGGCGTCGGCGAGGTCGGTCTTTTCCCAGGAAAAGCCGCCGTCTTTGTCGGGCGCGCGGCCGAAATGGCCGTAGGCCGCGGTGCGCCGATAGATCGGGCGATTGAGCTTGAGCGTGCGCCGGATATTGGTCGGCGTCAGGCGGAACAGCTCGGGCAAAATCTTCTCGAGCTTTTTCTCCGCGACCTTGCCGGTGCCGTGGGTATCGACCAAAACCGACATCGGGTCGGCCACGCCGATCGCATAGGCCACTTGAATGGTGCAGCGCTCGGCAATGCCGGCGGCCACCACATTCTTGGCGAGATAACGCGCGGCATAGGCCGCCGAGCGATCGACCTTGGTCGGGTCCTTGCCGGAGAAAGCGCCGCCGCCATGCGGCGCGTAACCGCCATAAGTGTCGACGATGATCTTGCGGCCGGTGAGACCGCAGTCGCCGTCCGGACCGCCGACCACGAAATTGCCGGTCGGGTTGACCAGAAAGTCGGATTCCTTCTTCGGCATCCAGCCGTTCGGCAGCGCGGATGCGACCGCGTCGCCGATCAGGTCCTTGACCATCCCGGGCGTATATTTCTTGCCGTTGCGGCTCTTTTCATTGTGCTGCGTCGAGACCACGACTTTGGTGCAGCCGACCGGCTTGCCGTTGACGTATTGGACGGTCACCTGGCTCTTGGCGTCCGGCTGCAGATCGAACAATTGCTTGGAGTGGCGCTTGGCGGAGAGAACTTTCAAAATCTTATGCGCGAAATAAATCGGCGCCGGCATGAACGAGTTCTTTTCGTAGACTTCGCTCTCGGTGCAGGCGAAGCCGAACATCATGCCCTGGTCGCCGGCGCCTTCTTCTTCGCCGCTCTTCTTTTTCTTGGCATTCACTCCCATGGCAATGTCGGGCGACTGGCCGTGCAGCAGCACCTCGACGTCGGCGCCATGATACGAGAAGCCGTTCTGGTCGTAACCGATGTCCTTGACCACGCCGCGGGCGATCTCGGTGATCAGTTCGCGATCGACCACCGACACGCCGTGGATGGTCTTGAAAAGCTGGCCGCGGCCTTCGCCGGCGATCACGATCTTGTTGGTGGTGCAGAGCGTCTCGCAGCCGAGCCGGGTGTTGATCTGGCTGTCGTCCGCGATGCCGAGCTTGATGTCCTTCTCGATGAACGCATCAAGGATCGCATCGGAAATCTGGTCGGACACTTTGTCCGGATGACCTTCGGAAACCGACTCGCTGGTGAACAGGAAATTGGTGTGCGCCACCGCTGAAACTCCTCCCGCCGCGCGGCTTTATGCCCGCGTCATGTCATGTCGGGGGAGGTTCTTGCAGTGGCCGCGCACGAGGTCAAGATGCGGGCAGCGGTGGGCAACGGCCATGCCGCATGACGCCGAACGGTGGGAGCCTGTTCCGGAAAAAGATCGTGCGCCGGCAGAATGTTACGGCTGGCCCTCGATCGTCCGTGGGCTTAGTCTTCGACGCCCGCGATCTGCTCGACCAAATCGACGATACGCCGGCGCAGCTTGCCGTTCTTGATCTTCATGAACGACTTGGTCAGCGACAGGCCGTCTGAGGTGGCGAGAAAGTCAGACACATAAGCCGGTGACGGCGCTTCGCCCATGCCATGATGGCCGGGCATATTCGGCGCGCCTTCGAAGAAAAACGAAACCGGCACCTGCAGGATATTGGAAATCTGTTGCAGGCGGCTGGCACCGATACGGTTGGTGCCCTTTTCGTATTTCTGAACCTGCTGGAATGTGAGGCCAAGGGCATCCCCGAGCTTCTCCTGACTCATGCTCAGCATCATCCGACGCATGCGCACGCGTGAACCCACGTGCTTGTCGATCGGATTGGGGGCCTTCTTAGCCATTCACGTCTCCTGTGACTTTGCTCCATCGTTTAATGTCACAGAACACGGTTGTATAGGCAACCCGCCGACGACCGTGGATCGGCTATCGCCGTTAAAAACACGTGTAAATTTTCTATAGTTTTCAAGGGCTTTGCACCTTACTCGATTACCATGCTCACGCTGTTAATTGCGATTTTGCAAGGCATTTTAGACAACCGAGATGCCGCTGGATTGAGACGTTAACTCTAAAGTTGTAGCCGCCTTCGTCCGATTATTACTAAACTTACAACCAGAAATAGCAAGAGAGGTGTATCGCCAAATCGCACATAGGGCGTGGGCTCGAGGGCTGCGGGCAGGCCTGAATCGATGATGCCTTCGGTGCCCAGCGGCAAGGCATGGACAATGCGTCCGAGCGGATCGATCACGGCGGAAATTCCGGTATTGGCGGCGCGCACCAGCGGCAGACCCTCGGCGATGGCGAGCACGCGCGCCTGCTGGAAGTGCTGGTGCGGGCCGGAGCTAATGCCAAACCAGCCGTCATTGGTCACATTGACCAGCCAGCCCGGCCGTTCGCCGCGCGGCACGGCGGCGCCGGGGAAGATCGCCTCGTAGCAGACCAGCGGCAGCATTTTTGGCGCGCCCGCGACATCCATCGCGCGGCGGCGGTCGCCGGCCAGGAATCCGCCGACCTGCTTGGTGAGTTGCCGCAAGCCGAAACGCTCGAGCAGGCGCTGTAACGGCAGATATTCGCCGAACGGCACCAGGTGCACCTTGTCGTAAATGCCGCGGATCGAGCCGTCGGCGTCGATCACATAGATCGAATTATAGGCGCGGATATTGCCCGCGCTGGACGACGGCGCCGCGCGCACGGCGCCGGTGATCAGCTCGGTGTGCGGTTTGAGCATAGCGACAATCTGCGCCAGCGCGTCCGGCTCGCGCGTCAGAAAAAACGGAAACGCCGATTCCGGCCAGATCAAATGGGTGATGTCGCGCGCGCCTTTCGATTGCGGCCCGGTGGCGCGGTCGGAGAGTTCCAAATAGTGCGCCATGATCTGCGCTTTGGCGGCATAATTGAACTTGTCGTCCTGCGGCAGATTGGGCTGCATGATGCGCAGCTTCACGTCTTTGACGAATTCGGTCGGATGCGTCGACAGCCGCGTGGCGCCGTAGCCGGTGAGCCCGGCGAGAACCATGATGCCGATGAGCAACGGGCGGAGCGGATGCGGCGTGTCGGCTTTGTCGTCGGCAAGCACGGCCGGCGTCGAAAAAATCGCAACGCTGAGGAAGGTCAGGCCCCAGACGCCGATGAGCGAAACGCTTTGCGCCAGCGCCAGCGGTTGCGTGAGCGCATAGCCGAAGGCGTTCCATGGAAAGCCGCTGAGCAGATGGCCGCGCAGCCATTCGGCGATGGTGAGCATTGCGGCCAGCGCCAGCACGCGCTCCGGCCCGCGCACCCAGATCAGTCGCGCGGCGGCAAGCCCGAGCGCGGTAAAAATCGCCAGATATGCGGGCAGGCCTGCGACCGCGATCGGCAGCAGCCAGCCGAAGGTCTTGGCGTCGACCAAAAAGGCGTAGCCGATCCAGTAAAGTCCGGCGACGAAATAGCCGAAACCGAAGCACCAGCCGGCACCGGCGGCTTGCCAGGCGCCGCTCCAGCGTCCGGCGGCGCAGCCGTCCACCAACAGAATCAGCACCGGGAAGGTCAGAAACAAAATCGGCCAGGCATTGACCGGCGCCAGTGCCAGCGCCGAGGCCGCGCCGGCGACGAGTGCGATCAAAGCGCGCCGCCAGCCATAGGCCAGCACGATCGAATGGGCGAGGCGGGACATCGTCACGGCCGCCGCACACCGGCCGGCGAACCGGCAACCGGCCGGGCGGCGTCTTTTTGCGTTGCGTCATCCACCGGTAAAGACGGCGGCGTGGTGCCGGCGAGCACCGCATCGGGCTCGCCGCGTTTGCGCGGTTCGCGCGGCATGTCGCGCTTTTCCGTCAGCCGCGTGATGCGCACGCGCTTGATGCGGCGCGGATCGGCGTCCAGCACCTCGAATTCGAACAGGCCGGGTCCGGGGATCAGTTCGCCGCGCACCGGCAGCCGGCCGGCGCGCGTCACCAGATAGCCGGCGAGCGTATCGACTTCCTCGGCCACGTCGCCGGGATCGAAATCGCGGCCGATGGCCGCCGCCACGTCTTCAAGGCTGGCGCGCGCGTCGGCGATGAATGAACCGTCCGGCTGACGCACCACGTGCGGGGTCTCGTCCTCGTCATGCTCGTCGGCGATCTCGCCGACGATCTGCTCGACGATGTCCTCCATCGAGATCAGCCCGTCGCTGCCGCCATATTCGTCCACCACCAGCGCCAGATGAATGCGCGTCGCCTGCATGCGCGCGAGCAGATCCATCACGCGCGCCGACGGCGGCACGAACAAAATCTCGCGCACGATCTTGGCGTTCGACAGCGGCATCGCGAGGTTGATCGCCTTGAGGTCGAGGCCGGCCGGCAGCGGTTTTTTGCGCTTGGCGTTTTTTTCCGGATCGACCGCCGCGCGCGCGGTCATGAAGGCGATCAGATCGCGGATATGCGCCATGCCGACCGGATCGTCGAGCGTGTCGTTATAGACCACCAGGCGGGAATGACCGGCGCCCTCGAAGGTGCGCAACAGATCGCCGATCTTGATGTCCTGCTGCACGGCGATGATGTCGGCGCGCGGCACCATGACATCGCCGACGCGGCGCTCGCGCAGGCCGAGGATATTCTTGAGCATCCGGCTTTCTTCCGGCGAGAAGCCGGATTCGCCGGGCGTCATGGCGTCGAGCACGTCCTTGAGGTCGGCGCGGATGGTGTTGGGCTTCCAGCCGAACAGCGCGCGGAATACGCGCGTGAACCAGCCTTCGCCGTTTTCGTCTTGCGGCGGCACAACGACCGGCAGATTGCGCGGTTCGAAGGGCGTAGCCCCGGAGGTATTTGATGGGTCGCTGTCGGGCATGGCGGTCAGGCGTCGAGATCGCGCGCGCGATAGGGATCGGGCAAATTCAGGCGCGTCATGATCCGGCTTTCGAGCCCTTCCATTTCTTCGGCCTGGGAATCGGTCTGGTGATCGTAGCCGATGAGGTGGAGAAAACCATGCACCGAGAGATGAGCGAGATGGTGCAGGAATTCAGCGTTTTCCGCGGCGCATTCGCCGTTGAGCGTTTCATAGGCGATGACGATATCGCCGAGAAACGCGCCGCCCGAAATCGCCGCCGGAAATGACAGCACATTGGTCGGCTTGTCGATGCCGCGCCATTCGCGGTTCAAGGCGCGAATGTTCGAATCGTCGGTCAGCAGGATACTCACTTCTCCACCGGATGTTGAGAGCGCGGCGGCGGCGGTAATCGCATCGCGTACGGTTTGTCCGGCCTGCGGCTGCGCATCCCAGAGCGGCGATTGCGTCTGGATATCGATGGATGGCGCGCCAGTGCTCGGCTGCGGCCTCATTCCTTGCGCTCGCGCTTCCCCGCGTCGCGGTCGTAGGCTTCCACGATGCGCCCCACCAGCTCGTGGCGGATCACGTCCTGATGGGTGAAGGCGACGTGGCCGATGCCCTCGATGCCGTCGAGCAGGCGCACCGCTTCGGCCAGTCCCGAGGTCTGGCCGCTCGGCAGGTCCACCTGGCTCGGATCGCCGGTGACGATCATGCGGCTGTTCTCGCCCAGACGCGTGAGAAACATTTTCATCTGCATCGAGGTGGTGTTCTGCGCCTCGTCGAGGATCACCGCGGCATTCGACAGCGTGCGCCCGCGCATGAAGGCGAGCGGCGCGATTTCGATGTCGCCGCTTTCCAGCGCGCGCTCGACGATGCGGATATCCATCAAGTCATGCAGCGCGTCGTAGATCGGCCGCAAGTAAGGATCGACCTTCTCGCGCATGTCGCCGGGAAGAAATCCGAGCCGCTCGCCGGCTTCCACCGCCGGCCGCGACAGGATGATGCGGTCGACTTCCTTGCGCTCGAACATCTGGATGGCTTGCGCGACCGCGAGCCAGGTCTTGCCGGTGCCGGCGGGTCCGGTGCCGAACACCAGATGATGACGTTTGAGCGCGCGGATATAGGCGTCTTGCGCGGCGGTGCGCGCGCGCACCGGACGCTTGCGCAAATTGATTTCCTCAAAAGCGGGACGCGGGCTCGACGGGTCATAGTCGAACAGCGAGCCTTGCGCGATCGCCTGGCGGATGGCGCCCTCGACGTCGCCTTGGCTCAGATCGTGGCCGCGCTTGATCTGCTCGTACAAGCCTTCCAGCACGCGCCGCGCCTGTTCGCAGCCGCCGCGCGAACCGTCCAGCGTGACGTGATTGCCGCGCTGCTCGGCGACGACGCCGAGGCGGCGCTCGATCAGCGCGAGGTTTTGCCCGTATTGCCCGAACAAGATGGAAGCGAGCCGGTTGTCCTCGAAGGCGAGCACGATCTGCGTGGTGGCAGTTTCCTCGGAAGCTGCGGCGGCCGGGATCGCTGGATCGGGTGTGCGCAAGGCGGTTTCAGGCTCCTGCTGTGGCAAGCTGCGGGCTACGGGCTTGTTCGATAAGTTCGCCGAACAATGTGTTGGTTCCGGTCCCGGTGACCGCCACAGGCCACAGCGAACCGATCAATTCAGGCCGCGCCATGACCTGCACTGTTTGTAGATATGGGGTTTTGCCGACCAGTTGCCCAGGCAATTTGCCCGGTTTTTCCAGCAGCACCTCGACAATGCGGCCGACGGATTGCGCGTTGAAGGCCTGCCAATACCGGGTGATCAGCGCTTGCAGGCGTTGCAGCCGCTCGGATTTCTCGGCGTCGCCGATCTGGTCGGGCATGTCGGCTGCCGGCGTGCCCGGGCGCGACGAATACATGAAGGTGTAGGCGCTGGCGTAGCCGACTTCCTCCACCAGCGAGAGCGTCTCGGCAAAATCCGCTTCGGTCTCGCCGGGAAATCCGACGATGAAATCCGAGGTGAATGCAAGATCGGCGCGGCTGGCGCGCAGACGCGCGATCACATCGAGATAATCTTTTCGGGTGTGCCGGCGGTTCATCGCCGCCAGCATGCGGTCGGAGCCCGATTGCACCGGCAGATGCACGTAAGGCATCAGCGCCGGCAGATCGGCATGCGCGGCGATCAGATCGTCGTCCATGTCGTTGGGATGGCTGGTGGTGTAGCGCACGCGCAAAATCCCCGGCACTTGCGCCAGGCGCCGCAGCAATTTGCCGAGCGGCCAAGGCCGCCCGTCGGCGCCCTCGCCATGATAGGCATTCACGTTCTGCCCGATCAGCGTCACCTCGCGCACGCCGGCATCGGCCAGCTGCGTAACTTCAGCGGCGATTTTCTCGACGGGGCGCGAAACTTCCGCGCCGCGCGTATAGGGCACGACGCAGAACGTGCAAAACTTGTCGCAGCCTTCCTGCACGGTGACGAAGGCCGAAATGCCGCGCGTCCTGATCGCTTGGCGCGACGGCCGCGCCAGCGCGTCGAATTTGTCCTCGGGCGGAAATTCCGTGTCGACGATGCGTTCGCCGCTTTCCGCGCGCGCCAGCAGACCGGGCAGGCGGTGATAATTCTGCGAGCCGACCACGATATCGACCGCGCTCGCGCGGCGGAGGATCTCTTGCCCCTCCGCTTGCGCCACGCAGCCGGCGACCGCGATCAGCATGTGGCGGCCTTGGCGCCTCGGCGGCGTCTTTCAGCTCGCGCATGCGGCCGATTTCCGAATAGAGCTTATCGACCGCTTTTTCGCGGATGTTGCAGGTGTTGAGGATGATGAGGTCGGCGTCGGCAACGACCGCGGTCTCGGCGAAGCCCGCCGGCGCCAAACAGTCCGCCATACGATTGGAATCGTAGACGTTCATCTGGCAGCCGAAGGATTTGACGTGGACTTTGCGGGGTCTGCTCATGCCGTTTGAGTTGCGAACCTTTGGGTCAATTTAGCCTGTCCGGGCGCCCTTTGTCCCCTAAAGCTATAGTATTGAATTTGCAACGATTTTAAGACGCCTGCGGGGCGAGCCGGCGGGCTCGGCGCCCGCCCATGCAGCGCCGCCGTGGTGAGGGCGCGCACGACGTGTTTCCAGCGCCTTGGCCATGGCCTTGCGGTCGGCGTCGGCGCTCGGCCGTCACCGGCTCGCCGTAACTGACCACCGCGTCGATGACGCCGCGCGCAATCAAGGCCCGGATGTGGGGCAGAAAGTCGAGATCGCCGTACCACGCCACCAGCGGGCGATTGTGCCGGCCCATCGGCATGCCATGCAGGCCGGTGTAGCAGATCGACATCGGCTGGATGACGATGCCGCCTTGCGCTGCGGCCTCCCTCACCGCGCCGACCAGCGCCGAGCGGAACGGCAGCACGCGGTTGCCGTCGCTCGATGTGCCTTCCGCGAACAAGACGACAGACGTGCCGGAGGCCAAGCCGCGCGACGATTTCCTGCACCGCGTCGGCGGCCTGATGCCGGCGCGTGCGGTCGACGAACACCGTGCGCTGCATGCGCGCGGTGATGCCGACCAGCGGCCAGCTGGCGACCTCGCGCTTGGCGACGAAGGCGACGGGCGAAAGCGAGCCGATCACCACGATGTCGGCCCAGGACACATGGTTCGACACATAGAGCACGGCGCGGCCGCGAACCGGCGTGCCGTTGACGCGCACACGAATGCGCAGGATCGCGCGCAGCACGCGGTAATAGTTGGAAGCGATGAAGCCCCAGCCGGGAAGACCGAGCTTGCCGAGCAGCCATTGCAGCGAGATCAGGATCGGCGTCACGGTGAAGAAGAACACCGCGATCAGGAGCGCGCGGATCATTAAGTGTTCTTTTCTTGCGCATGATTCTTTTCCGAAAACCGGTTCCCACTTTTCGGGATCATGCGCTAATGCCCGCTCTTGTCGTCTTTCAGCGGGACCGCATAGAGCTCGAGCCGGTGATCGACCAATTTATAGCCGAGCTTGCGCGCGACCTCCGACTGCAACCGCTCGATCTCCTCCGATTGGAATTCGATCACCTCGCCGTTGCGCAAATTGATCAGATGGTCGTGGTGCGCTTCGGGGCTGGTCTCGTAGCGCGCGCGCCCTTCGCGGAAATCGTGCCGCTCGATGATGCCGGCGTCCTCGAACAGCCGCACCGTGCGGTAGACGGTCGAGATCGAGATGCGGTCGTCGACCTTGACGCAGCGCCGGTACAATTCCTCCACGTCCGGATGATCGGCCGCCGCCGCGATCACGCGCGCGATGGTGCGGCGCTGCTCGGTCATGCGCATGCCTTTGGCGGCGCAGAGGGCTTCGATATTGGCGCGAGGGTTGTCCGGCGTGGCCATGCGTTCTCCCGTCCGGCCCTCATATCATATTGAGCGGCCAGCAGCCTGTGTCTATCGAGCCGATTAGACAAATCCCGGCGCAGTACCAGCGCGGCGGCGGGCGTGCCCGTGGCGCCCGGATAATAATTGGGCCGGCGCGACACCTCATCGAAACCGGCGCGCCGATACAGCTTGATCGCCGCTTTGTTGTGCTCATCGACTTCCAGGAACACAGCCTTCACGCCCAATCCCGCCAGCCGCCGCATGTGCAGGTTCAGCAGCGCGCGCGCCAGCCCGCGGCCTTGGCCGGCGCGGGCGACCGCGACCGAAAGGATTTCGGCCTCATCCGCCGCCAGCCGCGACATGATGAAGCCGGTGAGTTTCGCGCCAGTAAGCGCGCGATGCGCGATCACTCGCGCGGTCGGTGAGCAGGCCTTCCACTTCCTGCTCGCTCCAGCCGCGCCGGAACGAGGCGGCATGAAGAGCGGCGATGGCCGCTGCGTCGCGGCTTGCCGCTTCCGAGAGCACCGGTTCGGCGCGCGCGAACAAGTTCGAAAAGAGGTTGATCATCGCCGCGCCAATCGCGCCGCGTTCTGCGGCTGCGCGTCGGGCGCGCGCAAATAAAGCGGCTTGGGCGGCGAACTGCTTTCGGGGGCGGCGGCGCCAAGCCGCGCCACCCAATCGATGTCGGGCGCGCGGCGCAATTCGACCGCGCTCGGCGGCTTTTCGCCCGGCGGCCAGGCGGCGGCCAAAATCTTTGCCGCGGTGCCGACCAGGCGCGGCGCGCCGGTGGCCGCAACGCGCATCGCTTCGCGCAAGGGCGCGAGCCGCGGCGCCACGATGGTGCGGCCGCCGGGGCCGAACACCTGCAAGTAAACATGCTCATGCCGCGCATCGATCGCCACCACCACCGGCAGCGTGTCGTCGGCGGCGATCAAGGGCGCGGCGAAGGCGGCCAATGTCGTGAGCCCCACCACCGGCTTGCCCGAGGCCAGCGCCAGCCCGCGCGCGGCGGAAATCCCGACGCGCAATCCGGTGAAGCTGCCGGGTCCGGTGGTGACGGCGATGCGGTCGAGTTCGGCGAAATCGATCTTGGCGCGATCGAGCACGCGCGCGATCAGCGGCATCAGCGCTTCGGCGTGGCCGCGCACCATCGGCAGCGATTCATGTGCAGAAATGCCGGCGCCGGCGGTGTCGAGCACGGCGGCCGAGCAGGCTTCGAGCGCGGTATCGATGGCGAGGATGCGCATGGGGCACAGCCTATCACCGTCATGCCCGGCCTTGTGCCGGGCATCCACGCCTTTCTTGTCTGCCTAAGACGTGGATGGCCGGGTCAAGCCCGGCCATGACGAGGAAAATGCGTGACAGCCCGAGACTACATCGGCCGCACTTCGACCACGTCGGGCACGAAATGGTGCAGCAGGTTCTGGATGCCGTGCTGGAGCGTGGCGGTCGAGGACGGGCAGCCCGAGCAGGCGCCCTTCATGGTCAGATACACCACGCCTTCTTTGTAGCCCTTGAAGGTGATGTCGCCGCCGTCGCTGGCCACCGCCGGGCGCACGCGCGTCTCGATCAGATCCTTGATGGTGGCCACCGTGTCGGCGTCCTTGGCGTCGAAGAACTCGTCGCCGTCTGCGGATGCGGGCTCAGCGCCGTCGGCGAGCAACGGCGCGTCGGTCATGAAGTGTTCCATGATGGCGCCGAGAATCGCCGGCTTGATCTGCTGCCAGTCGCCGTCGCTCTTGGTGATCGAGATGAAATCCGAGCCGTAGAACACGCCCGCCACGTTGGGAATGTCGAACAGGCGCGCGGCCAGCGGCGATTGCGCGGCTGCTTCCTTGCTCGGCATATCGAGCGTGCCGGTCTCGAGCACGGCGCGCCCGGGCAGGAATTTCACGGTCGCCGGGTTCGGCGTCGCTTCGGTCTGGATGAACATTGTCGTCTCCTCGGCCATTACGGGTTCAAGGCCCTTAAGGCTTTGCGTGCACTATAGCGGATAGATGGCCCCTGCGCAGGCCGCGGTCAACCGCCGCAAACCCAATGAATCAAGACATGGCCTCGAGATCGGCGTCACTTAGATGCCCCGGCACGATAGCGACCGGAATGCCGAAGGTGCCGGCGGTTTTGGCCAAATTGGAAACCAGCGGGCCGGGGCCTTCTTTGGCGGTGCCGGCGGCCAGCACCAGAATGCCGATATCGGCGTCCTCGTCGATCAGCTTGACGATCTGCTCGGCGGTATCGCCTTCGCGGATCACCCGGTCGGGCGTGATGCGCGCGATTTCCTTGGCGCGCGCGGCATATTTGTCGAGCGCCTTTTTGGCCGCTTCCATTTCCTCGGCTTGCATGATGTCGGCGACGCCCAGCCATTGCTGATTGCGGTCGCGCGTCTCGATCACGCGCAGCATGACGATCTGCGACTTGGTGCGGCCGGCGCGCTTGGCCGCCCAGAACATGGCGCGGTCGCATTCTTCGGTGTCGTCAATGACCACGAGATATTTGCGCTTGTGGCCTTTCTCGTAGCTGCGGCGCTTGGTGCTCATTCAGGGCTCCCGCGTCGTGACGATTTTCATGCGCGACCAAAGCGCACAAGCCGCCAATGGTTGCATGGCGCGTGCCGCGCCGACAAGCGGGCCACCCGCTGGAATATTGCGCACCGCAATAATCTAGCGCTAACGGCGTACAAAACCGACGATATCCTTGACCGCCTTCATGGTTTCGGCCGCCAGCACCTGCGCGCGCTCGGACCCATTGGCCAGAATTTGGTCGATATAGACCGGGTCCTGCACCAGCTTTTTCATCTCGGCGCCGATCGGCCCGAGCTTGGCGACCGCGAGATCGGCCAACGCGGTCTTGAAGGTGGAAAACTGCCCGCCGCCGAATTCCTTCAGAACATCGGCCCGGCTTACTTCCTTGAGCGCGGCATAGATGCCGACCAGGTTGTCGGCCTCCGGGCGCGGCTCCAGGCCTTTCTCTTCGCTCGGCAGCGGTTCGGGATCGGTTTTTGCCTTGCGGATTTTCTGCGCGATGGTGTCGGCGTCGTCGGTGAGATTGATGCGCGAATAATCCGACGGCTCCGACTTCGACATTTTCTTCGAACCGTCGCGCAAGCTCATCACGCGCGTCGCCGGGCCTTGGATGAGCGGCTCGGGCAGCGGAAAGAAAGAATCGCCATAGCCGTGCGCTTTGATCGAGTCGCCGAAGTCGTTGTTGAATTTCTGCGCGATGTCGCGCGAAAGCTCCAGATGCTGCTTCTGGTCTTCGCCCACCGGCACATGGGTCGCGCGATAGACCAGAATGTCGGCCGCCATCAGATTGGGATAGACGTACAGACCGACCGAGGCGTTCTCGCGATCCTTGCCCGCCTTCTCCTTGAACTGGGTCATGCGGTTGAGCCAGCCCATGCGCGCGACGCAATTGAACACCCAGGCCAGCTCGGCGTGTTCGGCCACCTGGCTCTGATTGAAGATGATCTGCTTTTTCGGATCGATGCCGCAGGCCAAAAACGCCGCGGTCACCTCGCGCGTTGCGCGCGGCAGTTCGGCCGGGTCCTGCCACACCGTGATGGCGTGCAGATCGACCACGCAATAGATGCAGTCATAGCGCTCCTGCAGCGCCACGAACTTGGTGATGGCGCCGAGATAATTGCCGAGGTGCAGATTGCCGGTCGGCTGCACGCCGGAAAATACGCGTTCCTTGAACGCCATGGCCTCATTCCCCACAACTGTGGCGGGCCACTTCGCACGATGACGTTTGCCGCGCAACCCCTGCTGCGCGCCCACCCAAGGCCTCGCGCCGCCACGAGATAGGAATATTAAAGGCGGCGCCTTTCCGTTATAGATAAGGCAGAACGGCCGGGGATCGTGCGGCGAGCGAGCGGCGGGTGGGCCTTCGATGAGCAAAGATGAACTGATCATCCAATTGGTGAAAGTGGCGCTCGGCATTCTGATCGGCGGCTACTTTCTCTGGTGGAGTTTGGAAGTGCTAAAAAGGCTTCCACTCCCTCACTAGCGAGCGTGAGCTTCGTAATGGCGTTGCCAGCGTGGCGGTCGCCGCTATAGTGCGCCGCACCTTCCGCAGATCTCCGAGGAATTCAATGGCCGCTCCCCGCTTCGACGTGCTCGGTATCGGCAACGCCATTGTCGACGTGATCGCCCGCGCCGATGACGATTTTCTGGTGGCGCAGGGCATGCACAAAGGCGCCATGGCGCTGATCGACGAAAAGCGCGCGAAGGCGATCTACCAGGCCATGGGCCCGGCCACCGAAAGCTCCGGCGGTTCGGCCGCCAACACCATTGTCGGCGTGGCGAGCTTCGGCGGGCGCGCCGCCTTTGTCGGCAAGGTCAAGGACGACGAGCTCGGCCGCGCCTTCGGCCACGACATCCGCGCCGCGCGCGTGACCTTCGACACCAAGCCGGCGAGCGCGGGGCCCTCGACCGGGCGCTGCTACATCATGGTGACGCCGGACGGCGAGCGCACCATGAACACTTTTCTCGGCGCGGCGCAGGATTTGAAACCGGCCGACATCGACGAAGGAATAATCGCCAGCGCCGCGGTGATTTATCTCGAGGGCTATTTGTGGGATCCGCCGCAGGCCAAGGAAGCTTTCGTGAAAGCGGCTGGAATCGCGCACCGGGCGCAGCGCCGGGTCGCGCTCACTTTGTCGGATGCATTTTGCGTCGACCGTTATCGCGGCGAGTTCCGCGATTTGATCCGCAAGGGCACCGTGGACATTTTGTTCGCCAACGAACGCGAACTGCACAGCCTCTATGAAACCGCCGACTTCGACACCGCTGTAAAAGCGCTTCGCGGCGAGGCCAAGCTCGCGGTGGTGACGCGCAGCGAGAAAGGCTGCGTGGTGGTCGCGCGCGACAAGGCCGAACCGGTGCAGGCCATGCCGATCGACAAAGTGGTGGACGTCACCGGCGCCGGCGACATGTTCGCCGCCGGCTTTCTGGTCGGGCTGGCGCACGGCAAGGACCACCGCACCGCCGCGCGTCTCGGCGCATTGGCCGCGGCCGAAGTGATCCAGCATGTCGGCGCCCGCCCGCTGGTCTCGCTCAAGGCGCTGGCGGCCGAGAACGGCCTGCCGGTGTAAGGGCCGGCGTTTCATCTGAAATTCAAGCGTGGATTGGGCCCCGGCGGGGCTTTGCCGCCATTGGTAACCGATTGGTAACCGAACGTGGTTACCGCTTCGTGAACAGCCAATGCGAGGACCGGTCCATGGCCAAGCGCGACGATATTGAATCCACAGGCGGCGACGCGGCGGCGAGCCCGCCGGCGGCCGCCGAGACCAAGAGCGAATTGCCGGCGGTCGACTCGCCGTCGATTTCGCCGGGCAACGAAACGCCCGCGCCCGCAATCGAACCGGTTGCGATTGTCGAGCCCGCAAGCGCGCCGGACATTAAAGCGGACGATGCAGCGCCTGCGGCTTCGCGCTTCGCCTTCAAACTCAATGACCGCACCAAGCGTCACGCCTTGCTTGCCGCTTCGGTGGCGCTGGCTGTTGCCTTCGGCGCAGGGATCGGCGCGCTGGCGACGAGCGGCACCGCGCCGCCATCGCCCAAAGCCTCCGCCGCGCTGCATGAGCGCGAGGCGATGCAGAAGTCGATCGCGCGGCTGTCCAAGGAAGTCACCACGCTGAAGGCAAACCTGGCGGCGGCGAACAAGGTCGCGCACAGCCAGGTTGCCAAGATCACCGACAAGATTACCGACCGGCTCAATGACAAGCTCAATGAGCGCCCCGAGCCCGCCAAGGCGCCGGAGATCACCGGCTCGATCCCGACCCCGACGCCGCGTCCCGGCACGACCGCAATGGAAAGCCAGTCGCCGGTGCGTGCGCCGGTCATCAAGGACTGGGCCATCCGCGATGCCCGCGACGGCTTCGTCTATGTGCAGGGCCACGGCGAAATTTATCAGGTGGTGCCCGGCGCGCCTTTGCCGGGCTTGGGCCCCGTCCAGACGATCTCGCGGCAGGGCGGGCGTTGGGTGGTGGTGATGCCCAAGGGCTTGATCGTGTCGCCGCGCGACCGTCATTTTTTCGAATAAATTTCGCTTAACCGCTAATGCTCGGCGGCGCTGCTGTCTTGCGTGGCGCCGCTTTGCATTGGGGCGCGAGGTCATATGCGCGTGAGGCCAGTGGCGGGAATTTGAGAACCGTGGCAGATTCATGCCCGCCGGAACTGGTGATGGCTGAGTGCTTCTCAAAATCCTGCTCGGTGTTGTTGCGGCGGCGATCGCTGCCGCGACGCCTGCTTTCGCGCAAGGCGCGGCGCCGCCGGCCGTCAAGCCGGACACGGATTTGAATTGCCCCGGCCTGGTCGCCAGCCGTCCGCCGGCCTTGATCCCCGCTGCTTTCCGGATCGCCGCGCTCGATCGCGATCAAGTGCGCATCACTTACATCGGCCACTCGACCTTCCTGATCGAGAGCCCGCAGCAGGTGCGCATCGCCACCGACTACAATGATTACGTGAAGCCGCCGGTGCTGCCCGACATCGTCACGATGAACCACGCCCATACCAGCCATTACACCGACAATCCCGAACCCGGCATCAAGCACGTGCTGCGCGGCTGGGCGGAAGATCAAAAGCCGGCGCGTATCGATATACAGTTCAAAGACGTGCGCGTGCGCAACGTGCCGACCAATATCCGCACCTGGGGCGGCGAGACCGAGCGCCACGGCAATTCCATCTTCATTTTCGAGATCGCCAATCTGTGCATCGCCCATCTTGGCCATTTGCATCACACGCTGACCCCGCAGCAGATCAACGAGATCGGCCGCATCGACGTGGTGATGGCGCCGGTCGACGGCAACATGACGCTGGATCTCGAGGGCATGTTCGAGGTGCTGCACGCACTCAAAGCCCCGCTGATCATCCCGATGCATTATTTCAGCGCCTTCACGCTGGCGCGCTTCCTGGACCGCGCACGCCAGGAATGGGACGTGGAAATCGCCGAGACACCGTCTTTGGTGATGTCCAAGGCCACCATCCCCACGAAGCCGAAAGTCCTGGTGCTGCCCGGCCACTGACCTCAAATTTTGGCCCCAAATTGCCAGTCGGCTTGTCTGGCGGCTGAAGGCGAATTATTAACAGCGGTACACAGGCACCCCCCGAGGAGGTTGACCGGGCGGAACTATTGGGTCCATGTCGCGTTTTAAAGTTGCGTTTTCGAGAGGGTTTTAGGTCGATGGTGCAGACTTGGAGTAGCTGGAAGCGGTTTCCCGACGTGCAAAGCGGCGACAACGTCGAAGCGCCGATGGGCCCCGGGGTCTATGAGGTCCGCCACACCATGACCGGCCGCGTGATGGCTTTCGGCCACACCGGCAACGTCGCCCATGCCATTTCCGAACTCAAATTCGACGGCGGCTTGACCCCGCTGCAGCGTCTGTTCGGCAAGGAGCCGCTGGTGTCGCGCGTCTCCGATCTCGAATACCGCACTTGCGCGGCGGCGACCCGCGCCGAGGCCAAGACCACCGCGCAGCGCCTGGCGGGCCTGCGCCAGACCGCCTGGCGGCGGCGCATGGAAGTCGGCTGGGCGGCGCGCCACCCGGGCTGAAACCCAACGTATTAGTTTCGATGTGGCGAATGAATTTCGACGTGGCCGGCCCTAGCGCCGGCCATTTTCATTTTCAGAGCAGCAGCAGCGACAGCTGCGGAAACGCGATCAGCACGATCAGCACCAGCAACATCACCACCGCGAACGGGAAGGCGCCTGCGAAAATATCATTGAGCGAAATGTCGGGGCGGTTGACGGCGCTCTTGATCACGAAGCACGACAGGCCGAATGGCGGCGTCAGCAAGCCGATCTCGGCGCCGACCACCGTGATCAGCCCGAACCAGATCAGGCTCAAATGCATGTCCTCGATCGCGCGCAGGAACAAAGGCACGCAGATCAGAATGATCGAGGCGGTGTCGATGATGGTGCCGAGGAACAACAGCAAAATCACATAGACCGTCATCAGCCAGAAGAAGCCGAGATTGATGTGGTCGATCCAGGCCGAGAGCAGCGAGGGCAGCCCGGCAATGCCGAGCATGCGCGAATACATCGAGGCCGCCATGATCAGGAACAAGATGTTCGCGGTGATGTGGCCGGTGTCGATCAGGATTTCCTTGAACGTGGCCCAGGCGATCCGCCCGCGGAACAACGAGATGATATAGGCGATGAGCGCGCCGGTGGCGCCGGCTTCCGACGGCGTGAAAAAGCCGGTGTAGATGCCACCGAGCACCACCACGATCAGGATCAAGATTGGCAGGATTTTGAGAATCAGTTCGCCGATACCCATCAGCCGCGTGCCGGCGACCGGCGAGGCGAAAGCGCCCGCTCCGACGAATTTCGGCATGAACACCGTCATCAGCCAGATTGCCGCGATATAGGCGGCCGACAACAGCAGGCCGGGCACCACGCCGGCCAAGAACAGTTCGCCGATCGATTGCTCGGCGACGAAGGCGTAGATGATCAGCATCACGCTCGGCGGGATGATCATGCCAAGCACGGACGAGCCCGCCACCACGCCGACCGCGAAGCGCTTGTTGTAATCGTAGCGGATCATCTCGGGGACGGCGACACGGGTAAACACCGAAGCCGAGGCGATCGAGGAGCCGGTCACCGCCGCGAAGGCCGCATTGGCGGCGACGGTGGCGATGCCAAGCCCGCCGCGCACGCGCCGGAAAAGCTGGTTGGCGACAGAGTAGACGTCGGCGCCGAAGCCGGCTTTGCCGACGATCATGCCCATCATCACGAACGTGGGAATGCTGGCGAAGTCGTAGGACTTGATCGAGTCGGTGACCGCCAGCGTCATCATACGCATGGCGATGGTTGCGTCGATTTTGATAAACCAAACGCCAAGGAACGACACAAAGCTGAGCACGACCGCCACGTAACAGCCGGCATAGATCAGCACGACGATCAGGATCAGGGACGCGATGCCGACGAGGAAGGGTTCCATGGCGGCGGGCGTCAATAAGTGCCGTGGCGCCACGCCTTGAAGGCGCGCACCAGGAAGCAGAGGAAAGTCGCCGCGGCGCCCAGCACCACCATGCCCTTGAGCGGCCATTCCGGAAAGGTGAACAGGCCGCGATTGCCGAGGTAGTAGCCGCGCTCATAGGCTTCGAGCACCAGCGGCGTCATGCTGTAGACGATCTGCCCCATCACCAGCGCGCCGAGCAGATCGAAACTCGCGAGCAGCAGCCGTCCGGGCCACGACGCCTTGGTCGCCAGGAACATCAGCAGCGTATCGGAGCGCGTCAGCCGCCCGATGCGGGTGGTGTCGGGAAGCTGGCAAAATACGATCACCGCCATCGAGACGGCGACCATTTCCACCGCGCCCTCGATCGGATGGCGGAAGAAGCTGCGCCCGAACGAGTCCGTGCAGATCAACAGCACCAGCAGCAGCACCCACAGCGAACCGATCGCGTTCAGGCCCACCACCAGGCGGTCGAGCAGGTTCAAGCGTTCGGGCGCTTTGGCACCGTCGGTGTCGGACAAGGGTTGCTCCGGCGCTTGAGGGAAAGTTGCGGCCGCGGGGATTAAACCGCGGCCGCCACGCGACTATTCCTTATCCCAATTGCGCACCGGCTTTTCGCCGGCGGCGCGCAACGCTTCCATATAGGCGGTGAGGAATTTGTGGCCGGGGAGCCCCCGCTTTTCCTGATCGTCTGCCCAGCTCTTGGCGATGTTGGGGAGATCCATCGCCCATTTGCGCCGGTCGGCGTCCGACAAATCGACGATCTTGCCGCCCTTGGCGAGGAAGGCCTTGGTCGACTTGTCGGCGATATCGAGCGTGACTTGCGCGACGTGATCGCGATAGAGCACGGCCACTTCCTGCAGCACGCCCTTCACCTCGTCCGGCAATTTCTTCCAGAAATCCAAGTTGACTGTGATCGCCTTGTTTACGCCGGTGCCAAAACCGGCCTTGAGGTAATTCGGCGCCACTTCGCCGATCTTGAAGGTGATGGCGGCCTCCATCCAGATGATGGCGCCGTCGGCGACGCCGGTTTTGACGTCGTTGTAGTAGGACACGAGACTGCCGGCGACGCCGACAGCGCCCACCGGCTTGATGTAGAGCGCGTTGGCGCCGGCGGCGTCGAGCTTCATGCCCTTGAGATCGGCGAGACCTTTGATCGGCTTGGTGGCGAATATGCCGTAGTTGTCGATGGTCGAGAAATTCGTCAGCACGACCTGATTGTAGTCGGTGAACTGCTTGTGGAAGGCGGGAAACTTGTTGCCGAGATCGTCGATGATCTTGGCGACGATCTTCGGATTGGCCGAAGAGAACGGCGTGAAATACGGCACGTTGTTGAGCGGCAGTTTGTCCTCGTAGAAGACGGTGGTGATGATCGCCATGTCGCCAAGGCCGCTCTTGAGGCCGTCGAATTCGCCGCGCGGCTTGACGATCTGCCCGCCGAAGGCCTTCTGCCATTCGATCTTGTACTTGCCGGTCTTGGCCAGACGCTTGTCGACTTCCGGCATGTAGAATTCGATGAACTCCTTCACCCAGAGCGCGCGCTCCGGATAGCCGTCCATGGCGGTGATCTTGATGACCTGCTGCGCGCTGGCCGTGAACGGCACCGCGGCAAGCGCCAACGCCATGCACAGGCGCCGGGTCAATTTGGTGGTGAGCATGAAATTCCTCCCTGAAAGGCTTTGCCCCTGCGGAACTTTGTTTGTTGCTTGTTGCCCGCATCCTCATCTTCCCGCCCACGCAGGCCCGATGACGATGCCGCAACATTTGCCCACCGTGCGGTTCAGGTCAATATTGCGCTGCGTTTGCGGCGCGGCATGCCGAAGAATGCGGCATTTCCGAGCGATTGGCCCGCCGCTTCCGCCGATGCGGCGATAATCGTATAAAGCGGCGAACGAGGACATTGCTCATGCTGAGTGCGCAACAAAACGATCTCATCACCTTGACCGGCGCGGGCACGCCGGCGGGCGCCCTGATGCGGCGCTATTGGCAGCCGGCCGCGCTGGTGGATGAGCTTGCGGGCAATCGGCCGGTGAAGCCGGTGCGCCTGTTCGGCGAGGACCTCGTCATCTTCAAGGACGAGCAGGGCCGCTACGGCCTGATCGGCCGCCGCTGTCCGCATCGCGGCACGGATTTGGCCTATGGCCGGCTGGAAGACGGCGGCCTGCGCTGCGCCTTTCACGGCTGGCTGTTCGACGTCAAAGGCAAATGTCTGGAGACGCCGGCCGAGCCGCCCGACAGCAAGCTGTGCGCGAACATCCAGCAGAAGTCTTATCCGGTCGTGGAGAAGAGCGGCATTCTGTTCGCTTACATGGGCCCGGGCGAGGCTCCGGCGTTCCCCGATTTCGACTGCTTCATCGCGCCGTCGAGCCACACCTTCGCCTTCAAGGGCATGATCGATTGCAACTGGCTGCAGTCGCTCGAAGTCGGCATCGATCCGGTGCACACCTCGTTCCTGCATCGTTTTTTCCACGACGAGGACCCGAGCCAAGGTTACGGCAAGATGTTTCGCGACCAGTCGCTCGGCACCGACATGCCGATGACGCAGATCATGCGCGAGGTGACGCGCCCGCGCATCGAGGTCGAGGAAACCGCCTTCGGCTTCCGCGCTGGTGACGCTGCGCCAGATCAGCGACGAAGAACGCGCACGTGCGCGTGACCAATTTGATGTTCCCGAACGCCTTCCACATCCCGATGAGCCGCGAGATGACGATCACGCAGTGGCACGTGCCGATCGACGATGAAAAGCATTATTGGTACGCGATCTTCACCAGCTTCGGCGCGCCCGTGGACAAAGACGAGATGCGCCGCCAGCGGCTCGCGCTCTATCAATTGCCCGACTACATCCCGAACAAGAACAAGAGCAACGATTACGGTTTCGATCCGCACGAGCAGGAGCACGACACGTTCACCGGCATGGGCGCCGACATCAACGTGCACGACCAGTGGGCCTGCGAATCCATGGGCGTGATCCAGAACCGCACGCAAGAGCATCTCGGCACGTCGGACAAGGCGATCGTCGCCTATCGCAAATTGCTGCGCCAGGCGATCGAGCAGACCGACAAAGGCGAAAAGCCGATCATGGTGCTCGACAAGGCCGCCGCCGCCGCCGTCACAGGTCCTGCGGCGATCGACGGCATCGCCCCGGCCGACGACTGGCAAGGCTATTGGCAGAAGACCGATGCGGGCAAGCGCAAGGCCGCGAGCTGGGCCAACGGGCGCTGACGACGTAATGGCCCCGCGTCCGCGTTCCTCCGCAAGCTTCGTCGAGCGCCATGATCTGTGGACCGCCGCGCAGGCGCGCGCCGCGCGCGAAGTCGAGCGGCAAATCAAAAAGCACAAGCTCGAACTGGTGCGATTTTCGTTTGCCGATCAGCACGGCGTGCTGCGCGGCAAGACGCTGGTGGCATCGGAAGCCGCCGCCGCCATGCGCGACGGCGTCACCATGACCACGACGCTGCTGGCCAAGGACACCGCGCACAAAAGCGTGTTCCCGGTGTTCACCGCCGGCGGCGGCTTCGACATGCCGGAAATGCAGGGCGGCGCCGATTTCGTCATGGTCGCCGACCCTACGACCTTTCGCATTTTGCCCTGGGCCGATAAGACCGGCTGGCTGTTGTGCGACATTGTTTTTAGCAACGGCAAACAAGTGCCGTTCTCGACGCGCGCGCGTTGCCGCGATGCGCTCGATACGCTCGGCAAAGCGGGTTTCGATTTCCTCGCCGGGCTCGAAGTCGAATTCCATCTGTTCAAATTGGAGAATGCGCGGCTGGCGCCCGCCGACGCCACCTGGCCGCCGCAAGCGCCGGAGGTGAGCCTGCTCAATCAGGGCTATCAGTATCTCACTGAATCCCGTTACGACATGCTCGATCCGGCGGTGGAAATTCTGCGGCGCGGGCTGCAGGCGCTCGACCTGCCGCTGCGCTCGGTGGAAGTCGAACTGGGCCCGAGCCAGGTCGAATTCACCTTCCGTCCGCAAATGGGTTTGGCTGCCGCCGACAGCATGATTTTGTTTCGCTCGGCGGTGAAACAAATCGCGCGGCGCAACGGCTATCTGGCGAGCTTCATGTGCCGGCCGGCGCTGCCCAATGTGATGTCGAGCGGCTGGCATCTGCATCAGTCGCTGATCGATAAGAAAACCAAGCGCAACGCTTTCGTGGCCAACGACGGCCTTTCCGCAGACTGGCCGCCATTACCTCGGCGGCTTGCTGGCGCATGCGCGCGCGGCCGCCTGCTTCACCACGCCGACCGTCAACGGCTACAAGCGCTACAAGTCCTATTCGCTGGCGCCCGACCGCGCCATCTGGGCGCGCGATAATCGCGGCGTGATGATCCGCGTGCTGGGCCAGCCGGGCGACGCATCGACGCATCTGGAAAACCGCGTCGGCGAGCCGGCCGCCAATCCTTATCTCTACGTGGCCTCGCAGATTTACGCCGGCCTCGATGGCATGGCGCGCAAAGCCGATCCCGGTCCGTCGGCCGATACGCCTTATGAGCACGCGGCGCCGTTGCTGCCCAAGACCTTGAGCGAGGCGGTCGCGGCGCTGCGCGCCGATGAATGTTTCCGCAAAGGTTTCGGAACGGCTTTCGTCGACTATTATGCGCATATCAAACAGGCCGAGTTCGACCGCTTCATGAAAGAAGCGGGCGAGCCGGGCGACGTCACACCCTGGGAACAGAAAGAATATTTGGATTTGTTCTAATGCCTTACGCAACCACACCCGACAAAGTGAAACTGCATTACGAAGAAGTGGGCCAAGGCACGCCCATTTTGTTCGTGCATGAATTCGCCTCCGATCATCGCGGCTGGGAGCCGCAAATGCGCGAATTCGGCAAGCGCTATCGCTGCATCGCCTATGCCGCGCGCGGCTATACGCCGTCCGACGTGCCGGCGGACCAAGACGCCTACAGCTACCTGCATGTGATGCGCGACGCGGTGGCGGTGCTCGATCATCTCAAGATCGAGCAGGCGCACCTTATCGGCCTCTCCATGGGCGGCTACACGACGTTGCAAGTCGCGCTCAATCATCCCAAGCCGCGTGCGCTCGATGGTGCTGGCCGGCACGGGCTCCGGCAGCGAGCGCTGGTACACCGATGATTTTCACAAACATTCGCGCGAACTCGGCGATCAGTTCGAGCGCGAGGGCTCGGCTGCGGTGGCCAAAAGCTATGGGCTGGGCCCCAGCCGCGTGCCGTTTCTGCTGAAGGACCCGCGCGGCTTTGCGCAATTCCAGCGCATGCTGGCCGAGCACGATGCGCAAGGTTCGGCTCTAACCTCGCGCGGTTTTCAAGGCACGCGGCCATCGCTTTATGATTTCGAGGCCGCCATCCGCAAGCTGACGATCCCGGCGCTGATCGTGGTCGGCGACGAGGACGAGCGCTGCATCGAGCCGAGCCTGTTTTTGAAAGACGCGCTTGTGGCCTCCGGCCTGGTGGTGCTGCCGAAGACCGGCCACGTGGTCAATCTGGAAGAGCCGGATCTGTTCAACGCCGTGGTCGGCGATTTTTTGGCGCGCGTCGATGGCGGCGCCTGGGCTTCGCGCGATCCGCGCACGCGCGGGCTGGCGTCTGCGCCCAAGCCATGGAACTGGGCCCCGGGCAAACCGGTTTAAGTCTAGACGTCCACGCTCGCGCTAGCGCATTATCCTGGATGAACTGCCGGCGCGGCTCGACCAGGTCGCCCATGAGCTGGTCGAACAGCACATTGGCCTCGTCGACTTCCTTGACGCGCACCTGCAACAGCGAGCGCGCATTGATGTCGAGCGTGGTCTCCCACAATTGCTCGGGGTTCATCTCGCCCAGGCCTTTGTAGCGCTGCATCGAGATGCCCTTGCGCCCGGCATTGGTGAGCGCCTCGAACAGGCCGACCGGCCCGTGGATGGCGATGGTCTCGTCCTTGCGCCGCAGCATGGCGGGCGGCGTCGGGCGCGGATAGGCCTGCTGCAACGAGGCGGCGAATTCGTCGAGCTTGCGCGCGTCGGCGGAACCGAGCAGCGCCTGGTCGATGATCGCGACTTCCTTGACGCCGCGCACGGTGCGCGAAAACGTAAATCCGGCGTCCTCGCTGAACTCGCCTTGCCAACCGCGCTCGGTTTCATCCGCCAGTGCATCGAGCCGCGCGACGATGTAGGGCACGGCCGCGCGCGCCTTTTTCGGATCGCCGACAATTTCCGAATTCAGCACGCCGAGGATCGCCGCCTGCTCGATGACCTTGCGGTTATAGCGGCTGTGCAGTCCGAGCAGAATGTTGCGGATTTGGCGCGCGTCCTCGACCAATTTGCGCAGGTCTTCGCCGGCGCGTTCCTCGCCGGAGGCAAGACGCAGCACCGCATCCTCGATGCCGGTGGTGATCAGAAAATCTTCCAGCGCGCGCTCGTCCTTGAGATATTGCTCGGACTTGCCGCGCGACACTTTGTAGAGCGGCGGCTGCGCGATGTAGATGTGGCCGCGCTTGATCAGCTCGTCCATCTGCCGGAAGAAGAAGGTCAGCAGCAGCGTGCGGATATGGCTGCCGTCCACGTCGGCGTCGGTCATGATGATGATCTTGTGGTAGCGCAGCTTGTCGGGGTTGAACTCGTCGCGGCCGATGCCGGTGCCGAGCGCGGTGATCAGCGTGCCGATCTCCTGGCTGCCCAGCATCTTGTCGAAGCGCGCGCGCTCGACGTTCAAAATCTTGCCGCGCAACGGCAGCACCGCCTGGAATTCGCGGTTGCGGCCCTGCTTGGCGGAGCCGCCGGCCGAATCGCCCTCGACGATGAACAGTTCGGATTTGGCCGGATCGCGCTCCTGGCAGTCGGCGAGCTTGCCCGGCAGTGACGAAATATCGAGCGCGCCCTTGCGCCGCGTCAGATCGCGCGCCTTGCGCGCGGCCTCGCGGGCGGCGGCGGCTTCCACCACCTTGCCGACGATGACGCGGGCTTCCTGCGGATGGATTTCGAACCAGTCCTGCAGCGCCTGGTTGACGACGTTCTCGACCACCGGGCGCACTTCCGACGACACCAGTTTGTCTTTGGTCTGCGAGGAAAATTTCGGGTCGGGCACTTTCACCGACAGCACCGCGGTCAGGCCCTCGCGGCAGTCGTCGCCGGTGAGCGCCACTTTTTCCTTGCGCGTGGTGCCGAGCGTCTCGGCATATTGCGTGACCTGGCGCGTGAGCGCGCCGCGGAAGCCGGCCAGATGCGTGCCGCCGTCGCGCTGCGGGATGTTGTTGGTGAAACAAAGCACGCTCTCGTGGTAGCCGTCGTTCCACCACAAGAGCGGCTTCCACCGTGATGCCTTCGCGCTCGGCCTTGACCATCACCGGCTTGGGGATCAGCGGGGTCTTGTTGCGGTCGAGATATTTGACGAACTCCTCGACGCCGCCTTCGTATTTCATCTCCTCGCGCTTCTCGACCGCGTGGCGCATGTCGGAGAGCACGATGTTGATGCCGGAATTGAGGAAGGCCAGTTCGCGCAGGCGATGCTCGATGGTGGCAAAGTCGAACTCGACCATGGTGAAGGTCTTAGGCGAGGGGAAGAACGTCACCTCGGTGCCGCGTTTGTCGGTCGCCTTGCCCACGACCTTGAGCGGCTTGACCGCGACGCCGTCGCGAATTCCATGAAATGTTCTTTGCCGTCGCGCCAGATGGTGAGCTTGAGCCAGCTTGAAAGCGCGTTGACCACCGAGACGCCGACGCCGTGCAGGCCGCCGGAGACCTTGTAGGAATTCTGGTCGAATTTTCCGCCGGCATGCAGCTGCGTCATAATGACTTCGGCCGCCGAAATGCCTTCGCCTTTGTGGATGTCGACCGGAATGCCGCGGCCGTTGTCGATCACGGTGACCGAGCCGTCCGGGTTGAGCGTGGTGATCACCTCGGTGGCGTGGCCGGCCAGCGCCTCGTCGATGGCGTTGTCGACCACCTCGTAGACCATGTGGTGGAGGCCGGAACCGTCGTCGGTGTCGCCGATATACATGCCCGGCCGCTTGCGCACGGCATCGAGGCCCTTGAGGACCTTGATCGACTCGGCGTCATAATCGGACGGGTTTTTGCGGGCGGGGTCAGCCATCGAAGGCACCCTTAAAGGTTCGAAAAAATGAGTCGGATGTGAGCATTGGTGTGACACGAATTTTAAAGCGCGTATAGAGCAAAGTGACCTAGCAGTAATTTATTGATTCAAAAGGCGTTTTTAAGATGGTGGCAGGACAAAAATCACGCGTTTTTGGGTGCTCATAAGGGGCAAAAAAGCGCTTCCGAATCGATGCCGGAAATGCCGCGCGCGGCGCTTAAAATTTTGTCCGCTAGTGCTGGCCGCCGGTGGGGGCGCCTAGCTCGTGCGCCAGCCGCGTGGCTTGGCGAAGATGATGGAAGCCCGGCTCGTAGTCGGGAATTGGGCGGCTGAAACCGTTGAGCGCGCCCAGCAGGATTTCGATGCGGTCGAGATCGGTGCGCATATGGTCGAGCACGCTGTGTATCTCGTGTCGCATCCGCTCAATGGCAGTGTCTTCGCCCATGCCCAGTCCCAACTCCACACGCCCGATCCCTCAACGTGGATAAGCGATTGACCCGGCAATCGTTCCTGGATTGCTGGTGGAACAGCGATGCATCGGTCATGGAAC
This sequence comes from uncultured Alphaproteobacteria bacterium, assembly GCA_963756805.1. GTDB lineage: Bacteria > Pseudomonadota > Alphaproteobacteria > Rhizobiales > Xanthobacteraceae > Pseudolabrys. The sequence goes on from CAVWPH010000003.1 coordinate 165,362, forward strand.
TTGGGCGGACGCTTAACGAAACCTCAACGGCGCGGTTCCACCGCGCCGCCGCGCACCTCAAACACTTGCGCGCGGCCGACAATATCGCCGAAGGCGGCCGGGTCCGCGCCGGTCATCCAGACTTGGGCGCCGAGCACGGCAAGCGCGTCATAGAGCGCGGCCCTCCGGCCGGGATCGAGATGGGCGATCACTTCGTCGAGCAAAAGCAGCGGCGCAAAGCCGGTCATTTCCTTGATCAGGCGCGCATGCGCCAGCACCAGGCGGATGAGCAGCGCCTTCTGCTCGCCGGTCGAGGCATCGGCCGCCGCCACGCCCTTGTCGGCATGGGTGACGGCCAGATCCGACAAATGCGGGCCGTCGAGCGTGCGGCCGGCGGCGGCGTCGCGCGCGCGATTGTCCTTGAGCAGCGCGCGGTAGCGGTCCTCGATCTCGATGGCGCTGTGCGCGGGCAACAGCTGTTCCATCCAGCCGTTAAGCGCGATCTCGGCGCGCGGGAACTCGGGCGCCTCATCGCGCGCGGCTTGGAGCGCGCCGGACAACCGCGCCACGGTCTCGGCGCGCGCGGCGGCGACCGCCACCGCCACTTCGGCGGTCTCGTGCTCGATGGCGTCGAGCCAATGCGGATCGCTTCCCGGATTTTCCAACAGCCGGTTGCGCGAGCGCAAAGACCGCTCAAGCGCCGAGACCCTGCTGGAGTGCGCGGCATCGACCGCCAGCACCAGACGGTCGAGAAAACGCCTACGCTCGGAAGCCGGCCCGTTGAACAGCGGGTCCATGGCGGGAACCAGCCAGACCACGCGCAGATGGTCGGCAAAGGCGGTAGCCGAGCCGACACTTTCGCGATCGACGCGGCATTTGCGCGATGACGCTGCGTCCTCGCCAGCCGGCGGATCGATGCCGGTGCCGAGCGTCGCCAAGCCCAGCATGCCTTCGATCTCGGCATTGACCGCCCAGGCGCCGTCGCCTTCGGAAAAGGCCAGTTCTTCGGTTGTCGCGCGGCGCAAGCCCACGGCCGGGCGCCAGCAGCGAAATCGCCTCGATCAGATTGGTCTTGCCGGCGCCATTTGCGCCGGTGAGCACCACCGGTCCTGCCTGGGCAAGCTCCACCTGCGCGGCGTGATAGCTGCGGAAATTGTTGAGCGTCAGGCGGCGGATGAAGGCGGCGGTCATCTTTTGAATGTCGAGGGCGGTTCGAATCGAGACTACGCCGGTCTTGCCACCGTGAACATCGCGAGGATCGATTCGACGATTTTGTCCGGCGCGGCATCGATCGGAACCGTGATCACCGGCTCATCGGGCTTGGGTTCCTGCAAGGCGGCGAATTGGCTGTCGAGCAGTTCCGGCGGCATGAAGTGGCCGCCGCGCTCCTTGAGCCGCCCGGCAATCAATTCCTTGGCGCCTTTCAAATGAACAAAGCCGACATCGTCGTGACCGGCGGTCAGCAGCTTGCGGTAGTCGCGCTTGAGCGCCGAGCAGGTGACGATGATCTGCTGGTGCGCCTTGCGCGCGGCATCGATGCGGTCCGCAATCGCCTGGAGCCAAGGGATGCGATCCGCGTCGGCGAGCGGCGTGCCGTGCTTCATTTTTTCGACATTGCGCGGCGGATGCAGCGTGTCGCCTTCCACGAACGAGAGATCGAGCCGTTGCGCCAAGAGCGAGGCGACGGTCGTCTTGCCCGCGCCGGAAACCCCCATCACGATGATCGCGGTCTTCCAGGGCGGCGCCATCAAGGCTTGCCTTTGGTTTCGGTATGGCCGCCGAAACCGCGCCGCATGGCCGAAATCACTTTGTCGGCGAAATTGCTCTCGCGCCGCGAGCGGAAGCGGGCGTTGAGCGCGGTGGTCAGCGCCATCGCAGGGATGGCGCGCTCGATCGCGGTCATAACCGTCCAGCGGCCTTCGCCGGTGTCGCTGACAATGCCGGAGAATTCCTTGAGCGCTGCGTCGTCGCGCAAGGCCGCCGCGGTCACGTCGAGCAGCCGCGACGAGACGATGCTGCCGTGCCGCCACAGTTCGGCGATCGCGGCAATGTCGAGCGTAAAGCGCTCGGCCTCCGGCAGCGCAGCGGCATCGGTTTCTTTGAGAATCTGGAAGCCTTCGGCATAGGCCTGCATCAGTCCGTATTCGATGCCGTTATGGATCATCTTGACGAAATGGCCGGCGCCGTTGGGGCCGACATGCAGCCAGCCTTGTTCGGCAGGTGACGATTTTTTCTCTTTATCGTCGGCGCCGGGCGACAGCGCCAGAAAGATGGGCGCGAGCCGTTTCACGATGTCGGCTTCGCCGCCGATCATCAGGCAATAGCCGCTCTCGCGTCCCAGCACGCCGCCGCTGGTGCCGGCGTCCACATGATGGATGCCGCGCTTCTTGAGCGCTTGCGCGCGCCGCAGATCGTCGCGCCAGAACGTGTTGCCGCCGTCGATCACGGTGTCGCCGGCGGCGAGCAGTTCGCCCAAGCGCGCGATGGTGGTTTCGGTGGCCTCGCCCGCCGGCAGCATGACCCAGACCGCGCGCGGCGGCGTCAGCTGCTTGATCAAGGCCTCGATCGATTTGGCCGGCTGCCGCACCGTCGCTAGCGACATTTCGTCGATCGCAGCGTGCGTCTGATCGTAGACCACGGTGGAGTGGCCGTGACGCATCAGGCGGCGGGCGATATTCGCGCCCATGCGTCCAAGCCCGATCATTCCGATCTGCATGTGCCCATCCAGAAAAATCGTCGCTTGATCGTTCGCGGGCGGCCAGGCGGCGGCCGCCGGGGCGCGTTAGACCCGCATCGGCATCAGCACATAGAGCGCGCCCTTGGCGTCCTTGTCCTGGATCAGCGTGGGCGAGCCGGGGTCGGCGAGCTTGAGCACCGCCACCTCGCCCTCGATCTGCGCCGCGATGTCGAGCAGATAGCGCGAATTAAAACCGATATCGAGCGGATCTGAATCGTATTCGACCTCGATCTCTTCCGTGGCGCTGCCTGAATCCGGATTGGTCACCGAGAGCACCAGCCGTCCGCCGGTGATCGAGAGCTTGACCGCGCGCCCGCGCTCGCTCGACACGGTGGAGACGCGGTCGACCGCGGCTTCGAAGTCTTTCTTGTCGACGATCATGCTCTTGTCGTTGTTGGCCGGGATGACGCGGCCATAATCCGGGAAGGTGCCGTCGATGAGTTTCGAGGTGAGCACCACGTTGCCGATGGAAAAGCGGATCTTGCCGGCGGAGAGTTCGATGGCGACTTCGCCTTCGCCGGTCTCGATCAGGCGCTGCACTTCGCCCACGGTCTTGCGCGGCACGATGATGCCGGGCATGCCGGCGGCGCCGGAGGGCAGCGGCAATTCGACTTGCGCGAGACGATGCCCGTCGGTCGCCACCGCGCGCAGCGTGCCGGATTTCGCCGTGCCCGCCATGTGCAGATAGATGCCGTTCAAGTAATAGCGCGTCTCTTCGGTCGAGATCGCGAACTGGGTCTTGTCGATGAGGCGCTTCAAGTCGGACGCCGCGAGCTTGAACGAATGCGTCATATCGCCGGCGGCCAAATCCGGGAAGTCGCTTTCGGGCAAAGTTTGCAGCGTGAAGCGCGAGCGCCCGGCGCGCAGCGAGAGCACGGCGCGGTCGCCGGAGCCTTCGATCACGATCTGCGCGCCCTCGGGCAGCTTGCGCACGATCTCGTAGAACATGTGCGCCGGCACGGTGGTGGAGCCGCCGGGCGAGACTTCCGCCGCAATCGAGTCGGTGACCTCGAGATCGAGGTCGGTCGCCTTCATGCTGAGCTTGCCCTTGTCGGCCTTGACCAGCACGTTGGCCAGAATCGGAATGGTATTGCGCCGCTCGACCACGCGATGCACGTGGCCCAGCGACTTCAAAAGCTCTGCACGCTCGACCGTAACCTTCATGGGAGACCCGTTTCGGCGCCTTTGTCATGACCGTGAAAGCAGGCGCGACGAACCGGCAAAACCGCGCGATTGCGGAGCCGGGGCGCAAAGGTGGCGCGGCGGCGCGAAAATCGCAAGGGCGACGGGGCTTAAGCAGGCTCTATCAACAGGGGGTCCACAGGGCTTCTCCCTCTCCCCGCTGGCGGGAAGAGGGAGGGATTTGCCGTCTATTCCTGCAATTGCCGCTTGAGGATCTCGATCTCCTCGGCCAGCGCCATGTCGTTGCCCACCAGGCCCTCGATCTTGCGCACCGCGTGCAAGACCGTGGTGTGGTCGCGGCCGCCGAAACGGCGCCCGATCTCGGGCAGCGAACGCAAGGTCAAGGTCTTGGCCAGATACATCGCCACCTGGCGCGGGCGCACCACATTGGCGGTGCGGCGCGACGACAACAAGTCGGAGCGGCTGACATTGTACTGCCGTGCCACCACCCGCTGGATGTCCTCGATCTTGACGCGCTTGGGCTCCTGCGGACGGATCAGGTCGCGCACCTCGCGCTCGGCCATTTCCAGCGTCACGGCATGGCCGGTGAGTTTGTTATGGGCGAGCAGGCGGTTGAGCGCGCCTTCCAGATCGCGGCCGTTATGCGTGACGGTCTTGGCGATATAGGCGAGCACCGGCAGCGGCACGTCGAAGCCGGGATGATATTGCCGCGCCGCCAGGACGCGGGATTTCAGGATTTCGAAGCGCAATTCCTCGCCGAGCGAACCCATTTCGACCACGAGCCCGCCGGCCAGCCGCGAACGCACGCGGTCGTCGAGGCTTTCAAGATCGGAGGGCGGACGGTCGGAGGCGATCACCACCTGGCGGCCGGCGTCGATCAGAGCGTTCAAGGTGTGGCAGAACTCGGCTTGCGTGGATTTTCCTTGCAGGAATTGCAGGTCGTCGATCACCAAGACGCCGATGCCGCGCAAGGCGTCCTTGAAGGCAAGTGCGGTTTGCGTGCGCAAGGCCGAGACGAAGCCGTACATGAACTTCTCGGCGGTCAGGTAAAGAACCTTGCGCTCGCCGATGGCGTTGCCGGTCCAGGTGATGGCTTGCAGCAGATGGGTTTTGCCGAGGCCTACGCCGGCATGGATATAAAGCGGGTTGAACATCACCGGGTCGCCGCGCTTGGCGGCTGCGACCTGCTTGGCTGCGGCCTGCGCCAGCGTATTGGAGCGGCCGACGACGAACGTGTCGAAAGTCAGCCGCGGGTCGAGCGGCGAGCCGCCGAGCGCCTCGTGCCCATGGGCATCGCCCGGCAGCATCGGCTTGCCGCCGCCATTCGTGGGGAAGCGCACGCCGTTGCTGCCGCCGACTTCCAGTTCGGGCTTGGGCTTTACGATCGCCGAGCGCAGCACCGCCGAGCGCACGATCAGCTCGATGCGGCCGACCTTGGCGGCTTCCGCCTGCCAGCAGGCCAGCACCCGCTCGGCATAATGCGATTGGATCCAGCTCTTGAGGAAACGGGTCGGCACCGACAGGCGCACGGTGCTCTCCTCAATCGCCTCCAGGTCCATGCGCGCAAACCAGCTTGAATAGACGTCGTCACCAACCTCGGCGCGCAGGCGCCCTTTCACTCGTGACCAGCTGCTTTCCTGATCCGCGGTCATTTTTTGGCTTCTCTTCTAATTGGCGGGTTGATCTGGGACGCGGGTTGCTCGGCTGGCGGCCCGATGCCGCCGACACGCCGGAAACAAGACGCAACATCACGAAGGCGAAAACGATGTCGGTGGGAGACTGAAGGGACCGCGCATTAGCCCCGGAAGGCCTTTGAGCGGAGCGGCACTGGCGCGGAGGTCGAGGACGCTTCGCGCCTCAGCCGGCCGGCGGCGGGGTGGCGCCCCGAATACCGGTCCTGAAAGCGGACGTGGAAGGCGGCGTAACGCCTAGATAGGTCACCGGACACGACGCGCGGGCGATACGGGTGACAGCGATGCGTGAACTCACACTGGATGAGCGGCATCCAATGGTACCGGCGGTGGTCACCGACACTGTTCGCGCTGCTGTCATGATATGTATCCCCTCGATTGCATGCGGGCGTCCGCCCGCTGGGCTAATTCCTGCCCGCCAAGCGGCGGGCCGACGAATTTTTGGTTTAATATTCGAATTACGTCCCCCCGACCCCCTCGTTGAACCTGGCGCCGGGCGCCAAGTTCACCTCAAATCCAACTTCCCTGGTCCAATAGGCATCCCGCCGGGCAAACCACAGCCGTTCTCATCCGCCGAGATGAGCGTTACCTAAGTCCTTTGCTTGAGGCTGCCCGAAAGAATTCCGGGCACGTTTTTAAAAATACACATCGAATGTGGCCTCGCAATCACATTCGAAATTATGCGCGTCCTGCTTGGCGAAAATGCGTGGCCGATGCGAGGCAGCGCCTGTGCATAAATCGGTTTGCAACGTCTTGATGAAGCGCGCGGAATTTCTGTTACGTCGACGTCGTGAGGGCAGCACTTGCTCAGCCAAACTTTTCTTTCGGCGCGCGCCGCAGGAATGGCTCGCAAAACGCGTTTTCAAGGTCCCTCGATCGCGCATAGAACCTAAGTCGTTATTTATGCGAAAAAATTTTCGCGCGAAAAAACAAGGTAGCCCCTAATTTTACGACCTGATTGTATAGTCATCGGCGTGGCCGAGGCCGGCGAATGTCCAGCAAAATCTTACCGAGCAAAATTTTCTGACGAGGCGATGACAATTTCACGACGCCGCCCAACTTGGCGCGCATCGAACGGTCAATTCGAATGATTTTGATGAAAAAATGCGTTTCGCCCGGTCGGGCGAGGCGCGGACGGTAGCCCGCGCCGACTTTTGCCTACTTGGCGAGCTTGACGATGCGCTTGTTGAGGCGCGAGACCTTGCGGCTGGCATTGTTTTTGTGCACGACGCCGCGCTGCGCCGCCCGCATGATCGCCGGTTCCGCTTCCTTGAACGCCGCCAAAGCCGCCTTGCGGTCGCCTGAGGCGATCGCTTCCTCGATTTTGCGCACCGAATTGCGCAAAAGCGTGCGGCGCGCCTTGTTGATCTCGGTCCGGCGCGCGATCTTGCGCGTGGCTTTGCGGGCGGAACTGGTATTGGCCATGAGCCTCTCGTTGCATCCGGCGCCGGCGGCGAAAAACCGCTGCGGCGACCATCTCTGATTAAGAAAACTTGGGCGGCAAGGTCACTCGCCGCCACGGGCGAGGCTTATAGTAAGGCCCAGCCGGTGCGTCAACGCCGCGAAAAGGCGATTATGCGACCCGTTTGGCCCGCACCGCGTCGTGGCCGGCGGTGACGGCGGTACGATCGGACGCCGATAAGGCGCTGAGCGGCGGCTTGACCCGCGCCAGAGCCGGATCGCCATGGATATGCGCCAGCAGCGCCTTGACGCCCGAGACCAATGGTTTGCCGTCAAACAACTTGCGGATCGCCACCGCAGCCTCAAGCGCGGCCGCATCGCCTTGCGCCCACGCCCGCGCGCACAGATCGGCGTTGCAATTGGCGGTGGCCGAGATGCAGCCGGCAAAGGCGCCGCCGCGCGCCTCGATCAGGCAGGCTTCGGTCGAGGGAAACACGGCAAAGTCGGGCGAGATGCTGGCTGCCGAGCGGGCGTAAGGCATGTCGCCGGAGGAATCCTTCAGCCCCACGATGCGGCCGGCAAAGGCGTCGCGCAGCCGCTTGATCAGCGCGACATGCCAGGGCAGGCCCGACATGGCCGGAAAATGGTAGAGATAGATCGGGATCGGCTTACTCGCGGTCGCCTTCACGATGGCGTCGATATAGGCGAACAGCCCGTCGTCGGGCACGCCTTTGTAATAGAACGGCGGCAGCACCAGCGCGCCGGCAAAGCCGAGTTCGGCGGCATGGCGGGTGAGCGCCACCGCATCCGAGACCGCGGCGGCGCCGGTGCCGACCATCAGGCGCTGCAAAGGCAGCGCGTCGGCCTTGTAGGCGCTCATCACGCTCATGCGCTCTTCGCGCGAGAACGAGGTCGCTTCCCCGGTGGTGCCGAGCACGTTCAAGCCGTCGCAGCCATTGTCGAGCAGGAAGCGGGCGAGCTTGGTGGCGCGTTTGAGATCGGGCGCGCCGCTCTCCTCGGCCGGGGTGGCGACGGCGGCGATGACGCCGGAGAGGGTGGTTTTGGTCATGGTGTGTTCCGCCTGGTCAATGGGAAATCGCGCCGCCGAAACCCAGGATATAGCCGTCGGGGTCCTCGACGTAAAAGTCCTTCGTGCCCCAGGCCGTCACCGCCAGCGGTTTGAGGATGGTGGCGCCGCGGGCCACGCATTGATCGTAGAACGCATCGATACCGTCGACCCCCGCATAGGCGTCGAGATGCTCGTTGGCGCGGCGGTGCGCGCGGTCAGCTTCGGTCTTGGCGGCGTGCTTGAGATGCAGTTCGAGCCCATCGCGGTTGCCGATGGCGTAAAATCCACCCCAAGGCTCGCCGAAGGTGAAACCAAGCACGTCGCGGTAATAGGCGATGGCGCGGTCGAGGTCATCGACCAGGAACTGCGGCGCCAGCGAAGTCAATCGTGGCTTGGACGCGGTTGCTGCCATGAGCCCCATCCCGTGCGGGCCGATGTCCGGCCTCACCCGCTCACATTATATGCCGCCAGCGCCGCCATGTTGACCAGCTGGGCATCCTTGGCGCCGAGCTGGACGATCTGCACCGGCTGGTCGAGGCCGACCAGCAGCGGCCCGATCACGGTGGCGCCGCCGAGCTCCTGCAGCATTTTGGTCGAGATCGAGGCCGAGTGGAACGCCGGCATGATCAGCACATTGGCCGGGCCCGACAGCCGGCAGAACGGATAGGGCGCGGCCAGCGCCGGATTGAGCGCGACATCGGCGGCCATTTCGCCGTCATATTCGAAATCGACGCGCTTGCGGTCGAGGATTTTCACCGCCTCGATCACCTTGGCCGAGCGTTCGCCCGGCGGATGGCCGAAAGTCGAGAAGGCGAGCAAGGCCAGCCGCGGCTCATAGCCGAGCCTGCGCGCGACGCCGGCCGCCTCGATGGCGATGTCGGCCAATTCCTCGGCGGTCGGCATTTCGGTGACGGCGGTGTCGGCCACCAGCACGGTGCGGCCGCGCGCCACCACCAGCGAGACGCCGATGACGCGGTGGCCGGGCTTGGGATCGATCACCCGGCGCACGTCCTCGAGCGCGACCGAGAAATTGCGGGTGACGCCGGTCACCATGGCGTCGGCGTCGCCCAAGGCCACCATGCAGGAGGCGAAATGGTTGCGGTCGGTATTCACCAGCCGCTGGCAGTCGCGCACCAGATAGCCGTGCCGCTGCAGCCGCTCATACAGATAGTTGGTATAGACCGCGTTGCGCGTCGACATGGCGGCATTGATGACCTCGATGCCTTCGCCGAGTTCGACGCCGAGATCTTTGGCCGCCGCCTGCACGCGGTCCTCGCGCCCGCACAAAAGCGCGGTGCCCAACCCCTGGTGCACGAAGCTTGCCGCCGCGCGGATCACCTGCTCCTCTTCGCCCTCGGCAAACACCACCCGCTTGGGCGAGCGGCGTAAGCGCGCATAAACCTGCACCAGCGTGCCGGCGATCGGATCGCGCCGCGCGCTCAGCTGCTGGCGATAGGCGTCCATGTCGACGATCGGCTTGCGGGCGACGCCGGTGTCCATGGCGGCTTTCGCCACCGCCGGCGGCACCGTGGAGATCAGCCGCGGGTCGAACGGCACCGGGATGATGTAGTCGGGGCCGAATTTCGGCCGCGCCGCCGTACACAGCCGCGACCTCGTCGGGCACGTCTTCGCGCGCGAGATCGGCCAGCGCTTTGGCGGCCGCGATCTTCATTTCCATGTTGATGGTCGAGGTCGCACGCACATCGAGCGCGCCGCGGAAAATGAACGGGAAGCCGAGAACATTATTGACCTGGTTGGGATAGTCGGAGCGCCCGGTCGCCATGATGGCGTCGTCGCGCACTTCCGCCACTTCCTCGGCGGTGATTTCCGGATCGGGATTGGCCATGGCGAAAATGATCGGCTTGGCCGCCATCGACTTCACCATCTCCTTGGTCATCGCGCCTTTGGCGGACAGGCCGTAGAACACGTCGGCGCCTTTAAGCGCATCGGCCAGCGTGCGGGCGGAGGTTTTCACCGCGTAGCCCGACTTCCACTGGTTCATGCCCTCGGTGCGGCCTTGATAGATGACGCCCTTGGTGTCGCACAGGATCAAGTTGCTCGGCGTAAAGCCGATGGCCTTGAGCAATTCCAGGCAGGCGATGCCGGCCGCTCCCGCGCCGTTGCACACCAGCTTGGTGGTCTTGATGTCGCGCCCGGTGAGGTCGCAGCGCATTGATCAGGCCGGCGGCCGAGATGATGGCGGTGCCGTGCTGGTCGTCATGAAAGACCGGGATGTCCATCAATTCGCGCAGGCGCTGCTCGATGATGAAACACTCCGGCGCCTTGATGTCTTCCAGATTGATGCCGCCCCAGCCGGCGCCGAGATATTTCACGCAATTGATGAATTCGTCCGGGTCTTCGGTGGAGACCTCCAGATCGATGGAATCGATGTCGGCGAAGCGCTTGAACAGCACCGCCTTGCCTTCCATCACCGGTTTGGCCGCCAGGGGCCCGAGATTGCCCAGGCCCAAAATGGCGGTGCCATTGGTGATGACGGCGACGAAATTGCCTTTGACCGTGTAGTCGTAGGCGCGGCTCGGGTCCTCGGCGATGGCCAGCACCGGGACCGCAACGCCGGGCGAATAAGCGAGCGAAAGGTCGCGCTGGGTGGCCATCGGCTTGGTGGCGACCACTTCCAGCTTGCCGGGCCGGCCGACGCTATGGAATTGCAGGGCTTCCTGGTCGGTAAAGGTCGGCCGATTGGGGCCGCCGGGGGGTTTTGCGAGCATTTTTACTCCATATTACGCAACACAGACGCAACCGGTACGGCCCGGCCTGGCTCAGGTTAGCGAAAGCAGGCGCGATTGCTCAAGGCAAGGGCGTTTTTTGTGGGGGCTGCCATGGTTGAACCCAAACGCTGACGCGGGTTAATCGAAGGCGCCCAAGCGAGGCGGCAAGACATTATAGAAGACCCCTAAAGCCAATGATCCGTTTCCTGTTCCGTTTCCTCGGCCTGATCTGCCTGGCCGCCGCATTCATCCTGGTCATCTATGACGGCATGAAGTCGATCGCCGGCAACCAGCTTTTTCTCACCAGCGTGCGCACGGTGTGGGAGCTGATCAACGCCGCCAGCCTCGACAAGCTCAAGCCGCTGATGATCCCTTACGCCGGCGGCGTGCTGTGGGACCCCGGCATGGTGACGTTCCTGACGGCGCCGAGCTGGGCCGTGCTCGGCGTGGTCGGCATCATCTGCCTGCTGCTCGGCCGCAAGAAGAAGCCGCTGATCGGGTATGAGCGCTAGCGCGTCGATTCATAAACGGCAGGCCAAATTTGGCATTGGATGCCGCGCCGGCCTCGTCGTGCCGGCGGCGATGCACCGTTATCGACAAGTGTTTCGCGTCATCAGCCCGGGTTGAAACCCTTGGCCTTCAGCACGGGCGCTGCGTCCGGTCCGGTGATGAACTTGATGAATGCTGTGGCGGTATCGGGTGCTTTGCTCGCCGTGGCGATGCCCGCGGTAAACAGTGTCACGCTGCCGAGATTACCCGGCAACGGTCCGAGAATTTCCGCACCCGCAACCGAAACAATTTCCGAACCTTGCGCCACGCCCAATTCCGCTTCGCCCTTGGCGACAAGCTCGGGAGCCTGGGCGCCGGGCACCAGAATTGTCTTCGCCTTGAGTTCATCGGTCAGGCCGAGCTGCCCAAGTACCTTGGCGAAGTAGACGCCGCTGGCGCCGCCTTTCGCCGGATCGGCATATGAAATCGATTTGGCCGCGATCAGCGTATGTTTCAGTGCGTCGACGGTGCCGATATCCGGCTTCGGCGCGCCTTTGCGAATGGCAATCGCAACCGGCGTGCCGCCGACATTGGCCAGGCTACCGGCCTTCAATTTTCCCAGTTTGAGAAGATCTTCCATCATCGGACGGATCAGGATGGCGACGTCGTCCGCTTCGCCGTTGGCAACCTGCTGCTTCAACTGCGCCGCAAGGCCGTAAACCATCGTCACCTTGCCGTGGCCGGACTTTTCGAATTTTGCCGCAAGGTCGTCGAGCGTCGATTTCAGGGCGACCGACGCCATCACTTTGATCTCGTCGGCTCGAGCAAGTCCGCCGCCGGCCAAAAGTGAAAGTGATAAAAAGGCCGCGACTCCGTAGAGCGCAACTCGCCGCATTGTCGTACTAATCATGACCGTCCCCCCGGGCTTGCATTTTTTAGGAGCATAATCAGCGTGGTCCGGCTTCACAATAGCTAGCCGAACTTCAGCCCCGATGCCGGGGACTGCTCTTACCGGCGCAAGAGTTGAAGCCGGTTATAGCGGACCTGGCCGCCAATTGAATACATGCCCATGGCCCGGCCTCCAGGTCACGGCTCGCGCGCCCGTGAACGGCGCGTGTCGTGCCCTGGCCGATACGTGATCGGCGCCCTCATTCCGCAAACGCCGGCAAGCGCTTATATTGCGCTTAGCGATTTCAGGAGAACCAAACCATGTTCGGCTTCAAGAAGGCTGCCATGCCGTCACCCGCGCAGGCGCTGCCCGGCCGCGCCAACGCGATCCGCACGGCAACTGAGCACTTCGTCAATCATCATCCGCTCAAAGGTCCCTATCCGGAGGGCAGCGAAAAGGCCGTGTTCGGGCTGGGCTGTTTCTGGGGCGCCGAGAAAGCGTTCTGGTCGCTTCCCGGCGTCTACGTCACCGCGGTCGGCTATGCCGGCGGTGTGACGCCCAATCCGATCTACGAGGAAGTCTGCTCGGGCCGCACCGGCCACAACGAAGTGGTGCTGGTGGTCTACGACCCCAAGAAGATTTCCTACGAGACTTTGCTCAAGACGTTCTGGGAAGGCCACGACCCGACCCAAGGCATGCGCCAGGGCGCCGATGTCGGCACGCAATATCGCTCCGGCATCTACACCTTCACGCCCGAGCAGAAAAAGACGGCCGAGGCGTCGAAGGCGATGTACCAGGCCGAGCTCGACAAGAAACGCTACGGCGCCATCAGCACCGAGATCGTGGATGCGCCCGAGTTCTATTTCGCCGAGGACTATCACCAGCAGTATCTGGCCAAGAACCCGCACGGCTATTGCGGCCACGGCGGTACCGGCGTGTCGTGCCCGATCGGCACCGGCGCCAAGCTGGCGCAAGGCGCTTCAGCCTGACGGTAAAGCGGCAATTCAAAACAATGCGGGCGCCCGAAAGGGCGCCCTTTTTTGTCCGGAGCAAACCGCGAGCTCCGGTTACCTCTCCCCGCGTGCGGGAGAGGTCGCCCGCCGAGGCTTTAGCGAAAGCGGGCGGGTGAGGGGGCTTTCGGCGATCTGGCATATCGATATGCCCCTCACCCCGACCCTCTCCCCGCCAGCGGGGAGAGGGAAAGCGTCCGCTGGTGAGGATTTATTAACCATATAAAGCGTTAATCGGGCGTGAATTTACATGAACCGGCCCGGATTCGCTTGATGCGGGAAGCCCGATTTCTGTTGGCCATTTTGGGCGCGCTGGCGCTCGCCGCCTGCGCGCGCCAGCAGCAGACTTATGTGATCGATCCGCAGACCGGCCAGCCGGTGCCGGTGATCTCGCAACAACAGCAGCAGAATATGGGGCAGCCGAATTACGCCGAACAAAGCGGCGGACGCGGGCTGTTCTCGTCATCGCCGACTTACGCGCAACAGACTTACGCCCAGCAAAGTTCGGCGCAGCCGCAATATGCCGAGCAGAGCAGCGGACGCGGGCTGTTCTCGTCATCGCCAACTTATGCCCAACAGACTTACGCCCAGCAAAGTTCTGCGCCGCCGCAATATGCCGAGCAGAGCAGCGGGCGCGGGCTGCTGGCGCGTTCGCCGGCTAATGCTCAGCAGAGCTTACGCGCAGCAGACTTATCAGCCGGCAGCGGCGCCCCGCCGCCAGCGGCCAACAGCCGCGGGCTGTTCTCGTCGTCGCCGGCTTACGCGCAGCAAACTTACGAGCAGCAGCAATATGCGCAGCCGGCCTATCAGCCGCCGCCTCAACCGAGCGGCCGCGGCCTGTTCAATTCACCGGGCGGTTTCTGGAGCAGCCGCGCGCCGCAGGCTTACGCCGCAGCGCCGCAGTCTTATGTGCTGCAATATCAGCCGCCGCCTGCGGAAGCCGCGCCACAATACGCAGCGCCGGCGCCCGCGCCGCAATACGCCGCTCCGCAACCCGCGCCGCAACAATACGCAGGCCCGCAATATGCCGTGCCGGCGCCGCAGACTTATGCTTATGCGCCTGCCGGCGGCCAGCCGCCTTACACGCTCGACTCAGGCGACAAGCTGCGCGTCGTGGTGTTCGGCCAAGCCGGCATCAGCAATTCCTATTTGGTTGACGCCGGCGGCAACGTGAACATGCCGCTGATCGGCACCGTGCCGGCGCGCGGCTACTCGACGCAGCAGCTGACGCAGATGATCGCCGAGCGGCTCAAACAAGGCTACGTGCGCGACCCGCATGTGTCGGTCGAGGTCGAGGCCTACCGGCCGTTCTTTATTCTCGGCGAGGTCACCAACCCCGGCCAATATCCCTACGTCGCCAACATGACGGCGGAGACGGCGGTGGCGATTGCCGGCGGCTTTGCCCCGCGCGCTTCCAAGCGCCAGGTCGAACTCACGCGCAACGCGCCGGGCCAGCAGGTGCACGCCGACGTGCCGCTCAACACGCCGCTGCGGCCCGGCGATACGATCGTCGTGAAAGAGCGCTGGTTCTAAGCCCCCAGGTTTCGGGTGGCGATTAAACGTTCCGCATGATGCAGAGACGGCCCAAGGCGCGCATCCCGCCGCCGCTCAAGAAGCCGTTCAATCGTGACACCGTCAAAATCCAATGTGAAATTGGAGCTCGCGCTCCTCCTCGCGCTCGCCACGCTGTGGGGCGCCTCGTACACGTTCATCAAGCTCGGCGTGGCGACGATCCCGCCGGTGACGCTGATCGCCGCGCGCACGTTGATCGCAGGCAGCATCCTGCTTGTGGTCATCTGGTCGCGCGGCTTGCACCTGCCGAAGGATTTGGCGACCTGGCGGCGATTTTTGTTTCAGGCCTGCCTCAACAGCGTGATCCCGTTCACCTTGATCGCCTGGGGCGAACGAACCGTCGATGCCGGTCTGGCGACCATTCTTAATTCGACGGCGCCGATCTTCACTTTTCTAATGACGGTCGCCATAACGCGCCATGAGGCCGTGACCGGCCGCAAGCTCATCGGAATTATCGCCGGGATTACCGGCACCTGTCTCATTGTCGGCGTGCAGGCGCTCAATGGTTTGGGTGAGGAATTATGGGCGCAGCTCGCCATCGTAGCCGCCACCATTTGTTACGCCGGCGCCGCCATCTTCGGCCGCAGCTTCAAGGGTCTTGACCCGATCATGCCGGCGGCAGGCTCGCTGATCTGCGGGGCGGCGGTCCTCATTCCGCTCAGCTTGGCGGTCGATCGGCCCTGGACGCTCACGCCGGCGCCGGAATCGGTTTTCGCTTTGCTCGGTCTCTCGGTGTTCTCGACCGCGCTGGCCTTCGTGATTTATTTCCGGCTGATCCAAACCCTGGGCTCGGTCGGCACCACCGCGCAGGCCTATTTACGCGTGCCGATCGGGGTGGCGATCGGCGTCGTTTTCTTGGGCGAAACGCTGACATCGACCGCCTGGGCCGGGCTCGTCTGCGTCATCATTGGCGTCGCCGCGATGACAATTCCCGCACGCAAATGAAATGCCCGGCGGTTAAGCCGGGCATGACAGGACGAAAGCCTCGTTTACGGCCGCCGCTCACTTCATATGCTTGGTGAGGAACGCTTGCGTCCGGGTCCAGGCCAGATCGGCGGAGGCTTTGTTGTAGCTGGCGCGCTCGTCGCAATAAAAACCGTGCGCCGCGCCCGGATAGACGTAAGTCTCCGCCTGCGGCTGCTTCTTCTTGATCTCCTCCACCGTCGCCATCGGAATGCCTTCGTCCTTCTCGCCGAAGTGCATTTGCAGCGGGCATTTCGGCTTCTCGTCGGCGAACTTGCCGATCATGCCGCCATAAAAGGAGACCGCGGCCTTGAGGCCGGGAAGCCTACAGGCGGCCAAGAATGCTGCGGTGCCGCCCATGCAGAAGCCGATCACGCCGAGCGGGCCCACACCTTTAAGGTCGCCTTGGGCGGCGGCGATGTCGGCCATCATGTGATCCCAGTTCAGGCTGCCCAGATAACTGCGCGCCTTGGCGATTTCGTCGGGCGTATAGCCGCACTCGAAGTCGCGCACGAAACGATCAAACACCGCCGGCGCCACCGCCGCGTAGCCAAGCGCTGCAAGGCGATCGCAAACCGCGCGCACATGGTGGTTGACGCCGAAAATCTCCTGCACCACGACGATGCCGCCTTTCGGCGTGCCTTGCGGATCGGCGCGATAGGCGCCGAGCGAATGCTTGTCGGTAGTGGTGAGTTTGAATTGCTTGCCCAAGGGAGCCTCCCGTTATTTTAATCGATGACGAAAATTGTTTGTCGCCCGCGCGGTTTTTAGCATGACCTGCGCCCGGCGAACTAGTGAGGTCTCTTGCCCCGGATGCGATGCAGCGCGAGCGCAGCGCAGCGGTGCATCGCTGAGCCGGGGCCGTAAAAATCTCCGAATTTGGAAAGGTCCCGGGTCTGCAGCGCATCGTTCCGCTTCGCTGCACGCTGCGCCGCGCCCGGGACATGGGTCAGATTAAGGCCTTGGCCAGCAGCTCGTAGGAGTGTTTGCGCGCTTCGTGGCTGAAAATCATGGTGGTCACCATCAATTCATCGGCTTGCGTTGCCGCGATCAGCGGGTCGAGCTTTGCCTTCACGGTCGCCGGCGAACCGACCGATAATTTGGTGCGGTTCTGCGCAATGCGCGTTTTGTCGATCGCGCTGTAGTCGTAAGCCGCCGCGTCCTCGGGCGAGGCCAGCGGCAGATATTCGCCCTTGGCGCGGCGCACGATGTTCAGGTCAACGGTTGCCGCCAGCCGGTCGGCCTCGGCGTCGCTATCGGCGCAAACCACATGCGTGCCGAGAATAGCGTAAGGCTTCTCATTCAAGGGCGAGGGGCGGAAATTGTCGCGGTAAAGCTTCATGGCTTCGGCTGCATCGAAGGTCGCGAAATGATGCGCGAAGGCGAAGGCCGCGCCGATTTGCCCCGCCAGTTGCGCCGAATAATCCGACGAGCCGAGCAGATAGATCGGCGGCAGCGGCACATCGTCCGGCATGGCGCGCACTTTGTGGAACGGATGGCCGGCCGGGAAGGCGCGCGTCTCCAGCAGCATCAATTCGTTGAAGCGGTCGAGGAAATCGTCTTCCTCGCTGATGCCTTGGCGCCGGCGCAATGCATAAGATGTCGCCGGATCGGTGCCGGGCGCGCGGCCAAGTCCTAGATCGATGCGGCCGGGATAAAGCGCCTCCAGCACCTTGAAGCGTTCCGCCACCATCAGCGGCGCGTGATTGGGCAGCATCACCCCGCCGGAACCGATGCGCATGTGTTTTGTGACCGCGGCGATCTGCCCGATCATGATGTCGGGCGCGCAACTGGCGATCGCCGGCAGATTGTGATGTTCGGCCACCCAATAGCGCAGATAGCCTAGACGATCGGCCAGGCGCGCGAGATCAAGCGAATTGCGCAGCGCCTGCGCCGAGGGCGAACCGGCCGATACCGGCGAAAGATCGAGGACCGAGAGCGGGATCATGGATTATCCTAGCACGGCGAGCGACGGCTACACTCGCGCTTTGAAACGCGTATGATTATATAACCGCGACAGGAGCCCCGCATGCCATCGTTGACCGAATGGAAAGTGCCGCCGGCCGCCCAGCCGCGCGCGGAAGATTACAGCTACGACCTCGAGCGCGCATTGTCCGCCGTCGTCGGCCTGCATTCGATCATCCCGGGCGATGCCTTCACCGCCGATACGCTGGGCGTCGAGCGCGCCGGCAATGGCGTGCTCATCGACGACGGCCTGGTGCTCACCATCGGGTACCTGATCACCGAAGCGGAAACCGTCTGGCTGCATCTCGGCGATGGCCGCGTGGTGCAAGGCCATGCGCTCGGTTTCGATTCAGAAACGGGTTTCGGCCTGGTGCAGGCGCTGGGTCCCATCGATGTCGCGCCGCTGCCGATCGGTTCCTCGGGCGAGGCGCAAATCGGCGAGCGCGTGGTGATCGGCGGCGTCGGCGGGCGCACGCGTTCGCTGGCGGGGCGCATCGCCGCACGCCAGCAATTCGCCGGCTACTGGGAATACTTGCTGGATGAGGGGATCTTCACCGCGCCGGCGCATCCCAATTGGGGCGGCACCGGATTGATCAACAAAAACGGTGAACTGATCGGCATCGGCTCGCTGCAGCTCGAGCAGGCTAATGATGGAAAAAACGAGCATCTCAATTTGATCGTGCCGATCGATCTGCTCAAGCCGATCCTCGACGACATGCGCAAGTTCGGCCGCGTCGAGCGGCCGGTGCGGCCCTGGCTCGGCGTCTATTCGACCGAGATCGAGGATCGAGTCGTGGTGGTCGGCATCGCGCCCAAGGGACCGGCGGCGCGCGCCGAATTGAAATCCGGCGACGTCATATTGGCGGTCAAGGGCGAAAAAGTTTCGACGCTCGGGCAATTCTACCGCGCGTATTGGAAGCTCGGGAATGCCGGCGTGGCGGTGCCGCTCACGCTTTATCGCGACGGCGTCACCTTCGATGTGTCGGTGAATTCATCCGACCGCGCCAAACTCCTGCGCACGCCGCGGCTGCATTAGCGCGCACGAATAAACGGCGAGCCAAATACTGCCTTGCATGGGGCGGCGAATGTCCGCTCATGACTCGAAGCGGACATTCAAGGCGTCCGGACACGATCTAGGAGGCCGACAGCCGTGCCCCCGATAGATCGGCCGCCATCGCTACCTGATTGCGCCCATTTTCTTTCGCGCGGTAGAGCGCCTCATCGGCGCGAATGAGCGTCTGATCGGCGTCAGAATCGCTCGGCACCATGGTGGCAACACCAATGCTGACCGTCACCGAGATGGTCTTTCCGTCTTGCACGAGCGGGTTTTTGGCTACGAGTTCACGCAGCCGCTCCGCCGACGTTTGGGCGGCAGCCATATCGGAACCCGGCAGGATGACGGCGAATTCTTCCCCGCCTACGCGTGCCGCCATGTCGATTTTACGAAACGCTTTGCGCATAAGTTGAGCGATGTGTTTGAGCACCGCATCGCCCGTAGCGTGGCCATGCGTATCGTTGACCTGCTTGAAAAGGTCGAGATCGAGCATCAAGACCGAACAGCGCTGATTGCGAATTCGCTGCGCTCGGTCAAATTCGTCTTTGAGCCGGGTGAGAAATTTACGGCGGTTCGGCAATTTTGTGAGGAAATCCGTTGTGGCCAAAACCAGCAATTTCTTTTCGCTCTCGAGCAAAGCGGTTTGCGCAAGTTTGCGTTCCGTGATGTCGATGGTTACGCAGACGAGATATTGCGGGTTGCCGCTCGCGTCATACATCGGCAGCTTGAACGTGTAGCCGATTCGATCGGCTTTCTTCGCGGCGCTCCAGAATGTCTCCTCGAATTCCACCGGCTTGCGGCCTTCGAAGATCAATCGATCCTTGGTCAGAAACTGTTCCATCTGCTCAGGAGGAAAGAATTGGCTCGCATCGGTACCGCGCAAGTCGGCGAAAGACATTCCCCATTGCTCTTCGCAGGCGTGATTCATGAGAAAAAAGCGGCTTTTGTGATCCTTCACAAAAAACGCGACTGGTATCAAATTGATGATGGACAGCAGCAGCTCGCCGTTCTCGCGCAGTGAGCGGACTTCTTGCTCCATTTTTTCGCTGTAGACGCGGACTTCGTCGAGATAGTCCCGCCATCGGCTTTCGGAAAAGATCTCCTCACCGCGCTGAAATTTCGGTCTGTGAATAATTGCGTTCACGTCGGGATTGCCTCCGCAATTCTAAACGCCGGCAGCATCGCTTTGCACACAAATTTGTTCATGCCGCAAATGTCACCTCGGTCATGAGGATGATGCTGCCCGACACCTAAAGATTGGCGGTGCATCAGCTGATCTCTAACGTGATGAAGTCCAAATAGAGTTCTTAATGCTTACGTGGCGTTAAAATGATGATGCGCTATCGATCAATGAAGCTGCTCGAATGCGGGTAACAGCGCCGAATTGTAAAATGCTACCATTGCAAACCGACGATACCGGCAGTTCCAGTTGGCCGATTGCTTGACCGTGGCGGACTATCCATCCGCGCCCGCATTGTCCGCTTATGACTTACCGCAGCCGTTATGATTGGAACCTTTTTAGCTATGCGCGAGTTGAGTTGTGTATTCAGCCAATCGAATAGGGTCTGAAACGGCGCCGGTCATCGCGGACGCTGATTACAACACATCTTCGCGACGCCTCACTCTAAAGGAGACTCTCAATGGAACTGCTATTGATTATCGTTGTGCTCTTTCTGCTCTTCGGCGGCGGAGGATACTTTGGTCGCCGTCGCGGCTACTGGTAAGCCTTTTTTGCCGTCCGCAATAAAATTGGTCGATCGGTAAACGTCGACCAATCGGCAATACTGCGCTCATTCGCGCTGCATTCAATTGCGAAGGTGCAAAATGCGGTAATTCTAACAAGCCAAGGAAATGTAATGTTACGAAAACTGTCGATTGCCGCTGTAATCGCAAGTGTTCTAATTATTCCAACGTCAGCTTTTGCTGACCCGGTTCATCGGGACACTCACGTCAAACGGCACGCTCACGTCGACCGAAGCGCTCACGTCAACCGAAACGCTCACGTCAACCGAAGCGCTCAGGTCAACCGGCGCGCTCATGTCAACCGGCACGCTCAGGTCAACCGGAGCGCTCAGGTCAACCGGAGCGCTCGCGTCAATCGGCACGCTCAGGTCAACCGGAGCGCTCACGTCAACCGGCACGCTCAGGTCAACCGAAGCGCTCACGTCAACCGGCACGCACAGGTCAACCGAAGCGCTCGCGTCAATCGGCACGCTCAGGTCAACCGGCGCGCTCACATCAACCGGAGCGCTCACATCAATCGAGCGGTAAACGAACACTACGTTGTCGGCAGAGAATACGATGGCCACTATTGGTACGGCCATCACCGCCACCGTTGGAATGGCCAATGGTATGCATACGGCGTCGGCCCGTGTTGGATCGACTTTGGCGGCCTCTGGTTCTGGGACCCCGCCGTTTGTCCAATCTGAGACGCCGGCTCGCGGCTAACGCAGTTCCGACTGATAGCTTCTGAGATCAAATAAAACCCCGGGCACAATGCCCCGGGGTTTTTGCTGATGGGTCTTCAGTGCGCACATCATGCATATTACGCCTCATATCTCCGCTCGGACTTATTGGACATTCCAAACGCGCGAGGCGGTTTTTTTCGTACTCAAAGTGCAGACGTGAAATTAGGCAGACGGCCGCTTATGGCGCTTAGCGGACATGCGTGGTTTTCGGCCTGCGGCGGCTAGTCCGCTCATGACCCAAAGCCGGCATTGGGTTGCCTCGACACGCCAAGAATTTGGCGCTCTACTGCTCAACGGTTGAGCATCACGAAATCGCGCAAATAAGCTCAGAGTGATTTCATGTCGTCGATCCTAGAATACGATTTGTATAAATATTTGGCCGTCGCAGTGATGCTGCTGGCGATATTATTCGCATATTTCAAGGGACGAGGCGCGGTTTCTGCAAGCGGTCGGTCGCTTGCTTGGACTCAAGTTCCTCTCATTGCGTTTGCGATAGCTTCACTCGGTCCAAGCGCCTTCGCTATCATGATCTACCTTGGCTACAAGTTCGGTTTAATTCAGCCAGGTCCCTCCGGGTATCGTTTCTCAATATTCATCCAAGACCTGCCATTTGATTTCGCAATCATAAACTGGGCATTTGTCGCTTTATACGTGACTTGCCGCCTGTGGCCGAATTTCGGCCCGGCCCGGTCTGCGATGTGGTTTTCCGTGGTCGCGATGTCCCTGCCAAATGTTTTGTTGTTTGCCCTGGCTCCGACGATGGTTTCCAACGTCTTCGATGCCGGGCAAGGCATTGGCGTTATCGAGGCCATGCTCATGGTGCCAATCATCGCGATGATTTTGCCCGGCCCGGTTTCCGGTATTTTTGATGCCGGCTTCGGCATTGGTTTCGTCATCTCTGCGCTCACGGCGCCGATACCGTTTCTCGGTTTGATTAATTGGCTTTTAGTCCAATTGATTGGACGGACGGCGTCCAATCCTCGACGAAAGGCAACTGTGCGGTCTTAGTCCGCCTTTGGCACTTAGCGCACAATCCAGCCGCGTCCGCGTTTGTCCGCTATCGCAGCAATAGCGGACATGCGTGGATTTCGGTCTGCGGCGGCTTGTCCGCTAATGACCCAAAGCGGACATTGCATATTCGTGCCCTAGGGGTGATGCGGAACGCTGCATGATTGTTTTTTACGTCCTCGTCAGCCCGCTCCACGTCCGCTGCGAAGCGTCAGTGCTAGCGCACCGGCGATCAACGTAGCAGCGAGCAGGAATGTGACGCACATGCCCCTCGCGACAGCTTGCGGAGCCGCCGCCATGATCTCCGGGGCAGCAGTCGCCTGCGCGAATACTGCTCCCATCACCGCGGCTCCAGTCACCAGACCGAGATTTCTCGATAGGTTAAGCACCGCTGAGGTCAAACCGCGCCTGTCCGACGCGACATCCATCATGACAGCGGTGTTATTAGAAGTCTGGAAGATGGCGTAGCAGGCAGTGATCCCTGCGAGAGGTAGTACGTAGCCGAGAATGCCGAACGTCACAGGCATCATTGCAAGGATGAAGCAGCCAGCGGCGACACCGCTGAGCCCGGTCACGATCATGCGTTGTGCACCAAACTGATCGACCATACGCCCGGCCGGCACGCCTACCAGTGCTGCAACGAGCGGACCGACAGACATGACGAGGCCTACGGTAGCCGCATCAAGGGCCAACGCCCGGGAAAGATAAAACGGACCCACAACGAGCGTCGCCATCATGACAGTCGAGATCAGCAACGCGGTTCCGAGGTTGGCGCGAAGCTTTACGTCCTGGAGCATGGATAGCCGGATGAGCGGCGAACCCACACGTGATTGGGTGAAGGTGAACAGGCCTGCCCCCACGATCGCCATGGACAGGAGCGCAACATTGGCCACGCCGAAATCCCCGCGCCCAGTCGTCATCGCCAACGCGTAGGTTCCGAGTGTTGCGACCAGGACAAGCGTTCCGATCACATCGAAGCGCGACGTGATTTTAACCGCGCGATCAGCCGGCAATCCACGCCAAACCAACGCCATTGTGATCAGCCCAAGCGGTAGGTTGACCAGAAAAATGGATGGCCAGCCAAAGGATGCGATCAGGAAGCCGCCAACTGATGGGCCGAGTGCTGTTCCCACGGCCGACGTGGTGCCGAGCAAACCCATCGCACTTCCGGTATTTTTCTTCGACGCGGAATCCGCCACGAACGCCATGGTCAGCGCCATCATCACGGCGGCCCCCATCCCCTGCGCGGCGCGGGCTCCAATAAGGAACAAAAGCGTTGGTGCAAGGCTACTGGCGGTAGACGCAAACGTGAACAGGCCGAGCCCGGCGATCAGGAGGCGCTTGCGCCCCACGATGTCCCCGAGCCGACCTGCGCTGACAATCAGCGTCGTAATTGCTAGCAGGTACGCCAGCACAACCCATTGCACCAGCTGGAAGGATGCGTCGAACGCCTGAACGAGGGTCGGCAAGGCAACGTTAGCGATGCTCGTGCTAACCGAGGACAGCAACATGGACAGCGAAAGACCCGCCAACGCCGTGCGCACCCAAGATACCGGCGCAGAATCCGCGACCGCCGGACGGTCCGCTTGCAAAGCCATTCGTTGGTCCCCGCTCACGGCCGCGCCATGCCGTTCGGCCGGAGCCGCAATCACTGCGAGGGGATCGATGCGGCTTTGGAACATGGGACTCTCCTTTGTTTATGTCCCAAAGCTACGACCTCATGACGTATGGCGGTAGGCGCATGAATTGCACTATATTCGTGCATGAAACGCCCTATATCCGAACGGTGGCTGCCATGTCCCGCCCAGATCTTAATCTTCTCGTGACGCTCGACGTTCTGCTCGCTGAAGGCAGCGTGGCGCGAGCGGCCAAACGGCTGAGGCTGAGTCCTTCCGCAATGAGCCGCGCGCTGGCTCGGCTTCGCGCCACCACGGGCGACCCTTTGCTAGTTCGTGCTGGACGCGGCCTTGTGCCATCGCCGCGCGCTCTCGAACTGCGAGAGTGCGTCGCTCGTCTCGTGCAGGACGGCGAAGCCATTTTGCGTCCGGTGGAACGCCTCGATCTCAACACGCTGGAGAGGGTCTTCACCTTGCGGACGACTGAGGGTTTCGTGGAGACCTTCGGTCCCGCCCTGATTGTGCGTGCCAGCAAGGAAGCGCCGGGAGTTCGGCTTCGCTTCATTCCGAAGTTGGACAAAGACAGCGCGCCCATGCGCGACGGACGCGTCGATCTCGAGACAGGCGTGCTAAGCCCCGATATCGGCCCGGAAGTAAGGGCAAAGGCGCTTTTCCGCGATCGCTTCGTTGGCGTGGTTCGCAAAAATCACAGGCTCAGCCGAGGGCGGATGTCGCCCAAGCGCTATGCGGCCGGTCAGCACATTCATATTTCTCGCGAGGGACTTGAGATGGGCCCTGTCGATAAAGCGCTAAAGCCGCTCGGCTTGGGACGCGAGATCGTGGCGATCGTTGGCGGTTTCTCAACTGCGCTGGCGCTTGCGCGCTCGTCTGATCTGATCGCAACCGTTCCCGAACGGCATACCGAGGGCGTGCGCCTCGGCATGCACAGCTTTGCCCTGCCTTTTTCCGTCCGCGAATTCACTGTTTCGCTGCTATGGCACCCGCGGCTCGAAGCAGACCCCGCGCATCGGTGGCTGCGAGACCGCGTCCGCGACGTCTGCGGAGCGCCACTCCGGTCGACACGTGAAAGTACTGCCAAAGCCTAAGAGTGATACCGAGAAAATGACTCCTCGGGCGTCATCGATTGTCGCCTATTGGCACTTAGCGGACAATCCGCCGCGCCGCGCCTTTGTCCGCTATCGCAGCAACAGCGGACATGCGGCTTGATTGACGTGGACACGCCTAGCTCTCGGCCGATGCAGCTCTTGCGGCCGAAAATCTTGCGCGCGCCGGCGCGCGCGAAGGCCAATACGATCAGCCAGGTGATGATGGCGCCGATACCGAATACGACGCGGCCGATGCCTTCGCCGACCGGCCCGGAAATCGGCCCGCTGATATTAAAGCCGCGTTTGCCGGAGCCGAAGGCGACCCACGTGCCGATCGCTGCAAGCCCCGCCATCGCGATCACGCTGTCGAGCCAATAGACCGTTTTCATCCAGACCGGCGCGGCCTCCGGCAGATCGCCCGATGAATCGTCGGCGCCGGTGAGCCCGCGCACCACCACCGAGATGCCGGTGGCAAAGAACACCACGCCGATGAAGAGCGCGAGCCAGATCGGCCCGTTGATCTTGCTCGGCGGCGGCAGCGCTTCGAGACCGACCAGCGCGAAATAAAATCCGGCGCCGGCGGTCAAAACGCCGACGGCGATCAGGAAGCGGTCGTTGGTGGGAGCAGTCGGTTCGGCCACGGCATTCGCCCGGCAACGGTTAAACGTTACCCGGCATAATGCCCGCCGATGATTGCCAAACCGTTGCCGCGGTCAGGCCTCAGCTCTCTTCGATTGCGTCCACGCGGCTTCGATAAAACGCCAGATACCCCGCGATCTCTTGCATGGCCGGGAACGGCTGTTCGTAGGACCAAACGGCGTTCTCGGATGTGCGCCCATCGGTGAAAATCGTGAAATAATTGGCGTCGCCTTTGTAGGGGCAATGGCTGGCGTGATCGGTGGCTTTCAGCAGGCTCATGTCGGCGTCGGCGCGCGGGATATATTGAACGGGCGCGTAGCCCGCCTCTTGCAGCGTCAAGGCGCGCGTGGTGTCGGCGATCACTTGGCCTGCGAAGGAGACGCGCACGCGTTTCTTGTTGGGCGCAATCGTGATGGGGTGGTCGGGGCCGGGTAGTTTCATGATTCACGTTCGGCTTTTATTAGGGACAACAAACGGTAAACGAAAACGCGCGAGAGCGCGTCATTTGGCGGCTATTTGCATGGTCCGCAACGGGAATTTGCGAAAAATTGAACGAACGATCTTAGTAAAATCAAAGAACCTTTGACCTAGATTTTGAGCCGTCGCAGTCAACAGTGTGCGTGGTCCATGCTCGATACGTCGATCGAAAAGATGATCCAGGGGCTCAATATCCTGATCGTCGACGGCAATCCCTTCATGCGCCGGCTCACCCGCAACATGCTGATGAACCTCGGCGCCAAGTCGGTGCTGGAGGCGGTCGACGGGCTGGCGGCGCTGGAAGCCATCCGCACCTGCGATCCCGACGTCATGCTGCTCGACTGGGACATGCCGGTGCTCAACGGCATGGAGGTGATGCGCATCGTGCGCTCGCCCGGCGTATTCCCGCGCCCCAATCTGCCGATCATCATGCTGAGCCACCGCGCGCAACGCTCTTACATCATCGACGCGATGCGCGCCGGCGTGCACGAATTTCTGCTCAAGCCGACCTCGCCCAAGGCGCTGCGCGACCGGCTGATGTCGATCGTGGTCAAGCCGCGGCCGATGATGAAGCTCGGCAAATATTACGTGCCGACCCCGCGCCGCATGCCGCCGCCGCGCGAACTGGCGAGATTGGCGTAAAGGCGCGTCCCGCTCGGCGCTAGATTAAATAGATTCGGTCCGGCAACTCGTCGCGGCTTGCTTGCGTGCGCGGGAAATGCGCCGCCAGTTCCTTTCCGCACAATTCGATCGCGGTAACAAAGCCATCGGCGATGCGGCCGTCGCGCATATGCACGATGAGCGCATCGACGGCCTGCTGCCATTGCGCCTGCGGCACGCGCGCGGCAATGCCTTCGTCGGCAACGATGCGCGCATAGCGTTCCGCCAGCGAGACGAAGATCAAAATGCCGCAGCGATTTTGCTTGCGCGCGATGCCGCGCTGGACGAACTGCTGCATGGCGGCGCGGTGGGCGAGCGCCCGGCGCGCCGCGCGCGGGATCAACGCAACGCGCAAAGGCGGCAGGTAAAGCAAGACGGCGACCGCACAAAATGCCAAAATTTGGTAGAGCAGAATCCGCTCCACCGGCATTTCCGTGACGGCAACGAGCAGCCAAGGCAAAGCGAGCGCGGCCACGGCGGCGATAAAGATCGGCAGTCCCGTTGCATCGGCCGACCGGCGCGCCAAGACGCAAACGATCTCGCCCGACGTGCCGGCTTCCGCCGTTCGAATGGCGCCGGCGATGCGTTCGCGGTCTTGCGGCGTAAGGTTCATCACCAGCTCCCTGAAGCCCCGCCGCCGCCCGACGAACCGCCGCCGCCGGAAAAGCCGCCACCGCCGCCGCCACTGGAAAATCCGCCGCTGCTGCCGCCCGATCCGCCCGAGCTTAGCAGCACGTTGAGCAGGATGTTGAAGGCAATCCAGCGAAAGGTCGGTGAGACGACGCACAAGATAATGAAAATAAATATCCCGCCGATGATCAGCCAAATCGACGGGTCGACGCCCGGCGGTTTGTCGAGCCGCACCGCCGGGCGCTTCTGCCATTCGGATGCATCGGTGGTGAGCACCGTGATGATGTCGTCAACGCCGCGCGCAATGCCGCCGCCGAAATCGTTCGCCTTGAAGCGCGGCGTCATCGCATTGGAGATGATGATCTTCGACAGCGCGTCGGTCAGCGTGCCTTCCAGCCCATAGCCGACTTCGATGCGCACGCGATGCTCGTTCGGCGCCACCAGCAGCAGCACGCCGTTGTTCTTGTCCTTCTCGCCGAGCTTCCAGGTGCGGAATAACTCGTTGGCGTAAGGCTCGATCTCCTGGTCTTGAAGCGAGGAGACGGTGGCGACCACAAGCTGGATGCCGGAATTGGTTTCGAGATCGGCGAGTTTTGTCTCGATCGCGTCGCGGGTCGCGGCCGGGATGATGTTGGCCTGATCGACGATGCGGCCGCTGAGCGCGGGGAAATTGATTGCGGCGGCGCCGACCGCCGTGCCCAACAGCGCAACAAAGCAGATGGCCAGCCAAGGACCGCGCGCTGCGATGCGCCAGCTGGTGCGGCCTGCGGTCATGTCGGCCTCTTAGACGCCCTTGCGCGGCGTCAGAATTTTATCTGTCAGAATTTTACTTGCGGCGGCTTCTGCGATTCGTCGCTCGCGGCGAACACCACCATCGGCTTGTTGCCGCGGAAGAAGGTCGAGGCCCACAGAATGCCGGGGAAGGTCTTGAGCGAGGTGTTGTAGACGCGCACCGCCTCGATGTAATCGCGCCGCGCGACCGCAATGCGGTTCTCGGTGCCTTCGAGTTGCGATTGCAAGGCGAGGAAGTTCTGGTTCGACTTGAGGTCGGGATAATTCTCGCTGATGGCGAGCAAGCGGCCGAGCGCGCCGCTCAACTGGTTCTGCGCATCCTGGAATTGCTTGAGCTTGACGGGATCGGTGAGCTGCGAGACGTCGATCTTGGCTTGCGTCGCTTTGGCGCGCGCCTCGGCCACGCCGATGAACACGCTCTTTTCTTGCGCCGCATAGCCCTGCACGGTGGCGACGAGATTGGGGATCAAGTCGGAGCGGCGCTGGTAGTTGTTCTGCACGTCCGCCCATTTCGCCTTGGCCTGCTCCTCCAAGGTCGGGATCTGGTTGTAGCCGCAGCCGGCAAGCGTGAGGCCGAGCAGCACGACCACGAAAACGACGCGCGCGCGCGCAAATGTGTTGAGCATGCAAACTCCTGTTGGGCGCCGCACGCAGGTGACGTGGCGGCGGTAGTATGAGCCGGTAACTGGCGCGCCCGAGACGATTCGAACGTCCGACCTTTGCCTTCGGAGGGCAACGCTCTATCCAGCTGAGCTACGGGCGCTTATGCGGCCTCAATAGACGAAAGCGCTTAAGCCGGCAACGTCCGCTTCCCCCGGAACACCTTAAAATACGCTCTTTCTGTGATTTATGGCCTCTGCCTGCTGGCGGTTCTCAAGCGAATCTCATAGGGCTTACGTCTCGCGCATCAAGCGCCCAAGGAGCAAAAGCCCATGGCAGCGAACCCAGCCGCCCCCAAGCCCGGCAAGCCGGTCACCACCAAGCATCTGGCCTACGCGCTGGCGGAGCAGCATCAGCTTACCAAGAAGCAGGGTCTCGAGATGCTGGAAGAGCTGGTCGTCATGATCACCAAGCATTTGAAGAAAGGCGAGCGCGTCAAGATCGCCGGGCTCGGCATTCTGCAAGTGCGCAAGCGCGCCGCCCGCATGGGCCGCAACCCGATGACCGGCGAAGCGATCCAGATCAAGGCGAGCCGCAAGGTCGCCTTCCGCGCCACCAAAGAACTCAAGATGGCGATCTGATCGCCGTCTTTAAGATTTGTGATGCAAAACCCCGCCGGAACGCCGGCGGGGTTTTTGTTTTGGGGTTTGCTTCCGCCTTCGCGCTGATGCGCTTCGGCGGACAAGCCGCTCAACTTAATCTTACAACGTGCTGTTCTTTCTGATGGGAACGGTGCCGAATTGTTCGAGAATGTTGCGCGCCATGTCCGTTCCCAAGAACGCGATAAAGGCGCGCGCGGCCGGCGTGATGGTTGTTTTCTTGTAGATCAGCGCCAGCACGACGCTGCTGGGATATTCGATGTCGGTCGGGTAGTGGCCGTCAATACGGATCACGACAGTTCTTTTTTCCAGCGTCCTTGTGAACGGACCAAATCCAATAGCGCCTGGAACATCGTGGACCGTGTCGATGGCGTCTTGCGTCGTGGCCGCCGTCTTCGACATGTCGGTAATAACGAGATCTTTCCATCGCGGCATGGTCACGCGTAAGACGATCAGCGTGCTGTCGGCTTCTTCCCGGCGCACGACACGAATGCGCAAATTCGCACCGCCGACCTGGTTCCAATTTTTCACGCGGCCGGCATAAATATCGGCCAGCTGCGCCGACGTCAGCGACGTCACGCCGGTATCGGGATGAACGTAAAACGCGCTCGGCAGTTTTGCGAACGGCTCGTATTGAATTCCCGACGCGGCTTCCGCGTCGGTGAGGGCGCGCGCCACGCGCCCGAGGACGGCTTCGTTGGCGGCGACCTTGGCAATTCCGCCGTTGGAACCCATGCTGGGCGGAATGTTGATCCATATCGACTTGTTTTCCGTCATGAATGCGGTGCTGAGCGCGCGCAGAACATCGATACCGTCGCCGGTGCCGACGATGGACAACTCATCGGGGTTGGCGACGGCGGCCGTCGTTACGATGAGACAGGCAGCGGCCGAACAGATGAGCCGGCGAATTGAATTGGGGCGCATGGCCATTCCATCCTTTGTTGCTCACGCGTTGCAACAGCAGAGGCGAATCACCGGCTAATCATATCCCAATTGGGCCGATCGTCAGTCGGGTCCGTGGTGACCGGCGACCGCAAATGATGGGTTTCGCGTACGCTCAACCGAGCCTACAGCGCGCTAACGCGCCCTACCGGTTTTCATCCTCTTCATCGGCTCGAAGCTGATCTTCAATCGGTGCCCGGTCGCCTTGGCAAAGCGCGAGAGCGTGCGCGTGGAGGGCTTGCCGCGTCCGCTTTCCAGCCGCGCCACCGTGCTCTGCGTCGTCTTCATGCGCTTGGCCAATTGCGCCTGGCTTAAGCCGGCGCGCCGGCGCGCCTTGGCCACCGCCAGGATCAAAGCAAACTCATCCTCCAACGCGTCGTATTCCTTGCGGTATGCCGGATTTTTCATCCATTTCTTGTGCAGGTCGCTGATCTTGATCATGTCACGTCCTTCGCTCTTTGGCGGGCAATTTCAATTTCGCGCGGCGGTGTTTTCTGCGTTTTCTTCACGAAGGCGCGCACGACAACGACACGCTGGCCGCTTGCCGTCACATAAATGGCCCGCGAGATGCCGTCTCGCCCGGCCATGCGCAGCTCCCACAGTTTGCCTTCGAGATGCCGGACGGCCTCGCGCGGCAAAGCCGCCAATCCGGCTTGCTCGATGATCGTGGACAGGCGCGCGAACCGCGCCCGCATATCGTTCGGCAGCGCCTCGATCTCGGCGGCCACGGTGGCGTTCAAGGCCTGCACCGTCCATCGCATCGAAGCCTATATAGCAAAAAAGCGATAGCCGTCAACGGCCATCGGCGAGCGGCACTTATCGCCCCAAACCAGCGAAACAAAACAGTAGGATTATAGTCATACTTCCGCCATACTCCTCTCCTACCTTCAACCCCGCCTGGCTCTTCGAGGGGCGTCTTCGCGAGACGTTTCGAAGATGGAGCCATCTGAGACGGAGCGGTGCCGGAGATCAGGCATCGCTTCGCTCAGGGCCGATCCGGGGAAACCCGGTATCGGCGGTGCGGCGCCCGCGGGCGGGGCTCGTAACCGCGGCACCGGGAGGCCCTGGCCAGCCGTCCGGCTCCAACTACGTGGGGCTGCCATGAATGGCTGGACGAGGCGGGTAGCGAGGGATGGCGGAAGCCACCCGCTCAGAGGACGTGAAGAGCGTCCCAGCAAGCCCGGCCCGGAAGCGCGGCGCCAGGGACAGAAAAGCCGCGATGGCGCGCCGGAAGGCGCCCGCACTTCGATGAGAAGTGCGGCACGGAAACTACGGATGCGCCGATCGGCGCGCCGTCCCCCTCGATTTATTCGAGGGGAAGACTGAAGGCCCCGCATTAGCGGGGATTAGTTACGGCGCCCCCGCGCCGCAAAGAATAGGGGCGATGGCGCTTGGCTAGAGCCCGTCTATAATGCCGCCGATGAGGTTTTGAGGAGACGATCATGTCGCAAGCGGCCGAGAAGCGCCAAGCCAACCCCGCCATCCTGAAGGACGCGGCGTTCCAATGGGAAGACCCGCTCGGCATCGAAAACGAGCTCACGGAAGAAGAGCGCATGGTGCGCGATTCGGCGCGCGGCTTTGCGCAAGACCGCTTGATGCCCAATATCGTCGAAGCCTACGCGCAGGAAAAATACGATCCGACGCTGATCCCGGCCATGGCCAAAGCTCGGCCTGCTCGGCTCGACCATTCCGGAGGAATATGGCGGCGCAGGCCTAGGCTATGTCTGCTACGGGCTGATCGCGCGCGAACTGGAACGCGTCGATAGCGGCTACCGCTCCGCCATGTCGGTGCAGTCCTCGCTCGTCATGTATCCGATCTACGCCTATGGCAACGAAGCGCAGCGGCGCAAATATTTGCCCAAGCTCGCCAGCGCCGAGATCATCGGCTGCTTCGGCCTGACCGAGCCCGACCACGGCTCCGACCCCGGCGGCATGGTGACGCGCGCGGAAAAAGTTTCCGGCGGCTACAAGCTCAACGGCGCCAAGACCTGGATCTCGAACGCGCCGATCGCCGACATCGCGGTGGTGTGGGCCAAGCTCGACAATGTCATTCGCGGCTTCATCGTCGAGCGCGGCATGAAAGGTTTTTCGACGCCCAAGATCGAAGGCAAATTGTCGTTGCGCGCCTCGATCACCGGCGAGATCGTGCTCGCCGATTGCGTGGTGCCGGAAGAAAATCTTTTGCCGAATGTGAAGGGCCTGGCCGGTCCGTTCGGCTGTCTCAACAATGCGCGCTTCGGCATTTCCTGGGGCGTGATGGGCGCCGCCGAATTCTGCTGGCACCGCGCGCGCCAATACGTGCTCGAGCGCAAGCAGTTCGGCCGCCCGCTCGCCGCCAATCAGCTGGTGCAGAAAAAACTCGCCGACATGCAGACCGAAATCGCGCTGGGCTTGGCCGGCGCGCTGCGCTTGGGCCGCATGATGGAAGCGGGGCAGGCGGCGCCGCCGTCGATTTCGCTGATGAAGCGCAACAATTGCGGCAAGGCGCTCGACATCGCCCGCGTCGCGCGCGACATGCACGGCGGCAACGGCATTTCCGAGGAATATCACGTGATGCGCGTGCTTTCGAACTTGGAGACGGTCAACACCTATGAGGGCACGCATGACATCCATGCGTTGATTCTGGGGCGCGCGCAGACCGGCATTCAGGCATTCTTCTAGACATTCCCGCTTGCGCGGAGAATGAACGGAAGATGCATTGCCGGCAATGACTCTCCAAATCATCCTGATGCTGTTTGCGGCCGGTGTCGCCGGCGGCATCATCACGTCGATGGTCGGCGGCGCCGCCATGATCACCTATCCGGCGCTGATCGCCTCTGGATTAGCGCCGCTGCCGGCCACCATCTGCAATCTCGCCGCCGCCGTCCCCGGCGCGTTTTTCGCGGCGCTTTCCGACCGCAAGCAATTGCCGCCGTTTAATCGCGCTTTCGTCGGCATGGTGGCGGCCTCGATGATCGGCGCTGCGATCGGCGCGCTGTTCCTGCTGGCGACGCCGGAGCGGCTGTTCGAGGCGCTGGTGCCGGTGCTGCTCGGCTTTGCCACTGTGCTGTTTGCCTTCGCGCAGCAAATCGGCGACTGGGCGCGGGCGCGCGCCAAGCGGCGCGGACGCGCCATCGATTTCAGCGTCACCAGTTTGAAAATGCTGCTGCCGATTTCACTTTACGGCGGCTATTTCGGCGCCGGCGGCGGCGTGCTGGTGCTGGGCGTGATGTCGGTGGCAACCCACGGCGATTACCGCTCCGCCAATGTGGTCAAGAATTTGATCATCAGCCTCAACTGCGGCGCTGCGGCTTTGGTGTTCATTTTCAAGGGCAGCGTGATCTGGCCGCAGACGCTCACGCTCGCCGCGGGCACCATCGTCGGCGGGTTGACCGGCGCCTGGCTGGCGCGCCTCATCCCGCGCGAGGTGATGCGCGTCGCCGTGGTCGTGGTCGGGGTATTGCTGACGGTCTATTTCGCCTGGAGTTATTGGTTTTAGTTTTTCGCCCAGACCAGCGCGCGCCAAATCGGCGACACGGGCGGTCATGGCGCTGCCGGGATCGCTCAGCGCATCGACCACGGTGAAATGATTGGTGCCGGCGATTTTATCGCTGCGCGTCGCCACGCCGCGCGCGCCCCAGGCTTCGGCAATGATCGGGTCTGCCGCAAAAATTCATTCGATTCGAGCGAGCCGACCACTGCATCGAGTGTGCGCCCGGGCGGGACTTTCCAATGCAGCGGCGATACGCGCCGCGCCTCGGCTTCGTCCAGCCGCAGATCCTGGTTTTGCGAGACATGGATCAAAGGACTGAGATCGAACACGCCGGAGATCGCGTAGGCGGCCGGCACCAGGTCGGCGGGCGCGTCTGATGCGAACTTCTTCCAGTCCTGCGCCAGCATGCAGGCGGCGAGATGCCCGCCGGCGGAATGGCCGTAGATGAAAATGCGTTTGCGCTGCTTGCGCCACAGCCACAGGCAGGCCGTGCGCATCTGCTCGATGATGGTGGCGATCGATACGTTCGGACAAAGTTCGTAGCCCGCGAGCGCGACCGTTACGCCGCGCGCATTGGGCCCGGCGGCAAGCTGGCTGAACATCGCGGGCTCAAGCGAGCGCCACCAGCCGCCGTGGATGAACAGCGCCAGCGGCGTCGAGGCATCGTCGTCCTTGGCCGGAAAAAGATCGATGAATTGGCGTGGCGATGGCCCGTAAGCGACGCCGAGTTCGGCGTCACGCGCGCCGGCGCGGTAGGCGGCAGCTTCGCGCTCCCAGCGCGCGAAAATTTCCGGATGCTCGGGTACGCGGCCGCGGTTGTCGTATTCTTTTTCGTAATCGATCGCCGCCGCCGCCTCAGCCATGCGAATTCTCCCGCCGGATTTTCTCCGGCGGGAGTTTGCGGCAAAGCGGCCGATGCAGCAAGCCTAGTGCTTGAAGTCTAGTGCTTGACCTGCACGCTCAAGGTTTCGGCGACCGCGCGGTCGAAAGAATCGGCAGCAGGCGCGGGGGCCTTGGCGGCTTGTTCACGCACGTAACCGTCGCGCTGCTTGACCAGCGCGGCCATGCGCTCATTCAGCGTCTTGCGCTTGGCCATTTGTTTGTCGATGAGCGCTTGCCGCTCGTTTGCCGGGACGCTGCGAAGCGAATCCGGCAGGTCGGCATCCTTCACCGCGGCAAGCTTTTGCCGCCCGGCCTTGATGTCGGCGACCAGATCGCCGTTGCCGGTGATGGCCTCGCCGGACGTTTTCGCCGCATTGCGCGACAGATAACCTGCCATTTCGGTCGCGACCGCACGCGGTGCGGCGGCGGCCTGCTTGGTTTTGCGCTCGACTTCGCCGCGCTGCTCACGCGGTCCGTAGGGGATCACGGTGCCGTTGATCTCATCCTGCAGCTCGATGATGGCGCGGTCGAACGGCGTTTCGATCACCACCAGATGGCCGCCGTCCTGCGGGATCGGAATGTAGCGGCCATGGCCCATCTGCGCGATGGTGCGCCAGACCCGCTCGGTGTCGTGCGCGCCGCCCGCCTGCACGGCATTGACGAGGATGCCGCGCTCGCGCGCCTTGCGCAGCACCTCCGGGTATTTGGTGTCCTGCGCATAGTCCATGTGCGGCGGCGCATCGCCGACCAGGAACATGATGCGGCAGATCTCAGATCCTTGCGTCCACGACAATTTCGTCACGCCAACATCAAGCGCCTCGTTGACGCTCTCCGGCCAATCGCCGCCGCCGCGCGCTTTGAGTTCGAGCAGGTTGGCATAAAGATCCTGGATGTCGGTGGTGAGGTCGAATGTCTTGGTGACGTATTCGTCGCCGATGTCGCGATAGGCCACGAGCCCCATGCGGATTTCGGCGTCGGGATTGGCATCGACGATCGCGGTCGCGATCGACCAGATTTTGCGCTTGGCGCCTTCGATCAGCGGCCCCATGGAGCCGGTGGTGTCGAGCACGAAGGCGACTTCGACGACGGGCTTTATCATAGCCGCCTTGGAGGCGACCGCGGCGGACCAGGCGAAAGGCAGCATAAAAAAAGCGAGAGCCGCGGCCCTCGCCAGATGCGTATGCATGAGTTTACCCCTCTGATGGAATAACGTCAGACGGGAAGAATCATCGCTCGGCCATCGCGTCGGCCTCGGGCCGGAATTGGGGCCGACCATCGGCTGATTTATGGCGGCTTATGTTCGCGGTTGGGCGCGCCGCCGCAATTTGTCGCTTCCCGCAAAGCGCGATATGAAGTGGTCATGAAAGTTAACGGCAAGGACATGCGCACGATTTGGCTGGAAAGCGATGGCGCCGCGGTCGGCATCATCGACCAGACTTTGCTGCCGCATCGTTTCGCCACTTTGCGTTTAACGACGCTCAACGAAGCGGCCCATGCCATAAAGTCGATGCAAGTGCGCGGCGCGCCGCTGATCGGGGCGGCCGCCGCCTATGGCGTTTGGCTGGCGCTGCGCGAGGACGCATCCGATGAAAATCTCGAGCGCGCCTGCGCTGCGTTGATGGCGACGCGGCCGACCGCGATCAATCTGAAATGGGCGCTCGACGAAATGCTCGCCGCCGTGCGCAACCGGCCGCGCGCCGAGCGCGCCGCCGCCGCCTTGCGGCGCGCCGAGGAAATTGCCGATGAAGACGTCGCTATCAACAAGGCGATCGGCCGCCACGGCGTTAAATTGATCGAAGAAATCGCCGCGCGCAAAAAGGGCGCGCGCGTCAACGTGCTCACCCATTGCAATGCCGGCTGGCTGGCGGCGGTGGATTTCGGCACCGCGCTGGCGCCGGTCTACACCGCGCATGACAAGGGTGTGGCCGTGCATGTGTTCGCCGACGAGACGCGGCCGCGCAACCAAGGTGCTTCGCTCACGGCCTGGGAGCTCGGCCAGCACGGCGTGCCGCACACGGTGATCCCCGACAATACCGGCGGCCATCTGATGCAGCATGGAATGGTCGATCTGGTGATCGTCGGCACCGACCGCGTCACTGCGCATGGCGATGTCTGCAATAAGATCGGCACTTATTTGAAGGCGCTGGCCGCACGCGACAACAATGTGCCGTTCTATGTCGGGCTGCCGTCGCCGACCATCGACTTCACGTTGAGTGACGGATTGAGCGAAATTCCGATCGAGCAGCGCAGCGGCGACGAAGTCACGACCGTGACCGGAAAAACCAAAGACGGAAGCATCGATGTCCGTGCAAATCATTCCGGACGGCTCGGCGGTCGCCAATTACGGCTTCGATGTCACGCCCGCGCGCCTCGTCACCGGGCTGATCACCGAGCGCGGGGTGTTGCCGGCAACGCGCGAAGGCCTCGCCAAGGCCTTTCCCGAGCGCGCCAAAAATAATGCTAAGATTGCCTCATGATCGCTTGCCGCCAAAACGCCGCTGGAATTGCCGGTTGACGGACGCCAATCCGAACGCGCGCTGGCGATCGCGCGCGGCGCCGCGCGGCTGTTGCACGCGCACGGCTTTTGCGTGGTGAGCGAATTGGGATTGCCGTCCGGCCGCCGCGCCGATCTGGTGGCGCTCGATTCGAGCGGCGAAATCTGGATCGTCGAAATCAAATCATCGGTGGCGGATTTCCGCGCCGACCAGAAATGGCAGGATTACCGCTTGCATTGCGACCGGCTGTTCTTTGCCACCGCGCAAGAGGTGCCGTGCGAGATTTTCCCGCCCGACACCGGGCTGATCGTGGCGGATGCACTTTGGCGCCGCGTTTCAATGCGAAGCGCCCGAGCACAGGCTGCCGGCGGCGACCCGCAAATCGATGCTGCTGCTGTTCGCCCGCGCCGCAGCGCTGCGGCTGCAATCGCTGGCCGATCCGAACGGGCCGTACGGCGACGTTACTTGAGTAATTAGCGCGGAGCCCGCATTTTGCTTTAAGACGGTCTCCGCTAGCGCGGAGCCCTTTTGGCCAAAATCCGCTGCAGCGTGCGGCGATGCATGTTGAGCCGGCGCGCGGTTTCCGAAACGTTGCGACCGCACAATTCGTAGATGCGCTGGATGTGCTCCCAGCGCACGCGGTCGGCCGACATCGGATTTTCCGGCGGCTCGATCTTTTTGTCTTGCGCGAGCAAGGCCGCCACCACGTCGTCGGCGTCGACAGGCTTGGCGAGATAATCGACGGCGCCGATTTTAACCGCGTTGACCGCGGTCGCGATATTGCCGTAGCCGGTGAGGATGATGCCGCGCGCCTCGGGCCGCTTGCGCTTCAAGGCCGCGATCACGTCGAGCCCGTTGCCGTCGCCGAGCCGCATATCGACCACCGCGAATGCGGGCGCGCTTTGTTCGAGTTGCAGCAATCCGTCGGCAACCGATTCCGCGGTCGTCACGATAAAGCCGCGACCCTCCAGCGCCTTGGCCAGCCGCTGCAAAAACGGGCGATCGTCCTCGACGATCAGCAGCGTGCGTTCGCCCGGAATATTCTCAATGGCCGGCGGTGCGGTGGTTGCCGTCATAGCGAGTTCCATATCGCAAACCCCATGTGCTTGGTTCTGACGCAAGCGCGCAGAGCCAATAAATTTTATCTGCACATGATTCCGAAAAACGGCGGGCGCTCTTCGGAATCAAGTGCGCGAACGTAAGAAACATCCTAGCTGCTTGAGCCGTACATTCACACCCTTTTTCGTTAGAATATAAATGGTAATTGTGCGGTGCGATCTCAAGATGCAGCGAAAGCTAATGGCCGCTCGAAATCGCTGCGCCGCCAGCGCACCGTGATCACGGCGCCGCGATCGGGAAATAAACGATTCTCGAAATTGAGCGTGGCGCCGGAACGTTCGAGCAAAGTCTTGGCGATGAAAAAGCCCAATCCTAATCCGCTCGGTTCCTCGTCGGCGTTTTCCGCCGTGCGGCGGCGGCTGGTGACATAAGGCTCGCCGATGCGGTCCATGATTTCCGGTGCGAAACCCGGGCCGTCGTCGTTGATGATCACCTGCACAATATCGTCGTCCCAATGCGCGCCGACGGTCACGCGCTCGCGCGCGAAATCGACCGCGTTCTCCAAGAGATTGCCGAGCCCGTAGAGTATCGCCGGATTGCGCGCGCCGACCGGATCGGCGCCGCGTTTGGAAGGTGTCGTCACGTCGATGTCGACGCCGAAATTGCGGTGCGGCGCCGCCACCTCCTCGATCAGCGTGGTGAGCGGCAGGCGGTCGAACGGCTCGCCGCTCGCCGACAATTCGGTGAGCTTGGCGAGGATATCGCGGCAGCGCGTCGCTTGTTCGCGCAGCAGCCGCACGTCGTCGCCGTGCGGCGCGTTAAGCGCGATCGCGTTCTCCAGCTCCTTGGCAATCACGGATATCGTAGAGAGCGGCGTGCCCAGTTCGTGCGCGGCGGCGGCGGCCAGCCCGTCGAGTTGCGAGAGATGCTGCTCGCGCGCCAGCACCAGTTCGGTGGCGGCGAGCGCGTCGGTGAGCTGGCGCGACTCCTCGGTGATCTGCCAGGCATAGACGCCGATGAATCCGATGGCGAGCAGGATCGAAAGCCACACCCCCGCCATGTAGATCGGCGGCAGCTGCACGGGATCGTCCCTGTCCCAGGGCAGCGGGTAATGCACGAACACCAGCAAGGTGGCGCAAGCGACCGCAAAGGCGCCGAGCATCAACGTGAAGCGCGGCGGCAGCGCGGTCGCCGACAGCAGCACCGGCGCCAAAAACAGAAAGGCGAATGGGTTTTGCAATCCGCCGGTCAGGAACAACAGCACCGCCAGTTCCGCGATATCGAACGCCAGCAGCCAGGCGGCGCGGTCGGGCTCGAGCCGCTGCGTCATGTGGAAACGCAACCGCAGCGCCAGATTGAGCCAGGCCGACAGCGCGATCACGGCCAGGCAAGCCCAGATCGGCAAGTCGAAATCGAGCCCGGCATAGACCACCAGCACCGCGGTGGTCTGTCCGATGACCGCGAGCCAGCGCAGCCGCACGAGCGTGTCGAGGCGCACATTGCGGAGCGGATGATTCTGGGCGAAACCGAGACCGGGCATGGGCAGCCAGTCTACATATTATTGCGCGGCCTTGTTATTGCGCAGTCTTGCGGGGCTTGCGCTTCCTGCGGCGGAGCGTCACATCTGCCGGATCATGGATGCCCAAAACGCCTCAGCCATCAGCGTCGATCGCCTGGTGAAGCGCTACAAAAGCGCAACAGCCGTGGACGGAATTTCGTTCCGGCTGCCGCCCGGTTCGATCACCGGGCTGTTGGGCGGCAATGGCGCCGGCAAGACCACCACCAT
This sequence comes from uncultured Alphaproteobacteria bacterium, assembly GCA_963756805.1. Taxonomy (GTDB): domain Bacteria; phylum Pseudomonadota; class Alphaproteobacteria; order Rhizobiales; family Xanthobacteraceae; genus Pseudolabrys. Next base: position 205,344 of record CAVWPH010000003.1, read on the forward strand.
CGCCATGATCATGGGTCTGGTCATGCCCACCTCGGGGACCGTCCATGTGCTGGGTGCGCAAATGCCGAAAGAGCGTTATCGCGTGCTGCACCGGATGAATTTCGAAAGCCCCTATGTGGACATGCCGACGCGGCTCACCGTGCGGCAAAATCTGTCGGTGTTCGCGCAGCTTTATGCGGTCGCCGATATCGACGAGCGCATCAAGAGCCTGGCCGCCGATCTCGAACTGACCGAATTTCTCGACCGGCCGACCGGCAAATTGTCGGCCGGGCAGAAGACGCGCGTCTCGCTCGCCAAGGCTTTGCTCAACCGGCCGGAGGTGTTGCTGCTGGACGAGCCGACCGCCTCGCTCGATCCCGACACCGCCGACTGGGTGCGCTCGCGGCTGGAGCGTTATCGCCGCGATCAAAATGCCACTGTGTTGCTCGCCTCCCACAATATGAGCGAGGTCGAGCGGCTGTGCGAGCGCGTCATCATCATGAAGAAGGGCCGCATCGAGGACGACGATACGCCCGAGCGGTTGTTGTCGCGCTACGGGCGCGAGACGTTGGAAGAAGTGTTCCTCGACGTCGCGCGCGGACGGCGCAATCACAGCGAGGCCGCGCAATGATCGGCACCGACACCGGCCTCGAATTTTCCATCAACCGCGTCTTCGCCATGGTGCGGCGCTATTGGTATGTGCTGCGCTCGTCCTGGCCGCGCATCCTCGATTTGATCTATTGGCCGACGGTGCAGATGTTGATGTGGGGCTTTCTGCAGCTTTACGTGTCGCAGAATGCCGGCTTCTTCGCGCGCGCCGGCGGCGTGTTCATCGGCTCGGTGCTGCTGTGGGACATTCTGTTCCGCGGCCAGCTCGGCTTCTCGATTTCGTTTCTTGAGGAAATGTGGTCGCGCAACCTCGCCAATGTGATGATGTCGCCGCTGCGCCCGGTCGAGTTCATCGCCTCATTGATGATCATGAGCATTATCCGGCTGGCGATCGGCATGGTGCCGGTAACGCTGCTGGCGGTTTACTTCTTCGGCTTTAATCTGTGGTCGCTCGGCTTTGCGCTTGCCGCCTTCTTTGGAAATTTGATGCTCACTTCCTGGGCGATCGGCATTTTCGTCGCAGGGCTTCTGTTGCGAAACGGCATGGGCGCCGAGAGCATGGCGTGGACCATCATGTTTCTGTTTTTGCCGCTCACTTGCGTCTATTACCCGGTGGCGGTGCTCCCCGCATTGGCTGCAATACGTCGCCTGGTCGCTGCCGCCGACTTATGTGTTCGAGGGCATGCGCGCGTTGCTCATGGACCATGTGTTCCGCGCCGACCTGATGCTCGAGGCGCTGGCATTTAATGTCGTGCTGTTCGCAGCCGCGTCGCTCGCTTTCCTCAAGCTGTTGGCGAGCGCGCGTGTGCAAGGCTCGCTGCTGCAAACCGGCGAATAGGCCGAAAAGCTCTTTAGTGCAGGGGGCTTAGGCGAAGATCGCGGGCCGTAAAGGGGACGCGAACAACTTATCTGTAATGTTGACCTTATGACCGAAAAGCGACACTCTGCTGCGGTGCAGCAAGGGCCGGGGCCTAAGTCCATACCGATCGGTGAATTCGACGGAGCAGCATCGCTGCCCGGCGACAACGGCGTTTTGCTGTCGACGCCGATGTATTGGCTCTACGAGATGGGCCACGCCGCGCTCAATCCCTCGCGCGCCATGGCCGACGCCACCAAATTGTTCTTCAAGAACCCGGCCAATCCGCTCAGCCACACGACTTACGGCAAGTCGGTGGCCGCCGCCGCTGAATTGTTCGAGCGCTCGACGCGCCGCTATCGCCGGCCGGAATGGAATATCGATAACACCGTCGTCGGCGCCGAGCGTGTTCCGGTGCGGATAAACACCGTATGGGAGCGGCCGTTCTGCCGGCTGTTGCATTTCGAGCGCGCCTTCACGCATGCGCCGCGCCGCCCGCAGCCGAAATTGCTGATCGTTGCGCCGATGTCGGGGCACTATCCGACGCTGCTGCGCGGCACGGTGGAAACCTTCCTGCCCAATCACGACGTCTACCTCACCGAATGGGTCGACGCGCGCATGGTGCCGCTCTCCGAAGGCCGCTTCGATCTCGACGACTATATCGATTACCTGATTTCGATTCTGCACGTGCTCGGCGGCGACGCGCACATGATCGCGGTGTGCCAGCCCTCGGTGCCGGTGCTGGCCGCGGTCGCGTTGATGGAGGCCGACAAGGATCCTTACGTGCCGCATTCCATGGTGCTGATGGGCGGGCCGATCGATACCCGCATCAATCCCAACGCGGTCAATAAGCTCGCGGAAGATCGCGGGCTCGAATGGTTCCGCACCCACGTCATCACCAAGGTTCCGTTCCCGCATCCCGGCTTCATGCGCGACGTGTATCCCGGCTTTCTGCAGTTGCACGGCTTCATGAGCATGAACCTCGACCGCCATCTGGAGGCGCACCGCAATCTGTTTACGCATTTGATCAAAGGCGATGGCGATTCGGCGCAGAAGCACCGCGAGTTCTACGACGAATATCTCGCCGTCATGGATCTGGCCGCCGAGTTTTATCTGCAGACGGTGGACACCGTGTTCATCCGCCACGCGCTGCCCAAAGGCGAGATGACCCATCGCAATCGCGTGATCGACCCATCGTTCATCAAGCGCGTGGCGCTGATGACGGTGGAAGGCGAGAACGACGACATTTCCGGCCTTGGGCAGACCGAAGCCGCGCATCGCCTGTGCCCCAACATTCCCGCCGACAACAAGGCGCATTACATGCAGCCCGCGGTCGGCCATTACGGCGTGTTCAACGGCTCGCGCTTCCGCTCCGAGATTGCGCCGCGCATTTCCGATTTCGTGCTCTCGCATAACGGCCAGGGCCGCGGCGGGCGCAAGACCAACGGCGCCCATCCGCCCTCGGCGAAAGCGGCGGGCCCCGGCCACTAAGCGTGGCCGCGGCGCTTTCGCGCCGGCTTGCCTTTGTGACAGCGTTTAAACCCTTGCGTGGCCGCATGTTTCGGCTTGAGCGAAAGCGCGTTGCGGGCGGCGGCGAATATGGCAGTATTTCCGGGCTCCTCTGCAATCGGGCAGGCGATTCGAATGCCTCTGCGCGCACTGCTTTATCGCCGGCCGAGCGAACCGACGGCCATCAGCGTCGCATTTGACCGCGAGGTCTATCTGGTGCGCGTGAAGCGTCACCGGCAAGCGCGCCGCTATACGCTGCGCATCCAGTCCGCCACCCGTGAAGTCGTGCTCACCATGCCGCCGCGCGGCAGCCTGAAACAGGCGCACGCCTTCGCGCAAAAGCACGGCGGCTGGATCGCCGCCCGGCTCGGGCGGCTGCCGGAACCGGCGCCCTTTGCGCACGGCACCGTGCTGCCGCTGCGCGGCATCGATCACCGCATCGAGCATCGCCCGGACAAACGCGGCACGGTCTGGGTCGAGAGCGGCGCGGACGGCGAAAGCCTGCTCTGCGTTGCCGGCGCTGCGCCACATGTGGCGCGGCGCGTGTCGGATTTTCTCAAGCGCGAGGCGAAAGCCGATCTGGAAGCGGCCAGCCGGCTCGCCGCCGAAAAGCTTGGCGTCAAGGTCAAGCGCGTGTCGATCCGGGATCAGTCGAGCCGCTGGGGTTCGTGCTCGACCACCGGCGTCTTGTCTTATTCATGGCGGCTGATTTTCGCGCCGCCTTTCGTGCTCGACTATCTGGCGGCGCATGAGATCGCGCATCTGGTCGAGATGAATCACTCGGCGAAATTCTGGCGGCTGGTCGAGCGCATCTGCCCGGATTTCACCCGCGCCAAAACCTGGCTCGACGCCCATGGCAGCGAGTTGCACCGCTATGGCTTGCAGTAAGCTTGAGCGTTAGCGCCGGCTGAAAAAATTATTGAGCAGCCAGCCGTCGAGACCGCCACTGCCATTGGTCGAGCGCGCATTGGCCGCGGCCGGCTGCACGGACGCCGGCGGCAACGGCCGGTCGGATGGCGCGGGCGCTTGCGACGAGGCGCTCCCGAACAGGTTGGTAAAGAATCCGCCGCCCGGCGCGCCCGGCAGGCTGGCGATCGGCACGCCCTGGTGGGCGGAGCGCATGACGCGGCTCCAGATGTCCACCGGCAGGCTGCCGCCGGTGACATGTTTTGTCGGCGTGCCGTCGTCATTGCCGAGCCAGACGCCGGTGACGAGACGGGCGGTGTAGCCGATGAACCAGGCGTCGCGGAAATCCTGTGAGGTGCCGGTCTTGCCGGCGGCCGGCCAGCCCGGAAGCTGCGCACGGCGCGCGGTGCCGATGGTGAGCGTCTGCGCCATCATCTCGTTCATCATCGCCACATAGCGCGCATCGATAATGCGGCCGATCGGTTGTTCGCTGCGGGCATAGAGCAATTTGCCGGTGCCGGAGGTGATGCTCTCGATCACATGCGGCACCACGCCAAAGCCGCCATTGGCGAAGGGCGCGTAGGCGCCGGTCAATTCGAGCACGGAGACTTCCGAGGTGCCGAGCGCAATCGAGGCATTGGGCTCCAGATGCGAGGCGATGCCGAGCCGGTGCGCTGTGCGCACCACATTGGCCGGGCCGAATTCGAGCGTCAGGCGGACCGAAACCGTATTGAGCGAGAGCGCCAGCGCTTTCGACAGCGGTACAGCCCCGAAATATTCGTGGCCGTAATTCTCCGGCCGCCAGTTCTTGACCTTGATCGGAGCGTCCTCGCGCACCGAATCGGGAGTGAGACCGTGCTCGAGCGCGGTGAGATAGACGAAGGGCTTAAAGGCAGAACCTGGCTGGCGCTTGGCGGCAACCGCGCGATTGAACTGGCTGTCGGCGTAATCGCGGCCGCCGACCATGGCGCGCACCGCGCCGTCCGGCGTCATCGCCACCAGCGCGCCCTGGCTGACATTGCCCTTGGCGCCTTTCTGCGCCAATTCATCGGCGAGCGCCTTTTCGGCATTGGCTTGCAACGCCGCGTCGATCGAGGTGCGCACCACGATGTCCTCATCGACATGGCCGAGCACGTCGTTGAGCGCATCCATCACCCAGTCGGCGACATAATTGACGCCGCCGCCGCCGGCCTGCGCCACGATATGCGGCGGATGCGCGAGTGCTGCGCGTTCGCTCGGACCACTGATGAAGTGGAGCTCGGTCATAGCGGCGAGCACGGTTTTGGCGCGCCGCTCGGCGCCGTTATAATTGCGCGTCGGCGCCAGCCGCGACGGCGATTTCACCAGGCCGGCGAGCAGCGCTGCTTCCGGCAGCGACATATTGCGCGCCGGCTTTCCGAAATAGCGTTGCGAGGCTTGCTCGATGCCGTAAGCGCCGGAGCCGAAGTAGACGCGGTTGAGATAGAGCTCGAGAATCTGCGTCTTGGAAAATTTGCGCTCCAGCCACAGCGCCAGCAGCATCTCTTGCAGCTTGCGATGGATGGTACGCTCTTGCGTGAGAAAGAGATTTTTCGCCAATTGCTGCGTGATGGTGGAGCCGCCTTGGGCGACGCCGCGATGTAAAACATTGGCGACAAAAGCGCGCGCAATGCCGTAAGGATCGACACCGTAATGCTCGTAGAAGCGCCGATCCTCGATGGCGACGAAGGCCTTGGGCACATAGCTCGGCAGTTCTTTAAGCGTCAGCACGGCGCCGCCCATGTCGCCGCGCACGGCGAGCGGGCGGTCTTGATCGTCGACGATTTTGATCGATGGCGGCCGCTTGGGGATTTCCAGCGACTGGATCGGCGGCAGATGCGCGCCGGTCCAGCCCACGGTGGCGACGGCGCCGATCACGAGCCACAGGCCGAGCACCAGGCTCCAATAGATCAGCCGTCCGAATAGCGAGCGTTTAGGCCCGCGCTGCCGCTTGCGTTTGCTGCGTTTGGGTGCCGCGCCGCCGGGCCGGTCGCCTGGCGCGATGCGCAATTCGGGACCGCCGAATACCGGCTCCCGCCGCGCCCGCGATTGTCCCCGTCCCCACGCCATACAAAAGAACCCGGACTTTGCCGCCGGCGTCTCGCTGCGCCAGCCCCCATTGCAGCGCACGCTAAGGGGGGCGGTTTAAGGGGTCGTTAAGAGCCCGTTGGCCGAGCAACGCTCGCTAAATCCGCAGCCCAATCAAGCCGATCCGCTTATTTCTCGAACGGATTGCCGGCCTTTTCCCAGTCCGGCAGGTTCATGACCACCGCGGTGACGTTCTTGAAACCGATTTTCTTCAGGTCCGCGGCTGCCAGGGTGGCGCGGCCGCCGGTCTGGCATTGCACATAGATTTTCTTCTTCATGTCGACCGTCTTCGGATAGCCCATCTTCTTCCAGATCTGGAATTCGAGCAGGCCGCGCGGGATGTTTACCGTGCCGGGAATATGTCCGGCTTTATATTCGCCGTCTTCGCGCACATCGAGCAGCAGCGCGCCGTCGGGATTCTTCACGACCGCCAGATAACCCTTCATGTCGGTCGTGTGAACCGTCTTGCGGACCTTGCCGATGTACGCGGTGAGGCTGTCCGGCCAATTCTCGGCGGCAAGCGCCGGCGCTGACATCGCGACTGCGGCGAATACAACAACGGCGATGCGAAGCATGCGTTTCATGGCAATGTGTTCCCTTTGGTACATAATCATCCAGAGTTTAATGTCATTTCTAATGCCGCATTACGTCATTGACCTAAATCAAGGAGCAGCCTTCTTTATCGTTCGAAAGTTATTTTTTACGCGACTGTTATGCGGCGGTCGCAAATGGTTTGAATCGGTACATGGCGACGAATTAACTCGACAATATAGAGCGTGGAATACCAGTCTGGCGTATTGCTTGCGGATTCTTATTCATCGGTATCCATGGGGCTTTGATGAATCGTCGAACCTGTTTAGCCGCTGCGTCATCGGCGATCGTGGCCGCGATGCTGGGTGGCGCAACGAAATCGCTGGCCGATGCCGGCGCGCTGTCGGTGCGCGCAACCCCGGGCGCGCCATTGATCACGCCCAACGGCAAGTTCTTCGTCTATTCGCAGATGCGCAATCCGGAAAAGCTGCCGACCGGCGTGCAGATCGATGGCCTGGTCAATACGCCGGCGCGCTATAGCCTCGACGATCTCGCCAAAGTGCCGCCGCTCAAGAAGGTGATGACGCTGGAATGCTTCGTCAACACCGCCGGTGGCGCGCTCATCTTCAACACGCCATTCGAAGGCGCGCCGCTGTCGGCGCTGTTCGAGAAGGCCGGCGTCAAACCCGAAGCCAAGGCCGCGCGCATCGAATGCAGCGACGGCCATCCGCCGTTCACGCTGCCGCTCACCGAATTGCGGCGGCCGCAAACCATGCTGGTAGGAAAATTCGGCGGCGAGGCGGTGCCGATGCGCCATGGCAGTCCCTATACGCGACTGTTCATTCCCGGCGCCGGCGGCAATCATCATCCGAAGTGGGTGAGCCGCATCACCCTGGTCGCCGACGAAGCGCCTGAACATCATGCGCCGGCGATGGCCGGGTTCCTTTCGCCGAGGCCGCCGACTGTCGCCGGCACCATGGCAGGCGTCACACTCACAGGTTACGCCTTTACAGGGCCGGAGCCGGTCGGAACGGTCGAAGTGAGCATCGATAACGGCCGCACCTACCGGGCGATGCCATTGCCGCCGCAGCCGGATCCTGACGTTTGGATCACTTGGGATTTAACCTTTCGCCCGCCCGAGCCCGGTTTTTATGTCCTGCGGATCAAAGCCACCAGCGCCAGCGGACGCAAGCAGGACGTTCCCGGCGTGATCGCGGTCGAGGTGCGCTGACATGTGGCCGCCACTCGCCGAGCTTCGCGGAATGCGGCGGGCGCTGCTGCTGCTCGCCATCCTCTTTTTCACGGTCATGTTGCTGGAAATTGATCTCGGCCACCGCGCGGCGCTGGCGCGGCAAGAGGCATGGCTAGCGCTGGTGCCCGTCGTCTGGGTGCCGCTTGCGTTGCTGGCATTGATCGCGGTTGAGGTTATGCCGTCAAAGTTCAGCGTGATCGTGGCTCAGGTCATCATGGCAATTGCCGCGGTCGTCGGCGCGGTAGGGTCGGGTGCCCATATGATAGCGAGCGGCGTCAGCCTTGATAATCTCAGCCGCGTGTTCTCGAGCGCGGTTTGGGGCGGGCCAGCCTCGCCCAATTGGCCGATTTCGATTGCGGTCGCCGCCGGGCTCGGCTTCATCGGCGCGATTGGCATCGATCGTGACACCGAAATTCTGCGGCCCGATATTGGCGGCTTGGCCTGCGTTGTCGCGTTTGTTCTGATTGTCGTCGGCTGTGGCCTGATGGCGGTGCCGGCGGCATTAATGGCGAGCGCGGCTTGCCTGACGATTGCATCGCTTCTGCTGCTGGCCGCGCTCGTGAGCATGCTGGCAAATGCACGCCTGCAAGGGAGCGAATCATGATCCGCAACGTGCTTCTGGCATTGGCCGCGATTGTCGTCATAGGCGCCGGCTTCTTCGCCACATTCGCGACGTGGCACCACATGGACGAAGCGCGCGCGGCCGCACTGGGCTTTCCCTATACCAACTTCAATTGGAATACCGCGCACGCGCAGGAGCGCGGCTGCAATGCTTGCCATGGCGACCATTTGGCGGCCGATGTGAACCGCCTGGTGGTGCCGCGCGCCAAACCGGAATTGCACGGGATCTTCGTCGTCAGTTACGATATTCCGATGCGCGTCGAGGATTGCCTGATCTGTCACGGCAAATCATTTGCGGGCAACATTCATGCGCGGCATCTGCACGCTGCATCTTTTACGAACATGGGAGGCAATTGCAATTCGTGCCACGCGACGATTGATGGAAAATTCGTGCTTTACGATGACAAATCCCGATTCGGCGTTTTGAACGGGGTAAAAAATCTTCCGACGCCGGCGTTCACGCAATCGTCGAGTCAGACGATCATTCGCGATCTGGAAAAAGAAGCCAAGGCGGACTGAGCCGATGCTGGGCCGTTTTCTCGTTTTCATGACTACGATTTTGTTTGGACCGCTTTTCATCGAGGTCTATCTTTATCATCCGCTGATTGTCTTGGAGCATGATCCGGTCGCGATCATTCCTCTCATCATAAGTCCGCTCGCGGTGTTTTCCGGCTATCTGTTGCTCGCAGCCGATTCGAAGGTGACGGCCGCCATCTTCGCGCTCGTCTGCGCGGTAGCGGTTGCCGTCGGCGTGGCCGGAACGGCCATTCACATCGCCATGCACGCGCCGACCATCGCGAGCATGATAAGCGATCCGAATGTGTGGCTTGGCGAGCCGCCGCCGCTGGTCCCGCTGTCGTTCGCGGCGGGTGGCTGTATGGGCCTCATTCCAGTCGCGTTGCCCGGGCACCGTATGCTTGCCGAGCCGCCGGTCGCCATCGCACGCATTCTCTACGCCATGGCGGCGGTCTGCGGTCTGGCCGGGGTCGTCGGCGCCGCGCAGGTGGAAGGCGGGACGATCGCCTTGATCGCGGTGATCGCAGCGCTCGGATTTGGGACGTTCGGCTTCACGGCCGAAATAGCCGTGCTGGCATATCCAGTCGTCCGCGCGCGTTTTGTGCGCAGCTGAAGGCTTAAGTGATCGGCGCCCGCCGCCAGCCTGTGGGGGCCGGCGAAGAAGGCCAGTTTAAGGGCTCGTTACGGGGATTTTGTCCACCGGCGACGCGGCATTTTACGGTTCCCCGCGACAATGCGGTTAATTGCAACCGCGCATGGCTTGGCGTTATGCTTTGCCATCCGGCCAGTTCGGGAGCCAACCCGGCGGCGACGAGGGAAATCCATGGGAGGAACACGAACATGCTCAATCGGGCAGGATTCGCGACGGGCGTGGCGGCGGCGGCTTTCGCCTTCGCGCCATTCACCGCTCAAGCACAGACCTGCGGCACCATCGAGCTTGGCGCCGCGGTTTCGGCGACCGGCATCTATGCCGCCAACGGCAAGAACACCAAGAACGGCTACGAGTTCGCGGTGAAGAAGATCAACGACGCCGGCGGCGTGAAGATCGGCGGCAAGTGCTACCACTTCGAGATCAAATACTATGACGATGAGTCGACCCCGGCGCGCGCAGCCCAGCTGGTCGAGCGCCTGATCGATCAGGACAAAATCCAATACGTGCTCGGCCCCTACGGCTCGCCGCTGACCAAGGCGATCCTGCCGGTCATGGAGAAATATAAGACCCCGCTGGTGCAAGGCGAAGCGGCCTCGCGCTCGCTGTTCACGCAAGGTTACAAGTACCAGTTCGGCATCATCGCCACGTCGGAGAAATATCTGACGCCCGTCGATCGACATGGCGGCCGATATCGCCAAGAAAGCAGGCAAGAAGCCGTCCGACCGTGAAAATCGCGATGATCTATCAGGACGACGCCTTCTCGCTCGACGTCCGCCAGGGCGTCGTCGACGAAATGAAAAATACAGGGCATGACGGCGGCGATCGACGATCGCATGCCGAAGGACTTGAACGACATCACCGGCTTCCTAACCAAGGTGAAGGCGATCAAGCCCGACGTGCTGATCGTCTCCGGCCACGAGAAAGGCGCGGTGACTGCGGCGCGTCAGATGGCCGACTGCAGATCCAGGTGCCGATCGTCGGCGTAACGCATTGCGAATCGGCCAAGGTCACTCAGGATTTTCCGAAGGTTTCCGAAGGATTCGTGTGCCCGACCCAGTGGGACGAGACCATGAAGGCGAGCGACCCGCTGTTCGGCACCGCGGCCAACTACAACACGCGAGATCAAGGCGGCCTATGGCTACAAGGTCGTGCCTTATCAGGCGGCGCAGGCTCGGCCGCGGTCTACGTGTGGGCCGATGCGTTCAAGCGGGCCAAATCGCTCGACAAGGAAAAGCTGCGCGAGGCGTCTGACCAAGACCGACATCGAGACCTTCTTCGGCCGCATCAAATTTGCTGCCGACGGCAGCAATCCGGGCAAGGACAATCATCCTGCGCCAGATTCAGCACGGCAAATACAAGGTGGTCTGGCCGGCAAGATGATCGCCGCCTCCAAGCTGACCTATCCGCGCGAGGCTCAGTACTGAGCAATAAAAGTGGAAGCGGGCGGATGTAAGCGCCCGCTTCCTTGCTTTGTCGGGGGCGTCGTCCGACCGCGGCAGCGATCGGCGCGACCCTTCCGGCTATTTGGCCGTTCACTGCACGCCGAAGGCGGATTCGATGGACCATATTCTAGGCAACATCTCGATCCTGACCGCCGCGCCGGTACTCAATATCGGCCTGTTGATCGACGGCATTCTGATCGGCTCGATCTTCGCGCTCGCCGCCTACGGCCTCGCGCTGGTCTGGGGCGTGATGAACGTCAAGAATCTGGCGCAGGGCGATTTCATCATGCTCGGCGGCTACGTCACCTGGAGCCTCGGCCGCCATGGCATCGACCCGCTGCTCGGCGTGCCGGTCGCGTTCATGTTGCTGTGGGGCATCGGCTGGGTGATCTATCGCCTGGTGGTGAGCAAGGTGATCACGCGCGATTTGTTCACATCCCTGCTGGCCACCTTCGGCATCGCCATCGTGATCCAGCAGAGCCTCAATCTCGCTTTCGGCCCGGATACCCAATCGGCGCAAGCGCGGCTTGCCGACCTGGCAGTTCGCCGGCGGGCTCATCACCATTCCCGTCACCCGCGTCATGGGCTTCTGCCTGGCGGTCTATGCTGGCGCTGGCGGTGATCATATTCATGAAGATCAGCCGCATGGGTCAGGCGATCCGCGCCACCGCGCAGGATGCGCGCGCCGCCCGCGTGCTCGGCATCGACACCGACAAAGTTTACTTGTTCACGTTCTGCCTTAACGCCGCGATTTGCGGCGCGGCCGGCGCGCTGGTCGCGCTGGTCTGGAACGTGCAGCCGTTTTACGGCACGACTTATTCGATCCGGCTGTTCGTGATCGTCACCGCCGCCGGCTTCGGCAATCTGCCGGCGGTGATCGCGGCCGGCTTTGGCATGGGCGTGTTCGAGCAGTTCGGCGGCTTCGTGCTCGGCGCCGAATTCCAACAGGCGCTGATCGTGCTGTTGTTGCTGGGCGTGCTGGCGGTGAGGCAATGGCAATATCTGCGGGTGCGGCAGGCCGTGCAATGAACTTTACCTCGCGACAGGCGCTGCCTTATCTGCTGATCCTTGCGGTCGGCGCGATCGCGCCATTTCTGTTTCCGAATTACAGCAGCGAGATCGCGATCCTCTGGCTGATGATCGTGTTCGCCTCGACCTGGGACATTCTGGGCGGGCAGATGGGCTACAATTCGCTCGGCAACATCTTCTTCTTCGGCGCCGGCATGTATATCTGCGCCGTCGTTCAGATCGGGCTTTACTACGACGTGGGCATGTACACCTCGGGCGCCCGCACCACCCATATCGTCTTCACCAACGCGCAATATTTCACCGGCTTTGCGCTCGGCACCGTGGCGGCGGGTGTCAGCGCGGGCTTACTCGCATTTGTGTGCGGCTGGATCGTGCTGGGCCTACGCGGCCCTTATTTCGCGATCGGCACGCTCGGTATCGCCATCGCCGCGGCGGAATTGATTTCGTCCTGGGAGTGGGTCGGCGCCGCCAGCCGGCATCTCGATGCCGGTGTTCCCGGCCGGGCCGCACACGCAGAAGATCTTCTTCTATTTCCTGTTTTTCGCGCTCGCCTTCGTGCTGCTGGTATTTTTGCGCTGGCTTTATTCGACCAATTTCGGCCTGGCGCTCAACGCCATCCGCGACGACGAAGAAAAAGCCGAGGCCATGGGGCTGCACACGCGCCGCTACAAGCGCACCGCCTGGGCAATCTCGGCGGTTTTCCTCGGCATCGCCGGCGCGATCTTCGGCAACATGACCGGCTTCATCGAGCCGCGCGACATCGCCTTTCCGACCACGACGTTCAATCTCTACATGGTCGTCATGGTGCTGCTCGGCGGCAAGGGCACACTGTGGGGGCCGGTCATCGGCGCGGTGATTTTCCACACCATCAAAGAAGTGACCTGGACCTACTTCCTCGGCTGGCAATTCATCGCGCTCGGCCTGCTCATCGTGGTCACCATCGTCTATTTCCAGCAGGGCATTGTCGGCTGGCTGACGGAGAAATATCCCAAGCTGTTCGCCGCCCGCGCCGCGCCTAAACGCGAGGCAGAGCCCGCGATTGCCGCCAGCCTGGCGCCGCATCCGGGGGGCGCCGAATGAGCGGCGCCATCATCGAACTCGACAATGTCTCTAAATCCTATGGCGGCGTCGTCGCCAATCACGCGGTGTCGCTGAAGGTGCCGCGCGGCGGCATTACCGGGCTGATCGGCCCGAACGGCTCCGGCAAGACCACGCTGTTTAATTCCATCGTCGGCTATCACCCGATCAATTCAGGCTCGATCCGCTTCGAGGGCCAGGAAATTTCCCAGATGCGCGTGCAGGAAATCGCGCGGCTCGGCATGCTGCGCACGTTCCAGACCACGCGCATCTACGGCAAGATGACCTGCATGCAGAACATGCTGGTCTCGATCGCGCACCGCAAGGCGGGCATTCTCGACATGTTTGCCTCCGAGCGCGGCGAGATCGTCGAGCGCGCCGGGCACCTCTTGGCCTTTGTCGGACTTTACGAAAAGCGCGATCTGCGCTCGGGCAGTCTCTCGTTCGGCCAGCAGAAGCTGTTGGAATTCGCCATGGCGCTGATGAACGAGCCGACCGTGCTGCTGCTGGACGAGCCGACCGCCGGCATCAATCCGACGCTGATCAACGGCCTGCTCGACCGGCTCAAGCGCGCCAACACCGAATTCGGCATCACGCTGTTCATCATCGAACACAACATGCGCGTGATCATGAACATCGCCAGCAAGATCTACTGCCTGGCGCATGGCGAGATGCTGGCCGAAGGCGAGCCCGGCGAAATCCAGCGCGACCAGCGCGTCATCGACGCCTATCTGGGGGCGACCTGATGGCGGCGCTCGAATCCGCGCAAAGCGGCGGCTTTCACGGCGGCGTGGCGCCGGCAATTTCCGTGGAAGAAGTCGCGCGCCAGGCGCTCGAAATCGCGCGCGACGTCAGCGTCGCCGAACTCGACGCGCTGGTCGGCGACAACCATCCGCATCTGCGCATCGACGATCTGCATGCCGGCTACGGGCAGATGGAAATCCTGCACGGATTTAGTCTGCGCGTCGGCCACAAGCAGTCATTGTGCCTGATCGGGCCGAACGGCGCCGGCAAATCGACGGTGCTGCATTCGATCTTCGGCTTCACCAATATCTATTCCGGCACGGTGTCGACCGAGCGCGGCGGCGATCGCGTCGACGTGACGCGGCTCTCTTCGAACGAAAAACTGCGCACCGGCGGCATCGCCTACATTTTGCAGGACAAGTCCGTGTTCCCCGGCATGACCGTGGAAGAGAATTTGTGGATGGGCGGCTATCTGATGAACCACACGGTGGAAGCCAAGCGCGCCGCCGAAAAGGTGTTCGACAAATATCCGCGGCTGGCGGCGCGGCGCAAACATCCGGCCAAGGTGCTCTCGGGCGGCGAGCGGCGGCTCTTGGAAATCAGCCGCGCGCTGGTGATGGACCCGCAGATTTTGCTGGTGGACGAACCCTCGATCGGGCTTGAACCCAGATTCATCGACGCGGTGTTCGAAATCTTGAGCGACCTTCAGCACAAAGAAGGCAAGACCATCGTCATCGTCGAGCAGAACGCCAAGAAGGGCCTCGAATTCGCCGACATCGGCTATGTGCTGGTGTCCGGTAAATTGGCGCTGGCCGGCCGCGCCGACGATCTGCTGGCCAACCCGGATGTCAGCCGGCTGTTCCTCGGCGGCTGACTATTTCACTTGTTATTTCATTTGGCCGATTTGCCGTTGCCGTCCGGCGAAGCAAACAGCGCGATCAGCGCGCGCTTGATGGCGGCCTGCCGCGTCGGCGAGGTGATCTGCGCGCCCATCAAATCCGTCACGTAGAACACGTCCACCACGCGCTCGCCGAACGTCGCAACGTGGGCGGAGGCGATGTTGAGATTGAGTTTGGACAGCGACGCGGTCAACTCATAGAGCAAGCCGGTGCGGTCGAGCCCGGTGATTTCCACCATCGTGTAGCGGTGCGACCACTGATTGTTGATGGCGCAAGACGGCTCAAGCGCGAAGGCCTTGATGCGGCCTTTCGGCGGCCCGCGTTTGGCCACCACATCGGGCAGGCGCAATTCGCCGCGCAGCGCTTTTTCGATCGAGTCGGCGATGCGGTTGGCGCGCCGCTCTTCGTCCTCGTCGCGCTCGAACTCGCGCGACAGTGAAATTGTATCGAGCGCGCGGCCGTCGGTGGTGGTGTAGATTTGCGCGTCCACGATATTGGCGCCGGCCATGGCGCAGGCGCCGGCGATGATCGACAGCAGCCAAGGATGATCGGGCGCCAGCACCGTGAGCTCGGTCACCGCGCGGTTTTGATCGAAGGCGATGGTGGTGGCGAGCGACTTGCCGGCGTCTTCGGCGGCGGCGACGAATGTCGCATGCACCAGCTTGTGCGGCAGATCGACTTTCAGCCAATAGGCCGGATAGAGCCGCGCGACGTAGGCGTCCATTCGCTCCGGCGTCCAGCCTTCGAGCGCGGCGCGGAATTCGGCCTGCGCGGTCGCCACGCGCTGGGCGCGGTTAACTTCCGAGAAGCCGCCGGTGAGCACCGGCTCGGTCTCGTAATAAAGCGTGCGGATAAGCTGCGCCTTCCAGCCGTTCCACACGCCGGGACCGACGGCGCGGATATCGGCGGTGGTCAGGATCGTCAGAAGCTTTAGCCGTTCGGCCGATTGCACGGTCGCCGCGAAATTCTCAATCGTCTTGCGGTCGGAGAGATCGCGCGATTGCGCCACGCTCGACATCACCAGATGATTTTCGATCAGCCAGGCGACGGTCTCGGTGTCGGCGGCGGAAAAACCGAGCCGCGGGCATAGCCTGCGCGCCACCCGCGCGCCGGCAATCGAGTGGTCCTCGATGCGGCCTTTGGCGATGTCGTGCAGGAACATGGTGAGGTAGAGGACCCGCCGGTTGCCGGGCAGCAGCTTGTGGATCAGTTCGTCGGCGAGCGGGGATTCGCTGCCGCCGCCGCGCTCGATTTCCGCCAGCACGCCGATGCAGCGCAGCAGGTGCTCGTCCACGGTGTAGTGGTGATACATGTTGAACTGCATCATGGCGACGATCTTGCCGAAGGCCGGTACGAAATGGCCGAGCACGCCGGCCTCGTTCATCCGCCGCAGCACCGTTTCCGGATCGTTCTTGGAGGTGAGGATTTCCATGAACAGCGCATTGGCTTCCTCGTCGTCGCGCAATTTTGCGTCAATTAATTTGAGCGAACGCGTGACCGCGCGCATGGCGTCGGGGTGAAACGCCAGATTGTGTTTCTGCGCCAGATGGAAAATGCGGATCAGATTGACCGGATCGCGCTTGAACACGTTTGTCTGCGCAAGGCGAATTCGGTTCTTGTCGACGATGAAGTCGTCGCTTTCGGCAAGCTTGCGCCGCCGCACCGGGCGGAATTTCGCCATCACACGGCTCAACACGGCTAAGCTTTTGGCGTGGCTGTTTTCCAGCTCGGCGCACAAAATCGCGGTCAGGTCGCCGACGTCTTTGGCGATCAGGAAGTAGTGCTTCATGAAGCGCTCGACGTCCTTCATGCCCGGATGCGCGGTGTAGCCAAGCCGCACCGCGATCTCGCGCTGGATGTCGAACGACAGCCGCTCCTCGGCGCGGCCGGTGATGAAATGCATGTGGCAGCGCACCGCCCAGAGGAAATCCTCGCAGGCGCGGAAGCGCTGGTATTCCGGCTTGTCGAATACCCCGCGCTTGATCAGTTCGTCCGGCTCGCGCACGCGGTAGACGTATTTCGCGATCCAGAACAATGTATGCAGATCGCGCAAACCGCCTTTGCCGTCCTTCACGTTCGGCTCGACCAGATAGCGCGATTGCCCGGCGCGGCGGATGCGGTCTTCGCGCTCGGACAACTTGGCGGCGACGAATTGCGCGGCGGTGTTGCGCACCACTTCGTTGTCGAAGCGGGTCTGCAATTCGTCGAACAGCTTGCGGTCGCCGAACAAAAAGCGCGCTTCCAGAATGGCGGTGCGGATGGTCATGTCCGCCTTGGCCTGGCGGATGCATTCGCTCACCGAGCGGGTGGCGTGTCCGACTTTTAAGCCGGTGTCCCACAGGCAATAAAGAATAGTCTCCGCCACCTGCTCGCCCCAGGCGGTCTGCTTGTAGGGCAGCACGAACAACAGATCGAGGTCGGAGCCGGGCGCCTGTAGCCCGCGGCCATAGCCGCCGGTGGCGACCACCGCCATGTGCTCGGCCTCGGACGGATTTTGCGACGGGTAGAGATGCTTGCGCGCGAACTCGAACAGGATGCGGATGATCTCGTCTTCCAGCCGGCAGATGCGCTCTGCGCAGCGCCGCCCGTGCCGGTCCTTGAGCAGCATTTGCTCGGCCTTGGCGCGGCCCGCGATCAGCGCTGCTTTCAACCGCTGCGCGATCGCGCTGCGCAACTCGGCCTCGCTGCCGCTATGGGATTTGGCGAGCTTTTCCAGGTCGGCGATGACGGCGCGGCTGTCGATCAATTCGGCGGCGGCCCGGGGCGAATGCTCGGGCAATGCACGCTGCGTAGTTTCGAGGGCAAGCGAGGCCATGCGGCATTCCGGATAGCGGAGGCGGCTGCCTAAGTCACCACCCCGCCGTAAAAGATATTCGGGAATGGGCCAAAACTGCCCAAATTTTCAGCCGCAAAGCGGCATCAAGGCCGCATGGTGACGGCAGGCGCGGACTGTGGTTCCCTGCCGGCAGGCTTATTCCGACAAAAACAAAAGCCGGGAGGAAATTGACATGCGCATGTTCCAGGTCTGCGTCTGCGGCCAGCCCTTGCAATGCAACGAGGCGCCGACGCCGACGCCGAAGGGCTCGGAGGTCCTGCTCAAGGTGCTGGCGGCCGGCGTCTGCCATTCCGACCTGCACCTCAATGACGGCTATTTCGATCTCGGCGGCGGCAAGAAGATGAGCCTCGAGGAACGCGGCATGAAGCTGCCGGTGACGCTCGGCCATGAGAATGTCGGCGAGGTGGTGGCGGTCGGCCCCGACGCCAAGGGCGTCAAAATCGGCGCGCGCATGCTGGCCGATCCGTGGATCGGTTGCGGGACGTGTCCGGCCTGCCAGCGCAACGAGGACAACCTCTGCATGGCCATGCGCAGCCTCGGGGTGTTCTCGAACGGCGGCTATGCCGACTTCATGATGGTGCCGCACCCGCGATATTTGTTCGACATCGGCGACATGGCGCCGGAACGCTGCGCGCCGCTCGCCTGCTCGGGCGCGACCACGTTTGGCGCCTTGAAGAAAGTGCCGACGCTGACGCGGGAACCGACCGTCATTATCGGCGCCGGCGGGCTCGGGCTGATGTGCCTTGCTTTGCACAAAAAGATGGGCGGGCACTCGGCGATCGTCGTCGACATCGATCCCGCCAAACGCGAAGGCGCCAAGAAGGCGGGCGCTACGGCGGTGGTCGACGGCAAGGCGGGCGACGCGGTCGACCAGATCAAGGCGCTCACCAAAGGCGGCGCCTGGGCGGTGATCGACCTGGTCGGCTCGTCGCAGTCGGCGCGGCTCGGCTATGACAGCCTGACCAAAGGCGGCAAATACATCATCGTCGGGCTCTACGGCGGCGACATCACGGTGTCGTTGCCGCCGATCCCGATGCGCGCGCTCACCATCCAGGGCTCCTATGTCGGCAGCGTGCCGGAGATGAAGGAACTGATGGATCTGGTGAAGCGCACCGGGCTGCCGGATGTGCCGGTCACCACGCGGCCGCTCGACGACGTCAACGCGGTGATGAACGAATTGCGCGCCGGCAAGGTGGCCGGCCGCGTGGTGCTGACGCCGGCGTCCGGATACAGTATCCGGTCGCGAGGCGAGGCACTCAGGAGGGATCGAGATGGACGGCAATGAATTGCGCAGCCTTCAGGCGCCGATCAAGCAACGCTACAAAGACGACCCGAATGCCGCAGTCATCACCTTGAAAGCGAAAGGCACGCTCGACGACACGAGCATCGCCTGCAAGGTCGAGACCGGGCGCCAGCTTGCGGCGGCGGGCTTGCATCCGGCCACCGGCGGCTCCGGCCTTGAATTGTGTTCGGGCGACATGCTGCTGGAAGCGCTGGTCGCCTGCGCCGGCGTCACGGTGAAAGCGGTGGCGACCGCGCTCGATATTCCGCTCAAGTCGGGCAAGGTATCGGCGGAAGGCGAACTCGATTTCCGCGGCACGCTTGGTGTCGCCAAGGATGCACCGGTCGGCTTTCGCGAAATTCGCCTGCGTTTCGATCTCGACACCGATGCCGCCCAAGACAAGCTCGATCAATTGCTCAAGCTCACCGAGCGTTATTGCGTGGTGTACCAGACCATCAAAGCCGGGCCGCCGGTGGACGTGACGCTTAAGCGCGTCTGACGAGCGGCCATGCATGAATGCGGCTTGCGCGGCGCATGACATCGGGTCATGTTCGCCGCGCCAAATGCCCCCCGACCTTTATTTCGCGCTCACGCTCATCATAAAAATGGCCGTTACCGCCGCGTTCCTGCTGGCGGCGACGGTGACCGCCGAGCGCGCCGGTCCGCTGGTCGGCGGGCTGGTGGCGACGCTGCCGATCAGCGCCGGCCCGGTTTATATTTTTCTCGCGCTCGATCACGACGCGCATTTCATCGCCCAAAGCGCGCTCGGCAGCCTGGTCACCAATCCCATCAACGCGGTCTACGCGGTGAGCTACGCGCTGATCGCGCAAAAACGCTCGCTGCCGGTCAGCCTTGCCGGCGCCTTCGCCATCTGGCTCGCGCTTAATTGGGCGAGCAGCGCGATGAACTGGACGCTTTTATCGGCCATCGCGCTCAACGTCGTCTTGATCGGCTTTGCCTACTGGCTGTCGACGCCGTTGCGCCATGCCCCGATGCCGCGCGTGCAGACGCGCTGGTACGATCTCGTGCTGCGCGCGGTCATGGTGGCGCTGCTGGTCGGCACGGTGATCACCTTGAGTTTCCACATCGGCGCCAACGCCAGCGGCAGTCTGGCGGTGTTTCCGATCGTGCTCACCAGCATCATCATAATCTTGCATGGCCGCGTCGGCGGGCCGGCGACAGCGGCAGTGATGGCCAATGCCGTGATCGGGCTTGGCGGTTTCGCCTTCGCCGTGGTCGCTCTGGTTCTCACCGCCGAGCGCCTCGGCTCGCCGCTGGCACTCACACTCTCGCTCGCTATTTCGGTCGCCTGCAATCTCTTGATTTATTTTGCGCGCCAGCGCGCGGCCGCACGATGACGGCGATGTCGCCCGAGCTGATGTTTTTGACCGGTCTTGCACTCAAGATCGTGATGACGGCGTCGATTGTGGTGGTGGCTTCCATCGTGGTCGAGCGCAGCGGGCCCTTCATCGGCGCGCTGATCGCCGCACTGCCGACCGCGGGCGGCGCCGCTCTGATTATTTTGGCCTGGGAGCATCCGCCGCAATTCATCGCGCAAGGCGTCGTCGGCAGCATGATCGCCAACGCCATTGTCGCGGTGTTCGCGCTCACTTATGCGGCTCTCGCGCAGCGGCGCTCTTTGCTGGTGAGCCTTGGCGGCGCTTACGCCGTCTGGCTCGGCGCCGCATTGCTGAGCCGTTTCATCGATTGGACGGCCGCGAGCGCTCTGCTGGCGAACGCAATTGTCTTTCCGCTGGCGATCTTCGCCGGCCGCAAGTTTCGCGCCGAGGGCGCCATCAAGCGCGTCGAGTTCACGACCGCCGATCTTGCCTGGCGCGCCGGCGTGGTGACGCTGTGCGTGATCGTGGTCACGGCGGCGAGCTCGTCGATCGGCTCCTATTTCTCCGGCGTGTTCGCTTTTTTCCCGGTGGCGATGGGCTCGTTCTTTGTGATTTTGCATCCGCGCATCGGCGGGCCGGCGGCGGCGAGCGTCGCCGCGCATGTGCAGGCGCCGCTGATCGGCTTGTGCTTCAGCCTGCTCGCGGTGCATTTCTTGGCGGTGCCGATCGGCGTGTGGTGGTCTTATGCGATCGGGCTGGCCATCGGGCTCGGCTGGAACGCGCTGCTGTGGATCGCGCGCCATCGGCGGCGGCGCTCCGCGCAGAGCTAGAGCGCGCACGAAAACGGCCGCGCTCAACGATGTGACGGTGCCTGCAAGGCGCTTAAAGCGGATTATTCGGACGCCGGCCGCCGATCACCTGCGCGACGCAGGATTGATCCGTTTTGCAGCTGACGATGCAATCGGTGCCAGGGCCGCCGTGACAGTCCGTTCCGCACCCATATATCCGTGCGTCTTGCGAAAACTTGCCGCCGGCTTTGTCGCAGATGCTCTTGATCTCCTCGACGCTATGCTTGTGCATGGATAAGTCGCGGGCCAAAGCCGGGCCGCTGAAGCCCAAAATGCAAATCAAGACGAGGGGAGCAGTGAAGCCCAATTTTCGCACGGCTGCCTCCAAGATTAGTGCCGCCCCCTGGAGAATTTAGCGCACAATGCTCTGACAATTAAAGCTGTTTGCCTGCGTTCAATAGTCCCAATTCGAGCGCCTTGATCTGGATCGCCAGATAGCGCGAGAAAATCCGGCATTGCGCCAGGCTGCCGGCGGTGAACCAGAGCCCTGCCTGCGGCGTGCGCCGCCACATGTTGCGCAATTCGCCGCCTTCGTCGAAGCCCCAGACCGGGCCGATTTTGTCGGCGATCTCGTCGCCGAGATAGGCGCGCACGGTGTCTTGCTGGTTCTTGTAGCCGGTCGCCAGCACCAGCAATTCGGCCGGCACCACCGAGCCGTCTTTCAGCTTTGCGCCCGCGGCGACGAATTTTTCGATGTCGGCATATTGCAGCAGCTTGATCGCGCCGGAAATGATCAGCTCGGAACAGCCGACGTTGAAATAGTAGCCGCCGCCGCGCCGCAGATACATCATCTGGAAACCGGTCTCGTCCTCGCCGTACCACAGCTTGAAGCCGCGCTTATCGAGCGCGTCGAGCAGCTTGCGGTCGACCATGCGGCCCTTGGCGGTCGAGAGTTGATAGGAGCGTTGCAGCAGCGGATAGGGAAACGAGGTCGCCAGCAGGTCGCAATCCTCGAACGGAATGCCTTCGGAATAGATCGCGTAGACGCTTTGCGCTTCCTTCAGGCTCACCACGTAAGTCTTGCTGCGCTGGATGATGGTGACGTCGGCGCCGTGCGCTTGCAGTTCCTGCGCCACGTCGTGGCCGCTGGTGCCGGTGCCGAGCACCAGAACCTTGCGGCCCTTCCATTGCTCGGCATCTTTGAAGGCGCCGGAATGCACGCGTGTGCCGGCGAAATCATCGAGGCCCGGCAGCTCCGGCGTATGCGGAATGCTGCTCACCCCGGTCGCGAAGATCAAATGACGCGGATGCATCACGCGTTCGCTGCCGTCGCTCTTGCGCAGCGTGACGTTCCATTGCCGGCGCTTATCGTCATAGCTGCCGGCAACGAGTTCGGTGCCGGTCCAGAAATTGAGCTCCAGCGCGTCGACGTAAGATTCAAACCAGTTCGCCAGCTTGTCCTTCGGGATGTAGACCGGAAACGTTTGCGGGAACGGCAGATAGGGCAAATGATTGACGTGCACTTCGTTGTGCAGCGTGAGCGAATGATAGCGCGTGCGCCAATTATCGCCGACGCGCTCGTGCCGGTCGACGATCAGCGTGTCGATGCCGAGCTGATGCAGTCGTGCGGCAATAGACAGCCCCGCCTGGCCGCCGCCGACCACGATCACCGTGGGGTCGTGGTCTTTGTAGCTGCGCGCCGCATTGACGCGGTCGAGCCAATTGGCGTCGCCGAAATCGCGGATGCCGTCATTGGCCTGTTGCGCGCGCTTGGTGAAGGCGTCCTCGTGGCCGCGCAGTTCCTCCAGCGTCGTCACCATCGACCAGGCGCGCAAGTGCGACGGCGTTTGCGGATCGGGTACCAGGCGCACCACGCCGGCGCCGGGGCCGAATGCGGTCTCGAATTCGAACAGCGCTTCGATTGCCTCGGTGCCGGCGCGCGTCACCCAGCGCGGCGGCGTGCGCTTGGCGGGGATATGAAAGTTCGCAGGCTTGGTGCGCGCCAGCGTTTCGCGCAACATGGCGTCAATGGCCGGCCGGCCCGCCATGGTCTGAATATTCCAGGTGAAGGCGAGAACATCGCGCCAGAGCCCGTCGGCGAGGAACAAGTTAGCCGTGGCGGCGGCATCCTGCGCCTGTAAGGCGGCGGCGAAACTGCGCGAGCCAGCTTTGCGCGTCGGCCGGCGCGTTGGCCTGCTTTCTTTCGGCGACATTCATCATTAGCTCTTGCGCGTCTGCGTCAGCTTCGATTTCAACATGTAGAGCGCATCCATGGCCTCGCGCGGCGACATTTCGTCCGGGTTGAGCGCTGCGATTGCGGCGGTGACCAGTTCGAACGCGTCGTCTTGTAAAGCCTGCGACGGAATCATCGGGGCCGCAAACAGCGGCAGATCCTCGAAGCCTTTCGGCTTGGCGCGGTCTTCCTGCTCGAGCTTGGCCAGCACCAATTTGGCGCGCTCGATCACGCTCGCCGGCAGCCCTGCGAGCTTGGCGACCTGGATGCCGTAGGAGCGGTCGGCCGAGCCGGCGACGACTTCGTGCAGGAACACCACTTCGCCCTGCCATTCCTTCACGCGCACGGTGGCATTGTGCAGCCGGTCGAGGCGGACGGCGAGCGCGGTCAGTTCATGGAAGTGCGTTGCGAACAATGCGCGGCAGCGGTTCACGTCGTGCAGATGCTCGACCGTGGCCCAGGCAATCGACAATCCGTCGAAGGTCGCGGTGCCGCGGCCGATTTCATCCAGAATAACCAGCGAGCGCGCACCCGCCTGATTGAGAATGGCGGCGGTCTCCACCATTTCGACCATGAAGGTCGAGCGCCCGCGCGCCAGATCGTCGGCGGCGCCGACACGCGAGAACAGCCGGTCGACCACGCCGATGCGCGCGGATTTTGCCGGCACGAACGAGCCCATCTGCGCCAGGATCGCGATCAGCGCGTTCTGCCTTAAGAAAGTGGACTTGCCCGCCATGTTCGGCCCGGTGATCAGCCAGATGCGGCCGCCTTGCGTTTCCTTCGGCGGCGACAAATCGCAATCATTGGCGACAAAGGGCGTGCCGTCGCGCGCCAGCGCCTGCTCCACCACGGCGTGGCGGCCGCCTTCGATGACGAATTCAAGACTGCCGTCGATCTGCGGGCGCGCATAATCGCGTTCGGCGGCGAGATGGGCGAGGGCGCTCGCCACATCGAGCGCAGCAAGCGCCTCGGCGCATTGCATGATTGATCGGCTTTGCGCGATCACGGCGGCGGCAAGCTTGTCGAAAATTTCCAGCTCGAGCCCAAGCGCGCGGTCGGCGGCGCTGGCGATCTTGGACTCAAGCTCGCCCAATTCGGTGGTGGTGAAGCGCACTTGTCCCGCCAGCGTCTGGCGGTGGATGAAGGTGGCATTGAGCGGCGCGGCCAAGCAGCTTGTCGCCGTGCTGGGCGGTCACTTCGACGAAATAGCCGAGCACATTGTTGTGGCGGATTTTCAAAGCCCGCACGCTCGTTTGATCGGCGTAACGCGTCTGCAAGGCGGCCACCACGCGGCGCGATTCGTCGCGCAAGGCGCGCATCTCGTCGAGCGTGGCGTCGTAGCCTTCGCGCACGAAACCGCCGTCGCGTTTGAAGGCGGGCAGTTCGGCGGCGAGCGCAGCCGAAAGTTCGGCGGCCAGCATGCCGTCGGGGCTGCGGCACGCCAGTAGCGCCTCGGCGATTTCGTCAGGCGTGTCTTTGAGCGAGCCAAGCGCACGCGCGAGATCCGCTGCGGCCAGCACGCCGTCGCGGATGGCGGCTAAATCGCGCGGCCCGGCGCGGCCGACGGCGATACGCGCCAGCGCGCGGGCGAGATCGGGCGACGCTTGCAGGCGCGAACGGGTTTCCGCGCGCGCGGCGGAATCCGCGACAAAGCTCGCCACCGCGTCGAGCCGGCGTTCGATCAGTTTTGCGTCGGTGAGCGGCGCCGACAATCTTTGTGCGAGCAGACGCGAGCCGGCCGAGGTCACGCTGCGGTCGATGGCCTCCAGCAGCGAGCCGCGCCGTTCGCCGCCAAGCGTGCGCATCAGTTCGAGATTGCCGCGGGTGGCCTGGTCGATCGCCATCGTCGCGCCGGCGCATCTCGCGCAGCGGCGGCGACAGCGGCGGACGTTTGCCGATCTGCGTGCGCTCGACATAGGTGACGCAGGCAGCCGCCGCGGTCAGCTCCAGCCGCGTGATGGCGCCGAAGGCCTCGCTGGTCGCCACCGCAAAGAAAGAGGTCAGCCGCCGTTCGGCGGTCGCGCCGTCGAACACGTCGCGCGTGAGCGGCGTCACCGCCGGCAGCTCGCGCCACATCACGGCGAGATCGGCATCGCTGAACAAAGCGTCGGAGACGATGATCTCGCTCGGCTCCAGCCGCGCGATTTCGGCCGGCAGGCTGAGCCGGTCGCATTCGGTGATGCGGAACTCGCCGGTCGAAATATCGATCCAGGCCAGCGCGAAGCGCGCTTCGTCGTCGCCGGTGCGGGCGCGCGCGACGCTGAGCAGATAATTGTTACGCCGGGCATCGAGCAGCGTGTCTTCGGTCAGCGTGCCAGGGGTGACCAGGCGCACCACGTCGCGCCGCACGACGCTTTTGGGCCCGCGCTTCTTTGCCTCCGCCGGGTCCTCAAGCTGCTCGCAGACCGCGACGCGGTGGCCGAGCGCGATCAGGCGGTGCAAATATTCGTCGGCGCGTTCCACCGGCACGCCGCACATCGGGATGTCGGCGCCCAGATGCTTGCCGCGCTTGGTCAGCATGATGCCGAGCGCGCGCGAAGCGATTTCGGCGTCCTCGAAGAACAACTCGTAGAAATCGCCCATCCGGTAGAACAGCAGGCAGTCCGGATTGGCGGTCTTGATCTCGATGTACTGCTCCATCATCGGCGTGACGCGCTCGCTCGCGCGTGTTGGCGTCGCCCGTTGACGGCGGCTCGTCGGGCTCGGACATGCCGATGGGTTGGACCAGGGCCATGGCCCGGCAGGTTAGCAGAAGTGGGTGGGGCTTCCACCCTGCGCGCCGGGCTCTCCCGGTTTTAAGCTACGCCTTGAACTTCGCCCCCGTGATTTGCTCCAGATTTCCGTGCCAAATCTTGTCCTTGTCGGCTTTCGGCATGTCGAGACCATCGATAATGCGCAGCGTCTCGCGGATATACATGGTGCCCTTCTCCGGATCGAACGGGCAGTCGGAGGCGAACACGATCTTGTCGGGGTCGTAGAAGTCGAGCCCGCAACGGGTCGCCGGTTCGCCGCCGAACACCGCAGTGTCGGCGTAGAAGTGATGCTTGAAATAATCCAGCGGCCGTTTTTTAAGGCTCTTCAACACAGCGCCGAGGTCTTCGTCCGAGGTGCGCGCGCCGAGCTGGTCCCAGCCGGGGCCGATGCGGCCTTCCAGCATCGGCACGATGCCGCCGAAATGATGGGTGATGATTTTCAGATTCGGATATTTGTCCATGATTTTCGAGAACACCAGCCGCGCCATCGCCGCGGCGGTCTCGTAGGACCAGCCGAAGGTCCACCAGATTTCGTATTTCGATTTTGTCTCGCTCAAATAATCGGGGAAATTGGCGGCGCGCGCCGGGTGCAGCCAGATCGGCTTGTTGAGCCTGTTCATGGTTTCGAAAAACGGTTCGAACGCCGGATCGTCGAGCGGTTTGCCGGCGATGTTGGTATGAATTTGCACGCCGAGCGCGCCATTCTTGATCGCGCGTTCGCATTCCTTGACGCCGGCGCCGGGCGCGCCGATCGGCGCTTCCGCCACCCAGCCGGGGAACCGGTCGGGATCCTTGGCGCAAATGTCGGCGAAGCCGTCATTCACCACCTTGCACATCGTCTCGATCTCGGCGCCTTTGACGACCAATTCGATCGGCGGCATCGGATAAGAGAGGATTTGCGCGTAGTCCTTAAAGCCATCGACGATCTTCTTGCGCACGTCGAGATCGTAGATGCAGGGGATACCGCGCATGCGCTTGCCGATGTCGGGATAGCCGCTGTCCACCAATTTGGTGAAAAACGCGGCCGGAATGAAATGAGTGTAGGCATCGATGCGCATGGACTAATTCCTTGTGACGTTCGCTTCTTGTTTAGATACTCGATCTAGGTCTTGTCCTCATAAATCAGCCATCCGCATAATCGCGTCTGACTGCATTGAGAAAGGCCGTCATCTCGGCTGGCGATTTCAGGTGATGAACCTGTTTCGAAGGCGCCGACTCTGCGACAAGCTGCCGGTATTTGGGCGTCAGCGAGTGATTGCAAAGCCACACCACTCTATAGCTGTCCATGGTGCTGCTCCAGACTGGACTTTTGTCCGGCCAGCCCTCGGGATTCGCGAATAGACCTTTGATCAGGCGCTTGGTCACCCACCAATAATGCGTGAGAAGTGGCAGATCGATGTAGACCAGCGTGTCGGCCACAGCGAACCGCTCCCAGGCGGAAGCGATGGTGCCATAGCCGTCAATGATCCATTTGTCTTCCCGCAACAGATTCGCATGCATATTCGAGTATTCCTCGTCCGAAACTTTGCCGCCACCGGGTCGGAACTGGATCGTGTCCAGCGGATACAACGGCAGCCGCGTGAGTTCGGCCAAACGTCTGGCAAGTGTCGATTTTCCACCGCCGGCGTTTCCAAATACGGCGACCCTTTTCATATGGCTCGCTCTGTCGACATGCCCCCGCGTAGGCGCCTCGCATTCATTCCCTAGTACGGGCAGATGACGTTGAGCAGCGCCTGGCGGCGGTCATTGAGCACGGCGTCGCGCGCGCGCGCCAGCGCGCCGGGCAGGTCGGCGGGTTTTTCCACGCGCTCGGCATGCGCCCCTTGCGCTTTCGCCATCGCGTCGTAAGGCGGCGCCGGATCGAGATCGGCGAGCATGCGGCCGTCATTCTCGCCGGCAGCACCCTCCTTGAACATCGCGAGCGTGGAGCGGCGCACGGCGCCGTAGCGGGAATTGTTGAACACGATGGTGAGGATCGGCAAGTCGTGCTTGGCGGCGACCCAATGGCCGACCATCGGATTGGAAAACATGTAAGCGCCGTCGCCTAAGGTCGCGACCACGAAGGCATCGGGCGCGGCGAGCTTGGCGCCGAGCGCGGCACCTAAGCCCCAGCCAAGCCCGCCGGCGGGGCCGAGTGCGAACAGCGTTCCCGGTTTTTCGCGCGCGCAATGGTCCGGCCGCAGTGGATACTCATTAAAGATGATGGCGTCCTCGCCTACCGTTTCGCCGATGACGCGCGATAGATACTCCGGCGAGATGGTTGCGCCGGCCGCGGAATCTTTTGCGAGCTGCGCACGCCGCGTGCGCATGCGCTCAGTCAGGCGGCCGCGGCGGGCGGCGATGCGCGGTTCGGCCATTTGCAGGCGGCTCTCGACCGCATCGATCAGCGCCTCCAGCGCGTTGGTCGCACCAGCCTGCACGGTGAGATCGCTCGGGAACGAGCGCATCGGATAGCGCACGAAGATCGGATCTTCGCCGACATGCGCGACGCGGCAGCCGGCCGGTGGATGTTGCAGGCTCGGAATCCACGGCACATCGGAATCAAGCGCGATCACCAGATCGGCGTCGGCGAGCAACGCGCCCGGCTCGAAACCGAAATGCATGGCGTGGCTCGACGGCAGGCAAACATTGCGCGGATTATTCGTGACCACCGGAATGGCGCAGCGATCCGCCAGATGCGCCAGCGCCGCCACCGCGGCTTGCGGCAAGGTCGCCGCGATGATCAGCGGGCGCTCGGCGCCGGCGATCCATTCGGCCAAAATGGCGATCGCTTTTGGATCGGGATGCGTTGGCGAAGCCTGCGGCCGCGGCTTGATCGGCGCGATCGGCTCGGGCATCGGCGCCGACAGCGGCTCGCGCGGCAGCACCAGATAAACCGGCCCGCGCGGATGCGCCATCGCCACGTCAACGCCGCGCGCCACCATGTCGCCGACCTGACCGGGCACGCGCAATTCGTAATCCCATTTCACCAGTTCGCGCACCATGCCGGCCTGGTCGAACATTTCCTGCGCCCAATGGATCGGCCGCGAGCGCGAACCGAACGTGCCCTTCTCGGTGATCGGCGTGCGGCCGGCGGCGAGAATCAGCGGCACCCGGTCGCGCGACAGGTTGGCGAGGTTGTTGATGGTGTTGCCGGTGCCGACATTGACATGGACCATCACCGCCTGCGGGCGGCCGTTCATCAGATAGGCGCCATGCGCCATGGCGACCGCGAGGTTCTCGTGCGGCACCAGAATAGGCTTGGGAACTTTGGCGTTGGTCTTCTTGGCGCGGCTGAAGGCTTCGACGATGGGCGGAAAATCGGTGCCGGGATTGGCGAAGAAATAATCGACGCCGTGATCGGCGAGCGCGCGCAGGAAGGCTTCGGCGGCAATGGCCGGCCGTTCGCGTCCGGTCGCTGTGACGGCCATCGGGATCGCCCTCGTCGTGGCCCGTCTTTTACGCGACGGGGGAAATGCTGACAACGGAGGCGGGAAGGCTTACTCGGCCGCAATGCGGTATGCGGAATGGCCTTCGATGCCGGCGAGGCATTTGGCCAGGCTTTCGCCCTCGGGATCGACCAAAGCGGCGGTGCGCGCGCTGGCGATGGCATCGGCGGCGCGTTCCGGCGGGATATGGCCGGCCAGCGCGGGCTTCATCACGCGGGTCTCGATCGTGCGGTAATTGTGGGTTCCACGCGCATACGTGTCGCCGTAGCCCTTGAGCAGGCGGGCGCATTCGGCGACTTCGAGCGCGAGTTCCGCGGAGCGATGCGCCGCCTGCGCGATCAAAGCAAGCCAGGATTCGATCTGCGCCTGTTCCTGCTTGTAGCGGTGGCCGTAGGGGCGAAGCGGGCGCAGTTTGGCCAGCATCAGGAAGCGCAAATAGCCGCTGACCGAGGTCGAATTGATTTCCATGCCGAAATAGACGCGGCCGAGCCAGCCTTTGCGTTCGCTGTAACGCAGGATCGGGCGCGCCAGCAACGACGGCAGCAACTGACAGAGCTCCTCGATGCCGGGTTTCAGAAAATCATGCACCGAATACGGCTCGTCCTTCACGCGCAATTCCTCGCGCGCGATGCGGCGCATGCGCTCCGGCGCGATCTTGGCCTGCGCGACGCGCACCACATCCTCATACGACATGCGCACGGCGAGATGGCGCGCGGTTTCCTTGATGAGCTTGCCTTGCGCCTTCGCCGCATCATCGGCCTTGGCGATCGGCGCGAGGCGGTCGAGATAGAGGCGCGCGTAGGCCGCGCTTTGATAGGCCACCAGCCGCCGCACGCCTTCGATGACGATCGGCTGCGCGGGCGCGGAGAAGTTTTCCGCTTCCTGTTCGAGTGCTGCGAGCGTCGCCGCCGCGGATTTCTTTTTGTTGGCGAGGTTCGCCGGTTGCGCCTTGGCGCGCGCGGCCGCAAGCCCTTCGCGGAAGCCGCGCAGATTGCTGTCGACCGATTTGCCATCGGCGCGGATGGCCGCTTCGAACTGCTCAGGCGTCAGCGGCAGGCGTCCCGTTCCGGCGATGGCGCCCAGCATCACCGCGTTGATGATCGAGCCGCTTTGTTTCGCCAGCGCGTCCATGTCGATCAGCAGCGCGTCGCGCGCATTGTCGGTGATGGTCTTGGTCAGCTTGTCCTGATCGAAACGGCCGTCGCCCATGGCGACCTTCTCGTCCATGGCATAAAAGCGGCTGAGCGAGGCGATGACGTGAGTGCGCGCGGGCGTGACGAACCCGTTCGCCACCGTGCGGCCGGCCTCCAGCAATTCACTCGCCACCGCGATGTCGATATCGCCGACGCCCGGCGTGAGCGCCAGCACAGGACGCTTGCCGTTCAGCGTGCTCGCCTGAACCGGCAAAATTTCGATGTAATAAGTCGTGGCGCCGGTGCGTTGCGCGACGCCGGGGATGGATGTGCTCTGCACCGGATAGCCGGCCTCGGCCGCCGCCGAGACGATCCAGTCGGTCAGCACGCCGCCGCCTTCGCCGCCGAGCGCTGCGATCAGCATGGTGATGGGGCGCAGCGCGCTCATGCGGCCACCTTGCCGTTGTAACCGCCCAACCAACCGATCACCGTCTGCCGCATACGGAATAGCGCGCGATCCCGCCACGTCGCGTTGCGCACGATCTCGGCGCGGTAGAACGAGGGGCACAAGACCGCGGCGTGCGCGACCTCGCCGCACAGGCCGCAGCCGACGCAACTGTCGATCACGGTCGCCACCGGATCGGTGCGCAGCGGATCGGGCGAGGGCTTCACCGTCAGCGACGGGCAGCCCGACAAGCGAATGCAGGAATGATCGCCGGTGCAAATTTCGTCGTCGACGCCATAGCGCGCGCGGGTGACGCGCTTGCCCTGCTCAAGTTTGATGGCGTCCTCGGCGCGCACGCGGCGCTGGCGCGCGAGCTGGCATTCGCCGTCGGCGATGATCACCTTCAGGCCGCGCTCGGCGGTGCGCATGGCTTCTTTCAGCGTCTTCACCATCACCGCGACCGAATAAGTGCGCACCGTGCGCAGCCATTTCACGCCCATCGAGCGCAGCGTCTGTTCGATATCGACGCCCGGCGTCGGGCCGTCGCGGCTGGTGATGCTGGACGGGATGTATTGCTGGCCGGTGGCGGAGGCGTAGCCGTTCTGCATCACGATCAAGACGCCGTCGCCTTTGTTGAACAAATTCGACGCGACGCCGGTGATCAAACCGTTATGCCAGAAGCCGCCGTCGCCCATGATCGCGATCGGACGTTTCTCCATGTTGGGCGTCACCGCGGCGGCGCTGGCAAGCGACATGCCGTAGCCGAGAATGGAATTGCCGAGGCTAAACGGCGCGAAGGTTGCGAATGAATGGCAGCCGATGTCGGCGCTGATGTGGGTCGGTCCCAATTCGCGCTGCATCAGCTTGATGGCGGAAAACACCGGACGTTCCGGACAGCCGGTGCAAAACGCCGGCGGGCGCGGCGGCAGGCCTGCGAGCGCGGAAGCCGCTTTCGGTTTATGCGCGATCAGCCCGCGCGCTTTTTCGGCCAGCGTGTCGGCGTCGAGACCCGCGGGATTTGCGGCTTGCAGAAATCCCGCCAGGCCTTCGATCAGCACGTCGGAGGCATATTCGCCGGCCTGCGGCAGCAGACCTTTGCCGAATACTTTGGTCTGGATGTCGGCGCGGCGCAGTTCGACATTCACCGCCTGCTCGATGTAATCGGGATTGCCTTCCTCGACCACCAGAACGCTGCGTTTGCTGGCGCAGAATTCGCGGATTTCCTCCGGCACCAGCGGGTAGACCACGTTAAGCACCAGCAGCGGCACGCGCGAGGCGCCGAACACGTCGGCCAAGCCCCATGCGCTCGAGCGCGCGCAGCACGGAGTTGGTGAGCCCGCCCATCACGATGATGCCGATGTCGTCGAGATCGCCGCCGATCAGCTCGTTGAGCTTGTGCTCGCGGATGAATTGGCGCGCCGCCGGCAGCCGCTCCTCGACCTTCAACTTCTCCTGCGTGAAGATCACCGGCGGATGCGCCAGCCGGCCATAGTTGAAACGCGGCGGGCCGGCGAGCTTGTCGAGGCCGGAATTGATGCCCTTGCGATTATTCTTGGCGGCGAATTCGCCGGTGGCGTGGCAGGCGCGGATGCGCAATTCCAGCATCACCGGCGCGTGGCTTGCTTCCGACAATTCGAAGCCCTTTTCGACAATGCGCACGATGGTCGGCAGATCGGGGCGCGGGTCGAGCAGCCACATCGAGGATTTCAGCGCATAGGCATAAGAGCGTTCCTGGATGACGCTGGCGCCTTCGCCGTAATCCTCACCCAGAATAATCATGGCGCCGCCGGTGACGCCGGGCGACGACAAATTAGAAAGCGCGTCGGCGGCAACATTCGTTCCGACGATCGACTTCCAGGTCACCGCGCCGCGTAAAGGATAATTGATCGAGGCGCCGAGCATGGCGGCGGCGCTGGCTTCGTTCGAGCAGGTTTCCAGATGCACGCCGAGCTCGGCCATGATGTCTTGCGCATCCACCAGCACGTCGAGCAGATGCGACACCGGCGCGCCCTGATATCCGCCGACATAAGACACGCCCGATTGCAGCAGCGCCTTGGTGACCGCGAGAATGCCTTCGCCGCGGAAGGTGTCGCCGTCGCCTAATCTGAGCGCCTGCACTTCTTTTTTGAACGAGCGTTCCATGGAATGTTCGGTTTTATTCCCTGAACGGCAGAGGAATATGCCGGTTGCTACAAACCGGCTCATGGATGATAAAGTCGCCGTCTTGGGCGTAACGGAGCCCTATCCGGCAATATTCGGCCGGATGCCGATCGTTGTAAAGTATATAGTTGGATATCCAACTATCGGGCGGGCGGGGCGGTTCGCTGCAAGCTGGGGACTGATGATGGCGCGTGGGACGAGTGCGACCGGCCGGAAGCGGCGCGGCAAGAACGGCGAAGCGGACGCCGAATCGATCAAATTCGGGCCGCTGGAATATTGGGTCGGCTTCAATCTGCGCATGGCGCAGGAGGCGACCTTCCAGGCCTTTTCGCGCCGCTCGCTGGAAATCGGCGAAAGCCCCGGCCGCTTTGCCACGCTGACGCTGATCGCGCGCAACCCCGGCATCAGCCAGACCGAATTGTCGCTCGCCGCCGGCCGCGACAAATCGAGCCTCACGCCGGTGGTCGAGGATCTGGTGCGGCGCGGCCAGGTCGAGCGCAAGCGCATGCGCAACGACCGGCGCGCTTATCGGCTGAACCTGACGGCGGCCGGCAAGAAGGTGCTGACGAACCTGATGCGCTGCGCGCGCCAGCACGAGCGTAATCTCGACCGCGTCATCGGCCGGCGCGACCGCAAACGTTTTTTGCAGATATTGAAAAAGATCGCGGCGGAGATCGATTAGCGCCGTCAGGGCGCTTTGAACTTCGCCAACACGGCTTGCGGAATCGTCTGCGGTTTGATGCCGCCGGTTTTGGCGTCGCGCACCACCCAGACCCGCGTTTCCGAGCCCTCGACGCACAGCTCGTCCTTGAGACTGAGCCGGTGCACCACCTCGAAGCTGGATTGGCCGAACGTGACGCTCGTTGCCACCGTCACGTCGTCGCCGAAACGCGTCGGCCGGATGAACTTGGCGCGCGTGCGCGCCAGCGGGAAGCCGACGATGTTATAGGTCTTGATCAGCTCCAGCTTGGTCATGCCGAGCGCGCGCTCGAACAGCGCCGAGGTCGAGGCGTCGAAAATCTCGAAATAGCGCGGATAGAAAATGATGCCGGCGGGATCGCAGTCGCCCCACTCGATGCGCACGCTGCGGGTGTTGGTGAGCATGCGCTCCCTATACTAGGCGCCGTTGCGCCGCGCCAGCCAGACCGAATGGCCGCCGCATTCCGGGTCCTCCATCTTTTCGGCGACGACCGAGAAATCATGGGCGGCGAGCAGCGAACGGTATTCATCGGGCGCAAGGCTAGCATGATAGAGCGGTTCGCCGCGGAAGCTGCCTATGGCCTCGCCGTGGCGAGGCCCGCTGGTGAACAGCAACGGCGCACCCGGGGCGGCGTGATCGCGGAAAATGGGGAACATGCGCGCGCTGATCGTCGAAGGAAAGATGGAAGAAACTGTCCCAGGCCAGGATGCCGGCAAATCGCTTGCCGGAGCGCGAGCGTTGCGCATGTCGGCGACGATCCATTCGCGATCGGGAAAATTTCCGCGCGCCAATTCGATCATGGTCGGCGATGAATTGACGCCGCAAACGTCGAAGCCCTGCGCAATCAGGTAGGCGGCAATGGGCTTTCCCGGACCGCAGCCGAGGTCGAGGATCGTGCTGCCCGGCGGGATCGATCGCGATGAAATCGATCGAGCCAGACTTTTCTCGAAGAATGCAGTTCGGCCGGCTGCGGTCGCCGACCCACTCGCGCGCATGGCGCTCGTAAAGTCCGATAATGTCGTCGGCGCTCATCGACGCGCTCAGCGCGGCGCCATGCGCAGCGCGCCGTCGAGGCGGATCACCTCGCCGTTGAGATAAGTGTTGTGGATGCAGTGCAGCACCAGCGCGGCGAACTCGCGCGGCTCGCCCAGCCGCTTGGGAAACGGCACCGAGGCGCCGAGCGAATCTTGTGTCTCTTGCGGCAGCGCGCGCAGCATCGGCGTGCCGAAAATGCCGGGCGCGATGGCGAGCACGCGCACGCCGAACTGGGCGAATTCGCGCGCCGCCGGCAGCGTCAAGGCGGCGACGCCGCCTTTCGAGGAGGCATAAGCCGCTTGTCCGACCTGGCCTTCGAAGGCGGCGACCGACGCGGTCGAGACGATCACGCCGCGCTCGCCGTCGGCGGATGCTTCCAGCTTCTGCATGCCGGCCGCTGCCAGCCGCATCATGTTGAAGGTGCCGATCAGATTGATGCGGATGACGCGCTCATAGTCGGCAAGCGGCATCGGCCCATCGCGGCCGACGATGCGCTTGGCGGGCCCTACGCCGGCGCAATTGACCAGAATGCGCGCCGGCCCGTGATCGGCGGCGGCTTTCTTCACCGCGGCTTCGGCGGACGCGCTGTCGGCCACGTCGCAGGCAATCGCGATGCCTTTGATGTCGATGGCGACTTCGGCGGCGGCCTTTTCGTTGACGTCGATAATCGCGACCTTGGCGCCGCCGGCGGCCAGCGCCCGCGCGCAAGCCGCACCCAGGCCCGACGCGCCGCCGGTCACAATCGCCGCTTGACCCTTGATTTCCATGGTTGGGGCCCCATCCTTTTCTGTGTTGCGGCCCATTTGACCCTTTCCATGGCGGGCCGTAAATACGGGCGATGGTCCGAGGTAACACATGAGCCGCGAAGCTTTCATCTGCGACGCAGTCCGCACGCCGATCGGGCGCTTCGGCGGCGCGCTCGCCAAAGTGCGCACCGACGATCTTGCCGCCATTCCGATCAAGGCGCTGATGGCGCGCCACCCCAAGATCGATTGGGAAAAGCTCGAAGAAGTCTATTACGGCTGCGCCAACCAGGCCGGCGAGGACAACCGCAACGTGGCGCGCATGGCGCTGTTGCTGGCGGGCCTGCCGGTGAGCGTGCCGGGACTGACCATCAATCGGCTTTGCGCTTCGGGCATGGAAGCGGTCGGGAGTGCTGCGCGCGCGATCCGCGCCGGCGAAATGGAATTCGCCATTGCCGGCGGCGTTGAATCGATGACGCGCGCGCCCTTCGTGCAAGGCAAGGCCGACGAGGCGTTTTCGCGCAAAGCGGAAATCTTCGACACCACCATCGGCTGGCGCTTCATCAATCCATTGATGAAGGCGCAATACGGCGTCGACTCCATGCCGGAGACCGGCGAGAACGTGGCGGAAGAATTCCAGGTCACGCGCGCCGATCAGGACGCATTTGCGTTGCGCTCGCAGCAGCGCGCCGCCAAGGCGATGGCCGCGGGCTATTTCGCCGAGGAGATTGTCCCGGTCGAGATCGCGGGGCGCAAAGGCGAGACGACAAAAGTCGACCGCGACGAGCATCCGCGCGAAACCACGATGGAGCAGCTCGCCAAGCTGAAAACCCCGTTCCGCAATCCGGGCACGGTGACCGCCGGCAACGCCTCCGGCGTCAACGACGGCGCCGCCGCCATGATCATCGCCTCGGAAGCGGCGGTAAAGGAACATGGGCTTAAAGCCCGCGCGCGCATTCTCGGCATGGCGTCTGCCGCGGTGCCGCCGCGCATCATGGGTATCGGCCCGGTGCCGGCCACGCAAAAGCTGATGGCGCGGCTCAATCACAAAATCGGCGACTATGATTTGATCGAGCTCAATGAAGCCTTCGCCTCGCAGTCGCTAGCCTGTATGCGGCAGCTGGGGCTGGCCGACGATGCCGCGCACGTTAATGCGCATGGCGGGGCCATCGCGCTCGGCCATCCGCTCGGCATGTCGGGCGCGCGGCTGGCAATGACTGCGGCGCACGGCTTGCAAAAGAACGGCGGCAAGCGCGCGCTCGCCACCATGTGCGTCGGTGTCGGCCAAGGCGTGTCGCTGGCGATCGAACGAGTTTAAAGGATTAGCAATAATGTCGCTGATTTACCCGAAGGAAAGCCTCGACGCCTTTCCCAAGCATTTGTCGCCCGGATACCGCTCAACGGTGAAACGTTCGCCGTCCAAGCCGCTGATTATCGTGCCGCATACTTTGTCCGAACTCACCGGACCTGCGTTTCGGCCACGACGCGGTGCAAGAAGGCGACGCCGATCTCACCAAGCAGCACAAAGGCGAGCCGTTGGGCGAGCGCATCATCGTGCACGGTCATGTGCTCGACGAGGACAAGCGGCCGGTGCCCGACACGCTTGTTGAGATTTGGCAGGCCAATGCCTGCGGCCGCTACGTGCACAATGTCGATCAGCATCCGGCGCCGCTCGATCCGAATTTCACCGGGGCGGGGCGCACCGTCACCGACAGCAAAGGCTATTACCGCTTCATCACCGTGAAGCCCGGCGCCTATCCGTGGGGCAATCATCCCAATGCCTGGCGGCCGAACCACATCCACTTCTCGGTGTTCGGCCATTCGTTCCTCACCCGCCTGGTCACGCAGATGTATTTCCCCGGCGACTATTTGTTTCCGTATGACCCGATCTTCAATTCGGTCACCGACGAGAAGGCGCGCCAACGCATGGTCTCGTCGTTCGATCTCGACAATACGATCCCCGACTGGGCGCTCTGTTTTCGCTGGGACATCGTGCTGCGCGGGCGCGAAGCGACGCCGCAAGACACGGACAAACACTAAATGTCCGAGATCACCCCCTCACAAACTGTCGGTCCGTTTTTCGCCTATGGGCTCGCCCCCAAAGGCCGCTGCCATTGGGATCCGAACGGCAGCTACAGCTGGAAGGAAACCGTCGGCGACAATCTGGTGACGCCGGACGCCTCCGGCACGAAAATCCGCATCGAGGGGCGCATCATCGACGGCGACGGCAAGCCGATCAACGATGCCATGCTCGAGATCTGGCAGGCGGACGCGCAAGGGCGCTACGCCCATCCGCGCGACGACCGCGCGCGGCCGAACGCCAAGTTCAAGGGTTTCGGCCGTTCCGCCACCGACAAAGACGGCGTCTACAGCTTCGACACCATCAAGCCGGGCCCGGTGCCGGGGCCGAACGGCAAGGCACAGGCGCCGCATATCGTGTTCTGCATTTTCTCGCGCGGCATGCTGCGGCAGATCTATACGCGGCTCTATTTCTCCGACGAGGCCGCCAACGCCGGCGACGCCATCTTAAATCTGGTGCCGGCCGACCGCCGCGGCACGCTCATTGCCCACAAGGAGGCGGGGAGCGGGTCACCGCTCTACCGCTTCGACATTCGCGTCCAGGGCGACAACGAGACGGTTTTCTTCGACATTTGAATGGACTAGCGGCTCGGGCCATTCTGCCCACTAGTGCCCACCGCCTCGACTTTTAGCGGGGCAATTGCCCAACATTTCGAGCTCGATCTATCATTCAAGAAAAAAAATTTGCCGGAAACATCCGTATTTTTAGGCGAAATGCCGCCCACCCACTCTGCCCATCTTTCCCAACATCATTTTCCTAATTGACGGTCCGGGTACGGCTTGGTTCGCTAGCGGTCAGGCGGCCGCAAGACGCCGCCAGCGGGGAAGCGTCGCCATGAACGAGCAAATCCTTCAGGAGATCAGCGAATTCTGCCGCGCGCGCGGGCTGGCGGAATCCACTTTCGGCCGCCGCGCCGTCAATGACGGCAAGCTCGCCAGCCGCCTGCGCAATGGCGGGCGCATCACCACCGATACGTTGGATCGCATCCGCACCTTCATGGCGCGCAATGCCGACGGCCTCCCCAGCCGCCGCCGCGTGCTGTTCGATGCGCCGCCGTCGGCGACGCTGCCGATGGTGAAGCCGCCGGCGCCGCCGGTTGCTTCGGGCCTTGCCGCCGACGACCCGCAGCGCAATTTCCGCTTCTTCGACAACCGGCAGAAATATCTGCTGTTCGTGAACACCTGCTCGGAGAAGTGGGAAATCGCGCACCGCGTCGGCCTCGAGCTCGGCAATATCCATCCGCGTCCGCCGGCGGTGCGCGTGTTCGACGCCGGTCTCGGCGACGGCACCGTGCTGGCGCGCGTCATGCGTTCGATGCACGACCGCTTTCCCACCATGCCGTTCTACATCGTCGGCAAGGAGATCAGCCTGGAAGACATCCGCCTCACGTTGCACAAGATGGCGGACCGTTTCATCGAACATCCCTCCACCGTTCTCGTGCTCACCAATCTGGCTTATTCGGAAGCGCCCTGGCTCGCGGTGAAGTCGCTTTCCGCCGCCACCAGCCTGGTGTGGAAAGAGCTGGCGATGGACGGCAGCACCGCGCACAGCTTCGAACAACAGATCACGGATCTGGAACCGTTTCTGTCGGAGAACTGGAAGGCGAAGGTTTCGCCCAAAAGCGGCAACCCGGTCTACGAGCGGCCGGTGATTTTGGTGATCTACCGCAACGACCACAAATTTTTGCTCGACCAGATCATCCCCAAACCCGGCGGCACCGTCGCCGACTACGATCTGGTCATCGCCTCGCAGCCGTATCGCGCGCGCGCTTCGCTCGACTTCAAGGCCAAGCGCGTTTTGGCGCCGCTTGCCCGCGCGCTCGGCCAAGGCGGGCGCATGATCGCGATCCATTCCTACGGCCACGATCCCGGCATGGAAATCATCCACAAAGTGTGGCCGAACGATAATCCGTTTACGCACAGCCGCCACGATCTGCTCAAGGAAGTGAAGCACGAACTGGGCGCCGCCGGCCGCGATTTGAATTTCAACGCCTATGCCGACCAGCGCTCGCTGTTCCGTTACGAAATGCACACGCTGCCGTCGGAGATATCCTCCTCGATCGGCACTTCGACGCTGCTGGCGGCCTGGAACGCGGCGATCTACGTGGCGCAGATCGAGGACGACCGCCTGTCGGACGTGAACAGCGACCGCCGCTACATCGAGGCGACGCGCGAGGTGCTGCAAAAGCACGGCGGCCTGTGGTTCTACGACGAATCCTTCGTGATCTCGCACCGGCGCGAGTAGCGCATGACCGCGCCCGGAGATTTTGCGCGCCAGTTTCTCGCTCGAGGCCACCAGGCCGAACGCGGCCGAAATCGCCGCGCTGGCGCAAACCTTGCCGCGCGCGACGCCGGTTTATTTCTCCGCCGTGCCGACCATCACGCCGCATGATCTCATCGCCGCGGCGGCGGATTTGCGCAAAGCAGGCCTCGAGCCGGTCGTCCATATCGCCGCGCGGCGCATTCGCGCGGCCGCCGATTTGCAGGATTTGCTCGCGCGCCTGCGCGGCGAAGCCGACATCAAGCGGCTGCTGGTGGTCGGCGGCGACGTCGATAGTGCTGGGCCGTTTGCGGATGCTCTGTCGATTATCCAGAAAGGCCGCTTGCGCGAGGCCGGTATCGTCGAGATCGGCATCGGCGCCTATCCGGAGGGCCATCCGCGCATCGCGCCGCGAGCGGCTGGAAGCAGCGCTCGACGAGAAGATCGCGACCGCCACCGCGCACGGCCTTGGCGTCCACATTGTCAGCCAATTCTCGTTTTCGCCGCGAACGCATTCTCGGCTGGCTCAAGCAGTTGCGCGCGAGCGGCATCAATACGCCGGTCAAAATAGGTATGGCGGGACCGGCCAGCGTGCCGGCGCTCATCCGCTATGCCCGCCGTTGCGGCGTCAACGCCTCGCTGCGCGGCATGATGTCGGGCGCGGCGGCTTCGCTGATCGGCCACGTCGTGGGCAATGTCGGGCCCGACCGCATTCTCTCGGCGCTCGCCGGGGCAACCGGTCTCGGCGATGCCGCCCCGCATTATTTTTCCTTTGGCGGCACGGTTGAAACCGCGCGCTATGCATGCGAAGCGTCCGCGGGACGCGCCGCCGCCTTACGTGCTATGGCTCAGCACAATTAAAACCCGCGGCCAGCGGGCGCTATTCGGAGGAAACGATGACGCAACGAACCAAGCCGCCCTTCCGCGCCGACGAAGTCGGCAGCCTGCTGCGCACCGCGCCGGTCAAACAGGCGCGCGCCAAGCACGAGAAAAATGAGATCACCGCGGCCCAGCTCAAAGAAGTCGAGGATCGCGAGATCGAAAAGATCATCAAGAAGCAGGAAGACGTCGGCTTGAAGCTCGCGACTGACGGCGAATTCCGCCGCTCCTGGTGGCATTTCGATTTCTTCGGCATGCTCGACGGCGTGGAAGTCTACGAACTCGACCACGGCATCCAATTCCAAGGCGTGCAGACCAAGCCGCGCAGCATCAAGGTCACCAAGAAGATCGATTTCACCAATCACCCGATGGTCGAGCACTTCAAGTTCCTGAAGGCGCACACAAAGGTGACGCCGAAAATGTGCATCCCGGCGCCGAGCGTGATGCATTTCCGCCTTGAGCCGGGTGCGGTGGCGAAGTCCGCTTATCCCGACCGCGACGCCATCTTCGACGATCTCGCCATGGCCTATCAGAAAGCGATCAAGGCGTTTTACGACGCCGGCTGCCGCTATTTGCAATGGGACGACACCGCCTGGGCCTATCTCTGCTCGAAAGAGGAATTGAAAAAGGCGAAGGACCGCGGCCTCGACGTCGATCATCTGCAAGACACCTATACCAAGTGCATCAACAAGGCGCTCAGCGCCAAGCCCGCCGACATGACCATCACCACGCATGTCTGCCGCGGCAA
Organism: uncultured Alphaproteobacteria bacterium; assembly: GCA_963756805.1. Taxonomy (GTDB): domain Bacteria; phylum Pseudomonadota; class Alphaproteobacteria; order Rhizobiales; family Xanthobacteraceae; genus Pseudolabrys. The sequence continues at coordinate 246,914 of CAVWPH010000003.1, forward strand.
TTTCCGCTCGACCTTCATCTCGTCTGGCGGCTACGAGCCGGTGGCGGAAAATCTTTTGGCCAAGTGCAATTACGACGGCTACTTCCTCGAATACGACACCGACCGCGCCGGCGGCTTCGAGCCGCTGCGGTTTTTGCCCAAGGGCAACAAGATCGTGGTGCTCGGTCTCGTCACCTCGAAGTCGGGCCGGCTCGAGCCGCGCGCCGACATCAAGAAGCGCATCGAGGAAGCGACCAAATATGCCCCGCTCGATCAGTTTTGCCTGTCGCCGCAATGCGGCTTCGCCTCCACCGAAGAAGGCAATGTACTGGCCGAGGACGAGCAATGGGCCAAGCTGCGCATGATCGTGGAATTGGCGGAAGAGGTTTGGGGCAAGCTGACTTAATCCCTCCCCCGCTTGCGGGGAGGGTGCCGCAGGCCGCCGGGTGGGGGCCACCTTGATAGACCGCACCGCTATAGTTCACCTCACCCGGCTGCTCGCTGACGCTCGCAGCCACCCTGCCTTTCGGGGAGGGATATGCGGGCCCGAGTTGCGCGCGCCGCCCACGCCGCTAATGTGCCCGGCGAAAGCGAGAACATCCATAATGCCGGGTATCGTCGAAAATAAAGTCGCCATCGTCACCGGAGCCGGGCGCGGCATCGGGCGCGCCATCGCCGAATTGCTGGCGCGCGAGGGCGCGCGCGTGGTGGTGTGCGATATCGGCGCCAGCCTGCAAGGCGCAGGCGCCGATGCGAACCCCGCGCAGGACGCGGTCAGCGCGATCAAAAAAGCCGGCGGCGAGGCCATCGCCTCGACATTGTCCATCGCCGAGCCGCAAAACGCCGACCTGATCGTCAAGGCCGCGCTCGACGCCTTCGGCCGCGTCGATATTCTCGTGAACAACGCCGGCATTTTGCGCGACGTCATCTTCCACAAGATGAGCTGGTCGGATTGGTCGGATGTGATCGCCGTGCATTTGAACGGCTCGTTCAACATGAGCCGCGCGGTGGCCGGGCACTTCCGCGAGCAGGGTTCGGTGGCGCTTACGTGCACATGACCTCGACCTCCGGCCTGATCGGGAATTTCGGCCAGGCCAATTACATGGCCGCCAAGCTTGGCATCGTCGGCCTGTCGCGCGGCATCGCGCTCGACATGCAGCGCTTCAACGTGCGCTCGAACTGCATCGCGCCTTTCGCTTTCACGCGCATGATCGAGTCGATCCCGGCGCAAACCGAAGCCGAGAAGAAACGCGTCGAGCGGCTGGCGCAAATGACGCCGGACAAGATCGCGCCGCTCGCGGTCTATCTTGCCTCCGATGCGGCCGCCGGCATCACCGGGCAGATTCTGTCGGTGCGCAACAACGAGATTTTCCTGTTCAACCAGCCGCGCCCGATCCGCGTCATCCACCGCTCCGAGGGCTGGACGCCGGCTACGCTCGACGCCCAACTCAAGGGCGCCTTCGCCGCTTCGTTCACGCCGCTCGACCGCTCCGGCGATGTGTTCTCCTGGGACCCCATCTGAACGATGGCCATCGTTTACGAAAAGCTGCTGGCGCTGAAAATTCCCGAGGTCGAGCACAGCTACGGCCCGAAGGACGTGAATTCTTTATGCGCTGGGTTTAGGTCTCGGCCAGGATCCGATGAACGAGGACGAGCTCGCTTTCGTCTACGAGAAAAATCTCAAAGCGCTGCCGACCTTCGCGCTGGTGCAGGGCTATTCGCCTTATTGGCTGCGCAGATCCCGAAACCGGCGTGAACTGGACCAAAGTGGTGCACGGCGAGCAGGGGCTTAAACTGCACAAACCGGTGAAGCCGCAAGGCAGCGTGATCGGCAAGACGCGCATCGTCGAGGTGATCGACAAAGGCGAGGGCAAGGGCGCGCTGGTTTTCTCCGAACGCAAGGTGACCGACAAAACCAGCGGCGAATTGCTTGCCGTCGCTGACGCAGACGACGTTCTGCCGCGGCGACGGCGGCTTCGGCGGACCCGAGCGCGACCGCGCCGTCGCCACATGCGATCCCTGAGCGCGCGCCGGATCTCGTCTGCGATCTGCCGACGCGGCCCGAGATGGCGCTCATTTATCGCCTGTCGGGCGACGTCAATCCGCTGCACGCGGAGCCGGATTTTGCCAAGGCCGCAGGCTTCCCCAAGCCGATCCTGCACGGGCTGGCGACATTTGGCGTTGCCGGCCACGCTTTGCTCAAATCATTATGCGGCTATGATCCGGCGCGGCTCACCGCGATCGCCGGGCGTTTTTCGGCGCCGGTCTATCCGGGCGAGACCATCCGCACCGAGATGTGGCGCGATGGCAACGTGGTAAGCTTCCGCGCCCGCGTGGTGGAACGCGACGTGATCGCGCTCAATAATGGCCGCGCCGAAATCGCATGAGTTCGCAATGAGCAAGCGCAGCGAGCCGCACGAAGACCACGCCGAAATCCGCGACGGCGTGCGCGCGCTATGCGCCAAGTTCCCCGGCGAATATTGGCGCGCGCTCGATCGCGAGCGCGGCTACCCGACCGAATTCGTCGCGGCGCTGACAAAAGCCGGCTATCTCGCAGCCCTCATCCCGGAAGAACATGGCGGCAGCGGGCTCGGCATCAGCGCCGCCTGCTGCGATCCTCGAAGAAGTGCACGCGTCCGGCGGCAATGGCGGCGCCTGCCACGCGCAGATGTACATCATGGGCACGATTTTGCGGCACGGCTCGCCCGAACAGAAGCAAAGTTATCTGCCCAAAATCGCCAGCGGCGAATTGCGCTTGCAGGCCTTCGGCGTCACCGAGCCGACCTCGGGCACCGACACGCTTTCGCTGCGCACCACGGCCAAGCGCGAAGGCAACGATCACTACGTCATCAACGGCCAGAAAATCTGGACCTCGCGCGCCGAACATTCCGATTTGATGCTGCTGCTGGCGCGCACCACGCCGCTGGAAAAAGTGAAAAAGCGCACCGAGGGCCTGTCGGTGTTTCTGGTGGACATGCGGCTTGCGCAAGGCACCAGCATCAACATCTCGCCGATCCGCACCATGATGAACCACGCCACCACGCAGATTTTCTTCGACGATTTGCGCGTGCCGGCGGAAAATCTCATCGGCGAAGAAGGCCAGGGCTTTCGCTACATTCTTTCCGGCATGAATGCCGAGCGCATTCTGATCGCGGCCGAATGCATCGGCGATTGCAAATGGTTCATCAAGAAAGCAACCGGCTACGCCAAAGAGCGCGAATTATTCGGCCGGCCGATCGGGCAGAACCAAGGCGTGCAGTTTCCGATCGCGCGCGCTTATGCGCAGATGCGCGCCGCCGAATTGATGGTGCACGATGCGGCGCGCAAATACGAAGCGGGCGGCGACATCGGGCCGGAGGCCAATATGGCGAAACTGCTCGGGGCGGATGCCTCGTGGTTTGCCGCCGACATGTGCGTGCAAACGCATGGCGGCTTCGGCTTTGCCGAGGAATACGACGTCGAGCGCAAATTCCGCGAGACGCGGCTCTACCAGGTGGCGCCGATCTCCACCAATATGATCTTGTCGTATTTGGCCGAGCACGTGCTCGGTCTGCCGCGTTCGTATTGAAATGACGCTGCCCCTCGAAGGTCTCCTGGTCGTCTCGGTCGAGCAAGCCGTCGCCGCGCCGCAATGCACCTGCCGGCTGGCCGATGCCGGCGCGCGCGTCATCAAGGTCGAGCGTCCCGAGGGCGACTTCGCGCGCGGCTACGACCACGTCGTGCATGGCGAGAGCGCCAATTTCGTCTGGCTCAATCGCGGCAAGCAGTCGGTGGTGCTCGATCTCTGCCAAGACAGAAGACAAAGCCGTGCTCGAAGCCATGCTCGCCAAGGCCGACGTGTTTGTGCAGAACCTGAAACCCGGCGCGCTCGGAAAGCTCGGCTTTGCGTTTGCGCGTCTGCGCAAGGATTATCCGCGGCTCATTTGTTGTTCGATCTCCGGCTACGGCGAGAGCGGGCCTTACGCGCAGCGCAAGGCCTATGACCTTTTGATCCAGGCCGAATCCGGCGTCTCGTCGGTCACCGGCGGTCCGGAAGGGCCGGCGCGCGTCGGCGTCTCCATTGTTGATATTGGCGCCGGCTTGAACGCCTACGAAGCGATCCTGGAAGCGCTGATCAAGCGCGGCAAGACCGGCGAGGGCGCGGAGATTTCAGTCTCGATGTTCGACGCCATGGCGGAATGGATGACGGTGCCGTTATTGCACGAGGAAGGCGGCGCGCCATTCAAGCGCATCGGGCTCGCGCACGCGGCCATCGCGCCTTATGGCGTGTTCAAGACGCGCGATGGCGGCGACATTCTGATCGCCATCCAGAACGACCGCGAATGGCGCGTGCTGGCGGACAAAGTTCTGGGCAATGCCGCGCTCGGCACCGATCCGAAATTCGCCACCGTACCGAAACGTGTCGAGCACCGCTCCGAAACCGATACGCATGTGGCGGCGGTGTTCGCGCGCCACAATGTCTCGGAGTTGATGAAACTGCTGCAAGCCGCCGACATTGCCTTTGCCCGCGTCAACGATTCAAAACTGCTGGCAAAGCATCCGCATCTGCGCCGGATCACGGTTGGCGCGCCGAGCGGGCCGGTTTCGACGCCGGCGCCGGCGCCGCTGCGCGCAGGCGAGGAACGCAGCTACGGCCCGATCCCGGCGCTGGGCGAACATACCGACATGATCAAAAAAGAATTCGGCCGCTAGTCCATCGCGTGCGCGGTTTCCGGCTTGGCCGCGCCGCGCGCTGGGCCCGGCGTGCGGATGATCATTACCAGCGGCACCATGACCAGCGTCAGCACCATCAGCAGCTTGAAGTCGTTGAGATAGCCGATCATCGACGCCTGATCGGTCACGATCTTGTCGAGCATGGCGCGGCCGATGTCGGTGTGGATATCGAGGTGCGACGCCACGTCCGGCATTTGCAGCGCGTCGTTGAACGGCGTCACCAGCGCGCCCAGCCGCTCGTGCATATAGATGGTCTTGTCGGTCAGATTGGCGATCATCATGGAAATGCCGACCGACGAGCCGATATTGCGCACCAAAGTGAGAATCGCGGTGCCGCCGTTGCGCAAGTCTCCCGGCAGCGTCAGGAACGCCGCCGTCGTGATCGGCACGAACAAAAGTCCCAGGCCGACGCCCTGCACGATGCTGATGACCACGATGGACTGCCGCGTGGTGTCGAACGAAAAGCCGGTCATTTCGTAAAGCGTGCCGGCGCACAGCAGCAGTCCGACGAGTATCAGGTAGCGCGTCGGCACATGGCGCATCAGCCGCGGCGCCGCCATCATGGTGAGCAGCGTGCCGATGCCGCGGCTGCCCAGCAGGAAGCCGGCGGTCTGGATCGGATAGCCAAGCAGCGTCTGCATGAAGGGCGTGATCAGCGCCATGGTGCCGAACAGCACCACGCCGAGAACAACCATGAACACGCAGCCACTCACGAAATTGCGGTCCTTGAACATCTCAAAGCGCACGAAAGGCTCCGGCGTGGTGAGCGAATGCGCGAAGAAATAATAGAATCCGGAAACCGAGACGATGGTCTCGATCCATATCTCCTGCGCGCCGAACCAGCCGACCTGCTCGCCGCGGTCGAGCAGCAATTGCAGCGAGCCGATGCCGATGGCGAGCGCGAGGAAGCCGAACCAGTCAAACCGTAAGTGCTCCTGCCGCTTGGTCTCCTTCATGAAGAACAGCATGCCGAGCACCGTGAAGACGCCGATCGGCAAATTAATCAGGAACACCCAGTGCCAGGAATAATTATCGGTGAGCCAGGCGCCCAGCGTCGGGCCCATGATCGGGCCCGAGCATCACGCCGACGCCCCAGATCGCCATGGCGGAGCCGCGCTCCTCCAGCGAATAGCTGTCGAGCAGCGTCGATTGCGACAACGGCACCAATGCAGCGCCGGCCATGCCCTGCAACAGGCGGAACAACACCATCTGCTCGATGTTCTGCGCCAGCGCGCAGAGGAACGAGGCGGTGGTGAAACTGGCGACGCAGGTGATGAACAGTTTTTTGCGGCCGAAGCGGTCGGCCATCCAGCCGACCGGCGCGGTCATGATGGCGGCGGCGACGATGTAAGACGTGAGCACCCAGTTGATCTGATCGAGGGATGCCGACAGCGAACCTTGCATATACGGCAGCGCGACGTTGGCGATCGTGGTGTCGAGCGCCTGCATGATGGTCGCCGACATCGCGCATACCGTCACCAGCATGCGCAGGACCTTCGGCGAAACGTTAGCGAAGCGCGGGCTCATTTTGTATTTGATGTGGCATTTTGCGGGCCGCTCGACACGAATGGCAGGCGGCTGTGATGCGTGTCGATTTCGACATTGACGCTCATGCCTGAGCGTAAGAAACGCGTGTCCTCGTCCTTGTCGAAGGCGATGCGCACCGGAACGCGCTGCACCACCTTGACCCAATTGCCGGTCGCGTTCTGCGGCGGCAGGATCGAGAACAGAGCGCCGGTGCCGGGCGAGACCGCCACCACCGTGCCCTTGAAGGTGTGGTCGGGGAACGAGTCGACGTCGAGCGTCGCCTTCTGCCCGACGCGCAAATACGTGATGTCGGTTTCCTTCGGATTGGCGTCCACCCACGGGCTCTGATCGTCGATGATGCTGAACACCGGCGTGCCGGCGGCGAGGTAGCGGCCAAGCTGGATGCTGTCCACCTGCGTGGCGGTTCCCGCCATCGGCGCGCGCACCACGGTGTGGTCGAGATTGCGCTGCGCGTCGTCGAGCGAGGCCTTGGCTTGCTCGTATTCGGGGAATTTCGTCAGCGGCAGGTTGGGATCGCCGAGCAGTTGATTGAGCGTGGTGTCGCGTTGCTGCGCGGTGGAGCGCGCCTGCAGTTGGGCCGTCACCACGGCGGACGCCGCGGTGTCGACGTCGGCCGGCGAGCCGGCTTGCGCGTGCGCCAATTGCTGCTTGCGGTCGAGATCGCGCTGCTTGAGAACGACATTCTTCGCCGTGAGATCGGCCAGCGCGTCGAGCGATTTGAGATTGGTCTTGAGTTGCTCGTAATTGCTGCGCGCGGTATCGAGTTTGGCTTGCGCCTGGCGCAACGCCAGCTCGTAAGGCTCGCGGTCGAGCGTGAACAATTCATCGCCCGGGTTGACGTGCTGGCCCTCGACCACGGCGACGTGGACGATCTTGCCGGAAATGTCCGGGGTGATCAGCACTTTCTGCGCGCCGACATAGGCGTTGTCGGTGGAGATATAGCGGCCGCCCATCAAGTAGATGGCGAGCCCGCCGATCACCGCGATGGTTGGCAGCACGACCAGCAGGATCATGCGCAGGTGGCCGCGCAACAGCTTGGCCAGCGGTCCCGACTTTGCCGACGACTTCGCGGAAGTTCTCTCGTCCGGCGAGGTTTTGGCTTCCGAGCGCGGGACGATTTTCAATGCTTTTTCACTCATGACGCTTACCCGGCGACGGCTTGTTGGGGTGCGGGATTGCGGCTGATGGCGCCGCGCAAATTGTCCTTCATGAGATCGAGATCGCGCAGCAGCCGCTCCATCGACTTGGCGTCGAGGCCCTCGAGCACGGTCCCCATCATGTCCTCGCCCAAGAACGGAAAGCGTCTCGAGCAAAGGCCGCGCTTCGCCGGTGAGGAATAACCGGTTGGCGCGCCGGTCGTTCGGGTCGGCGCGGCGCTCGATCAGGCCGTTCTTGGCGAGGCGGTCGAGCAGGCGGGTGAGCGTGATCGGCTGCAAATCGAGCAGTTCGGCGAGCTCGGTCTGCTTGAGCCCTTCCGAGCGGTCGAGCCGCACCAGCACCGCCCATTGCGCCCGGGTCATGCCGTATTGGCGCGCGCGCTGATCCGCGTAGGTTTTGAGCAGGCGGGCTACGTCCATGAGAGTAAAGGCGATTTCGCGACTGACCGGCAATTTCGGCATGGTCTCAGCCTCCAATAGCGCCCCTTATAATAAGCTAGCTCATTATAAGGTCAATAGTGCTTTTGAGCTAATCCGTCACCCTGAGGTGCGAGCGAAGCGAGCCTCGAAGGGCGACGGCTGCCATCCTTCGAGGGCGGCCTTCGGCCGCCACCTCAGGATGTCAGGTAAGCGATTGGTGACGCCGGCGCTGCCTCGGGCAAAGTCGCGGCCGCAAAAAATTTCAAAAGGACGGAACGCCATGGACATCGGCTTCATCGGATTGGGCAACATGGGCGGGCCGATGGCGCGCCGGCTGATCGAGGCCGGGCACAAGCTCATCGTCTACGACACGCGCAACGACGCGGTGGCGCCGCTGGTGGCGCTCGGCGCCAAGCTTGCCTCCTCGCCGCAAGACGTCGCCGACCGGGTCGAGACCGTGATGGCGAGCCTGCCGTCGCTGCATATCTCGGAAAAAGTCGCGATCGGCGAGGGCGGCGTCATCCACGGCAAACGCATCAAGCGTCTGGTCGATCTTTCGACCACCGGCTCGCACGTCGCCGCCGAGATCGCCGCGGCGCTGGCGAAGAAAAACATCGTGCAGATCGATTCACCCGTGAGCGGCGGCGTCGGCGGCGCCACCAAAGGCACGCTCGCGGTCATGGTGTCCGGCCCGCAAGCCGACATCGACGTGGTCAAGGACGCGCTCGCCGTGCTCGGCAAGGTGTTCGTGATCGGCCACAAGCCCGGCATGGCGCAGACCATGAAGCTCGCCAATAATTTTCTCTCCGCCACCGCCATGGCGGCGACCTCGGAAGCGGTGGCCATGGGCGTCAAAGCCGGCCTCGATCCGAAAGTGATGATCGACGTCATCAATGCCGGCTCCGGCCGCACCACCGCCTCGGACGGCAAATTTCCGCAGGCTGTGCTGCCGCGCACGTTCAATTACGGATTTACGACCGCGCTGATGCTCAAGGACGTGCGGCTCTGCGTCGAGGAATTCGAAATCTTTCGACACGCCCAACTACATTATGAGCGCGGTGCTCGATCAGTGGGAAATGACCAATTCGGAATTCGGCGGCGACAGCGACTTTACCGCCATCGTTCAAATGATCGAACGCCGCGCCGGCGTCACCATAGGGAAGAAATCATGAGCGACGACATCCACGAGGTTTACGCGGTTCGCTACGCCGAGCACGCGCGCATGCGGAGCGAGAACTACATTTTCGGCGATCCGCACGACGCCATGACCTCGATTGCCTATTACGTCTGGGTCATCAAAGGCCCGCACGGCACTTTTGTCTGCGACACCGGCTTCGACGAGGCCGCCGCTAAGGAGCGCGGGCGCAAAATCACGCATCCCGTCGGCGAAGGGCATCAAGGCGCTCGGCATCGAGCCCGACAAAGTGGATCACGTCATCGCCACCCACATGCATTGGGATCACGCCGGCAATTACGACCTGTTTCCCAACGCGCGCTATCACGTGCAGGACACCGAAATGGCCTACGCCACCGGCCGCTGCATGTGCCACAAAACGCTGCGCATTCCGTTCAGCGAGAGCGACGTGCACGCCATGATCCGGAAAATCTACGACTATCGCGTCGAATTCCACGATGGCGTCGACGAGCTTGCCCCCGGCATCACGGTGCACAAGATCGGCGGCCATTCGAAGGGCCTGCAATGCGTGCGGGTCAAGACCAAACGCGGCTATGTGGTGGTCGCCTCCGACTGCTGCCATTTGTATTCGCACATCGACGAGGGCCGCGTGTTCCCGATCACCTATAGCGTCGGCGACACGCTCGAGGGCTACAAGACGCTGCTGAAATTGTCGTCGTCGCGCCAGCACATGGTGCCGGGGCACGATCCGTCGGTGACGGAGATTTATCCGGCGGCAAAGCCCGGGTTGGAGGGGTGGATTTCGCGGCTCGATGTGGCGCCGAAGGTTTAATTGCGATTCGTGGGGAGCGCTCGCCCCGTCGGCGAAGCCGGGTGAGGGGGTCAAATCGTTAGACGCAGCCCCTCACCCGCGCACTTTCGCGCCGACCTCTCCCTATGGGAGAGGTGAAGACATTACACCAACCCCAACTCCGCAAACGCATCCTTGTGATGCTCGGCGCTTGTCTGCGCAAAGCAGCAGAAGGTTACGCGTGCGAGCCCGCGCGGGTTTGCAGCCAGTTCGGACGTGACCGTGCCGACTGCAATGCGCGCGGCGAGATCGGCGGGAAAGCGATAGATGCCGGTTGAGATCGCCGGATAAGCGAGCGAGCCAAGCCGATGTTCGGCGCCAAGATCGAGCGCGCTGCGATAGCAGCCTGCAAGCAACGCTTCTTCATCGTCGCGCCCGCCGCTCCAGACCGGTCCGACCGCGTGGATGACGTAGCGTGCCTTGAGCTGAAATCCGGGCGTGATTTTCGCCGAGCCGGTGGCGCAGCCGCCGAGCGCGCGGCAGGCTTCCAGCAATTGCGGTCCGGCCGCGCGATGAATGGCGCCGTCCACGCCGCCGCCGCCTAGAAGCGTGCGGTTGGCGGCATTCACGATCGCGTCCACATCGAGCGTGGTGATGTCGGCGACAACGATGTCGAGGATGGTCGATCCGATTTCGGCGGCGAGTTCCGTCATGCGGTGAATATATCACTCCCGCTCGGAATAGACCTCCGCCTTGAGATCGATGCTGCTTTCGACGCCGATGTCGTCGTAATGCGCATCGAGGAAGCGGCGCGCCGCGCGCTGGCCGAGCTTGCGCAGCAGCTCGAACGATTCGTAATCGTTGCGCGATTTGCTCGCCGACGAAAACCGCTCGCCCAGGCCTTCCAGCACGATGCGGTGCACGTTGATGCGGCGGTATTCGTTCGGCCCGGTGCCGCGCGGCACGCGGCCCTGGTCGATCAGCCGGTTGACGAATTCGATGGCGCGCAATTCCGCCAGCAGCGAGGAATTGAAGGTGATCTCGCTGACGCGCGCCATGATCTCGCGGCTCGAGGTCGGCACTTTGCGGCGCACCAGCGGATTGATCTGCACGATCAGCACGTCCTCGGTCGCGGTCGAGCGGAAGAACGGGTAGAGCACCGGATTGCCGAGATAGCCGCCGTCCCAATAGGAGGTGCCGTCGATTTCCACCGCGCGGAACACCGCCGGCAGGCAGGCCGAGGCCATCACCGCCTCGGCGGAAATCTTGTCATGCGGAAAAATATGCAGGCGGCCGGTCTGCACATTGGTGGCGGCGATATAGATTTGCCGCGTGTCGGCGCGCAGCTTCTCGAAATCCACGAATCGCTCGACCAGATCCTTGAGCGGATTGATGTTGAGCGGATTGACGTCGTAAGGCGAGAGATAGCGCGACCAGGCGGTCAGCCAATCGAGCCCGGGCGAGCCTTCGCTCGGCAGCAACGAAAACAGCCGGCCGATCACCGCGCGCTGCACCGCCGGCAGATCGCCGCCGAGACTTGTGGCGCGCCAGAAATCGGCGAGCCGCTTGCGCGCTTCTTCCGGGCTGGTGCGCAAACCGTCGGCCAGCATCACAGCGTTGACCGCGCCGGCAGACGTTCCGGAAATGCCTTCGACCGCAAGCCGCCCGTCTTCGAGCAGATAATCGAGCACGCCCCAGGTGAAGGCGCCATGCGCGCCGCCGCCTTGCAGCGCCAGATTGATGCGCTTGGCGCCGCGCGGCTTGCCGGATTTGTCGCCGCCGAAGGCGCGCGAGAGAAATTCGATCATCGATTATTCTTCACTGCGCCACCCAGCCGCCGTCGATCGAATAGGCCGAGCCGGTGATGCTCTCCGCGGCATCGCCCGCCAGGAAAACGGCGAGCGCGCCGATATTCTCCGGCTTGGTGAATTCATGCATCGGCTGCTTTTCCGAAAGCAGCGCGACCTTGGCTTGTTCGTTGGTTTGGCCGGAGGCCTTGGCGCGTGCGTCAACCTGTTGCTGCACCAGCGACGTGAGCACCCAGCCGGGACAGATGGCGTTGCAGGTGATGCCGGCATTGGCGCATTCGATCGCCACGACTTTGGTCAGGCCGACGATGCCGTGCTTGGCGGCGACGTAAGCGGCCTTCTGCCCGCTCGCCACCAGCCCATGCGCCGAGGCGATATTGATGATGCGGCCCCATTTGCGTTTCTTCATGCCGGGCACCGCGGCGCGGATGGTGTGGAACGAGGACGACAGATTGATCGCGATCACCGCGTCCCATTTGTCGATCGGGAAATCCTCGATATTCGCCACGTACTGGATGCCGGCATTGTTCACCAGCACGTCGAGCGCGCCGAAACTCTTTTCGGTCTGCGCGATCATGTCGGCGATCTCTTTCGGCTTGCTCATGTCGGCGCCCGAATAGAGCGCCTTGATGCCGAATTCTTTTTCTAACCCTGCGCGCAGCTTCTCGATTGCGCCCGCATCGCCAAACCCATTGAGCATCAGATTGGCGCCCTCTTTCGCGAACGCCCGCGCGATGGCGAGCCCAATCCCAGAAGTCGAGCCGGTGACCAATGCGGTCTTACCCTTGAGCATGGCATGTCCTCTTTGAAGCCGAAGCGGCCGCCAAACGGCCGGAAAAACACTTGTCTGAATGAGAGCGCGGAACCTGCCCCTATTTTTGCTGCAGTGCAATATCTATGTAGGGTGCCGGCCGCCGTTTCGCGACTCGGCCGGTAAAGCGTTAGACTAAAAGCCTGTTTCATGGAGCGCGCCTTGGCCAAAAAGACCCATGCCCGTGCGGTATTTCCCGCGCCCGGTCACGACCACGAGCGCTGCGCCAGCGACGCCATTTCCCATGCCGAGGCGATCTGCGCCGCGCGCGCCGAGCGGCTGACGCCGATCCGCCGCCGCGTGCTGGAGGCGCTGCTCGCCAGTCATGCCCCGCTTGGCGCCTATGAGCTGATCGACCGGCTGGCCACGCGGGGTGCGCGGCCAGCGCCCATTACCATCTATCGCGCGCTCGATTTCCTGCGCGAGCAGGGGCTCGTGCACAGAATCGAGAGCCGCAACGCATTCATCGCCTGCGTGCACAATCACGCGACCGGCGATCCGGTGGTGTTTCTGATCTGCGAGAAATGCGGCGCGGTGGGCGAGGCCGCCAGCGCTGCGGTTGCCGACACCATCAAAACCGCCTCGCGCTCGGCCGGCTTCACGCCCAAGACGCCGGTGATCGAAATTTCCGGCATCTGCGCGCATTGCAAGGCGGCGTAGCAGAGTCCCAATAGCTTCGCGGGCGCTAGCGCGCTAAGACTTCTGCACGCAAGACTTCCGTGCTAAGCCTTGACGCTGCCGGAACCCGCCATGCCCTCTTCCAAAAAGCATCACCACCACACCCGCCCGCTCGACGCGTTGGCGGTCGCGGTGATGATCGTGCTGTGTCTGTCCTGGGGCTTCAATCAGGTGTCGGTGAAGCTGGCGCTCCACGGCTTTCCGCCATTCCTCCAGGGCACCATTCGCTCGATTGTCGCTGCGCTGCTGGTCGCCGGCTGGGCCAAGGCGCGCGGGCTTTCTTTGTTGGCGCGCGACGGCACGCTTATTGCCGGCATCATCGCCGGCATTATGTTCGGCGTCGAGTTCATCTGCATCTATCAGGGTCTCGTCTACACCACCGCAACGCGCGGCACGCTGTTCCTTTATCTGGCGCCGTTCTTCGTCGCCATTGGCACGCGCATATTCTTTCCGACCGACCGTTTCGGCCCGGCGCAATGGGCGGGGCTCGCGCTGTCCTTCGCCGGCATGATCGTCGCCTTCGGTCTGCCGACGCCGGCGCTCGATCCGCGCCAGACGATCGGCGACGTGCTGCTGGTCGGCGCCGCCGCGCTCTGGGCTGCGACCACGGTGCTGATCAAGGCGAGTTCGCTCAACAGCGTGTCGTCGGAAAAAGTGATGCTGTATCAGTTGGTGATCTCAGGCCCGATCCTCGGTCTTGCCGCCTTGATCGCCGGCGAACGGATGACCGCGGTGCCGTCGATCGTCGCGACCGCAGCACTCGCCTACCAGACCTTTTGGGTGGTGAGCGTGACCTTCGTGGTGTGGTTTGCCCTTGTCGTGCGCTACTCGGCCAGCCGTCTGGCGGCCTTCACGTTTATTGCGCCGCTCTGCGGGGTCGCCGCCGGCCATTGGGTGCTGGGCGAGCCGTTGACGCCCGCTTTCGCCGCCGCGGTGGCGCTGGTCGCCGCCGGCCTGGTGTTGGTGAACCGGGCGCCGGCATGATAATTTTTCGCCATGGCTGACGAGCCGAAACAACGCGCGGCCGCCGTCGAAGACGCACTGCGGCGGGCGCAAATCGCGGTCACCAGCAATCGTGCGGCGGACGCCGAGCGCCTTGCGTCCGAAATTCTCAAAACCAATTCCGGTCACGCCGGCGCCACCAAAATTCTCGGCTACGCGCTGATGATGCTGGGGCGTCATGCAGAGGCGATCGCGCCGCTGGAGAAACTGGCGCGCAGCGGCCGCGATGCCGAAACCGAAACGCAACTCGCCATTGCGTTTCAGCATTCAGGCCGCAGCGACGACGCGCTGGTCTGGCTCAACCGCGCCATCAAACGCAAGCCGCCGTTCCCGGCGGCCTTTCATGAGCTCGGCTCCGTGCTCAAGTCGCTCGGCCGCTATGATGAAGCCATCGCTGCGCTCCAGCAGGGCCTGCACGTGGCGCCGATGATGCCGGAAATGTTCGTCCAGCTCGGCCAAGTCTACAACGCCATGAATGACCGCGCGCATGCGCGGCAATGTTTTGCGCAGGCGCATGCCATCAATCCCCGCCACACCGAGGCGATGCACGCACTCGGCGCTGTGTTGCTCGACGATCACGATTTTGCCGGCGCCGCCGAATTGTTCCGTAGCGCGGTGGCGGCCAATCCCGCCGACACCATGGCGCGCATCAATCTCGGCTACAGCCTGCTCGGCCTTGGCCAGCCCGATGTCGGTTATGCCTGCTTGCGCGCGGCGACCGCAAACGGTCCGCAATATTTCGGCAAGGCGCTCAAGATGTCGGTGTCGTCCGGCCACGGACGCTTCTGGCTCAAGCCGAGCGCTGCCGCCAAATTCTTCCGCGGCGAAAAATCTTAAGCGAAAAATTTTTAGCGCTTGGGCGCGCGGAAATTGCGCCGATAAATGCCGGGCTCGCCCGCGATTGATTTGGCGGTTTCGCTCAGGCGGGCGGCGTCGTCATTCGACAGCGTGTCGAACTGGTCGCCCCAGATTTCGCGCTTGACCGGGATGCATTGCGCCACTGGCGTTCCCTTCGGCAGCACGCCGTTGAAATTCATGTCATGCCAGCGCGCCGGAAAATTGATCAGGTTGTCGGAGAACGTATCGGTGTCCACCAAACCGCCGATGGTGGTGAAGGGCAGATCGATGCGGTTGAGCGGATGCGTGAACAGCAGCGAATAGCCGGGCGGCGTCTCGATCGTCCAGAAATTATTGAACTTCACGATGAATTGGTCTTCGTCGAAAAACGGCGTGCCGGCGACTTGCGCGCCGTCGTGAAAATCGATCGGCGATTGCGAAAAATTCGTGACGCTGCCGGCCGGCACGTCGCGGTCCCAGGAAAATTCGCCGTTTTCGACTTTGAGATCGGCGACCAGCGGAATGAGAAACCCGTAGATCATGGCGTCGATGAACGGAGGGCATTTCTTGATGGTCATGACCTCCTTGTAGTCGGTCGCGCTGAAGGCCTTTTGCGGCAGCGATTTGAACCAGCCGGGCAGGCCCTGCACGGCGGGGATAGGCCGCGGCAGGATGCCGGCAAGCTCGGGCATGCAGCGGAACGTCACCGTCATCGGACTGTTATGTTCCATCGCGCGAAGTGCCTCCGGGCGGTTTTTTCCGCTGTTCGCGCGGCAATTTAGCGTGGCGGCAAAGCAGTGAACAGGGCGCATGGCAACGGCCAAAGATACGGCGTTGACCCTGCGCCAGCGCTTTGGCATGTCAGCGACGATAGCCGTGCAGGCTGTAAGGCCTGCCGGTCGCAATATGCTAGGATAGTCTCTATATAAGCCCCGAATTACCGGGTTTCGGACAATCGGAATTGCAAGCAATGAGCGGAACCTCGACGAGCGCGCGCCACAAATCGATTCAGGTCAATGTCGGCGGCGTCATGGTCGGCGGCGGCGCGCCCATCGTCGTGCAGTCGATGACCAATACCGACACCGCCGATGTCGAGGGCACCGCGCGCCAGGTGGCGGCGCTCGCCCGCGCCGGCTCCGAACTGGTGCGCATCACCGTTGACCGCGACGAGGCGGCGGCTGCGGTGCCGAAGATCAAAGAGCGGCTGCTCAAGATGGGCGTCAACGTGCCGATCGTCGGCGACTTCCATTACATCGGGCACCAGCTGCTGACCGATTACCCGGGCTGCGCCGAGGCGCTCGACAAATACCGCATCAATCCCGGCAATGTCGGTTTCAAGAACAAGCGCGATCCGCAATTCACCCAGATCGTCGAGATGGCGATCAAGCACAACAAGCCGGTGCGCATCGGCGTCAATTGGGGCTCGCTCGACCAGGAACTGCTTACCCGGCTGATGGACGAGAACTCCAAGACGGCGAACCCGCTGGCCGCGCGCGAAGTGATGCACGAAGCCATGGTGCAGTCGGCCATGCTCTCAGCCGCGCGCGCCGAAGACATCGGCCTGCCGAAGAACCGCATGATCCTCTCGGTCAAGGTTTCATCGGTGCAGGACTTGATCGCTTGTTACACCGAACTCGCGCGCCGTTCGGACTACGCCTTGCATCTCGGCCTCACCGAAGCCGGCATGGGTTCGAAGGGTATTGTTGCTTCCGCCGCGGCCATGGGCATCCTGCTGCAACAGGGCATCGGCGACACGGTGCGCGTCTCGCTCACGCCGGAGCCGAATGGCGACCGCACCTTGGAAGTCCAGGTGGCGCAGGAATTGTTGCAGACCATGGGGCTTGCGGACGTTCGTGCCGCTGGTCGCGGCTTGTCCGGGCTGCGGGCGCACCACCTCGACCACGTTCCAGGAACTGGCGCAGGACATCCAGGGCTTCATCCGCGACTCGATGCCGGCCTGGAAGAAACAATATCCGGGCGTCGAGACGCTCAACGTCGCGGTCATGGGCTGCATCGTCAACGGGCCTGGTGAATCCAAGCACGCCGACATCGGCATCTCGCTGCCCGGCACCGGCGAAACCCCGACCGCGCCGGTGTTCATCGACGGCAAGAAGGCCGCCACCTTGCGTGGGCCAACGCTCACCGCCGATTTCAAGCAGATGGTGATCGATTATATCGAGCGGCGGTTTGGCCAGGGCCAGAGAGCGGCGGAGTAGTTGTAGCCGTCGTCCCCGCGCAGGCGGGGACCCAGTACGCACCGACAGTCGCAGTGAATACTGGATGCCCGCTTTCGCGGGCATGACAATTTTAGGCAGCGTAACGCTGCCTGTGTCCTGAGCGACACACTCAAACATTTCGCAAAAAATCTTATCCCCGCGCATGGCGCACTTATATTGGCGCGCCTTGTTGGCTCGCGCGTCATCTCGAGTGACGTTGCGAAACGAACAAGGTGGCGGCGCGCCGACAATGCGTGCCGTCGCAGTCAAGCTTGCGCGATACTGCGCGAGTTTGACGGATGGAGCGCCAGGGGGGCGCAGCCGGCTTCGCAAGCCGGCGCGCGCCCTCGCAAGGCGCGCGGGCCCCCGATCGCAAGGGCTGCCCAAAGGGGCTTCGCAAGCCCTCTGGCGCCCTCCCGGCGCTCCATTCCCTCATTGGGGAAACGGAAAAAGGGAAAGTCGGCGTGTCCCGCGCCACGAATAGGGCCAGCGCAGCGTTGGCTAAACGCAATTTCGTTCCTAAATAGAAGATACTCGAATTCACAACGCACATTGGAGGCCGCTCATGAAACTTCAGCCACTCGCGTTCGGCATTGCCGTCGGCCTCGTCTGGGCCTTCGGCGTATTTTTCGCCGGCATCTTCGCGATGTTCGATTGGGGCAATGCCTTCGTCGAGATGATTGGCTCGTTCTATCTCGGCTATGGTGCCTCGATTGTCGGCGCGATCATCGGCGCGGTCTGGGCCATCGTTGACGGCTTTTGCGCCGGCTACGCCATTGCGTGGGTCTATAACAAAGTCGCGAAGTAGCGCAGCGACTTACATCCACCCGCCGCCGTCGGCGGCGCGGTTGGCGACGCTGGCTTCTTCCAGATCCAATTCGTATTCGATGCGGCGCCGGGCCTCGTCGGTGATCTTGCCTTGGCGCAACAGCTGATAAATAAAGTCGCGCTCGGCATCGATCAATTCTTTTTTCAGCGACGCGGTTTGCCGCAAGTGATCGAGGCTGTCGGTCAAATTCGACGGCAATATCTGCAAACGGCTTTGATTGCGCGTGCGCAAGTGCTCGATCATTTCCTTCGGCAGCTTATGCGTCTTGACATATCGCTCCAGCCGTTTGGTGACTCTTTTCAGCGCGGCCTGGCGCGCGTGCAATTCGCTCTTGATTTCGGCTTTTCGTTCCTTGTGCCCGAGCCGGTTGAGGCCGAGCCAGCGCACGACGGTCGGCAGCATCAGGCCTTGGCCGATCAGCGTGAAGGTGATGACGCCGAACGTGATGAACAGGATCGTATCGCGCTGTGGAAACGGCTGGCCGTTGTCGAGAAAATACGGAATGGCCAAGGCGGCGGCGAGCGACACCACGCCGCGCACGCCGGTGAATGAAATCAAAAACGGTCCCTGCCAGGGCGGCGACGGATCGCTCCGCGCCACCGCCGGGATGAGCCAGCGCGGCAGATAAGTCGCCGGAAACACCCAGACGAAACGCGCCACGATCACGATGGCCGTGGTCAGCGCGGTCGCGGTCAGCAGGCTAACAAGCGAAAAGGAGTGCGTCTGTTCGATCAGCGTGCGCACCTGCAAGCCGGTGAGCAGGAATACCAAGCCTTCGATCAGATAGACGATCAGATCCCAGAAGAAAACGCCTTGCAGCCGCGTGGCCGATGGGATCAGCCTTGGCCCGTTCCAGCTCACATAAAGTCCGCAGGCAACCGTCGCCAGCACGCCGGAGCCGCCGAGATGTTCCGGCACCCAATAAGCCAGATACGGCGTCAACAGCGACAGCGTGATCTCGACGCGCGGTTCGTGCGACCATTTGCGCAAGCGAAGACTGAGCCAGCCGACGCCGATGCCGTAGATGATTTCGCCGACCACGATCAGCGAAAACGTGCCGGCGGCTTTTTCGAGCGAGAACGTTCCGGTCGCGGCCGCGGCCACCGCGAAGCGGTAGAGGATCAGCGCGGTGGCGTCATTGGCGAGGCCTTCGCCTTCCAGCACCACCAGCAGCCGGCGCGGCATGCCGAGCCGCCGCGCAATCGCGAGCGGCGCCACCACGTCGGGCGGCGCCACGATCGCGCCCAGCAGGAAGCCGATCGCCCAATCGAATTGCAGCAAGTAATGCGCGGCGGCGGCCACCACGCAGGTGGTGAACACCACGCTGCCGAAGGCAAGCAACGCGATCGGCCGCAGATTGAACTTGAATTCGCGCCAGCTCATGGCGAAGCCGGCCGAATAAATCAGCGGCGGCAGGATCACCAGCAGCACCACTTCCGGCGCAAGCTGCACTTTCGGCAGGCTGGGGATCAGCGCCATGCCGATGCCGGCGGCCACCAGCAGGATCGACGGCGAAATGTTGAGCCGCTTGGCGGCGACCGCGACCGCGGCCAGCACGGCCAGCATGAACAGCAGAGTTTGTACGACTGCGGCCATTATTTCTTCAAACGAGCTAGATCGCGCTGGCGGCGATGTTGACGGTCAGCGCCAGCAGCGCGGCGTTGAATAAAAACGAGACGACGCCGTGCGCGGCCACGGTGCGGCGCAGTTCCTTGGTGGTCGCCGTCACGTCGGACACCTGCGAGGTCATGCCGATGACGAAAGAGAAATAGACGAAGTCCCAATAGTCCGGCTCGTCGTCACCGGGAAAATTCAAGCCGCTCTTTTTGCCGCGGCCCTCGCCGTAATATTCATGCGCGTAGTGGAACGCGAATATCGTGTGGATGAAGGCCCAGGACAAAAGGATGGTCAGCGTCGCCAAGCCAAGCTGAACCGCGTCGCGCTGGCCGGAGCGTGTGCTGGCCAGAAGTGCGATGATGGCGCCCAGGCTTGCGAGCGCCGCGGCGACGGTCAGCACCAGGATGCCAAAGCGCCCCTCGTCTTGCAGGGCGGCGCGGCGGCGCATGCGCTTTTCGTCGGCGGTCGCCACCATGTGGTATGCGGCGATAAGAAAAAGCACCATCGCGATGTCCCAGCCGGTCAACAGCCGCGTTGCCATCGGCCAGGTCGCCGGCGCCAGCGCGATCACGATCACGCCGACCAAAGCGGAGACGAACAGGCGCGGCCGCGCGCGGATAATGCGGATGAAACGGGGCAGGCGGCGCGGTGGTGGGGCGGTGACTTTGGCCATGATGCCGTTGCTTGCGCGCGCTTGTTACGTTCTTCGCTCGGCGATGAAATGCGCGGCGGCGCGCAGAGTATCGGCTTTTCCGCCGAACGGCGCCAGCGCGTCATCGGCCTCCTTGACCAGAGCATCGAGCCGCTTGCGGGCGCCTTCGATGCCCAGCGTCGACACCAGCGTGGCCTTGCCGGCGGCAGCATCCTTGCCGGCAGCCTTGCCGAGCGTGGCGGTGTCGCTCTCGACGTCGAGCAGGTCATCCGCAACTTGGAACGCCTTGCCGATGGTCACGCCAAAGCGCTCGATACTGGCGCGCGCCTTGGGATCGGCCTTGCCCAGGATCGCTCCGGCCCGGCAGGCGAATGCCAACAGCGCGCCGGTCTTCATGGCCTGAAGCGTGAGGATTTCTTTTTCGCTCTGCGTGCGCTTTGTCTCGAAGCGCCCTTCGGCCGCGAGATCGAGCATCTGCCCGCCGGCCATGCCGCCAAGGCCCGAAGCGCGCGCCAGTTCCAGCACCAGTTCAATGCGCACCGCCGCATCGGCATGCACTTCCGCGCGCGCCATCACATCGAAAGCAAAGGTGAGCAGCGCGTCGCCGGCCAGGATCGCGGTCGCCTCGTCGAAGGCCTTATGCACGGTCGGGCGGCCGCGGCGCAGGTCGTCATCGTCCATGGCCGGCAGGTCGTCATGCACCAGCGAATAGCAATGCACGAATTCGAGTGCGGCGCCCGCCATCAGCGCGCCCGAGCGCGCGGCGCCGAACATGATCGCGCTCTCCACCAGCAAAAACGGACGCAGGCGCTTGCCGCCGCCGAGCACGGCGTGGCGCATGGCCTCGAGCAACCGCGGCGGCCGCGCGATTTCGCCCGCTTCGGGCCGGGCCGCCAGCAGGCGGTCGAGCAAAGCTTCGGTATCGGCGGCAACGGCGGTCAGCCGCGCATTGAAGTCGCTGGATGGGTTTTTGGTGTCCATGGCCGGCACTATTAGCCTTACTGACGCACCCACGGCAAATGGCATGCGGGATGGGCTAATGTGCAGGGCCGCATGTATCGGCCCGACAAAGGAAAACTCAGCGTCGCTTACGATATCCTGCGCCTGCCGCGGGTGGCGCGGCCTTTGCGCGCTGTCATGTTTGCGGTGCTGGTGTTGCTGGCGGCGCCTTACGTGATTACGCCGTTTTATGCGTTCGGCGAGCCGGTCTCCACCGTCATGCTCTGGCGCGAATTGACCGGCGAGCGGGTGAAGCGCGATTACGTGCCGCTAACGCGCGTGGCGCCGGCGCTGTCGCTGGCGGTGATCATCGCCGAGGACGGCCGCTTTTGCAGCCATAACGGCGTCGACTTCGCGCAAATCCGCGAAGCCCTCAATGATGCCGACGATCTCGACGACGTGCGTGGCGGCTCCACCATCACCCAGCAGGTGGCCAAGAATCTCTTTCTCTGGCCGGGCCGCAGTTACGTGCGCAAGGTGCTGGAATTTCCGCTGGCGCTGTGGATCGATCTGATGCTCACCAAGCGGCGCATCCTGGAACTCTATCTCAACATCGCCGAGTGGGGTCCGAACGGCGAATTCGGCATCGAGGCCGGCAGCCGGCGCGCCTTCAACAAATCGGCGCACGATCTGTCACGCAGCCAGGCCGCGTTGCTGGCGGCGATGCTGCCCAATCCGGTCGAGCGCAATGCGCGCGAGCCGGGACGGGGCTTGCGCCGGCTCGCGTAGCCTCTACGAAAGCCGCTCGGCGCGGTCGCCGGAAGCGGCCAATTGCGTCAAGAATGGCCGCTAAATCTTGCCACTAGCGTTGGCCGGGTCCATCCTTTATAAGCCCGGCTTCATACCGACATTTCGAATTTTGAGGAGCTTGCTTCCCATGGCTGTGCCGAAAAGAAAAACCTCGCCGTCGCGCCGCGGCATGCGCCGCTCGGCCGACGCGCTCAAGCGGCCGACCTATGTCGAGGACAAGGACTCCGGCGAATTGCGCCGCCCGCATCACATCGACATGAAGACCGGCATGTACAAAGGCCGCCAGGTGTTGAAGCCTAAGACCGAGGCGTAAAACCCGCGCAAAAAGGAGAGCCTCATGTTCCTCATCGGCTTTCCGCTGCTGATCTTGCCGTTCGCGATCTACAACATCATCGCCTTCCTGATGCCGGGCGTGAGCTGGACCGGCGTGCTCATCAGCGTGCACATGGTGTCCGGCGCCGACTGGACGCTGTCGACCGGCGACGTGCTCATCACCCTGGCGATCCTGCTGCTGTTCGGCGAGATGATGAAATCGACCCGCATCGGCATCCGCACCGTGGTCGACCACGGGCTGTCGCTGATCTTGTTCCTCGGCATGCTGGTGGAGTTCCTGCTGGTCAAGCAGGCGGCGACCGCGACCTTCTTTCTGCTTCTGGTCATCAGCTTTATCGACGTGCTCGGCGGCTTTGCGGTGACGCTGCGTACCGCCCAGCGCGATCTCACCATCGAAGGCGGCGTGCCGCACATTTGACCGTTTTAATCACGTGCCAATGACCCGCGATTTCCAACTGCCTGGGCGCTCGCCCGTCATCGCCTGCGACGGCATGGCGGCGACCTCGCATCCGCTGGCGACGCTTGCCGCCATCGATACCTTGCGTGCGGGCGGCAGCGCGGCCGATGCGGCGGTGACGGCCTGCGCCGTGCTCTGCGTGGTCGAGCCGCACATGACCGGGATCGGTGGCGATTGCTTCTCGTTGGTGTCGCAGCCCGGCAAGCCGCTATGGGGTTATAACGGTTGCGGCCGCAGCGGCGCCAAGGCCTCGGCCGAACCCATGCGCGCAAAGGGCATTAAGGAAATCGGCAATTCGATCGATGCCGTCACCGTGCCGGGCACGATCGAGGCTTGGGGCGCCATCCTCAAGGCGCACGGGCGATTTGGGCTCGATCGCGCCTTGCAGCCCGCGATCAAATACGCCGAAGGCGGGTTCCCCGTGGCGCCGCGCGTGGCCTGGGATTGGAAGCGCTATGTCGGCAAGCTCGCCGCCGACCCGGGCGCGGCCAAGTATTTTCTGTTCAATGGCGCGCCGCCGAACGAAGGCGATGTCATCCGTTTTCCGGCGCTGGCCGCCACGCTGAAAGCCATCGCCGCCAAGGGTGCGCGCGCGTTCTATGAGGGCGCGATTGCCGAGGACATGGCGGCGACATTGGCGGCGCGCGGCTCGTTCCTGACGGCTGAGGATTTCGCCGCTCATCGCGGCGAAGCCGTGACGCCGATTTCGACCAATTACCGCGGGCTCGATTTGGTCGAGATCCCGCCCAACGGACAGGGGCTCACCGCGCTGGTGATGCTCAACATCCTGGAGAATTTCGATCTCGCCGCGCTCGATCCAACAGGCCCTGAGCGCTTTCATTTGGTTCTGGAGGCTGCGCGCTTAGGCTTTGCAGTGCGCGACACGCATATTGCAGAGCCTGCGAATATGCGCGTGAAGGCCGCCGAACTACTCGACAAAAGCTTTGCCAAAAAACTCGCGGCCAAAATCGACATCGGCAAACGCGCCAAGCTGCCGTCGGCACCGACGCCCGGCAGCGACACGATTTATCTGACGGTGGTGGATCGCGACCGCATGGCGGTCTCCTTCATCAATTCGCTCTATTCGAGCTTCGGCATCGGCATCTGCACCGAAAAGACCGGGATCGCGTTCAACAATCGCGGCTCGTGTTTCGTGCTTGAGCCCGGGCATCCGAATGAATTCGGCCCCGGCAAGCGGCCGATGCACACCATCATTCCGGCGCTGGCCATGCGCGGCGGCCGCTGCGACATGAGCTTCGGCGTCATGGGCGCGCATTACCAGCCGATGGGTCACGTGCAGATCGTCAACAACATGATCGATTACGGCATGGATGTGCAGCAGGCGATCGATTGCCCGCGTTTCTTTTTCGAAGGTGAGCAGACGGTGGTCGAGCACGGCACGCCTGCGGCGACTGTCGATGGCCTCAAAGCGCGCGGCCACAAGGTCGCGATGGCGCCGACGCCTTGGGGCGGCGCGCAGACCATCAAGATCGATTGGGATCGCGGTGTGCTGATTGGCGGCTCTGAACCGCGCAAGGACGGCTGCGCGCTGGGCTATTAGCCTGTCAGACCGGCGGCCGCGTGGTAGGCGGCAAGCGCCTCGCCGGGCTCGGCGCGCCGGCGCTCTCGGGTCTGCGGAAGCTGGTCCTTCACGGCAATGAGATGGGCGAGAAAGGCCGCCTCGCGGTGGTCCGCAACGCGCTCATGCGGCCTGGCTGCCGGCGACATCGCCACCAGCGCGCGGCTGGCTTGCGCCTGTGGCGCCGACGCCTCATCGGGCGGCGTTTCGCTTGCCGGCCGTAAGGTCGATTTCTGGGTCTCAATTATGCGCATTTCACCTGTCTCATTTTGGGACAACGACTTGCCGTCTGCCTCTGTATTGGCAAGCGCCGTGCCGGCCGCTGGTTCCTTGTTACTGCATGCCGGGTTCGCCGGCGGAGCCACCAAATCCTCAGCCTTTTCCGGTTTGTTTATGCATGCCCGCTAGATTGGTCACCGCATCCAATCCGTAGACCAACGCCCCGCCACGGCGCGGCGGTCCCAAAAAGGGGCGTGCGTGACCCATACCGATCAGCCGGGCGGTGGCCCGGACGCCGCTGAAATTCTCTCCTCGATCGGCGAGGCCGCCTACGAATGGCGGCTGGACACCGATGCGCTGACCTGGAGCGCCAACGCGGCAGAATTACTCGGCGTCGCCGCCGGGGACATCGCAAGCGGCCGCGGCTACGCGCAGTTGGTGAATTCCGATGGTGGGCGAAGCCGCCACGATGCCATCGTTCAGGCACCCCAAGGCGACACCGGCAGCGGCATGGCCTATCAGGTGCAATACGCCTTCCGGCGCGACGCCGCGGCGCAGCCGGTCTGGCTGGAAGATACCGGCCGCTGGTTTGCCGACATTGACGGCAAGCCGGAGCGCGCGCACGGCGTGGTGCGCATTGTCAGCGAGCGGCACGAGCGCGAACGCAAGCTGGTGAAGCTTGCCCACTTCGATCCGCTTACCGGCGAAATGAATCGCGCCTGCTTGACCGAAGTGCTCAGCGGCGTGCTCGACGAAACGGTGCGCTTCCGCGGCTCCTGCGGTTTCCTACTGGTCGCCATCGACCGGCTCGGCCATCTCAACGAGGCTTACGGCTTCGATGTTTCCGAGGACGTGATCGCCCAGGTCGCCAAGCGCATCCGCGCGCGTCTGCGCGGCAAAGATCATCTCGGCCGTTTTTCCGGCAATAAATTCGGCGTGGTCATGACCACCTGCACGGCGGAAGAACTGGCGGTCGCCGCCGACCGGCTGTTGACCGGCATTCGCGACGAAACAATACCGACCGCCGCCGGTCCGGTGGCGGTGACGGTGACCGTCGGCGGAGTGACCGCGCCGCGCCATGCCCGCACCGTGCCGGAAATCCTCACCCGCGCCCAGGACGCCTTGGCCGCCGCGCGCGCCAAGCGTCACGGCTCGTTTGCCGCCTACCGGCCCAATGTCGAGCGCGACGCCTTGCGCCGCGACAGCGTTCGCGCCACCGACGAAATTGTCGCCGCGCTCAACGAGCGCCGCATTGCGCTTGCCTTCGAGCCGGTGGTCGCCGCTGGTACACGGGAGGTTGGCTTCTACGAATGTCTGATGCGGGTGCACCGCCCCGACGGCCGCATCGCTCATGCCAATGAGATCATCCCGGTGGCCGAGCGGGTCGGGCTTGTGCGCATGCTCGATCACCGCGTGCTCGAGCTGGTGGTGCAAGAACTGGCGGCCGCGCCTGGGCTGCATGCCAGCGTCAATGTCTCGCCGGCCTCGACCATCGATCCGGACTGGTGGGCGGGCCTTGGCGCGCTGCTGCGCGCCAATACCAGTGCTGCCGAGCGGCTGACCATCGAGATCACCGAGACTGCGGCCATTCAAGACGTGGACGATGCGCGCGGTTTCGTACGCCGGGTAAAGGATTACGGCTGCCGCATCGCCATCGACGATTTCGGCGCCGGCAATACTTCATTCCGCAATCTGCGCAAGCTCGGCGTCGACATCGTCAAGATCGACGGCGCCTTCGTGCACAACATGCTGAAGTCGGAAGACGACCGCGCCTTCGTGCAGACACTGATCGAATTGTCGCGCCGGCTCGGTCTCAAGACGGTGGCCGAATGGGTGCAGGACGAAGCGGCGGCCCGCTTATTGTCGGACTGGGGCTGCGAATTTCTGCAAGGCGCGCTGATCGGGCTGGCCAGCGACGAGCGCCCATGGATGGTTGGGAAGAAAGCTGTAACGGCCTCGTAACGCGCCGCTATTCTTTTCCGGAAAGTCTATCCACCCGCTTCTGCATCTCTTCGAGCTGACGCTTGAGATCGTCCATCTCGCCGGCTCCGCCGCCGCCTTGCGGCTTGTCGGTGGACGCGGTCTTCTGGCCGTTGGCGAAGGGCACGAACATGGCGAAGGTCTTCTCGAACATTTCCATATTCCGCCGCACATGTTCCTCGAGCGTGCCGAAGCCGCCGACCCCGAAAGCCTGCGCCATCTGCTGGCGGAATTTGTCTTGTTGGCCGGTCAGCGACGTCATCGACTGTTCGAGGAAGCGCGGCACCAGCATCTGCATGCTGTCGCCGTAGAAGCGGATCAATTGCCGCAGGAAGGCGATCGGCAGCAGGCTTTGGCCTTCCTTGTTTTCCTGCTCGAAAATGATCTGCGCCAGCACCGAGCGCGTAATGTCCTCGCTGGTTTTGGCGTCAAAGACGACGAAATTGTCGCCCGCCTTCACCATGGTGGCGAGGTCTTCGAGCGTCACATAGGTGCTGGTCCCGGTATTATAGAGCCGCCGGTTGGCGTACTTCTTGATCGTAATCGGCTCTTTTTCTTCAACCATGTTATTTGTGCTTCCCCTGCCCAGACCGTGAGCATAACCGCTTTCGGGAGGCCCCTGCCAGTCGTTTTGTGGCGGCGCGGCAGTCAAAGCGGGCAGTGCGGTAACCCTTGCGGAATGCGCAAAAAAGGGCCATTTCTCGGGCGTAACTAGGTGTTGTCCCGTGTTGACACGGCCGCCCGGGTGGCCCGAACATGCGGCAGCGCCATAACCGCCCATCTGGCGGCGCAACCTTGAGCCCCGGAGGAGTTTCGGATGAAAGACGACATCGTCATCGTAAGCGCCGCTCGCACGCCCGTCGGCGCCTTCAACGGGGCCTTCGCCAACCTGCCGGCCCATGAGCTCGGCAAGACCGCCATCCAGGCCGCCCTGACCCGCGCCGGCGTCGAAGGCGGCCGCGTTTCCGAAGTGATCTTGGGGCAGATCCTGACCGCCGGGCAGGGCCAGAACCCGGCCCGCCAGGCTTCGATCGCCGCCGGCATCCCGGTCGAAAGTCCGTCCTGGGGCATCAACATGCTGTGCGGCTCAGGGCTTCGCGCCGTCGCGCTCGGCTATCAGGCCATCATGAACGGCGACAGCGAGATTGTTGTCGCCGGTGGCCAGGAGAGCATGAGCATGGCGCCGCACGCCCAGCATCTGCGCAACGGCGTAAAGATGGGCGCGTTCGAGATGGTCGACACTATGATCAAGGACGGGCTGTGGGATGCCTTCAACGGCTATCACATGGGCAACACCGCCGAGAACGTCGCCAAGCAATATCAGATCACGCGGGCGCAGCAGGACGAGTTTGCGGTCGCTTCCCAAAACAAAGCCGAAGCCGCGATGAAGGCCGGCAAGTTCAAGGACGAGATCGCGCCGGTCACCATCAAGTCGCGCAAGGGCGATGTGACGGTCGACACCGACGAATATCCGAAAGCCGGCGTTACGCTGGAAGGCATTTCCAAATTGCGCCCGGCCTTCGACAAAGAAGGCACGGTGACGGCGGCGAGTGCGTCGGGCATCAATGACGGCGCCGCCGCTGTGGTGCTGATGAAAGCGAGCGAAGCCGCCAAGCTCGGCAAGACGCCGCTCGCGCGCATCGTGTCGTGGGCGCAAGCCGGCGTCGATCCCTCCATCATGGGAACCGGGCCGATCCCCGCTTCGCGTGCAGCCCTCAAGAAAGCCGGCTGGAAACACGACGATCTCGATCTGGTGGAAGCCAACGAGGCCTTTGCCGCGCAGGCTTGCGCGGTCAACAAGGATCTCGGCTGGGATACCAAAAAGGTCAACGTCAATGGCGGCGCCATCGCCATCGGCCATCCGATCGGGGCTTCCGGCGCGCGCGTACTGGTGACGCTGCTCTACGAGATGCAGAAGCGCAACGCCAAGAAGGGCCTTGCCACGTTGTGCATCGGCGGCGGCATGGGCATCGCCATGTGCGTCGAACGATAGCCGCTCGAGCGAATTGATCTGCGTCATGGCCGGCTCGATCCGGTCATGGCGAAAAGAAAATCTCTGGGAGGGGACAGCATGTCACGGGTTGCGTTGGTCACGGGTGGAACCCGTGGCATCGGAGCATCCATCAGCAAGGCGCTAAAGGCCGCCGGCTACAAGGTCGCGGCGAACTATGGCGGCAATGACGAGGCCGCCGCCAAATTCAAAGCCGAGACCGGCATTGCGGTGTTCAAGTGGGACGTTTCGTCTTTCGAAGCCTGCGCCGACGGTGTCAAAAAAGTCGAAGCCGAGGTCGGTCCGGTTGAAGTGCTGGTCAACAATGCCGGCATCACCCGCGACGCCCAGCTTCACCGCATGAAGCCAGAGCAGTGGACTGCGGTAATCAACACCAATCTCGGCTCGCTGTTCAACATGACGCGGCAGGTGATCGAAGGAATGCGCACCGCCAAGTTCGGCCGCATCGTCAACATTTCCTCGATCAACGGCCAGAAGGGCCAATTCGGCCAGACCAATTATTCCGCTGCCAAAGCAGGCGAAATCGGTTTCACCAAGGCGCTGGCGCAGGAAGGCGCGCGCTCAGGCATCACCGTGAACGCGATTTGCCCGGGTTACATCAACACCGAGATGGTGCAGGCGGTGCCGAAGGACGTGCTGGAGAAATCGATTCTGCCGTTGATCCCGATCGGCCGTTTGGGCGAGCCGGAAGAGATTGCGCGCTGCGTGGTGTTCTTGGCCTCGGACGATGCCGGCCTGATCACTGGCGCGACATTGACCGCCAATGGTGGGCAATATTTCGCCTGACAATGGCGGCTAGAAGAATCCGACGGATTCGCAGCCCGTTCCGGCCTTGAAACTCTGCTTGTGTTTCCGTTTCGGAATATCGATCACATGCATTGAGCCGTCGCCCTGGCAACCGACGAACAATTCGTCGCCGCGAAAAGCAAAGTCCATCGGTTGATCGCCGACCGCGACGGCCGCCTGAACGCCCGATGACACGTCGATGAAGCTCATCATGTTGCTGTTCAAACTGCTGATGACGAGCAGCTTGCCGTCCGGCGAATAGCGCGCAATCTGGGCCGCCTTCGGCACGCCTTCGAGCTTTACTTCGCGCGCGACGTTTCCGGCCACTGTATCGATCATGAAGATCACCGGCTGCTCATCGCTCACCGCGACCACCGTGTGTCCATCTTCGGAGACGGCGATGCCGGCGAGCGCCTGCGGTGTTTTGATTTTGCCCAACAGCTTGCGGTTCGGTACATCGATCACCGAAATCGTGGCGTCTTCTTCGTTGTCGGTGTAAAGGCGCTTACCGTCGCCGGCGATGGCAAGGCGGTGCCCGTTTTTGGAGCCGCTGTCGATCGCACCGACCACCTTGTTGGCTTTCGGATCGATGACGGCGACTACGGCGCTGTTTTCGCAGGTGATGTAGATCATGCCATCGGCGCCAAGGCGGACCGTATGCGGCGCGCTATAGGGCGAAAGATCGATGTCGCAGACCAGTTTGCGATTGAGAAGATCGACCACCCACAGCACATGGCCTGGATTGGGATTGCGGCCGTGGATGCCGTCACCGAAAATCGGCACATAGGCTAAGCCCGTTTCCGGGATCACGAGCAATTCGTGGACGGTGCGCTGAAAGCCGTCGATCACCGTTTCGGTTTCGTAGGTCTTGGGATTTAGAAACAGGATTTTGCAGCCGATCTTGTCGACCGCGATCATTCCGCGCACGTCGTCAGATTTATTCGGCACCGGCATTCCCCTTCGCAGCGTCCGGCGCCTTTTATCGCGTTTTGCCGGTAGGAGACCAGCCGGTCGGCGCCAGCTCGAAGCCGTCGAAAGAAAACCCCGGCGCCACCGTGCAGCCGACGAGCGTCCAATCGCCGAATGATTCTGCCGCCTGCCATGCGCGCGCCGGGACCGTCACCTGCGGCACTTCATCGGCATGGATATTGGCGCCGAGGCGGATGATCTCTTCTTTGGCGCCGTCGACGATTTCAAGCTTGAGCGGCGCGCCGGCGTAATAGTGCCAGATCTCGACCGCATCGACGCGGTGCCAGTGCGAACGCTCGCCGCGCGCCAGCAGGAACAGAATGGCGGTCGAGGCGGCGCGGCCGTTGATCTCGTGCGTGTCGCGAAACGTCTCACGATAGTGGCCGCCTTCGGGGTGCGGCTTGAGGCCAAGCTTGGCGATTACTTCGGCGGCAGTTGGCATGCGCGCAAGTTAGAACTTGTTTTTGCGCGCGCGAATTTCGGCGAACACCTGCGCCGCTGCTTTGCCGGCCATGCCGATGCCGGCGGCGACCGCCGGTATGTCGGCGCGCAGAAATGGATTGGCCAGTTTCTCGTCGCCGATGGTGACCGGAATGGTCGGCTCGTTGGCGACGAGCTCCTCATGCGCCTCGGTCTCGCGCGCCGCCAGCACCAGATTATCCGGCTCGATGGTGCGCGCAAACTTGATATTGGCGGCGGTGTATTCGTGCCCGCAATAGATTTCCGTGTCGTCCGGCAGATCGCGCAGCTTGGTAAGCGAGCGCCACATCATGCCGGGCGTGCCCTCGATCACGCGGCCGCAGCCGATCGAGAATAGCGTGTCGCCGACGAAGGCGATCTGGTCGTCTTGGAAATAATAACTGATGTGGCCATTGGTGTGGCCCGGGGTCTCGATCACGTTGCCCGATAATTTTCCCACCTTCACCTTGTCGCCTTCGCGCACGGTTTCGTCGACCGCCGGAATTTTCTCGGCTTCCGCGGCCGGCGCCACCACGCGGCATTTGTGTTTGGCCTTGAGCGCCTCAATGCCGGCGGTGTGGTCGGCATGGTGGTGGGTGACTAGGATGTCGGTGAGCTTCCAGCCGGCGGCTTTAAGCGCGGCCTCGATCGGCGCCGCCTCGGGCGCATCGATCGCGGCGGTGGCGCCGCTGTCCGGGTCATGCAATAGCACCCCGTAATTGTCCGTCAGGCAGCGAAACAGGCGGATTTCCGCGGGCATGGCATTCCTCGTTTTTGGCAGGTTGCGTTAACCGTAGCACGCAGATCAATTGCCGTGCACGTCTTGGGTTCCAAGAGTGTGGGCGATTTGCCGCGGCGTTTCGTGATAGTTTCAGCTTATGTCGATCGATGTCGTGGACCTGCGCAATTTTTACGGCCAGCGGCTGGGCGTGGTGGCCCGCCGCTTCGTCGGCCGCGGCATCCGCGCGTTGTGGAAGGATACCGCGAGCCAACGCGTACTTGGCGTCGGTTATGCGACGCCTTACCTCGGCCTGTTCCGCGAGGAGGCCGAGCGCTGTCTCGCTTTCATGCCGGCAGGACAAGGCGTGGTGAAATGGCCGACCATGCGGCCGGCGTTGTCCGCGCTGGTGGACGAAAATGAATTGCCGCTGACCGACAGCGCGGTCGACCGCGTGATCCTGGTGCATGCGCTGGAAATGACCAACGATCCGGCAGCCCTATTGCGCGAAGTGTGGCGCGTGCTGGCCTCGGGCGGGCGGCTGTTGGCGGTGGTGCCGAACCGGCGCGGATTGTGGGCGCGCATGGATACGACACCGTTCGGTCATGGCCGGCCTTATTCGCGCAGCCAGATCAATCAGCTGTTGCGCGAGACCTGGTTCACGCCGACCGGGTGGAGCGAGGCGCTCTACGTGCCGCCGGTCAACCGCGGCTGGTTCCTGCGCTCGGCGGTGGCTTGGGAGCGCACGGGCGCAACGTTGTCGGCGCCGTTCGCCGGCGTGCATCTGGTGGAAGCGACCAAGCAGGTCTACCGCGCAATTCCTGCGCGGCGCGAAAAGCGCCGTTTGGTACCCACGCTGGAGCCTGCGCTGGCGCCGTCGCCGGGCGGGTAACCGCGAAAAGAAATCAGCTCAATCGTTCGGCTGGGTCGGCGGTTCGTCGCCGCCTTCGCCCGGCTGCGGCGCCGCGCCTTGCGCGTTGGTGTTGCCGAAATTATCCGGACGCTCGGGCCGGAAGCCGCCGCCGCTGCGATGACGCCTGCGCCGGCGATGGCCGAAACGGTCCTGGCCGCCGCCCTGCTCGTGGCCGTTGTTCGATCCGGGATTGGGCTGCTGTTGCGGCTGCTGGCCGCCGCCGGTGATGAAGGACGGCAGGCCGCCGACATCCGGCGCGACGTCATGCCCGATATTCGGCTGCTGTTGCGGCTGCTGTTGCACGCGCGGCTGTTGCTGCTGGTCGCGCGGCGGAAACGGCTGTGCATCGCGCGGCAGAAACGGCTGGGCCTGCTGCACCGGCGGCTGCGGCGCATAGCTCGGTTCGTTCTGGCCCATATAGGGCTGGCCCTCGTCGCCGTCGTCGTCGAAATTGTCGTCGGCCGCGCCTTGCGGTGTGCCCTGGCCCTGCTGGTTCTGCTGGTTGTTGTAGTAGGGGTTCTGCTGGCGGAACTGTTCCTGCGCGGCGGCGATCAGGCGGAAATAATGTTCGGCGTGCTGGTAGTAATTTTCCGCCGCCACCGGATCGCCCGAACTCTGCGAATCGCGCGCGAGCTGGATGTATTTCTCCGCGACGTGCGATGCGGTGCCGCGGATTTTCACGTCGGGCCCGTTCGACTCATAGACCCGCGTCAGCGGATTCTGGCTTTTGCGGTGGTTATTGTTGTTATTGTTACGTCCCCGCATGCGCTTTTGACCGTTTCTCATGATGTGCCTTTTCGCTGACCTTTCGCTGTACCTGATGCTACCTATGCGGCACGCGCCGCCTGTCCGAAAGAACTTGCAAGTCCACGACGATTCACAAAGTCCATACGAATCTCACACCGCGGCTTTAGCCCGCGCCGGATGTTCGCGCCGATGTTCGAGCATTTGCGATTCTTTAATCGCGATTGTCGCAGCAACCCCATGGCCGCGGCTAAGCCCGCGGCGTTGCCAGTCTCTCGTTACGCACATCGTCAATCTTTAAAAATTCGATGCGCCCAACCGGTGAAGCATCCGGACCCGTATCTGGCGATTTCGTTTTGCCGTCTTCGTTAAGATGGCTGCTCGTCATCTGCCTCGCGTCGCCGCCACACAGAGCCTTTGCTCAGGGGTTCTCGGCGATGCAACTGTCACGGGTCGATTCCGTTGAGGGGAAGCTAGTCGTTTCCGCGGGACATTCCAAGTGCTTTTTTGACCTGAAACAGAGGTCTGCGCTTTGCGGCAGGCCGACATGCGCCTGCCTCATGATGCAATAGTTGCGCTGAGCGCGCGCGGGATTCCGGCCAAATCGTTGCGCGCATCGCCTGGCGTCATGCCCGACTTGGTAAACAGCGTGCGGACAGCGCCTTCCTGGCCCATTCCCAACTCCACGATCATCTGGCCGCCCTGCGCCAGCAGCCGGCGCGCCTCGCCGGCGATGGCACGGTAAAAGTCGAGCCCATCGGTTCCACCGTCGAGTGCGACCGAGGGGTCAAAGTTCCGTACTTCTGGCGCAAGCGTCGCAATATCGCCGTCGCACCACATAAGGCGGGTTCGATACGATGATATCGAACGGGCCTTGGACGCCGTCGGCGATATTGCAGGCAACGAATGTGCAGCGGTCCGCCAAATTGTTGCGCCCGGCATTGATGCGCGCAACCGCTAAGGCTGCGGCGCTGATATCGGTGCCGATGCCGCTGGCGTTCGGCAATTCGCGCAGCAGCGCCAGCAGCAATGCGCCCGAGCCGGTGCCGATGTCGAGCAGGCGCAGCTTTTCCAGCCGCAATCCGCCGCGCTCGACATAATCCAGTGCGGCTTCCACCACGGTCTCAGTTTCCGGCCGCGGCACCAATACATCGGGCGTGACCGTGAACGGCAGGCTCCAGAATTCCTTCTCGCCGATGATGCGCGCGACCGGTTCGCGCGAAGCCCGGCGTTGCGCAAGCGCTTCGATTGCCTTCAGCTCGGCAGCGTCGAGCGAGCGTTCGCCGTCGGCCAGAAGCCGGACGCGGTCGATCCCGAGCGCATGAGCAATGAGCAGCCGCGCATCGGCGTCCGCCGAATCGATACCCGCCGCGCGCAACCGCGCGGCCAAGGCAAGCCGCTCGGTCGCGATCGTCCGCGTTTGCGTGAGCATCACGTCGCGCCTTCGGCGGCCAGCAATTCGGCCTGGTGCTCGGTCACCAGCGCGTCGATAACTTCGTGCAGCGCCTCGCCTTCCAGAATTTGCGGCAGCTTGTGCATGGTCAGATTGATGCGGTGATCGGTGACGCGGCCTTGCGGGAAATTGTAGGTGCGAATGCGTTCGGAACGATCGCCCGAGCCGATCTGCCCGCGCCGCTCGGCCGCGCGCTCGGCGTCAAGCTTGCTGCGCTGGGCGTCGTAGAGCTTGGCGCGCAACATCGCCATCGCCTTGGAGCGGTTTTTATGCTGCGAGCGGTCTTCCTGCACATAAACCACGATGCCGCTCGGCATGTGGGTGATGCGGATGGCGGACTCGGTCTTGTTGACGTGCTGGCCACCGGCGCCGCTGGCGCGCATGGTGTCGACCTTGAGATCCTTCTCATCGATGTCGATATCCACGTCCTCCACCTCCGGCAGCACCGCGACGGTGGCGGCCGAGGTGTGGATGCGGCCCGAGGCTTCGGTGTCGGGCACGCGCTGCACGCGGTGCACGCCGGATTCGAATTTGAGCTTGGCGAAGGCGCCGCGGCCGCGGATCTCGGCGACGATTTCCTTGAAGCCGCCTTTGCTGCCTTCGCTCAGGGACATGATCTCGGTCTTCCAGCCCTGCTTGGCGGCGTAGCGCTCATACATGCGGAACAGATCGCCTGCGAACAGCGAGGCTTCGTCGCCGCCGGTGCCGGCGCGGATTTCCAGGATGACATTCTTGTCGTCCATGGCGTCTTTCGGGATCAGCGCGAGTTGAAGCTGATGCTCGAGCCTCTCCCGGCGCGCTTGCAATGATGGCTTTTCGCTTTCCGCCAGCCGCCGCATGTCGGGATCGGTCTTGGCGTCGGCGATCAGCGCGTCGAGATCGGCGATCTCGGCCGTGACCACGCGATAGGCCTTGATCGCCTCGATCACCGGCGAAAGCTCGGCGAATTCGCGCGACAGCTTGACGTAGGTCTCAGTCGGCAAATTGGTCGCGAGCTCGTGCTCCACCATGGCGTGGCGGTTAAGCAGCGCGTCGAGCTTTTGTTGCGGTAGTGCGATCAAAGTTGCAGCCCCTCGGCGGCCGCGAAGCTTTCCAGCATGGCGCGGATGGATACGCTGCCGACCGGTTGCGCCAGCGCCGGCAAAATCGCGGCTTCGCCTTTCATGCAGTCGAGTTCGAGCAGCAGCGCCTTGATCGGGCCGACCGCCGACGGCGTCAGCGACAATGAGCGGTAGCCGATGATCGCCAGCGCCATGGCGCCGATTGGCTGCGAGGCCAGCTCCCCGCACAGCGCCACCGGCTTGCCGTGCTTCTTGCCCTTGTCGACGATGTCTTTGAGCGCGCGCAACACCGGCGCCGACAGCGGATCGAAGCGCTCGGAGACGCGGGTATTGCCCCGGTCGGCGGCATAGAGAAATTGCATCAAGTCGTTGGAGCCGACCGACAGGAAGTCAACGCGTTCGAGCAGCTCGTCGAGCTGGAATAAAAGCGATGGCACTTCCACCATGGTGCCGATATCCACCCGCTCGGGCAGCGAATGGCCGTGGCGGCGCAAATGCGTGAGTTCGACCTCGACCAGCGCCTTGGCCTGGTCGAATTCCTCCACCGTGGCGATCATCGGAAACATCAATTTCAAGTCGCGCCCGCCGGCGGCGCGCAGCAGCGCGCGCACCTGGGCGCGCAACAGACCCGGGCGATCAAGCCCGAGGCGAATCGCGCGCCAACCCAGCGCCGGGTTCTCTTCCTCGAAATTGCGCATGTAGGGCAACACTTTGTCGCCGCCGATATCGAGGGTGCGGAAAGTGACCGGCCGCTTGTCGGCGAAGTCGAGCACGGCGCGATAGAGCTTGAGCTGCTCGCCGGTGCGCGGCAGCGTGTCGGCCACCATGAACTGCAATTCGGTGCGGAACAGGCCGATACCGGCAGCGCCGGTCTCGTCGAGATGCGGAAGATCGATGGTGAGGCCGGCATTGATCATCAACGCGATTTTTTGACCGTCTTTGGTGACGCAAGGCCGGTTGCGCAGCGCACGATATTGCGCTTGACGGCGCGCCCGCAATTTCACGCGCTCGCCATAAGCGGCCTCGATATCTTGCGGCGGGCGCATATGCACGTCGCCGGTCGAGCCGTCGACGATGATGGCGTCACCCGGTTCGACCAGGCCGGTGGCATTGGCGATTTCGCCGACGGTCGGGATGCCGAGCGCGCGCGCCACGATCGACACATGCGAGGTCGGCCCGCCTTCTTCCAGCACCAGCCCGCGCAGCCGTTTGCGGTCGTAGTCGAGCAGCGCCGCCGGACCCATGGAGCGCGCCACCACGATGGCGTTTTCCGGCAGGCGCTCCTTCGACGGCGCGTGATCCTGCCCCATCAATACGCGCATCAGCCGGTTGGCGAGGTCGTCGAGATCGTGCAGGCGGTCGCGCAAATAAGGATCGGAGGCGCGCAACATGCGCGCGCGGGTGTCGGACTGCACGCGCTCGACGCCGGCTTCGGCCGTAAGGCCGGTTGTCACCGCTTCTCTTATTTTGTGCAGCCAGCCCTGGTCGTAGGAGAACATGCGGTAGGCTTCGAGCACGTCGCGATGCTCACCGCCGTCGGCGACGTCGCGGTGCTCGACCAAGCCGGTCGAGGTCCGAGCGCAATGTGGCGATGGCCGCATCCAGCCGCTTGAGTTCGCGCGGCACGTCGTCGGCAATCACATTGGTGATGACGACGCGCGGCTCATGCAGCACCACATGGCCGAGCGCGATGCCGTCGGACAGCGACGTGCCCTCGATATGGATGGCGTGGCGGGCGGCCGGTTCCGCGCCGGGACGCGCGAGCGACGACAATTCGCCCGACGCGATCATTTCGGCCAGCACCATCGAGGTGGTCTGCAGCGCCTCTTCTTCTTCCTCGGTGTAGGTGCGCCGGGCGCGGTTCTGCACCACCAGCACGCCAAGCGTATTGCCCGCGCGCAGGATCGGCACGCCGAGGAACGAGTGATAGATTTCTTCGCCGGTTTCCGGGCGGAACGAGTAGGCCGGGTGGGCTTGCGCGTCCGACAAATTGATCGGGTTGGCTTCGCTGGCGACCAGGCCGACCAGGCCTTCGTCGGCCTTCATCACGGTGTTGTGGACGGCTTCGCGCTTCAAGCCTTCGGTGGCGTATAGCTCGAGAGTCCCGTCCACGCGCAAAACGTAGACAGAGCAAACCTCCGCCACCATGTTGGCGGCGATCAGGACGACCACCTTGTCGAGACGATCCTGCGCGCTGACCGGCTCCGCCATCACTTCGCGAAGCCGGCGTAACAGCACGCGCGGACCGCCGAGCGCGCCACGCATTATCGAGGTCCTTGTTCGGCCGCCGCCTCGTCTACGGCCCGATCATGTACGAAGTGCGACCGCGGGTCCGGCGCCCCTGGCCGCATTTGAGTGAGGCTATAGCCAATGGCCCATGCAAGGGGCAAGCCAAAGCGGCCACGCGAAGGCAAGGCTCAGGCTTATCACCGGGAATTCGCTGCGCTGCAGCGCTAAGGCGCTGCGGCTCAAGCCTTATCCAGCCCATACAGCGTATGCAGCGTGCGCACCGCCAGCTCGGTATAGGCGGCGTCGATCAGCACCGAGAACTTGATCTCCGAGGTGGTGATGGCGCGGATATTGATGTTGCGCTCGGACAGCGCCTTGAACGCCTTGGCGGCGACGCCGGCATGGCTGCGCATGCCGATGCCGATGACAGAGACCTTGGCGACGTCGGTCGCCCCATCGAGGCGGCCATAGCCGATCGAATTTTTGGCCTTCTCGATGGTGGCGCGCGCGCGCGCATAGTCGGCCGAAGGCACCGTGAAGGTTAAGTCGGTGGTGGCGCCGTCGGCCGAGACGTTCTGCACGATCATGTCGACGTTGATGTTTGAATCGGCGAGCGGGCCGAAGATCGCGGCGGCAACGCCGGGCTTGTCCTGCACATGGCGGAGCGAGATTTGCGCCTCGTCCTTGGAGAAGGCGATGCCGGTAACGACTTGCTGTTCCACGATGTCTCCTTCGTCGCAAATGAGTGTACCGGTGGGCGGCTTCTTGGGGTCGATGTCTTCCGGGTTTTCGAAGCTCGATCGCACGAAGATCGGCACGTTACGCACCATGCCGAGTTCAACCGAGCGCACCTGCATCACCTTGGCGCCGAGCGAAGCAAGTTCGAGCATTTCCTCGTAAGCGATCTTGTCCATGCGGTGTGCCTTCGGCACCACGCGCGGGTCGGTGGTGTAGACGCCGTCGACGTCGGTGTAGATGTCGCAGCGCTCGGCGCCGATGGCCGCGGCGATCGCCACGGCGGACGTGTCGGAGCCGCCGCGGCCGAGCGTGGTGATGCGGCCGGTTTCCTTGTGCATGCCCTGGAAGCCGGAAATCACCGCCACTTGCTTGTGTTCGTTGAAACGCTTGATCAGCTCGGCGCCGTTCACGTCCAGGATGCGTGCGGCGCCGTGCGCGTTGTCGGTGAGGATCGGTAATTGCCAGCCGCGCCAGGAACGCGCGTTCACGCCGATGCCTTCCAAGACGATCGCCAAGAGCCCCGCGGTTACTTCTTCGCCGGTCGACACCACGGCGTCGTATTCACGCGCATCGTGCAGGGGGGCAGCCTGGCGGCACCATTCGACCAATTGATTGGTCACGCCAGCCATGGCCGAGACCACGACCGCCACATCGTGGCCGGCCGTAACCTCGCGCTTGACGTGGCGCGCCACCACGCGGATGCGGTCAAGATCGGCGACCGACGTTCCGCCGAATTTCATCACCAGCCGAGCCATTGACGTTCCCGGGCGCCACCATTAGGCGCTAATAAGCGGCGCTTTAAGCCTCAAGCGCCGGCCTCAAAAGGCGCGTATACATACCGGCGGGGTCGCTAAGCTGCAACAAATGGCCGGCGCCCGCAGTGAGATAGTTGGCATGGTTAATCCGCGAGCCCGCGAAACGAGCGTCGATACTGCCGAAGTGGAGCGCTTTTCGCGCCTTGCCGCCGATTGGTGGTCGCCGCGCGGGCCGATGGCGGCGCTGCACAAGTTCAATCCGGTGCGCTGGCCTATATCCGCGATCAGGCGGCGGCGTGTTTTGGGCGCGAC
Organism: uncultured Alphaproteobacteria bacterium; assembly: GCA_963756805.1. GTDB lineage: Bacteria > Pseudomonadota > Alphaproteobacteria > Rhizobiales > Xanthobacteraceae > Pseudolabrys. The sequence goes on from CAVWPH010000003.1 coordinate 286,571, forward strand.
CCGAAGACGCTCGACAGCCTCAAGGGCCTGCGCATGCTCGATATCGGCTGCGGCGGCGGCATTCTGTCCGAACCGCTGGCGCGGCTGGGTGCAGTTATGGTCGGCGCCGATCCGTCGAAGGAAAATATCGCAGCGGCAAAGGCGCACGCCGAGGAGGGCGGGTTGGCCATCGACTATCGCGCCACCACGGCGGAAGCGCTTGCCGCCGAAAATGAACGCTTCGATGTGGTGCTGGCGATGGAAGTGGTCGAGCACGTCGCCGATATGGAAGCCTTCGTCGCCACCTGCGCGTCCATGGTCAAGCCCGGCGGGCTGATGGTCGCGGCCACCCTCAACCGCACACTCAAGAGTTTCGCGCTCGCTATTGTCGGCGCCGAATATGTGCTGCGCTGGCTGCCGCGCGGCACTCATCAATGGGACAAATTCGTCACACCGCACGAGCTGGAAAGCGCTTTCGAACATGGCGGCCTGCAAGTGACCGGCGAGCGCGGCGTTATGTACAATCCTTTCGCCGACCGCTGGCAATTGTCGTCCGACATGGATGTCAATTACATGCTGGTGGGCAAGCGCGCTTAGCGGCGCATAGCAGCCTCGACATGGCCGGGCTTGACCCGGCAATCCAACAACCTTCAAAAAGGCGGTCGCGCGGATTGGGCCGCGCCTGACAAAAGAGAAGCCTTAAATGCTTTGGGCCGTCTTTACGTTGATCGCCGCGGCGGCGCAGACCGCGCGTAACGCCATGCAGCGCGAGCTGACCGCGACGCTCGGTACTGTCGGCGCGACGCATGTGCGGTTTTTGTTCGGCTTTCCCTTCGCGCTCATATTTCTGGCCGGCGTGATGATGGTGACCGGCGCCGCCTTGCCGCGGCCGGGCTTAGCGTATTGGCCGTGGATTTTCGACGGCTTCCTGGCGCAGATCGCCGCCACCGCGCTGATGCTCGCCGCCATGAACGACCGCTCCTTCGTGGTCACCATCGCCTATATCAAGACCGAGCCGGTGCAAGTCGCGTTGTTCGGATTTGTGCTGCTGGGCGACAAAGTAACTCCGCTGCTCGCATTGGCCATTTTGATCGCCACCGCCGGCGTGATCGTGATGTCGCTCAAACCCGGCGCAGCGCAAGCTGGCGGCATCAAGCCGACGCTGCTCGGCCTCATTTCCGGCGGCATGTTCGGGCTTTCGGCCATCGGCTATCGCGGCGCTATCTTAAGCCTCGAGTCCCACAATAATTACGTCCTGGCCGCGACTTTCACCCTGGCCGTGGGGCTGGTGCTGCAGTCGATCCTGCTCTCAGCCTATCTGGCGCTGCGCGATCCCGGCGTGCTGAAGGCGATTTTCCGCGCCTGGCGGCCGTCGATCGTGGCCGGCTTCATGGGCGCGCTCGCTTCGCAATTCTGGTTTCTCGCATTTGCGATTGCGACGGCGGCCAGCGTGCGGACGCTGGCGCTGGTCGAAGTGCTATTCGCGCAAGGCATTTCGAAATTCATTTTCAAGCAGCCGACCACAACGCGTGAGGTCATCGGCATCGCCATGATCGTGATCGGCGTCGGATTATTGGTATGGGCGCATTAGGCCATTAGAAGGCGCGCTAATTCCGCTCTTCCGGCAATATCGGCAGCGGGTGGAATTCGATGCCTTCTTCGGCGAGATCCTTGGCCTCTTTTGGCGACGCTTCGCCGTAGATCGAGCGATGCTCGGTCTCGCCGTAATGCATCTTGCGCGCTTCCTCGGGGAATTTCGGGCCAACGTGATCGGCATTCTTGGTGAGGTGCTCGCGCAGCTCCTTAAGCTTGGCGCGGATTTCGCGCTCCTGCGGCGAGATCATGGCGACCGGAGACTTGTCCGGAGCTGGCGCGGCGGGCGCCGGAGTTGAAACAGGCTCAGGCTGCCGCTCGCGCTTGCGCGCGCCTACAAGCCTTGGCGCCATGATTGCCTTTTCGATCTTGGCCGAACCGCAATGCGGGCAACTCACAAGTTTGCGCTTGACCTGTTTGTCGAAAGCGGCGGAATCCGCAAACCAGCTCTCGAAGTCGTGGCCCTGGTCGCAAATGAGCGCGTAGTGGATCATTCGGCGCTCCGCACGACATGCAGATAAGTTGGCTCCGCCATCGGCTCGACGAGCTCGAAGCGCCGGCCATGTTGCAGCGACGGAATGCGCGCGCGCGCCTTCGCCACTTCCGACAGATCAATCTCGGCCATCACCACGCCGGGCTCGATGCCGCCTTCCGCGATGATGCGGCCCCAAGGATCGACGATCAGCGAATGGCCGAAGGTCTCGCGCCCGTTCTCGTGCTTGCCGCCTTGGGCGGCGGCGAAGACGAAGCTGCCGTTCTCGATGGCGCGTGCGCGCATGAGCACATGCCAATGCGCCTCGCCGGTCTGCTTAGTGAAGGCGGAGGGGATGGCCAACATGGAGGCGCCGGCCTCGGCCAGCGCGCGGTAGAGCGCGGGAAAGCGCAGGTCGTAGCAAATGGTCAAGCCGAGCCGGCCCCAGGGCAGGTCGGACAGCACCGCCATTTCGCCCGGTCGGTAGGTGCGCAACTCGCGATAGCTTTCGCCATTGGCCAGATCGACGTCGAACATATGGATCTTGTCGTAGCGCGCCGCGATGTCGCCTTTGGGATTGATCAGGAAACCGCGGTTGGCCGCCTTATCCGCCGACAATTTGATCGCCAGCGAGCCGACGTGAACAAAAATACCAAGCTTGCGCGCGAGCTCACGAAACGTGGCCAGCGACGTGTCGGCTTCCTCCTCGACGATGGTAGTGAACAGCCGCTCGCGCTTGACCTCCATGATGTTGGTCATTTCCGGCGTGAGCACGTATTCGGCGCCGGCGCTCTTGGCCTCGCCAATCATGCGCACCGCGGCTTCGATATTGGCGGCGGGCATCGAGCCCAGCGCGCATCTGGATCATGGCGGCCTTGAAGGTCGCCTTCGTTCCGCTCCCGGTCATGCGACTTGTCCTTGGCCGGCCAGCAGCGCGTCGAGCTTGCCGGCGCGCTCCAGCGCATGCAGCTCGTCGCTGCCGCCGACATGCACGGCGCCAATAAAAATCTGCGGCACGGTCATGATTCCGTTGGAACGTTTGATCATCTCGTCGCGCCGCTCAAAGTCTTGCGAAAGATTGATTTCGGTGAAGGTTACGCCTTTGCGGCTCAGCAACGCCTTGGCCGCGTTGCAATAAGGGCAAAACCGGCTGGTGTAGATTTCGACAGTGGGCATGGGCGGTTGGGCGGTCCGTGGTGTCCGGCGGTTCACTTTATATGGGAGTGCGCACGGGTGCGACAACCCGGGCAAAAACCAGCACGTCCACATGTTTGGCGCCAGCCCGCAGAAGGGCGCGGGCGCAGGTATCGACCGTTGCGCCCGACGTAAGCACGTCGTCGATCAGCACCAGCCGGCGCCCGGCGACATCGGGTTTATTCTCAGCCGGTACGCGAAAGGCGCCTTGCACATTGTCGGCCCGCTCGGCCTTGGACAGGCCGACCTGTTGCGGGGTGGCGCGTACGCGCTTGAGCGCACCATCCACCACCGGCAGATCGCATTGATCCGAAATCGCGCGCGCCAGCGCCGCCGACTGGTTGAAGCGCCGCGCCCATAATCTTCGCCAATGCAGCGGCACCGGCAGCAGCGCGTCGGCCTCCTGCAGCAGCTCACGGCCGGCCCGCGCCATCCAACGCCCCATCATCGGGGCGAGGTCGAGCCGGTCGCCATATTTGAAGGAGAGCACCAGCGCGCGGGCGACGTCGTCATAGCGCACCGCGGCGCGCGCCCGGTCATAGGCCGGCGGAGCGGCAATCGCCTCCATCGACAACAAGCCGGGTCCGGGATCGTAGGTGAAGGGAATGCCGAGTCGCGCGCAGTAGGGCGGCTCGATGAGCGACAATTTCGACCAGCAGGCCGCGCACAGGCCAGTACCGCCGCCGAGCGGTTCGCGGCAGGAAGGGCAAAGCGGCGGCAGTGCGACGTCGAGGGCAAACTTGAACCCCGCGCGCAGGCCGCTGCGGACTTGTGCCAAAGCAGATGCGGACTTGCTCTGGCTTGCCGAGACAAGCTCGTTCATGCTGCAAATGTAGCAGATGTCCGCTGGCCCGACCATCTTCGATCGCAAGCTGTTGCGCGTGCGGCAACGGCGCGCGCGGGCGCTCGGACCGGAAACCTTCCTGATTGACCGGGTGGCCGACGAACTGGGCGAGCGGCTTGCCGCCGTGCTGCGTACCTTCGAGCGTGCGGCCGATCTCGGCACGCCGACCGATGCGGTGCGCCGGGTGCTGGCGGAGAGCGGCAAGGTCGGCATGATCGTCTCTGCATCCTCTGAAAGCGCGAGGCGTGATTCATCTTCGCTTGGCGTTGCCACCGACGAAGAAGCGTTGCCCTTCGCCGACGGTTCGCTTGATCTGGTGGTCTCCGCCTTGGCGCTACAGTTTGTGAATGATTTACCCGGCACGCTGATCCAGATCCGCCGCGCGCTCAGGCCGGATGGGTTATTGCTGGCGGCATTGATCGGCGGCGACACGCTGACTGAACTGCGCGAAGCGTTCGCCGCCGCCGAAAGCGAGATCGAAGGCGGCGTCTCGCCGCGGGTAGCGCCTTTCGCCGATATCCGGGAACTGGGTGCGTTGCTGCAGCGCGCGGGCTTTGCTTTGCCGGTGGTGGACAGCGACCGGCTGACGGTGCGCTACAAGACGGTGTTCGCGCTGATGCGCGACTTGCGCCGCATGGGTGCGACCAATGTGCTGGTCCAGCGCCGCCGCGCGCCACTCAAACGCGCCACCTTGCAACGCATGACGGAGATTTATGCCGAACGCTTCGCCGACGCGGACGGACGGTTGCGCGCCACCTTCGAAATCGCCTGGTTATCGGGTTGGGTGCCGCACGAAAGTCAGCAAAAGCCGCTCAAGCCTGGCTCGGCCACGCAGCGGCTCGCCGACGCGCTCGGCGCAAAGGAGATATCGACTGGAGAAAAGGCCGGCGGCGGGCGCAAGCCTTAGAACATGTTCAAGAGCTTGTCGTAATAGAGCTGGTTCATGGTCGAGCCGATGCTCGTCACCGCTGTGATAATGGCGATGCTGACACCGCAGGCGATCAGCGCGTATTCGATGGAGGTCGCGCCGCTTTCATCCAGCTTAAAGCGGCGGGGGTGGTAACTCGCTATGAAGCTGCGCATTTTATGTCCATCCGGTTCGCGTTTATCCGCGTCGACGATCTAGAGCAGCGCCATCAGGTGCGACACCAGCGGCTCGTCGGCCGGCGGCATCTTGTAGTCTCGCAGCCGGTTCGGTTTCACCCAGGCGAGCCGTTGCGCTTCCCTGCCGGTGACCGTTCCCTCCCAGCGCCGGCAGACATAAAGCGGCATCAGAAGATGAAAGTCGGGGTAGCGGTGACTTGCGAAAGTGAGCGGCGCGAGACAGTCCTCGCTGACGGTTATTCCCAGTTCCTCCTTGAGCTCGCGTATCAACGTTTGCTCCGGCCGCTCGCCATCCTCGATCTTGCCGCCGGGGAACTCCCACAAACCCGCCATCGTCTTGCCTTCGGGACGCTGTGCGATGAGCACGCGGCCGTCGGCATCGACGAGGGCGCAGGCGGCAACTAATACGATTTTGGCGCTCACGGCCCTTCACCCTCGACGCTAATCCGGCCTTGGTTAAGAGGCCTTCAATGCGGCCGCGCCGGCGCGTGCTCCTGCGCGGACGGTAAATGGATATTTAAGAACGGTAGTCGCCGTTGATGGCGATATATTCCTTGGTGAGGTCGCAGGTGAGCACGCGGTCGCGGCCTTTGCCCAGGCCGAGTGCGACTTTCAGGCTGATTTCCGGCTTTTTCATCGCCGCACTGACCATGGCCTCGTCGTAGCCAGGATCGCGCTCGCCTTTGTGGGCGACCCGAATGCCGCCGAACCAGATCGAGAGCTTGTCGCGGTTAGCCGGCTCACCGGCCTTGCCCACGGCCATCACCACCCGGCCCCAATTGGCGTCTTCGCCGGCGATGGCGGTCTTCACCAGCGGCGAATTGGCGATCGACAGCGCGATGCGCCGCGCGGAATGTTTTCGACACAGCGCCTTCCACCACGATTTCCACCAGCTTGCGTGCGCCTTCGCCGTCCCGCGCGATTTGTTCGGCAAGATTGGCCAGCACCGCAAACAGCGCTTTCTTGAAATCTTTCAGCCGCGGATCGCCGGCGCGCGCGATGCGCGGGCAGCCGTGCGATTTACCGGTGGCGAACAGCATCAGCGTGTCGGAGGTGGAGGTGTCGCCGTCCACGGTCACCGCGTTGAAGGTGTCGGTGACGCATTCCTTGAGCATCGTCTGCAACGCGGGCGCGGCAATCGCGGCGTCGGTGAATACGAACGAGAGCATGGTCGCCATGTCGGGCGCGATCATGCCGGCGCCTTTGGCGATGCCGTTGACGGTCACCGCCGCCTTGCCGATCTTGGCGCGCGCGGTCGCAACCTTCGGGAATGTATCGGTGGTCATGATCGCCTTGGCCGCGTCGAGGAAGCCGCCGGCCTTGGCGCCGGCAGCGAGACCGGCCATGACCGGTGCAAACTTGCGGGCATCGAGCGGTTCGCCGATCACGCCGGTGGAGGCCAGAAAGATTTCCGACGGCTTGCAGCCCGAGGCCTTGGCCGCGATGTCGGCGGTGAGCTTGGTTGCCGCGCGTCCGCTTTTTCCCGTGAACGCGTTGGCATTGCCGGAATTGACGACCAGCGCCCGTGCTTTACCGGATTTTAGATGCGCGCGGCACCATTCGACCGGCGCCGACGGGCATTTCGATTTGGTGAATACGCCGGCAACAGTCGTGCCGGCATCGAACAACGCCAGCAGCACGTCGGTGCGGCCAGCATAACGAATGCCGGCTTGCGCGGTGGCCAGGCGCACACCGGCAACGGCCGGCATGGCCGGCACATGTTGCGGGGCGAGGGGGGAAACGGCTGTGGACATTTGCCGGGCATCCACGTCTTCAAGATGCGATGGTCGAGTGTATGCAAGACGCCGATGGCCGGGACAAGTACCACGACCGGGCCGGCCAAAGGCCGGTCCCGGTTGCCCGGCCATCACGAATTCATTTGATACGTCTGATCGCCGTTACTTCTTTTCGGGCGCGGGCGCGGCCGGAGCCGCTGGCGCCTCGGTCTTATACATCTTCTCGATCTTGGCGTCGGCCCGCAGCTTGGTGACCAGATCGGCCTGCGCCTTGCGGGTCAAATATTGCACGATCTGCGGCTTGACCTCTTCGAATGTCGGCGCCGGCTTGGTGCGCTTGTCCTCGACCTTGATCACGTGCCAGCCGAATTGGGTCTTCACCGGCTCGGAAATCTTTCCCTTATCGAGTTTGAAGGCGACGGCGGCGAATTCCGGCACCATCTGATCCTTGGTGAAAAAGCCGAGATCGCCGCCATTGGCCTTGCCAGATGGATCTTCGGTGACCTCGCTTGCCACCTTGGCGAAGTCCTCACCCTTATTCAGGCGCACGATTATCGCCTTGATCTTGTCTTCGGCGGCCTTGCTCGCCTTTTCGTCGCCGGCGGCCGCACGGATCAGAATGTGACGGGCGTGCACTTCCTCGTCATGGCCCATGGTCTTGACGGCGTCGTCATAGACCTTGTGCATGGCGGCGTCGGTCATGGCTTCCTTGCCGACCGATGTCAGCAGCGATTCCATCAGCAGTTTGTTGCGGGCGAATTCGAGCTTGTGTTTGAAGGCTGGACCGTCGCCCATCTTCTTGGCCTCGGCGGCCTTCGACACGAGGATCATGTCGGCCATGAATTGAACCAAGTAATCGCGCTTGGCTTCCGGCGGCATTGGCGGGATTTGTCCCGCTTCTTCCTCGGCGACTGCCAGGTCGCTCTGATGGATTTCGACGCCGTTGACCTTGGCCAACAGCGGGTCCTTATCCTGCGCGGAGAGTGGCGTAACCGGCGCGAGCAGCAGCGCCAAAATGCCGGCGAAGCCGGCGGCGAGGATGCCGGCCTTGCGCGCGGAAGCCGGGATTCCGGCGAATAGAGAGATCGTCATGACGCTGTCCTTGGAGAGGGGGATTGCCCGTTTGTCGGGCGGTCGTGGCCGGACTTGTCGCCCAACAACCACGGCTTTGCAATGGCGTAGCGGCGCACGAACTTAACGACTGCGTGAGGATAACGGTTAAGCGCGCCGGCATGCCGCCAATTGACAATAAGCGGACCCCCTCATATCTCTCGCTTGACCCCAGCCGGTTGCGCGTTCTGCGTCGAAATTGCCCGAAAAGTGCCGTATTTCCGGAGCGCCGGAAGCAAATTCCGGGCGTGGCGGCATGGTAGAAGCACCCGGCATCAGTTAGGAGCTCCTCGATGATCGGCGCCGTTGCCCGCAAGCTGTTCGGCTCCGCCAATGAAAGGCGGATTCGCAGCTATCAGCCGCGGGTGGACGAGATCAACGCCCTGGAAAAGGAGCTGGAGGCGCTGTCCGACGAGGCGCTGCGGGCGCGCACCGATGAATTCAAGAAGCAGGTCGCCGATGGCGCCTCGCTCGACGACATTCTGGTCCCCGCCTTCGCCACCTGCCGCGAGGCCGCCAAGCGCACCATCGGCCAACGCCATTTCGACGTGCAGCTGGTTGGCGGCATGATCCTGCACGAAGGCAAGATCGCCGAGATGAAGACCGGCGAAGGCAAGACGCTGGTCGCCACGCTCGCGGTTTATCTCAACGCCATCGCCGCGCGCGGCGTGCACGTGGTCACCGTCAACGACTATCTGGCCAAACGCGACGCCGAGTGGATGGGGCAGATTTACAATTTTCTCGGGCTTTCGGTCGGCACTATCGTGCACGGGCTCGACGACGACCAGCGCAAGAAAGCCTACGACTGCGACGTTACCTACGGCACCAATAACGAACTCGGCTTCGACTATCTGCGCGACAACATGAAGTACCGCATGGAGGATATGGTCCAGCGCGGCCACATCTACGCCATCGTCGACGAAGTCGACTCGATCCTGATCGACGAGGCGCGTACGCCGCTGATCATTTCCGGCCCGCTCGACGACCGTTCCGAATTCTACAACACCATCGACAGCTATATCCCGGCACTCGACAAGACCGACTACGAGGTCGACGAGAAGCAGCGCACCGTCGCGCTGACCGAAGCCGGCATGGAAAAGCTCGAACAGCGCCTGCGCGACGCCGGTCAGCTCAAAGGCCAATCGCTCTATGACGTGGAAAACGTCTCGGTGGTCCACCACGTCAATCAGGCGCTGCGTGCCCACAAGCTGTTCCAGCGCGACAAGGACTACATCGTGCGTAATGACGACGTCGTCATCATCGATGAGTTCACCGGCCGTATGATGCCGGGCCGGCGCTTTTCGGAAGGACTGCATCAGGCGCTCGAAGCTAAGGAGCACCAGCCGATCCAGCCGGAGAACCAGACGCTGGCCTCGATCACCTTCCAGAACTACTTCCGCATGTACGAGAAACTCTCCGGCATGACCGGCACGGCGCTGACCGAAGCCGACGAGTTCATGGACATTTACGGCCTCGAAGTGCTCGAAGTGCCGACCAACATGCCGCTGGTGCGCATCGACGACGATGACGAGGTCTACCGCACGGCGAAGGAGAAATACCGTTCGATCATCTCGCTGATCGAGGACTGCAAACTGCGCGGCCAGCCGGTGCTGGTTGGCACGACGTCAATTGAGAAATCCGAGCAGCTCGCCGACATGCTGCGCCAGGCTGGCTGGGAGGCGCACGACTTCACCGATCCGAACGCCTTCGCCGCGCTTTATTCCGGTGACGACGGCGCTACCAAGACCAAGGTGTTCGCCATCCTCAACGCGCGCTACCACGAGCAGGAAGCCTTCATCGTCTCGCAGGCCGGCGTGCCGGGCGCCATCACCATTGCTACCAACATGGCCGGCCGCGGCACCGACATTCAGCTTGGCGGCAACGCCGACATGCGTATCCGCCAGGAAATTACCGATATCGAAGATCCGCGCGCGCGCGAGAAAAGTCCGCAAGCCGATGAAATCCGCAAGCAGATCGCGCGGCTGAAGGAAAAGGCGCTCAAGGCCGGCGGCCTCTATGTGCTCGGCACCGAGCGGCACGAGAGCCGGCGCATCGACAACCAGTTGCGCGGCCGCTCCGGCCGCCAGGGCGACCCTGGGCCATTCCAAGTTCTTCCTGTCGCTGGAAGACGATTTGATGCGCATCTTCGGCTCCGACAAGCTCGACGGCATGCTGAAGCGGCTCGGCCTCAAGGAGAATGAGGCGATCATCCATCCTTGGATCAACAAGGCGCTGGAGAAGGCGCAGCAGAAGGTCGAGGCGCGCAACTTCGACATCCGCAAAAATTTGCTCAAGTTCGACAACGTGATGAACGACCAGCGCACGGTCATCTTCAAGGAACGGCTCGATCTGATGCGCGACGAGGCGGTGGACGAAACCGTCGCCGACATGCGCCATTCGGTGATCGAGGACCTGGTTGCCAAGCACATTCCCGCCAACGCCTATGCCGAGCAGTGGGATATCGCCGGTCTCGACGAGGCGGTGAGGGAAGTGCTCACGCTCGATCTGCCGGTGAAAGATTGGGCCAAGGAAGAAGGCATTGCCGACGAGGAAGTGCTCGAGCGGCTTACCCGGCGCGCCGACGAGTTTATGGCGGGCAAGGTGGCCAAATGGGGCCCCGACGTGATGCGCTATGTCGAGAAGTCGATTCTGCTGCAGACGCTCGACCATCTATGGCGCGAGCATCTGCTCATGCTCGAACACTTGCGCCAGGTGATCGGCTTGCGCGGCTACGGCCAGCGCGATCCGCTCAACGAATACAAGGCGGAGGCCTTTTCGCTGTTCGAGGCGATGATGGTGCGCCTGCGCGAAGCGGTTACCGGGCAGTTGATGCGGGTTGAGATCGTGCAGCAGCCGCCGGCCGATGAACCCTCGCAGCTTCCCTATATGGAAGCTCATAAGGTCAACCCCGACACTGGCGAAGACGAAATGGCGTTGGCTTCGGCGCCGCTCGCGGCGGCTTTGGTCGGCAACGGCAACGGAGCGCAAGTCGCGCGCAATCCCGGCGACCCCAATAGCTGGGGCAAAGTCGGCCGCAACGAGCCCTGTCCCTGCGGCTCCGGCAAAAAGTTCAAGCACTGCCACGGCAAATACGCTTAAGCCCTAGCAGCGACCGACAATCTCAGGCGTTGGTTATTTTCGAGACTTTTTCGTCTTGGTTTTGATCGTAGCCGCGAGCTTTTTCCTGAACCTGCGATCGCGCTTCAATTGCCATTCGCGGCTCATGGCTTCACGGCGGGTCGGAAACCATTCCGAATGCAGCAGCACCCAGGCACGCCCGCGCGTGGTGCGCGCGCCTTTGCCGATATTGTGCTTTTTGAGACGGCTGGTGATGTCGTTGGTCCAGCCGACATAGGTCAGGTCGCGGTTTGGCGTACGGGTACCAAGCACGTAGACAAAGCAGTCCATGCGTCACGCGTTTTCGTCTGGCGTTGAATGGGATCTCAGCGGAATGCCGTCGAGCGATTTTCGAACGAGCCGGCCGGAACGACCGGTTGGGCGCCCGACAACAAGCCGCTATTGCTTGCCGGTGGCGCATAAGCAGTGCGCATTTCATAAGCTGGCTTTTCAGACTTTTCAACTTTGGCTTGGCGCGCGCGTGGCGCCGGGGCGCTTGCCGTCACCACCTTGGGTTTGGCCGGCGCCGTAGCTGCAACCGCCTTCGGCTTCGCGGGTGCCGGCGCATTATTGGCGACAGGCGGCGGCGTAGCCGGCCAGGGCGAGGCGTTAGCTGCAGCCGGCCAAGGTGACGTGCTTGCCACGGCCTTCGGCTTCGCCGGTGCAGTGGCGGCGACTGCTTTCGGTTTGGGTTCAGGCTTGTGCTCTATCTTGGGCTCAGCCCGTTCCGGCTTGGGATGCAAGGTGACCGGCGCGGCGGCGGTGCGCACCGGGGCTATCTGTTTCGGCTTTGCCGCCATTTCCGTATTGCTGCGCGCGGCAGGCGGCTCAGTCTCGGTTGCCACTTCAGCTGGCTGCGCTTCGGTCTTGTTGCCACTGAACATGTTGCCGAGCAGCCCCGCGATCGAGGACGGCTTTTCTTCCGGCGGAGCGTGGCCTTCCTTGGGCTGCGGCGCCGGGTGCGGCATCGGCACGCTCGCCATTACCACCGGCTTGCTGAATTGCGCCATTTGCGCCGATTGCACGGCCGGCGACACATCGGGATTTGTCGGCGGCGCATTGGGCGTGCGCGGCAGCGCGCCCGGCGCCACGCTATTGCCGGCGACCTGATAGGTGCGGCCGTTATTGTCGAATTCGAGATGCGTGGCGAGCTTGGATGCGAATACCGGGTTCATGCCGCCGTCGACGCCATGCTCGATCGGCACGGTGGCGACACCATTGGCGATATACTCGGCCATTTGGACCTGCTCACGCCGGCGAGTTTCAGTCACCGCTTCGGCGACCGCCGGATCGAGGCGGTAGACCGGGCACTTGCCGCGCGCATTGAACGAGGGCGGCCGTGAAGCGTTTTCGGGCGCCGCCGCATCGAACACGTAGCGCTTTTCGCAGAAGCTAACCTTCGGTTCCTGATGGGTGGCTTCGAAATCGTCGTAGCCTTCCTTGATCATCTTCCAGAACGCGAAGTTCGGGTTGTTGCGGTGCTTAGCCATGTTCAGCGCCGTCATGCGGAACGGAAAGGCTGCGAGCTGTAATTCTTTTTGGCCGCCGAAGAACGACTCGCGCGCCAGCGCGTAGATTTCCTGAATCTGCTCGTCGGTCATGGCGTAGCAGCCGCGCGACGAGCAGTCGCCATGCACCATCAGCTCCGAGCCGGTATAGTTGTGCGCGCGGTCAAAGGCGTTGGGGTAGCCGGTGTTGAAGGCGAGGTAGTAATTGGAATTCGGATTCATCTGCCCGGGCGTGATGGTGTAGAAGCCCTCGGGCGCCTGCCGGTCGCCTTCTTTTTTCTTCGGGCCGAGATCGCCAGACCAGCGGCAGATCGGATAGGTCTTGAGCAGTGCGAATTGGCCGTCGCGATTTTTCTTCCAGACCTCGAGCTCGGACTCTTCCTTGAACAGCCGCACCAGTATCGGCGAGTCCTTGTCCATATGCTTGTCCTCGATGGTGCCAAGCATTTTTTCGGACAAGGGCGCCATAGACCGGCCGTTGGGAGAGATGCTGTTGGTGTCGCAGCCGCCAAGCGCAATCGCCGCGGCTAGTGCCGCCGGCGCGAGCAGCGCTCGTAGAAGCGATCGATTCAAACGCGGTACTCCCCAGGGCGGCGGACCCTCATTGAGCAATCGTTATCCTTAAGATGTGGCATCCGCAAGGCGAACAAACGTACCTCAAAGGCGGTGCTAAGCCTATGGTGAAGCAAAGGTAAATGGTTGTGGCCGGCGAAAGATCGCGCCCAATTTCAAGGCCTTGGGAAAGGCGTCAGGGCGCGGGCTTCGGCATAATCCGGCCCATGGCGAGGAACTTCTCGCGCCGTTGCTGGCGCACCGCCTCGCGGTCGAGCGGCCGCAGTTCGGCCAGCGCCTTGCCGATCGCCTCGGCGGTGGCGGCGATGGTGGCGGCCGGGTCGCGGTGGGCGCCGCCGGTCGGCTCCGGCACCACGGCATCGATGACGCCGAAGCGCACCATGTCCTGGGCGGTGATCTTCATGTTGGTGGCCGCTTCTTGGGCCTTGGTTGTGTCGCGCCAGAGGATAGAAGCGGCGCCTTCCGGCGAGATGACCGAATAGATCGCGTGTTCCAGCATCAACACTTTATTGGCGGTGGCGAGCGCGATGGCGCCGCCCGAGCCGCCTTCGCCCAGGATGATCGCTACATTCGGTACGCCGAGCCCAAGGCACGCGTCGGTGGAGCGGGCGATCGCTTCGGCCTGGCCGCGTTCTTCCGCGCCGATGCCGGGATAGGCGCCGGCGGTGTCGACCAATGTGAGGACCGGAATACCGAAGCGGTCGGCCATCTCCATCAGCCGCACCGCCTTGCGATAGCCTTCCGGCCGCGCCATGCCGAAATTGTGCTTGATGCGGCTTTCGGTGTCGGAGCCTTTTTCGTGGCCGATGACGCAGACGCTTTCGCCGCGGAAGCGGCCGAAGCCGCCGATGATGGCCTCGTCGTCGCCGAATTTGCGATCGCCGGCGAGCGGTATGAAATTGCCGATCATCGCCGCGATATAGTCGAGGCAGTGCGGCCGCTGCGGATGACGCGCGACCTGTGTTTTCTGCCAGGGGGTGAGATCGGCATAGAGTTCTTTCAGCGCCAGCGCCGCCTTCACCTCGAGACGGTTGATTTCCTCGCCGACCGCGACCGCTGAGTCGCTCTCGCCCATGGCGCGCAATTCCTCGACCTTGGCCTCCAATTCGGCCACCGGCTTTTCGAAATCGAGATAGCTGCGCATGAGTGTCTGGCTACGGATGATGGATGGGGCGAACAGCCTTCGGGCGAACGACTTGGGCGAAGGCTCTAAGTCAAGCAATCGGGTTAATATGGGTCTTACGGTGCTTTTCGGCTAGCCGTCGGCAAGCGGATGCAGGTCGCGCACCAGGCTTTTCAGGCGTTCTTCCAGCACATGGGTGTAGATTTGCGTGGTCGAAATATCGGCATGGCCGAGCAAAGTCTGCACCACGCGCAGATCGGCGCCGTTGTGTAAAAGATGACTGGCGAAGGCATGCCTGAGCACATGCGGGCTTAAGCGCTCGGGCGCGATCCCGCAGGATGATCCGAGCGCTTTCAACTCGCGGGCAAAATGCTGGCGGGTGAGGTGGCCTTGCTCGCCAAACGACGGAAACAGCCATTTCGATTGCGCCGCCGCCTTGCCGCCGAGCTTGAGATATTCGGCCATGGCGCGCTTGGCCGCCTGGTTGAGCGGCACCAGCCGTTCCTTATTGCCTTTGCCGCGCACCACCAGCATGCGTTGATCGCGTTTCGCGGCGGATGCCGGCAATGCCACCAGCTCCGACACGCGCAAGCCGGTGGCGTAAACCACTTCCAAGAGACACAGCAGTCGCGCCGCGCGCAGGCGCTGCGAAGCCGGCAGCTTCTCGTCTTCTGCCTCGGCGCGCGCTTTGGTCAATAAACTATCGACCTCGGCGATAGAGAGAACTTTCGGCAGTGAACGACCGCGCTTGGGTCCTTCCAAAACCGCCGCCGGATCGTCAGCGCGTTTTCCTTCCGCATACATGAAACGATAAAGCTGGCGCAACGCCGACAGCCGCCGCGCCAGCGAAGAAGCTTTAAAGCCGCGCTCGGCGAGGCTTGCCAAAAATCCGCGCAAGTCGTCGGTGTCGGCGCCGGCAATGCTGACGCCGCTCGCGCGCAAATGCGCCGACAGATCGGCTAGGTCGTTGCGATAGGCTGCAAGCGTATTGGCGCCAGCGCCGCGTTCGGCCGCCAGCATGTCGAGGAACAGTTCGACCAGTGCGTCGTCAGATGCGGTTTTCCGGCCGGCCATCGCCTTGCCCGGTTATCGTTTGGTCTTCGTCAATGCGGCTGCTTGACGAACTTGTCGGATGGAACGGTCACGACGATCTCGCGCGGGTGATATTTGACGAAATTGGCGAGCGCGAACACCGTGACGTAAGCCAGCCCGCCGATCAGGGCGACCGAAACAAGGAATCTGAAACAGACTCGGCATGGTCGATATCCGGCAAAACGGCGCGCGCGGGGCGCATTTTCATGCGTGAACGACCACGTTCCTTAACCTATGACAAGCCCCGCCATCGCGGCTGTCTCGATTTTAGTATATGGAACTGGCGTTGATCGGGAACACTAGCATGGCTCATGGCGCCATTCAAAAAACTGCGGGAAACGGCCAAAATCCGGCAAACGATCCGGCGCTCGCGCAGGCGATCGTGCGTGCGCTCGGCGCGCGCTCCATTGTGCTGGTCGGCATGATGGGCGCCGGCAAGTCGTCGGTCGGCCGCAGGCTGGCGACGCGGCTGGCGATCCCGTTCGTGGACGCCGACGGCGAAATCGAAAGCGCCGCCGGCATGAGCATCCCTGAAATCTTCACCAAGCACGGCGAGCCTTACTTCCGCGCCGGTGAGGCGCGCGTAATCGCACGGCTGTTGGACAACGGGCCGCAGGTGCTGGCGACCGGCGGCGGCGCCGTCATGGACCAGACTACCCGCGATCTCATCCACATCAAGGGCGTCTCGGTCTGGCTGAAGGCCGATCTCGAGGTGCTGACCAAGCGGACCAAGCGGCGCAGCGATCGCCCGCTCGCCGACAAGATGAAAGATCTGCTGCCGTTGCGCGAGCCGGTCTATGCGCTGTCCGACATCATCGTGCAGTCGCGCGACGAGCCGCACGACACCATTGTGGACGAAATCATCGCCGAGATGCCGAAACATCTCCAGATCGACATCGGCGCGGAGAAATCGCCATGACGGCGCCGCTGCGCTCGAGCGAACCTATCGTGGTGCCGGTGGCGCTGGGCGCGCGCGCCTACGACATTGTCATCGGCCGCGGAACAATTTCGGCGTTGGGCGAGCGCATCAAGGCGCTGCGGCCGGGCGCTAAATGCGTGATTGTCACCGACGAGGCGGTGGCCAAGTATCACCTTGCGGCGTGCGAGGCTGCGCTCAAATCCGCGAGCATCGAGAGCTCGGCCATTGTCGTAGCCCCGGGCGAGGCCTCCAAGAGCTATGCGACATTCGAAAAAGTTTGCGAGGCGGTCGTGGCGGCGCGCATCGAGCGCGGCGATCTGGTGGTCGCGCTCGGCGGCGGTGTCATCGGCGATCTTGCCGGCTATGCCGCGGCCAGCGTCCGGCGCGGCATCGATTTCGTCCAGGTGCCGACCACGTTGCTGGCACAGGTCGACTCATCGGTCGGCGGCAAGACCGGCATCAATTCACGTCAGGGCAAGAATCTGATCGGCGCCTTCCACCAGCCGATTTTGGTGATCGCCGACACCGCGCTGCTCGACACGCTGCCCAAACGCCAATTCCGCGCCGGCTATGCCGAAATGGCCAAGTTCGGACTGCTCGGTGACGCCGCGTTCTTCTCCTGGCTGGAGAAGAACTGGCAGGACGTTTTCTCCGGGGGGCAAAGCTCGGGAAAATTTGCGCGCGAACACGCGATCGCGGTCTGCTGTCGCGGCAAAGCCGGCATCGTCGCGCGCGACGAGCGTGAAACCGGTGAACGCGCGCTGCTCAATCTCGGCCACACGTTCGGCCATGCGCTGGAAGCCGCCTGCGGCTTTTCGGAGCGGCTGCTGCATGGCGAGGCGATATCGCTCGGCATGGTGCTGGCGTTCGATTTTTCCGCCCGCAAGGGCCTGATTTCCGCAGCCGATGCCAAGCGCGCGAGCGCTCACCTTGCGGCGGTCGGCCTGCCCACATATCTCAAGGACATTCCCGGCGGTGCGCCGGGCATCGACGTATTGATGGATTTGATTGCGCAAGACAAGAAAGTGAAGCGCGGCAAGCTCACTTTCATCCTGGTGCGCGGCATCGGGCAGGCCTTCGTCGAAAATGACGTCGATGCCGGCGACGTGCGCGCCTTCCTCGCTGAGAAATTCGCTTAATCGATGACCGCGAACGACTGGCTTTCTCTTGGTATCGTCGTGATCTGCCTGCTGCTGTCGGCCTTCTTCGCCGGCAGCGAGACGGCGCTCACGGCGTCGTCACGCGCCAGCATGGCGCGGCTGGAGAAGCAGGGCAACAAGCGCGCTGCCATCGTCAATCGCCTGCTCGAACAGCGCGAGCGGTTGTTCGGCGCGCTGCTGTTCGGCAACAACGCGGTCAACATCGCCGCCTCGGTTCTGGCGACCCACGTTCTTCTGACCCTGTTCGGCGACGTCGGCGTGGTTTACGCCACGGTGGTCATGACTATCCTGGTCGTCGTGTTCTCCGAGATCCTGCCGAAGACCGCGGCGTTCAACGCGCCCGACCGCATCGCACTGTTCGTGGCGCGGCCGATGAACTGGATCGTCAAACTGCTCGGCCCTGTGCTGATGACGATCGAAGCGCTGGTACGCTGGCTGCTTAAATTCGTCGGCATGACGGTCGGCGAGGATCAGGAAGTCTTGTCGGCACGCGAGGAATTACGCGGCGCGGTCGATCTGTTCCACCGCGAAGGCGGCGTGGAAAAACTCGATCGCGACATGTTCGGCGGCGTGCTCGATCTGCGCGAGTTGGTGGTCTCCGATGTGATGGTTCATCGCACCGACATGATCACGCTCAAAGTCGACGATCCGCCCGAGGACGTGGTCAACGCGGTGATCGCTTCGCCGGTGACGCGGCTTCCGCTCTGGCGCGGCAACCCGGAAAACATCGTCGGAATTCTGCACGTCAAGGATCTGCTGCGCGCTTTGCACGCGGTCGACGGTGACGCATCCAAGGTGGACATCCCCGCGCTGATGACGCCGCCTTGGTTTGTCCCCGATATGCGGCCCGTATCCGAACAACTCAAAGCATTTCGCCGCCGCAAGACGCCGTTCGCGCTGGTCGTCGACGAATATGGCGAGGTCGAAGGCCTGGTCACGCTCGAAGACATTCTGGAAGAAATCGTCGGCGACATCACCGACGAGCACGATGTCGCCATGCCGGGCGTGCGGCGCCAACCGGACGGCTCGATCAATGTGGACGGCGCGGTGTCGATCCGCGACCTCAACCGCGTGATGGATTGGAACCTGCCGGACGAGGAAGCGACCACCATCGCCGGCCTGGTCATTCACGAGGCGCGCTCGATCCCCGATGTCGGGCAGAGCTTCACCTTCCACGGCTTCCGCTTCAGGGTGCTGCGCCGCGAGCGCAACCGCATCACCGCGCTGCGCATCCAGCCGCTGCCGCGCAAAGCGCCGGCGAAGGTGCGCTAGCAAAACCGCCTGGCGCTACTGCGGTTTAGGACAAGGCCAAGCCGTCGCCAGCGCGTAGGCCGCGACTTGGTGGAAATTGTCGCGAAGCTGCTCCGGATGACTTTTGAGATAGGCCGTGACGGCGACGACCATTTGATTGACCGACACCTTGCTGTCGGGCGGCGGGCACATGGCAAATTCCGGCTTGAATAACGGCTCGAGATTCATGATGGCCGTGATGGCGCCGAAACAAATGGCGGCCTTTCTGAGCTGCTTGGCCGACTCAACCGAATCGGCGGCCGGGTGCTTGCCTTGCGCGATGTCGGCGGCGGCGAGGCAGCTCGGGTAGTAAACCGCGGCGCTGTTCGCGTCGGTCTGCGCCTGGACCTGTGGTGCCATAAGCAAAGTTGCGACGATCGCGAGCCAAAGTTTCATGCCATTCCCCGAATTGCGTAGTTCGATCGCACCCGACCGCCGGCGCCGGCGTGCAGCCCTTAAGAAACCCCGCCTTCGCCCGGCGCCGCGGCATGGATCGCGAGCGCGTGCACGCCGGCGGCCAGATCATCCGAAAGTATGCCGTTGATCATGCGGTGGCGTTCGATCCGGGTCTTACCTTTGAAGGCGTCCGACACGATATAGACCCTGAAATGGGTTTGCCCGCCGGGCCGGTGCCCGGCGTGGCCTTGGTGCTGGTGGGATTCGTCCTCCACCTTGAGGCTTTGGGGCGAGAAAGCCTCGGTCAACTTCTTTGTGATCAGATCGGCGGTTCGCATCCTGCTCGACTTAAGGATGAGCAGAGTGTGGGTCAATGGCTGCTTCGCGGCGAAATCAAGATGCGAAACCTAAGTCAAGTCTTGAAGGTAACATACGTAAGAGCGCATAGTGTTCGGTCATGAAATTCGACTCACCACTTTTCGATAAAGTCCGCGTCAAGCCGAGACAAGGATCGCCGGGTAAAAACCGACGGTCCGGCCTGCCAATGGCATGGCTGCAAGGAAAAGGCGACCAATCGGGCGCCCAAGGGGCGTGACACCGACAATGAATATTGGGCTTTCTGTCTCGCCCACGCGCGCGAATACAATCAGTCGTACAATTTCTTCAAAGGCATGAACGACGCCGCGGTGATGGCCTACCAGAAGGACGCGCTCACCGGCCATCGCCCGACCTGGAAGATGGGAACCGGCAAGCGCGCCGCGCGCCCCGATCTGCGCGCCAACGGCGCCGAT
The DNA here is from genome assembly GCA_963756805.1 of uncultured Alphaproteobacteria bacterium. Classification (GTDB taxonomy): domain Bacteria; phylum Pseudomonadota; class Alphaproteobacteria; order Rhizobiales; family Xanthobacteraceae; genus Pseudolabrys. The sequence continues at coordinate 306,572 of CAVWPH010000003.1, forward strand.
CCGTTCGGCCTGTTCGGTGAGGGTCTGCGTACCGAGCAGAAACAGCACACGGAAAAGCGCCAGATCCGCAATGCCGAGCGCAAGGCGCTCGATCGGCTCGGCCTCGATGTCGGCGCCACGCGCCATCAGGTGAAGGTGCGCTTCAAGGAGCTGGTGAAGCAGTTTCACCCCGACGCCAATGGCGGCGACCGCTCGACCGAAGACCGCCTCGTCGAGGTGATCCAGTCGTACAATTATTTGAAATCGGTGGGTTTCGCCTAAGAGCCGGAAATGGGCTCAAAGCAACCCAGCCCCGCCTTCCGCACAGGCGCCGGAATACCTATCTCATTGATATAATTGATGGTGTTATTCGCGGGCCCCGGGTTTTTTGCTGGTCTGCCGTCTGCTAAGTTGCCGCCGCCATCAGCCGGACCGTTAGTCTAGTCGGACCGCATCAAGGCTTCGGGCATCCCGAGGCCACGGAGGATCAATGACCGCCGCAGTAAAAGAAACCGCCGGCAAGGCTTACGAAAACTTGCCGGACATGAAGGTGTCGATTCGCCAGCAGTTCGGCATCGACAGCGACATGGAAGTGCCGGCTTATTCCAAGCCCGACGAGCACGTGCCCGACATCGATCCCGATTACCGGTTCGATCGGCCGACCACGCTCGCCATTCTCGCGGGCTTTGCCAAGAACCGCCGCGTCATCGTCACCGGCTATCACGGCACCGGCAAGTCGACCCATATCGAGCAAGTCGCAGCCAGGCTCAATTGGCCTTGCGTGCGCGTCAATCTCGACAGCCACATCAGCCGCATCGATCTGATCGGCAAGGATGCGATCGTCATCAAGGACGGTGCGCAGGTCACTGAATTTCGCCAAGGCATTCTGCCCTGGGCGTTGCAGAACAACGTCGCGCTGTGCTTCGACGAATACGATGCCGGCCGTCCGGACGTGATGTTCGTGATCCAGCGCGTGCTGGAAGCCTCCGGCCGCTTGACGCTGCTCGACCAGAGCAAGGTGATCAAGCCGCATCCCTGCTTCCGCCTGTTCGCCACCGCCAACACGGTGGGGCTGGGCGATACCTCCGGCCTCTATCACGGTACCCAGCAGATCAACCAAGGCCAGATGGACCGCTGGTCGATCGTGACCACGCTCAACTATCTGCCGCACGACAACGAAGTTGAGATCGTGCTGGCGAAGGCCAAGCACTATCGCAACGAGCAGGGCCGCGACATCGTCAACAAGATGGTGCGGGTCGCCGATCTGACGCGCAATGCGTTCATGAACGGCGACATCTCCACGGTGATGAGCCCGCGCACGGTGATCACCTGGGCGGAGAACGCCGAGATCTTCAACGATGTCGGCTTTGCCTTCCGGCTCACCTTCTTGAACAAATGTGACGAGCTGGAGCGGCCGATCGTGGCGGAGTTTTATCAGCGCTGCTTCGGCGTGGAGCTGCCGGAATCTGCGGTCAACGTCGCGCTGAGCTGAGTCGCGCCGCCATGCCGCGCGTCCAGGTCGAAAGCGTGCACGGCCCGGCGCGGCGGCAAGTCATGAAGGGCTTGCTCGCTTTCAATGCGCGTGCCGTCGGCAAGGGCCAATACAAGCCGCTGACCATCACGCTGCGTCAGGGCAAGGAGATTGTCGGAGGGCTGATCGGCGCGAGCTGGATGAACTGGCTCTATGTCGATCTGCTCTGGCTAGAAGACAAATATCGCGGGAAGGGCCACGGAAAGACGCTGATGAAGAAGGCGGAGGCCGAGGCACGCAAACGCGGCGTCGATAACGTCTATCTCGTCACCTTCACGTTTCAGGCGCCGGGATTTTATAAGAAGCTCGGCTACAGGGAATTCGGCAAGTTGAAGAACTTTCCGCCCGGTCATACCCGCTACTGGATGAAGAAAGCGCTGTGATGGCCTCCAACATCAAATCGAAACCGTCAGGCAAGGAATCGCCGACCGAACCGTTCAAGCGCGCGGTCACCGGCTGCCTGCGCGCAATCGCGCGCAAGCCTGAATTGGAAATTGCTTTTGCCGCGGAGCGTCCCGGGTTGATAAGCGGCAAAGTGCGGTTGCCGGAGCCGCCGCGCAAGCTCGGCAAGGCGGAAGCCGCGATCGTGCGCGGCTATGCCAACTCGATCGCGCTGAGAATTGCCTGCCATGACTCCGCGGTACATCGCCGCCTGCAACCGGCCGGCCAGCAGGCGCGCGCGGTATTCGAAGCGGTCGAGCAGGCCCGCGTCGAGGCCATCGGCGCACGCCGCATGGACGGCGTTGCCAAGAATTTGACCGCCATGCTCGACGAGAAATTCCACCGCGGCAAATTCGACGAGATCACCGAGCGTTCCGACGCGCCGATCGAGGAGGCGTTGGCGCTGTTGGTACGCGAGCGACTGACCGGCCTGCCGCCGCCGGCGGCCGCCAAGAAGCTGGTCGAACTCTGGCGACCGCTGATCGAGGATCGCGCCGGGCGCAATCTCGACAAGCTTGAAGACGTGCTGGAGGACCAGCGCCAGTTCGGCGACGCGGTACACGATCTGCTCGACGCACTCGAAATGGGCGACGACCGCTCCTCCGATTCGGAAGAGGACGAAGACGAGGGCGACGAGGACCGCCGCAAGCAGGATTCCGGCGAAGACGGCGATGCCGCCGACTCGGACGACATGCAGCGCATGAGCGTGGAGGACACGCAAATCTCCGCCGAAGACATGCCCGACGCCGCCGCCGAAGCAGTCGATTCGCCGTCCGCCGACATGGCGGACGATAGCGACATGGGCGATGCCGAAACCCCGGGCGAGCCGCAGCGGCCGCGCCAATTCGGCGCCAACGAGCCGCGCGGTCCCGACTACCGCGCCTTCACGCCCAAGTTCGACGAGACGATCGCGGCCGAGGAATTGTGCGAGCCGGAAGAGCTCGACCGTTTGCGCGGCTATCTCGACAAACAGCTTTCGCATCTGCAGGGCGTTGTGGCCCGCCTCGCCAACCGCCTGCAACGCCGGCTAATGGCGCAGCAGAACCGGTCCTGGGAATTCGATCTGGAAGAAGGCCAACTCGATCCGGCGCGGTTGTCGCGCATCATCGTCGATCCGCTGCATCCGCTGTCGTTCAAGGCCGAGAAGGACATGCAATTCCGCGACACCGTGGTGACGCTGCTGCTCGACAATTCGGGCTCCATGCGCGGGCGTCCGATCACGGTCGCCGCCACTTGCGCCGATATTCTGGCGCGCACGCTGGAGCGTTGCGGTGTCAAGGTCGAGATCCTCGGCTTCACCACGCGCGCCTGGAAGGGTGGGCAATCGCGCGAGCAGTGGCTCACCGCCGGCAAGCCGCCCAATCCGGGCCGGCTCAACGACTTGCGCCATATCATCTACAAATCGGCCGACGCGCCCTGGCGGCGCGCGCGCAAGAATCTTGGGCTGATGATGCGCGAGGGTCTGCTCAAGGAAAATATCGATGGCGAGGCGTTGGACTGGGCCCATAAACGTTTGTTGGGGCGCAGCGAGCAGCGGAAAATCCTCATGATGATTTCCGACGGCGCGCCGGTGGACAATTCCACGCTGTCGGTCAATCCGGGAAATTACCTCGAGCGTCATCTGCGCTGGGTGATCGAGGAAATCGAAACCCGCTCGCCGGTGGAATTGATCGCCATCGGCATCGGCCATGACGTGACGCGCTACTACCGCCGTGCCGTTACCATCGTCGACGCCGAGGAACTTGGCGGCGCCATGACCGACAAGCTGGCCGAGTTGTTCGAGGAGCACGCCACTAAATCGACGCGCCCGCCGCCACGGCGCAGGCGCGTGGCGTGATCGCCGCCTGGCTGCGCCGCCGCCGCGTAGCCGTCGGCATTTTGTTGGCCGTAGTGCTGATTGGCGGTTCGCTGGCATTTGCCAAGACGCTGCTCTATGCCGCCGCGCCGACGCCTATCGACGTTCAGGCAACGCCGATCACGGCTTTCGACAATCGCGATTCGTCGCGGACGCGCTTCGGCGCTCTCGAATTCCGCGGCGGCCTGGCGCTTACCTCGAACTACGCGCCCTTCGGCGGCCTTTCGGCTTTGCACATGGAGCCGGACGGCGAACATTTCCTCAGCGTCAGCGATAAAGGCTCGTGGCTGCGCGGCCGCATTGTTTATCGCGACGGCAAGCCCGCCGGCATCGCCGATACCGAAATGGCGCCGCTGCTGGGCGCCGACGGCAAGCCGTTGGCCGCGCGCGGCTGGTACGACGCCGAGTCGCTCGCCGAACTCGATGGCCAATTCTATATCGGGCTCGAGCGGGTCGAGCAGATCGTGCGCTTCGACATTCGCCGCGACGGGCTGCTGGCGCGCGGCGAGCCGATCCCGGTGCCGGCCGATTTCAAGACCTTGACCTACAACAAGAGCCTGGAGTGCCTGGCCGCGCCGCCGAAGGAATCAGCCTTGGCCGGCACGCTGATCGTGATCACCGAGCACAGCCTCGACACGGCGGGCAATCACCGCGGCTTCCTGCTCAAGGGCGGCGAATTCGGGCGCTTCAGCGTCAAGCGCAGCGACGACTTTGACGTCAGCGATTGCGCCATCCTGCCGCCTAACGATTTGCTGCTGCTCGAGCGCCACTTTTCGCCGGCGCGCGGCATGGCCATGCGCATCCGCCGCATTCCGCTCGATGACTTCAAGCCGGGCGCGCTGGTGGACGGCGGTGCGTTGATCGTGGCCGATCTCGGCTACCAGATCGACAACATGGAAGGCATCGGCATCCACCGCAACGCGCAAGGGGAAACCATCCTCACGCTGGTGTCGGACGACAATTTTTCCGTACTTCAGCGCAATCTGCTGCTGCAATTCGCGCTGGTTGGGGAATAGCGCGGGCGGCGTCCGGCGCAAGTCTATCTTGTCAATTGATTTGCCTTGGCCCTAGACTTTGCGCGGGCAAAGGGGGCACCTCATGAAGAAAATTGCGGCAATCATATTCGCGGCTGCGCTGTTTCCGACGATGGCGGCGGCGCAATCCGTCGGATCGGTGCTGGAGGAATTTGGCCTGACCGGCGGTCGCTGGGCGCCCGACTGTTCGCAGGGGCCGAGCACAACGAATTGGTATGGCCGCTACCAGGTGTTGCCGTCCGGCGAAGCGCGCCTGACCTATAGCTCCAAATCAAACAGCAGCGGCGACAATGTCTATGTCATTTGGCTGGCACGGAAGCTGTCCAACAATGAAATTCTGATGGGGCAGGAATTCGTGCGCGAAAATCGCCGGCTTGAGGTCGTGCTGCTGGTCGAAGGCGACCGCTACCACACCATGTCGGTGAAGCGCACCAACGGCGACTATCAGGTCAAGAACGGGAAATTTGCCGACGACGACACCGACAGCCCTTGGCTGACCCACTGCCGTTAACGTCGATGATGGCGTCGAGAAAAGGCGGCCGGCTCAGCTGGCCGCGGCGCCGGCTCGCTTCTTGGCGATCGCGCGCTTGAGTTCGAGCATCTTTGGCGCAAGCTCGCCGTCCTTGGCCTTGAGCAGGAATGCATCGAGCCCGCCGCGATGGTCCACGGTCTTGAGCGCATTGGCCGAAATGCGCACCCGCACTTTACGCTTGAGGGTGTCGGAAATCAGCGTGACGTTGCGCAGGTTCGGCAGGAACCGCCGCTTGGTCTTGATGTTGGAGTGGCTCACTTTGTGGCCGACCAAGGCTTTCTTGCCGGTCAGTTCGCAACGCCATGACATGGCTCGTTCCTCGAAAAAAGCGCCGACGCTAAGGGCAGCGCCGGTCCGTCATAATGGGTCGTGGAAGACGGCCGGACGTATAGAGAGAGGGGAAAGGTGCGTCAAGCCGAGCCCAAACTAAGCCCAAGCCAACCCAAGCCAATCCCAAGCCAAGCCATCGACCGGCATTAGCATTCCGCAGGTGGCGCGGGGGCAAGGCGCAGCCATCACAGTTTCGACTTATTCCACGCCGACGAGATGGCCGCGCCGCTGGCCAGCCTCAATCTTGTGGGGCAATGCGTCCTTCAGGGCGGAGGACCCTTGCACGGCGGTTTCCGCTGCCCATTAAATGCCGCCTGCCCGAGCGCGGAGCACCCGGCGCTGCCGGTGCGTGAGAGGATCGGATAGTCGTGCTGGCCTACCGGCGACTTCATCGAAGCATGTTGATCGCGGTCTGCGTGGCGGCGCTCATCGCCGTCGACGCCCAATGGCGCCCGCGCGCAGGGCAAGCTGGAAGCGCAATACACCGCGACTTTGGCCGGCATTCCCATCGGCAAGGGCAGTTGGGTCATCGAAATCAACGACACGCAATACAAGGCGGCGGCGACCGGCGTCACGACCGGCCTGGTGCGCGTCTTCACCGGCGGCAAGGGCACCAGCGCGGCGCAAGGCTCGCTGCTCGGCGGAAAGCCGGTCACGTCGATTTATGCCTCCACCATCACCAGCGGCAAAAAGGAAGACGACGTCAGCCTCACGGTGGCCAACGGCAACGTCAAAGAATTCAAAGTCGAGCCGCCGCCGGACCATGACACCGAGCGTGTGCCGATTACCGAGGGGCATCAGCGCGGCGTTCTCGATCCGATGACCGCCTCCATCATGCGCACGCCGGGCAACGGCAAGCCGCTGTCGAAGGAAGCTTGCGATCGCACTTTGGCGATCTTCGACGGCCGCATGCGCTACGACCTGCAGCTTGCCTTCAAGCGCATGGATACGGTGAAGGCGGACAAGGGTTATTCGGGAGAGGTGGTGGTTTGCGCGGTCTATTTTGCGCCGATCGCCGGCTATATTCCGTCGCGCTCGACCATCAAATACCTCTCCAAGCAGCGCGAGATGGAGGTCTGGCTGGCGCCGATCGCCGGCACGCGCGTCCTGGTGCCGTTCCGCGCGCAATCGCCGACGCCGATCGGCGAGGCGGTGCTCAAAGCCACCCAATTTGTCTCGACCCGCTCTCCAACGCGCGCCTCCGCCAATGGCGTGAAAACCCATTAGCGGACAAAACCGCCTTGACTCTCCGAGCCGAGGTGATCTTGGCCCGCATTAACGTTTGAGGGCAGCCAAAAGGACTTCACATCGGTCTTGGCTACCCGATCTTGTAGCCGAGTAGGGCAGCGCCGGCCAGATGTCGCCGTGAACGAATCCATACAGGGCCCGAGTCAGTGATTCGGGCGCGATTCGTTCCAGACTCGTTCTAATGCTTAACCGCGAGGCTCGCCGCCGTCGCATTGTGATACAGAAACCCTTGGCGGGACGCCGATTTAGCCCCGCCATCAGTCCGGACGCGTAATGGCCATCTCGTTTTCCCCGCAAAAACTCCGAGCCTCGCGTGCCCGCGGTGCCGGCGTCACGGCGGTGCTGGGCCCCACCAATACCGGCAAGACCCATCTCGCCATCGAGCGGATGCTGGCGCATTCCTCCGGCATGATCGGCCTGCCGCTGCGCCTGCTGGCGCGCGAGGTCTACAACAAGGTGGTCGAGCGCGCCGGCGCCGACAGCGTGGCGCTGATCACCGGCGAAGAGAAAATCAAGCCGCCTAATCCCCGCTTCTGGGTTTCGACCGTGGAAGCCATGCCGCGCGAACTGGACGTGGCATTCCTGGCCATCGACGAAGTGCAGCTCGGCGCCGATTTCGAGCGCGGCCATGTCTTTACCGACCGCATGCTGAACATGCGCGCGCGCGAGGAGACGCTGGTGTTGGGCGCCGCCACCATACGGCCGATGGTGGAGAAGCTTCTGCCTGGCGCGCACATTGTCAGCCGGCCGCGTTTGTCGATGCTCACTTATGCCGGCGAGAAAAAGCTTACCCGGCTGCCGCGCCGCTCGGCCATCGTCGCCTTCTCGGCGGAAGAAGTTTACGCCATCGCCGAACTGATCCGCCGTCAGCGCGGCGGCGCTGCGGTAGTGCTGGGCGCGCTTAGCCCGCGCACACGCAACGCCCAGGTCGCGCTCTATCAATCGGGCGATGTGGATTATCTCGTCGCCACCGACGCCATCGGCATGGGGCTCAATCTCGACGTCGATCACGTGGCCTTTGCGTCCGACCGAAAGTTCGACGGCTATCAATTCCGCAAACTCAACCCGGCCGAGCTCGCCCAGATCGCCGGCCGCGCCGGCCGCGCCACGCGCGACGGAACTTTCGGCACCACCGGGCGATGCGATCCATTCGAGCCGGAATTGGTGCAGGCGCTGGAGAGCCATGCGTTCGAGCCGATCCGCATGCTGCAGTGGCGCAATTCCGATCTCGATTTCTCCTCGATCGGCGCCCTGCAAGCTTCGCTTGCCGCAACGCCGACCGAACAAGGCCTCACGCGCGCGCCAACCGGGGAAGACATTCTCGTTTTGGAACATGCCGCGCGCGATGACGCAGTCAAAGCACTGGCTAAAAATGCGGCGGCGGTTGAGCGGTTGTGGGATGCCTGCCAGGTTCCCGACTACCGCAAAATCGCGCCCGCCACCCATGCCGAACTGGTGGTGACCCTCTATGGATTTTTGATGCGAGAGGGTAACATCCCCGATGACTGGTTTGCCCGCCAGGTGGCGCAGGCCGACCGAACCGACGGCGACATCGACACTCTCTCCAACCGGATCGCGCATGTCAGGACTTGGACTTTCGTCGCCAACCGCCCGGATTGGCTTGCCGATCCGGAGCATTGGCAGGGTGTCGCCCGCGCGGTCGAGGACAAGTTGTCAGATGCGCTGCACGAGCGCCTGGCCGAACGCTTCGTGGACCGCCGCACCAGCGTCTTGATGCGGCGGCTGCGAGAGAACGCGATGCTGGAAACTGAAATCGGAAAAACTGGCGAAGTGACAGTCGAAGGCCACGTGATCGGCCGGCTCGACGGATTCATGTTCGCGCCCGATGCATCGACCGATGCGTCCGAGGCAAAAGCGCTCAACTCCGCCGCGCAGAAAGCTCTGGCCGGCGAGATCGAGGCGCGCGCCACAAAACTTTCGCAAGCTTCGAACGATCACATCGTGCTCGCGACTGATGGCGCCTTGCGCTGGACCGGCGACATGGTCGCCAAGCTCATCCCCGGCGACGACACGTTGCGCCCGCGGCTCCGCGTCGTTGCCGACGAGCACCTCACGGGTCCTGCGCGCGAAATGGTGCAGACCCGGCTCGATCTCTGGCTCAAGACCCATATCGAAAAGCTGCTGGCGCCGCTGTTCTCGCTCACCGCCGCCGACGATGTCACCGGCATGGCGCGCGGCGTCGCCTTCCAATTGGTGGAAGCGCTCGGCGTGCTGGAGCGCCAGAAGGTGGCCGAGGAGGTCAAGGGCCTCGACCAGCCGGCGCGCGCCACTTTACGCAAATACGGCGTGCGCTTTGGCGCCTATCACATCTATCTGCCGGCGCTGCTCAAGCCCGCGCCGCGCGCGCTGGCCACGCAGCTCTGGGCGCTCAAGCACGAAAGTCCCGATGCCAAGGGCGTCGGCGACTTGCTGCATCTGGCCGCCAGCGGCCGCACCTCGATTCCCGTCGACGCCGAGACGCCGAAACCGCTTTATCGCACCGCCGGTTATCGGATTTGCGGCGAGCGCGCGGTGCGCGTCGACATATTGGAGCGGCTGGCCGATCTGATCCGCCCGGCGCTGGCCTGGCGCGAAACCTCGCCCGGCGTGAAACCGGATGGCGCGCTGGACGGCCGCGGCTTCCTGGTGACGGGCGCGATGACCTCGCTCACCGGCGCCTCGGGCGAGGATTTCTCGTCGATCCTGCGCTCGCTCGGCTATCGCATGGACCGCAAGCCCAAACCGGCGGAGCCGGTAGCGCCGGCAGCGGAGGCCGCGCCATCGAGCGCCTTGCTGGCGGAACCGGAAATCGTGGCCGCTTCGCCTGAAGCCGATACGCCGGCGCCGGCGGAACAACAAGCAGCGGAACCGCAACAGGCCGATGCTCCTGAGCCTGCGGAGCCGACGAGCGGTGAAGCCATCACTACGCCGGCCCTTGAAACGCCGCCTGACGCGGCCGCCACTGAAGCGGCGCCGGCTGCCGCGGAACCCGCTTTCATTGAAGTCTGGCGCCCGGCCGGCCGGTCCGACCGGCGCCCGCATCGGCCGCGGCGTGCGCGCGCCGCGCAGGCGGCGGCGCCAACGGCTACGCCCACTGAGGCGGGCGAGGCAGCCACACCGGTGGCGGCTGACGCATCGGCAACCCCGGTCGCCGCCGAGACGGAAGGATCGTCGGCTGGGACGAGCCAGCCGCAGCAAGAGCGTGAGCGCAAGGATCGCCAGCAGCGTCAAGAACGGCGCGAGCGCCAGCAGCGCATGGAGCGACAGGGCCAGCGCTCCGAACGTAAGGACGGCGCGCAACGCCGCGATCGCCCGCCGCGCCGCGACAAAGGCAGTCAGGTCGATCGCGCCGAGCGCGAGCAATATTACGCCAAGCCCTTTGGCGGCGGTGGCGGCGGCAGCGCCAAACAGGCGGATCCCAATTCGCCGTTCGCCAAGCTCGCGGCCTTGAAGCAGCAGCTTGAGCAAAACAAAGAGCGGCCTTGAGCACGGGTGCTCACGCCGCTGATCGCCAACGCATCGACAAATGGCTCTGGCATGCCCGCATGGTGCGCACCCGCGGCGATGCGGCCGCCTTGGCGCAAGCCGGCTACGTGCGCATCAACGGCAAACGCATCACCGCCCCCGGGCAGAAGGTGGCGCGCGGCGATGTGGTGACGCTCGCCCTCGACCGCTCGGTCAAGGTGGTCCAGGTCGAGGATTTTTCCGACAAACGCGGCGCCGCGCCCGCGGCCAAAGCGCTTTACCGTGAATTGACAACAAGTTCCGGCGCCAAGGTCAGTGCCGCGGCTGGGCATTCGCTTAAGGTGGCGCCGCCGAATCGGCCGTAAATAGCGGGCAAACCCGTGACAAGCACGCGGCTTGCGGCCTATCTAATGGTGCTATAGAGCGCTGTTGCTTTTGCGTGCGGAGCCTTGAATGACCTACATCGTCAATGAAAGTTGCATCAAGTGTAAGCTGATGGACTGCGTGGAAGTGTGTCCGGTGGACTGCTTCTACGAAGGCGAAAATATGCTGGTGATCCACCCGGACGAGTGCATCGATTGCGGCGTCTGCGAGCCGGAATGCCCGGTTGACGCGATCAAGCCCGATACCGAGCCGGGCATTGAGAAATGGCTGGAAATCAACGCCGAATACGCCAAGACTTGGCCAAATATCACGGTAAAACGCGAGCCGCCGGCCGATTCCAAGGAATTTGAAGGCATGCCGGACAAATTCAAGAAGTTCTTCTCCCCCAAGCCGGGCGAGGGCGACTGAGCCGGTTTACCGCCGCAGCCGGCTACCGCATCGGGCCTAGGGAACCGGCGGTTTGGCCCCGGAAGCGTTAACCGAACCGCCAAATTTGCCAAAATGCCGTCCTGGGATGCCGTTTTGCGTCGCCATAAGGCTTTGATTCTGCCCAAAAATGTGCTATATATAGCAAATCGCATGAATAACGACCGACGCCGCTTATGGTGCGCTCCCCCTCTCGGGAGCCTTATTTTTCGGCGGTCAAGTCTCAAAGTTCCAGATCAGAGGGCGTGCAACCCACGCGTGAGCAGTGGCAGGAAAATCGCGTCATAAATCGAAGAAAGGCTCTGCCGGCGCAAGCCGGAGGCCGAAAAAGTCTGCCGTCACGCGGCGGACGACCCATGCCTCGCGCGGTACCGCCCGCCGTGGGGCTCCCGCAGCCAAAATGGCCGGCAGCCGCAAAGGTGCCGGTGAAGGAGTTCTGCCCGGAATGACCAGCAATAAGAAGACTACTCAACGACAAGGCTTCAAGACTAACGAGTTCATCGTCTATCCGGCCCACGGGGTCGGCCAGATTCTGGCCATCGAGGAGCAAGAGGTCGCGGGCGCCAAGCTCGAGCTGTTCGTCATCAACTTCGTCAAGGACAAGATGACGTTGCGGGTTCCCACCGCCAAGATCGTGTCGGTCGGCATGCGCAAGCTGGCCGAGCCGCCGCTGGTCAAGCGCGCGCTCGACACGCTGAAAGGCCGTGCGCGCATCAAGCGCACCATGTGGTCGCGCCGGGCGCAGGAATACGAAGCCAAGATCAATTCCGGCGACATCGTCGCCATCGCCGAGGTGGTGCGCGACCTGTTCCGGTCCGACACCCAGCCGGAGCAGTCTTACTCCGAGCGCCAGCTTTACGAAGCAGCGCTCGACCGGCTGTCGCGCGAGATCGCGGCGGTGCAGAAGATCACCGAGACCGAGGCGATCAAGGAGATCGAAGCGGCGCTCGCCAAGGGCCCGCGGCGCGGTCCCAAGCCCGCCGACGAAGCCGGCGGCGACGAGGCGGTGGAGGAAGAGGCGGCTTAATCGCTTCGCCCTTCAAGCCAACACATTAGAAAGCCCGGCAGCGATGCCGGGCTTTTTTGTTTTTCGGTACGGCCTGCGCCTTAATCGTGATTGAATTGTGCGGTTTGCCAGCAAGGCCAAGCGGGCTACAATGCCGGCCAACGACGCCATCAGACATTACGGGAGTAAACGATGACCGCCATTCGCGGCTACGTCGCGCCGACCAACGAGACTGACGCCCTCGGCGTGCATTCGCTCGACCAATTCGTGCTGGCGGTGCCGGACGCTTCCGTCGCGCAGGAATTCTACGGCAATTTCGGCCTCGACGTTCAAGCCAACGGCAACACGCTGGCGATCAAGACCTTCGGCCACGACCATCGCTGGGGTTCGGTGGTGGAGGGCGCCAAGAGCCAAGGCGCTGCATCATCTGTCGTTCGGCTGCTACGCCGACGATCTGCCGCGGATGAAGGCGCGCATCGAAGGCAATGGCGTCAAGCTGATCGACCCGCCGCCCGGCTTCGAGAGCAACGGCTTCTGGTTTCGCAACCATGAAAACGTGCTGATCGAAATCAAAGTCGGCCCGAAGGTTTCGCCCGACAAGAAATCCGACAGCCAGTGGCTGCCGGCGCCTGCCGGTAGTCCCGGTGCCACGGTACGCGCCAAGGCGCCGCCGGTGCGCCCGCGTAGGCTTTCGCATGTGCTCGTTTTCACGCGCGACATCGACGCCTCGATCGAATTCTACGGCGCGCAATCTGGGCCTGCGGCTGTCGGACCGCGCCGCCGATATCGTCGCCTTTATGCATGGGATCCATGGCAGCGATCATCATCTGCTGGCGCTGGTGAAATCCTCGGCGCCCGGCTTCCACCATTGCAGTTGGGACGTCGCCAGCCTCAACGACATCGGGGTCGGCGCCATGCGCATGGCCGACAAGGGCTTCACCAAAGGCTGGGGGCTCGGCCGCCACGTGCTCGGCTCGAACTATTTCCACTATGTGCGCGATCCGTGGGGCAGCTTCTCGGAATATTCCTGCGATATCGATTACATCCCGAAGGAAGACCGCTGGCCGGCCGCCGACCACAAGCCGGAAGATTCGTTCTATTTGTGGGGACCGGAAGTGCCGCGCGAGTTCACCGTCAATTACGAAGGCGGCGAAGCCTAGTTACTCCACCACCATCTTGACCTTCTCGCCCGGCTTCACGTGATCCTTCGGCCCCAGGCCGTTGAGCGCGCGGAAGCGTTCCAGCCGGTGATCGGCCATCGCCATCCGGCGCGCCATCCGCTCGACCGTGTCGTGCGCGCCGACGGTGACGATCTTCAAATGCAGCGGTTTGGCCTCGGCGCTTTCCTTCAGGCTCATGCGGCGGAAACTGGCAATCAACTCACGGAACGAGCGGTCGATCTGCGGGGTCATGTTCTTGGCGGCGAAGATGAAGCGATAGACGTCGCTGCCGAAACGCACGGCGAACAGGCGGAATGACCATTGCTCGCCGTGCGCGGTTGCGGTCGCCGCCGGGAAGCCGCTGACGCTGAATTCCTCGACGCTTTGTGGATCGACTTTCTCCATCCAGCCGGATTTCAAATAATCCGGCAGCGACTGCTCGGCCGGCACGCTCACCACGTCGAGCCGCATCGCTTCGCCGCCGCCCGCTTTCAAGCCGAGCACCGCCTGCGCGGTGTTATCGAGCGAAAATCCCGGCGGTGCCAGGAACGTAAAGCCGAGCTTGGGATGCAAAAAGCGGCGGCCGCGCACGAAGCCTTCGCTCGGGTCCTCGCCATAGACCACGCCGTCGAGGTCGGCGAGATATTCGGCGCGGTCGCGTTCGCCGGCGCCGGGTCCGGTATATTGCCGGGCGCTGGTGAGCACGTTCTTGATGCGGTCGGGTGTCGACGGGTGGGTCGAGAGGAAGTCGAGCGCGCGCGGATCGACGTGCTCGCCGGTCGGCTTGAGATCGGCGTTGCGCTGCATATCGGCGAGGAAACGCGAGGCGCCGTAGGCGTCGAAGCCGGCGCGCGCGGATATGCCGACGCCGAGGCCGTCGGCCTCGAATTCCTGTGCGCGCGAAAAACTCGCCAGTGCCAGCTTCGATTTTGCCAGCGCCAGCGCGCCCAATTGCTGATCGCTGACCACGTCGGTCACCACATGATTGACAATGGCGACTTCCTTGGCCTGCTCCTCGCGGATCGCGGCATGGCGCGCGATCACGTGGCCCATTTCGTGCGCGAGCACGGACGCGAGCTCGGCCTTGTCGTTGGCGAGCGCGATCAGTCCGCGCGTGGCATAGAGATGGCCGTTCGGCAGCGCGAAGGCGTTGATCGCCGGCGAGTTGAGGATGGTGACCTGGTATTTGAAATCGGGACGCTGGGACGCCGCCACCAGCCGGTCCACGGTCTGGCTGATCATGCTGTGCAGGCGTGGGTTTACATATTCGCCGCCGTAAGAAGCGAGGATGCGCTGGTGCTCGCGCTCCACCGCCGATTCTGTTTTGCGTCTGCGAGTCCGATTGCGCGGCGTCGGTGTTCGGCAACGGCAGGAAAATGTTTTTACTGTCCGGCGTGGCGGTGCAGGCCGCCAGCAGCAGCGCCAAGGCGAACGTCAAGACGAACGCAATGCCGCCCGCCCGCTTGCCCGCTACGCCGTTGACCACCCCAGCCATCGCCCCGTCACTCGCTTTCGCATTGCGCATGATCTGGTCCGAAAACCGGTTCCCACTTTTCGGGATCATGCGCTATCAAGCTCGATCTGCTCGGGAACCTCAATCTCGATCGCGGGCCCCTGCCGCTGCTCGATCCAGCCGCGCACCCGGATGCGGCGGCCTTCCAGCTTTTTCAGTTCTACGCCGGCGGCGGTGAACGACCGCTGAAGGCGCCGGCGAATACTGACGCTGAATCCCCGCCACCATTGCTGCTTGAAATTCACGTATATCGTGCTGCCGCTTTCCCGCACCGACACCACATGGCCTTCCACCAGCGCGAACTGGCCCCGTTTGGTCTCCAGCAAGGGAACATTTTCGGCCGGCAAAGGGGCGAAATTTGGATCGGCCCAAAGCCCGCGTTTTTCCGCGCGTGCCGCAGTTTCGGCGCTAAATAGCGCCTCGGCGCAGGCCTTGCCGCCGGGCCGCGCCGAGACCCGCGCCAATCCCGCCTCAATCAGGCTTTGTTGCAGCGGACTGTTCCGCTTCGCCTGCAAAGGCAAAACCCACCAGCCGGCCATAACGGTCGTGCTCGGGGCCAAGCCGTTCCAGCCGCAAAGTCTGCCCGGCGGTAAGCTTTTCCAAAGCGGCGCGGCTGTCGCCGGCAACTTCGATGGCGGCGAGCCGCATTTCGCGCCCATCCGACAGCAACAGCGTGCGCCCGTCGCGCACGGCGGCGACCGTTGCGGTGCCCATGCTTGGCAAATCGCAGCGCGCATGCGCCGGGCCCGCCAAAGCGGCCGCGGCCACGAAAAAAACCAACGCAAAACTGCGGCGTGGGCCCATGGCGCGGATTGTCGCCTGCCCGGTGCGCGACTCGCAAGCCTGTGCTAAATCGCGAGCCACGGTCCCGTAGCTCAGCAGGATAGAGCAGCGGTTTCCTAAACCGAAGGTCGGAGGTTCGACTCCTCTCGGGACCGCCATTCACACGTCAGGCCGCCCCGCGCGTCAACAGGCTTTGCCCCGGCTTCACGCGGGTGAATTCGACCGCCCGTGTTTCCACCGCCGGCTCGTTGCCGGAGAGCGTCACGCTGGTGAAGTGCGAGGCGGCAAGGTCGGAGCTTTGCGGGAAATCCTCGCGGTAATGCGCGCCGCGGCTGTCGCGGCGGAAATCGGCGGCGGCGCAAATGGCGCGGCTCACCAAAGTGAGATTTTCCAGATTGAGCCGGTCCATCCAGGTCAGATTATAGCGGCGGCTTGAATCATCCACGCCGCAGTCGGCGATGTCGCCGGCGAGCGCATCGAGTGCCGCCTTGCCGCGCGCAAGACTTTTCGCGTCGCGCAATATGCCGACATCGTCCCACATGATCGAATAAAGCCGCTCGCGCATCTCCGGCAGATTTCCGGATTTGCGTCCGAGCGGCTGCAAAGGCGCGCGCGTAAGCGGCATCGATCGCAGATTTGTCCGGCTCGGGCAGGGCGCCCGCGGGCTTGGTGCGCTGCCCCATCACGTCGCCGGCGATACCGCCGAACACGGTGGAATTGGCGACGCCGTTGCCGCCCAGGCGATTGGCGCCGTGCACGCCGCCGGTGTCCTCGCCCGCCGCATAAAGGCGCGGCAGCGCCGTCGTGCAATCGGGCGCAAACTCGACGCCGCCCATCATGTAATGCGCGGTCGGGATCACCTCGACGCGGCCGCCCGCAAGATCGAAGCCGCAATCCTCGCAGCGCTCGACCATGCCTTTGAATTCGCGCCGCACGCGCTCGGCGCCCAGATGACCCATCTCGATATAGACGCCGCCATGTGGGCTGGCGTGGCCTTTGCGGATGCGGTCCATGATCGAGCGGCTGACGATGTCGCGCGTGGCGCGCTCGCCGCGCGCATCGTAGTCGAACATGAAGCGCGTGCCCTGCGCATCGGTCAGATAGCCGCCGGAGCCGCGCAAGCCTTCTTCCAGCACGGTGCCGGTCATGCGCGTGCCTTCGCCCGCCAGCAATCCGGTCGGATGGAATTGCACCATCTCGATATCGCGCAGCGGCAAGCCCCCGCGCAGCGCCATGGCCAGGCCGTCGCAGGATTTGTCACCGGAGGGCGTGTGATAGCGGTACATCGTCGGCCCGCCGCCGGTCGCCAGCAGCGTCGCGCGCGCGCGCACCAGCAGCGGCTCGCCCGAGCGCATGTCGAGCATCAAGACGCCGGCCAGTTCCGAGCCGTCGGCACTCGGAATGAAATCGAGCGCGCGGTGATCCTCCAAGCGCTGCACGTCGCGGCGCCAGACTTGCTCGGCGAGGCGATTGATGATCTCGATGCCGGTCAGGTCGCCTTTGTGCACGGTGCGGTCGAATGTCTGCCCGGCAAAGGCCTTCTGATGCACGGTGCCGTCCGGATTGCGGTCGAAGAAGCAGCCGAGCTCGGTTTCCAGTTCACGAATACGCTTGGGCGCCGTGCTCACCAAAAGCCAAGCGAGGTCCTGGTCGTTGAGCCAGCCGCCGCCCTCGATCGTGTCCATGAAATGGCGCTCGACCGAATCCTCGGGCGAGAGCGCGACATTGTAGCCGCCCTGCACCATGCGGGTGCAGCCGCATTTGCCGAGCAGGCCTTTGACCGCGATGGTGACGTTAAGATCGGGATTGGCTTTCTTGGCGTGCAGCGCGGCGAATAGCCCGGCGCCGCCCGCGCCGAGGATCAGGATGTCGGTCTCAAGTGTCTGCACGGCTCTCAAGCGCTGTCGATGCTGGCCAGCACCGCCGCGCGGCGGGCCGCGGCTTCGGCGTTCACTTGTGCATGCAGCGAGCCGCCGTGCGAATCCATGGTCACCAGCAGCGGGCCGAAACCCTTGATGCGGAATTTCCACAAACTCTCGGGATGCAGGTCGTCGAGATCGACATCTTCGATGGCCTCGATCCAGGTCGTCTCCAGCGCGGCGGCGCCGCCGACGACGGCCAGATAAGCGCCGCCGAATTCCTTGAACGCATCGAGCGTCGCCTGCCCCATGCCGCCTTTGCCGATGATCAGCTTGACGCCGGTCTTCTGCATCAGCGGTTTGGTGAAACGCTCCATCCGCATCGACGTGGTGGTGCCGATGCAAAGCGGCTCGTAGCCGCAGGAATTGCCGGGCCGCGGATCGACCTTGCGCACATTCGGTGCGGTGTGGATGACGGCTTGGCCCTTGAGATCGAAGCGCGTCGTGCGGCCGCGGTCGAACATCTCGATCAGCGTGGCGTCGCGAATGCCGAACAGCGTCTTTTCCAGCGTTACGCTGTCGCCGACTTTAAGCGCGCGCGCCTGCGCGTCAGTGATCGGCATGTCGAGCACGTGGTGGGTCATGACGTCACTCGAACGCGATCCCGCCGGGCGTGATGATAGCCTTGGCGCGGCGCGCCGAATGGCATTGGATGTTCACCGCCACCGGATTCATGGTGATGTGGGTGGCGGCGACTTCCACATGCACGCGGAACGCGGTTGCGCGTCCCCCTAAGCCCTGCGGGCCGATGCCGAGTTCGTTCACCGCTTCGCTCAACTGAGCTTCGATCTTGGCGCCTTCCGGATCGGCGCAAGTCGTGCCGAGCGGGCGCGTGGCGGCCACTTTGGCCAGATGCATGCACAGGTCCGAGGTGCCGCCGACGCCGACGCCGACAATGGTCGGCGGGCAGACGCGGCCGCCGCATTCGATCACTTTGTCGATGACGAAGCGCTTCACCGCGGCGACGCCGTCGGCCGGGATCAGCATTTGCAGGAACGAGCCGTTCTCCGAGCCCGAGCCTTTCGGGATCATTTCGATCGCGACCGTTTCGTCGCGGTCGTCGAAATCGATATTGATCAGCGGGATTCCGGCGCCGCAGGAGGTCTGCTCGTTCTTGCGCGTGATCGGATGGACGACGGAGGAACGTAAGGGATGTTCTTTGGTGGCGCGTTCGCAGCCGCGGCGGATCGCCGCCTTCATCGCCGCGCCGTCGACCTCGACGTTGCGGCCGATGACGATGTTGTAGATCGGAATGCCGGTGTCCTGGCAAAGCAGGTTCTTGGTGCGCTCGGCCACCGCAATGTTCTCGACCATGGTGCCGAGCACGGTCTTGCCGGTTGCGTCGGTCTCCTGCATCAGCAGCCGCTCGAAGCCCTGCTTGATGTCGTTCGGCAGCAGCTTGAGCGCGCGGATATAGAGCGTCTTGCTCAGCTCCTCGACTTCCTTGATATCGAGCTGCATTGCAGTTTTCCTTTGGCGCATGATCTTATCCGAAAACCGGTTCCCACTTTTCGGGATCATGCGCTCCTAAAGAACCAGCGTCAGGCCCGAGATGATCAGCAAAACGGCGAGCGCCTGGCGAAAGCGCCGGTCGTCGAGCTTGCCGTAGAGCTGCCAGCCGACCCAGGTTCCCAGCAAGAGCGGCGGCAGCACGGCAATCATCATTATCACGCCGGCGCGGTCCAAAGTCACCCAGACGATGCCCGCCAAAGCAAGCGCATGCATGACGATGATGTAGGGCTGGTAGATGGCGCGCGCCTCGGCTTTCGGCCAGCCCCGGAACTGCGTCCAGATCGTCGGCAATACGCCCGAATAGCCGCCGATTCCGCCGAGAATGCCGCCGAGGAAACCGATGCCGGCATCGGCGACGCGGCCGCCGGCCGAGAACGTGTGCAGGCGCGGGGAGAGCAGCGCATAGGCTCCGAACGCCAGCAGGAAAATGCCGATCGCCGCCTTGAGCACGCCGGCGTCGGTAAAGACCAGCAGGCGCACGCCGATCGGGATGCCGGCGATGCCGCCCACGAGGAACGGCCACAGCTTGGCGAACTCGATGTGATGGCGCTGCGGCCAGATCGTGGTCGAATGCAGCAGCACGCCGCAGCCGGTGACCATCAGCGCGCAATGCACCGGATCGATGCGGTGCAGCCAGATGGCGGAGGCGGCGACGCCGAAGGCAAAGCCGCTGCCGCCGGCGGCGACACCGCCGAACAACGCGCCAATCCAGAGAACCGCGAGGGTGTCGTAGGGGAGGCCGGCGATCATCGCGTCAGCCGGCGTTGAGGATGAAGAGGGCGCCGACCGCCAGAACGGCCGCAAGGCAGATCGAAAGCACGGCCGCGGTCTTTTCGCGGAAATCGAAAAACTCGATGGCGAGGATGCGCAGGCCCAGCGTCATGTGGACGGCGAGCGCTATGACAATGCCGAATTCCAGGAACGCCACCAGCGGCTGGCGCGTGATCGCCAGAAATGCATCGAGCGCTTTGGCGCCGTTGAGCGCGCTCGCCAGCGCCAGAAAATGCAACGGCAGAAAAATCGCCAGCGCGATGCCGGCCAGGCGATGAATCAATGCGGCGGCGAATCCAGGCTGTTTATGGGACGCTCGGATCGTCATGCGCTGAATACCGCGAACACGGCGCGCATGCCGAGGCCAAGCAGCACAAGTGCGAACAACACCAGCGCAAGATCAAGCGTCCGCCCACGCCAGCGCGTCCATTCGCGAAAAATATTGCGCAGGCCGATCGGCGCGTGCACCGCGACCGCGATCACGAATACGGCGTAAAACAACAGGAACGCGACATTGCCATGGGTGCGGCCGAGGATTTCCGCCGCGGTCAACCCGCCGCGCACCGCGTAGAGAATGGTGCCGAGATGAACGGCGACTGCGAGCGCAAGCACGAAAGCAGTTAGCCGCTGCGCCAGGAACAGGATCGCCGTCACGCGCCGCCCCGCAAGGCCTTGCGCAGCACCGCGCGTTTCAATCCGGCGATCGCATAAGTCGGCGCGATCGCTTTCGGGCAAAACGACGTGCAGCTCATGTGCGTGTGGCAGGCCTGGCAGCCGGAAGAGCCCGACACGGCGTCAAGCCGCGCGCCATTGCCTTGATCGCGCACATCGTTAGCAAGCGTCCAGGCGCGGTTGAGCGCCGCCGGTCCGAGATAATCTTTGTCCCATGCCACCACGTCGCAGGCGGAATAGCAGACGCCGCAGCCGATGCATTCGATGCCGGCGTCGGCGGCCTGCCGTTGCGGCGTTGCCGGCGGCACGGTCGCGAAATCGTTCGCCGGCTGCGGCCCGGGTTCGAAAAAGCCGTTGGCCGCTTTCCATTTGTCGAAAAACTGCGTCATCTCCACCGCGAGGTCCTTGACCACGGTGAAATTGCGCAGCGGTTCCAGCCGCAAGCGCTCGCCCTCGCCGATGACGTCATTGACGCGGGTGCGGCAGGTCCAGCGCGGGCGGCCATTCACCACCATGGCGCAGGAACCGCACATGCCGACCCGGCAGGCGAAGCGGTAGGACAAAGTCGCGTCGTGTTCGCGCTGGATTTCGGTCACCACGTCGAGCACGGTCTGATGCGCCCGGCGCGGCAGCGCGAAGGCCTGGAATTGCCCGGTTTGCGTCCCGCGCCAGATATCGACGCCAAGCGTGGCCGTGGCGGTCATCGATGCATTCCCGGCTTAGATCGGACTCGCGTTGACTCTTCATTCTTAAGTCTTATTAGAAGGCTTTAGCAAGCATTGCGACAAAGGGAACGGCGCATGGGCATTCCGCAGTTTCTGGTGCACGACAAGAAAGACACCGTCGGCGTGGTGGTGATCGAGGGCTTGAAAGCCGGCACGGCCATGTCGGGCGTTATCACCGCCAACAACTCGACCTTGAAGCTCAAGTCGAAAGCCGCCATTCCGATCGGCCACAAGGTTGCGCTCACCGACATCAAGAAGGGCGACACCGTCTGGAAATACGGCCAGGACATCGGCAAGGCGGTGGCCAATATCGCCAAGGGCGGACACGTGCACGTGCACAATCTCAAAACCAAGCGGTGGTGATATGGCAAAGCGAAGCGGCAAGTCGAAAATGAAATTCATGGGCTGGCGGCGCGAGAACGGCCGCGTCGGCGTGCGCAACCACGTCATCATCCTGCCGCTTGACGACATCTCCAACGCGGCCTGCGAGTCGGTCGGCAACCAGATCAAGGGCACGCTCGCCATCCCGCACGCCTATGGCCGTCTGCAATTCGGCGAAGATCTCGAATTGTTTTTCCGCACCATCATCGGCACCGGCGCCAATCCGAACGTCGCCGCCGTCGTGGTGATCGGCATCGAGGAAGGCTGGACCCAGCGCGTGGTCGACGGCATCAAGAAAACCGGCAAGCCGGTGACCGGCTTCGGCATCGAGCGCACCGGCGACCTGATGACGGTGGCCAAGGCCTCGCGCGTCGCCAAGGATTATCTGCAATGGGCGTCCGAACTCGAGCGCGAGGAATGCGACATTTCGGAATTGTGGGTGTCGACCAAATGCGGCGAGAGCGACACCACCACCGGGCTCGGCTCCTGCCCGACCGTCGGCAATATGTATGACAAGCTGATCCCGAAGGGCATCTATGGCGTGTTCGGCGAGACCTCGGAGATCACCGGCGGCGAGCACATCGCCAAGGCGCGCGCGATCAATCCCAAGATCGGCGAGAAATGGATGAAGTGCTGGCAGGCCTATGAGGACGAGGTCATCCAGGCGCACAAGACCAACGATCTGTCCGACTCGCAGCCGACCAAAGGCAACATCATCGGCGGGCTGAGCACGATCGAGGAAAAGGCGCTCGGCAATCTCGAGAAGATCGGCCGCACCTGCAAATATATCGATGTGCTGGAGCCGGCCGAGGCGCCGCGCAAAGGGCCGGGACTTTATTACATGGACACCTCGTCGGCTGCGGCCGAATGCGTGACGTTGATGGCGGCGGCCGGCTACGTGGTGCACACGTTTCCGACCGGCCAGGGCAACATCGTCGGCAATCCAATTTTGCCGGTGATCAAGATTTCCGCCAACCCGCGCACCGTGCGCACGATGTCGGAACACATCGATGTCGACGTCTCCGGCATCCTGCGCCGCGACATGACCATCTCGCAGGCCGGCGACGCGCTGATCAAAATGATCCTGCGCACCGCCAATGGCCGTCTGACCGCGGCCGAGGCGCTCGGCCATCGCGAGTTCGTGCTCACCAAACTTTACCGCAGCGCTTAAAGCGTCTGATGCCGACATTGACGCTTGCCGAGGCCGAGGCGCTGGTGACCGGCGCGCTCACGCGCTGCCGCACGTCGCCTGACAATGCGAAATGCGTCGCGCGCGCGCTGGTTGCCGCCGAAGCCGACGGTCTGAAAGGTCATGGTCTTTCGCGCGTGCCGACTTATGCGGCGCAGGCAAAAGCCGGCAAGGTCGACGGCTTCGCCACGCCGAGCCTCGCCTGGCCAAAGCCTGCGGTCGCTGCAATCGACGCGCAGAACGGCTTTGCTTTTCCGGCGCTTGATCTGGCGGTCGCCTCGCTGCCAAAAGCGGCGCGGGCGAACGGCATGGCCGCAGCCGGCATCCGCCGCTCGCATCACGCCGGCGCCGTGGGTCATCCGGTCGAGCGGCTGGCGGAGGCCGGCCTGGTCGGATTGATGTTCGCCAATACGCCGGCGGCAATCGCGCCCTGGGGCGGCGCCAAACCTTTGTTCGGCACCAATCCGATTGCGTTTGCTTGTCCGCTGCCGGGAAGGCGCGCCGATCGTGGTGGATCTGTCGCTGTCGAAAGTGGCGCGCGGCAATATTCTCGATGCCGCGCAGAAGGGCGAAGCCATCCCGCAAGGCTGGGCGCTCGACGCGCAGGGAAAACCGACGACCGATGCAAAGGCCGCGCTCGCCGGCACCATGTTGCCGCTTGGCGACGCCAAGGGCACGGCGCTGGCGCTGATGGTGGAGTTGCTCGCGGCCGGCTTGACCGGCGCCAATTTTGCCGCCGAAGCTCCTCGTTTCTCGACGCCGAAGGGCCGCCGCCCGGCACCGGACAATTGCTGATCGCCTTCGATCCGCAAGCTTTCGGCGGCGCCGGCACGCTCGATCATTTTGCAAAGCTCGCGGCGGCAATCGAAAGCCAACAGGGCGCGCGGCTGCCGGGCGCAAGGCGGCGGCTCTTGCGCGAAAAGGCCGCCCGCGACGGGCTTACGGTCTCGCAGTCGCTGCTCGCAACGATCGAGGCGCTCTAGGCCGAACGCGCGTCGGCTCGCCGCAAGCTTTCCAGTTGCCGATAAATTTCGCCCACGCGCTCGGCGGCGATGGCGCGGGTTGCAGGGGACGCCGCCTGTTGCTTGCTTTCGCTATCGCCGCTGAAGGCCTGCTGCGGCGTCTTGGCGTCGCGGCCCGCGGCTTCTTGCATGATGGCGCGCTCGCTATCGCTGATGACGACGCCGAAATGCGGCAGGATTGCCGTGAACATAGCTTGCGGCAATTGCCGGTAGTTGATCAGCAAGCCCTTGCCGTCGCCGACATGGCGCGCCGCCGGCTCGCATACTTTCGCCAGCGCACGGGCGTAATAGTCGGCCTGGTTTGCCGGATCGTAACTCGTCCCGAGCCCGAGCACGTCGGGTCCGAGCAGGCCCGGCACCATCTGCGTGCCTGGCATGGTCAACTGCGACATCAGCACCTCGACCGGTTCGCGGTAGAGAAACACCCAAGGCACATCGGGAAAGGCGTGGCGGAACAGCGGCAGCGCCACCGTGTGCCAGCAATCGAGCTTGATGAAATATTGCTTTTCGCCATGGCGCGGCTGGCCGAGCGCGCTTGCCGTCCAGGCGAGCCAGCGCGCCAATTCATCCAATGAGAGATCGCCGCGCATGAAGCCGGCCTGCGCCACGGTGTCGATCGGGCTTGCCTCGGAGACCGCGATCGTGTTGTCGAGCGCGGCCAGCATCTGCGACACCAACGTCGAACCACAGCGCGACATGTGGAAAATCAAGGCCGTTCGGCCGCAGGCCGGGATTGTCGCGCAGCCAACCGCCGAGCTTGGCCACCGGCGTCGCGTAGCGGAACAGCCGGTTGAAGGCAGCCACAAAGCGCGTTGGACATCGCCTTCAAAAAAAGGCTCGCGCAGGCGGCGTTCGCCAAAATAAGCCCAGCGCAAATAAAGTTCGCCGTTCTGCCAGTAGGCGCGAACCGGCAGATAGCCGGCGGGCGGCGGCGGTGTTTCCGGCAATGTGCCCGGTATCAGCGCGTCGATCTCCGGCAGCGGGCTACCCATCGCCTGGCGCACGCCGTCGGTGTCGAGATCGATGCCGCGTTCGGCCGCCATGGCATGACGCGCGCGATAAACTCGAACATATCGTCGGTGGCGCGCAGCCGCCCATGCAGCGAAACGTCGGTCAGCACTAATGCGCGAAATCGCTCAAACGGCGATGGCGAAACACTCTGTGCAGCGCCCCCCGTCATGCCCGGTCCGTTCGCTATCCGCCCGGTAGAAGGCGCCGGCGTCGGCGCTGAACGCTTTGCGCGAGGCCGGATCGAGATAAAGCATGTGCCCGCCGCGATAGAGCTTGAGCTGCGCGCGGCCGGGAGGATCGGTCGGCGGCAAATGGTCGAGCACGTAGCGCGTCATGCCATAGGCCGTGACCATGTCGGAATAGCCGTGCGCGATCAGCAGGCGGAACGATTTGTCGAATGCCAATAACACGCGCAGATCGTCTTCGGCGCTGGCTTGCAGCCGGCCGCCATGCCAGTCCCATTGGCGCGAGGCGTCGGACAGCAGCACGTATGTCATTTCGGTCTTGAAGCCGAGCTCGTTGCGCGCGTAGGCGGCCATGGCGCCGCCATAGGCGCGCGTCACGCCGTCGAGGATCGGATCGCTGCCGTGCGCCGATTGCGCTTCCGGATAAGGATTGTCGACCGCGAAGGATGCGTCGTAGCGGCTGACGATCTTGCCGGACTGCAGACTGTTGATATAGGCGGACGTAATAAAGCCGCGCGCTTTGGTCACCACGTCGAGCGGCAGCCCGGAGATCTCGCGCCACTTTCGCGTAGAACGCGCGCGCCGCTTCGCCCTGCGGCGGCGCACCGGCCAGCGTCACCAGATAATCGGTCATGGCGAATTTTTCCGCCTGCGCCAGCGCCTCGGGGCTGAACGCATTTTTGCGCTCAAGCTCGGCGGCGGCCAGCGACGGCAATTGCAGCGCCGCGCGCAAGGCGGAGCCGTCATCGCCGAACGTCAGCCAGCCTTCCAGCATCGGCGACAGCATGACGATGCCGGCGGTGGTAATGCCCTGGTCGCGTTGCAGCGCGC
>CAVWPH010000004.1:0-470390 GCA_963756805.1 uncultured Alphaproteobacteria bacterium
TGGTGGGCCCGGGAGGACTCGAACCTCCAACCAGACCGTTATGAGCGGTCGGCTCTAACCGTTGAGCTACGGGCCCGTCGCGACGCGGCACAACTCTTCATATCAACGCAGACGGGATAGGCGCAATCGGGCGCGGCGGACGTTCGTATAAGCCCGGGCGCCCGCGCCCGCGTCACATCTTCAGCAGCCGCTTGGAATTGCCGCTCAATATCTTCACTTTGTCCTCGTCGCTGAGCGGGATGCCCTTCATCCATTCGACCGCGCCGACATTGTCGGGCACGAAGGGCCAGTCGACCGCGAACAGAATGTGGTCGATGCCCATCTCCATCACGCAGCACAACAGCGCCGGGTTGGAGAAGAAGCCTGAGGTGGTGACGTAGAAATTGCCGCAGAAAATGTCGCGGAAGCTCATCGGCTTCTGCCCCGGCCGCTTGAGCGAGGCATCGATGCGCCAAACCAGAAACGGCAGCGTCTCGCCGAAATGGCCGAGGATGATCTTGAGCTTGGGATGCGCATCGAACACGCCGGAGAGCACCAGGCGGATCGCCTGCGTGGCGGTTTCCACCGTGTAGCCCCAGCCCGGACGCACCACCAGCGGGAAGTCCTTGGCGTAATCCTGGTAGTAGATCTCCGTCACCTTCGGATGCGGCAGCGAGGGGTGCAGATAAAGCGGCACGTCGAGTTTTTCCGCGCGCTCGAAGATCGGCCAGAACTTCTTGGCGTCGATGAATTCGCCGTTCGACATGCCGTGGATCATGGCGCCCTTAAAGCCGAGCTTGGTAACGGCGCGCTCGAGCTCGTCGGCGGCGGCTTTCGGATCGACCGTGGGAAGCGCCGCAAAGCCTGCAAAACGTTTCGGGTTGGCCGCGCATACTTTGGCGAGCCGGTCGTTGACGCCGCGCGTGAGCTCGGCCGCGATTTCGATGGGGAGCTTCTGGGTCGAGGGCGCGCCGTGCGAGAGCACCTGGATGTCGATGCCGGCCGCGTCCATGTCCTTCAGCCGCAGCTCGCCGAGGTCGTAAAGCATTTTGTCGGTTTCATTGCCACGGCCGGCCTCGGGCCCGGTGAAATGCTTGCTCAGTTCCGGGTCCCAATAATGCTCTTCAATGGCAATGATCGGACAATTCGGCTTTTTAAACATGGACCTTTTCCCCGCGATTTTCTTGTGCGGCCTGTCCTAGCAACCGGCACGGCCGCTGTCACGGCCATGCCGTGCCGCGCACGTCATGGACTCGTCATGCGTGTGCCAGGCGCCGGTCAATCGGCCGAAAAAATGACGAATTCGGCTTTTGCGATTCAGCCGACTCAGTTATTCACGGTGCATGCTGCCGATTCTTCGAATTGTTCCGGTAGGCGGCGTACTCCTCGCCATTGTGATCCTGGTCCTGGCGCTCAACCCGCCGGGCGGAACGCGCGTGCTATTGGCGCCCCCGGTGGTGCGCGGCGCCTTGATGGCGCGGAGTGATCATCCCGAATGGCGGCAATTCCTCATGTTGGCCGCAACCCGGCGCGCCGGCGAAATCGCCCGGCTGCGCGATTTACAGGATACTCCGGTGCTCAAAGGCAAGCCGCGAGACGGTTCCGAGATCGCCGGTTTGCCTACCGACCGGACCAGCGCCGAACCTGACGATGCAACCGGGTCGATCCCTTCGGCGGCGGAATCGACGCTGCCCATGGAAATCGGCGAACCGTCGTCGACCGAACTGCCGGTGACCAAGAATGAGGAGCTGCCGCCGGTGATCACCCCGGCACGTCTCAAGACGCAGGGCGAAAGCAAAAGCAAACCCGTACGCCGCACGCGCCACGCCCGGGCTCAAGTCAAGCCGCCCAAACCGGATGCGGACCCGTTCAGTCCTAATTTTCAAAACAACAGCCGCAATCCCAATCAGCCGATCGGCGGCATCAATAACCCGACGGCTCCGGTGACCGTCACCGGGCCGATCATGAGCTTTCAATAGCAACCGCTTGGCGTTTGCCTTAGGGCAAAATCGCCGGCGCCGATCACGCCAGGCGACGCCGCGACAGCGGGCGCACTCTCCGATGCGGCCGAAGCAAACGCATTGAGCGCCCGGTCGTCGATGCCGTTCAAAAGCCCTTTGCGCTTGGCGGCATAATAATAGCCGGCGGCATAATAATGCACCGCGCGATCGGCATTACCGTTCGCCGCGCGATAAGCACCGGCGAGATATTTCACCGCATAGGTCATGTTGGTTTCGGGTTCGAGCAGGCCCGCGGCCGAGCCGCGATAGCCCATGGCGCGGGCGGTGCCGAGGCGGATCTGCATCAGTCCGTAATTGCCCTTGCTGATCACGCGCGGGTTGCCGCCACTCTCGCGCTTGATCACCCGGCGCAGCAATACCTCCGGCACATTGTTGGCGGCGGCGTATTTGCTGATCAGCAGATCGAGATTGCCGTTGGCGTCAAGCGAGGCCAGGCGCTGGTTCTGGGCGCCGGCGGGGTTGGCCGCAGCGGCAATGGCGAGCAAAAACATGCCAAGGCAAAGTTTGCGAATCATGTCGGCTCCGGCTTTTTTGGGGGAGCCGTCGAGATGCGCGGGAACTCAGACGACTTTGTGACGCGACGGGGATAACCAAGCCGCGTTGCATCACGAATTGATTCAGGCTGTTACTGGATTGGCCAAAATAAAAGTTCCCGCCCGCGGCCGGAGCGATTGATCCAGATCAAAGCCGAGGTACGCGGGTTGCCTAGCCTTCGCCTATCTCGAAGCGGAGGGGCACCTATGCCGACCGAAACCATTGTCGTCCTCGTAGGGATCACGCTGGCGTTCTTATTCTTTGCCGCAACGCTGGCCTGGGGCGATTTCTATACCCGCAACCTGAAGCGTTAGCGCACCTCACCAGACGGTAAAGGGATAGCGCCGCTGCGCCTCGTGCATCTGGTTCAACGCCTCGGCATAGACGTCGATCACCGCGGCGCCGACGGCGGCGATGCGCGTCAAGACGACAGCCAAGCCGAGATTCGGCCAATGCAGGGTGCGGATTAAAGCGGTTGCCATGGTCAGCGTCCGCCTAAGAAGCGGCGCTCGATTTCGCGCTCGGATTCGTCGGTGAATTTGTGGCCGTGGGCGTCGAGAAAACGTTCGATCTCGCGATCGGCGCGGCGCATGTTGGCGCGCTCGATGGCGTCGGCGAGGCGGAGAAAGAAATTGCGCTTGGCGGCCGGCGCTTTCGTTGCGTAAGCCAAGGTCGCGCGGGGCAAAGGTGGACGGGGCGTAAGCCATGGACGTTTCGGGCTCCAATTGAAGGGGCCGATCCAAGGCGTTTCCACTCTTCTTCTTGTTGTTGAAACCAACATACGCCGATGCGCGCAAAGCAGTAGGTGCGGTGCAGCATGCAACACATGCGCAAAGGTCATGCGATGCGTCGCCGCGCTGTCGCAAATGCATGCATATGACTCGAAAAGCCTCACAAAGCTGCGCCCGCCACGTTTCCGCCACACGGATTGAAAGAAAGCGTTAACCATTCGATGGCGGCCTGGCGGGCCACACGCGGCGATTGCCAAGCGCTTGTTTGGAACCCTATATAGAGGCCGTTCCGATTTCGCCTGCCTTATGGTTTCGCCCGCTAGAGGGCCTTCCCCAAGAACACGCCGAATCCGGATATGAGGCCCATGCGAATGGTTTGCATGGGGCATTGACGCCTTTGAGCGTTTTATAAAGGAGGCCATGATGGCCACAGGTACCGTTAAGTTTTTCAACGCCCAAAAGGGCTTCGGCTTCATCGTGCAGGACGGCGGCGGCCCCGATGTGTTCGTTCACATCTCGGCAGTCGAGCGCGCCGGCATGAGCAATCTCAACGAGGGCCAGAAGCTTTCGTTCGACATCGAAGCCGATCGCAAGAACGGCAAGTCGGCGGCCGCCAATCTGCAGGCCGTCTAACCAACCGTTGACGTGATGTGAAACGCCGGCGTAAAACGCCGGCGTTTTTTTAACGGATATACCCTCATGCCGAAAAAGCATGGTCTCAAATCCGAATTCGTGATGTTCGACGTCGTCTACGAGGACGGCTCGCAGCGCTCGCACCGCAAGGTGCCGCGCGAGCTGCTCGGCGGCCTCGAAAAAGACGAGGCGGCCCGCGGCTTTGTCATCGAGCAGGACCGCGAGATCGCCGAAAAGTCCGGCCGCGCCCCGCTCAAGATCAAATTGATCTGGCGCTCGGGCGGCAAGCCGCCGAAAGACATGAAGGCGAAGTAGCGCGGGGGGTTTAGCCCTTGCCGTTTTCGCTCGTCGTCCAGGCCGATCGCCGGCCATCTACCTGCCCCCCAGCCGCTCCGCGAACAGCACCATGGTCTTGCGATAGATCTCGGAGCGGTTCCACTCGCGCATCACTTGGAAATTCTCGGTGCCTTCGCCGTAGGGCTGGCCGGGCTTCCAGCCGTTCACCTTCAACAGATTGGCGGTCGAGGCCAGCACATCCGGCACCGAATGGCGCAGATCGACGTGGCCATTGCCGTCGAAATCGACGCCGTACTTGATATAGGACGAGGGCAGGAACTGCGTCTGGCCGATCTCGCCGGCAAAAGCGCCGACCAGATCGCGCAACGGCAGGTCGCCGCGCTGCACGATCTTAAGCGCGGCAATGAACTCGCCCTGGAACAGCTCGGTGCGGCGGCAATCCCAGGCCAGCGTGGCGAGCGTGCGCACCACCGGCAACTTGCCCATGTCGCCGGAGCCGTTGTCGGACTCAAGCGTCCAAATCGCCATGATCAATTCCTTCGGCACGCCGAATTGCCGCTCGATGCGCGACAGCAGTTGCGCGTGACGCGCCATCAGCGACGTGGCGCGCTTGATGCGGGCCGGGATGACGCGCGTGCGCGCGTATTCCTCGAAGCTCTTTGCGTGGAACATGCCCTTCTGGCGGCGGTCGAAGGCGAGCACGTTCTGGTCGGGCGCGATACCGCCAAGCGCCTGATCGAGGACGGCGCGCGACACGCCGGCGGCTTGCGCCTCGCGCGCCATGGCGGCGACAAAGCCATGAAAATCGCCGCCGCATTTTGCGGCGAAAGCGGGTGCGCTCACCGCCATGATGAAAACCAGAGCCGCGAATAAACGCGCGATCATGCGAAACCTCGTTGTCACCCCGGCGCGCTTTTACATGTTATGGCCGGGCTTGTCCCGGCCACGAGCCGCCCAAGGATATGAAGGCGAAGTAGCCAAGCAACGCTTGAATGCGCAGCTTGCTTTCTTAACCCTCTCCCCTCGTGGGTGCCCAAAAGCTTCCGCTCCATCTTCTGCATTTTGGCGCGCGAAATTCAGAACAAATGTTGAGCGAGATCGCCGCGTTACCAAAGAATTGAAAAAGGCCGGCTGGCGTATCGGCGTGATTTGGGAGTGCGAAACTAAAGACCCGATTCGGATGACGAAGAAAATCGAACATATGATCTTCAAAAAGACAAAGAAAAACGCCCGGACCAAATTCCGGGCGCGTTCTCAAAAGACCTAATTATCCAAGAAGCTCCTGAGCTTCCGACTCCTTGAGGGATGCTTCAGCTTCCTGAGCGCCTTGGCCTCGATCTGGCGGATGCGCTCGCGCGTGACCGAGAACTGCTGGCCGACTTCCTCCAGCGTGTGGTCGGTGTTCATGCCGATGCCAAAGCGCATGCGCAGCACGCGCTCCTCGCGCGGGGTGAGCGAAGCCAAAACGCGCGTCGTGGTCTCGCGCAAATTCGACTGGATGGCGGCGTCGATCGGCAGGATCGCGTTCTTGTCCTCGATGAAATCGCCGAGGTGCGAATCCTCCTCGTCGCCGATGGGCGTCTCCAGCGACAATGGCTCCTTGGCGATCTTGAGAACCTTGCGCACTTTTTCCAGCGGCATGCCCAATTTTTCGGCCAGTTCCTCCGGCGTCGGTTCGCGGCCGATTTCGTTCAACATCTGGCGCGAGGTGCGCACGATCTTGTTGATGGTCTCGATCATGTGCACCGGAATGCGGATGGTGCGCGCCTGGTCGGCGATCGAGCGCGTGATGGCCTGGCGGATCCACCAGGTGGCGTAGGTCGAGAACTTGTAGCCGCGCCGGTATTCGAATTTGTCGACCGCCTTCATCAGGCCGATATTGCCTTCCTGGATCAGATCGAGGAACTGCAGGCCGCGGTTGGTGTATTTCTTGGCGATGGAGATGACGAGGCGCAAGTTCGCCTCCACCATTTCCTTCTTCGCCTGGCGCGCCTCGCGCTCGCCCTTCTGCACGCCGTGCACGATCTTGCGGAACTCGGAGATTTCCACGCCAGTCTGCCCGGCGAGTTCGTGCACCAGCGAGCGGATCTGCTTGATGCGATCCTTCTCCTTGGCGACCAGGTTCTTCCAGCCTTTGGCGGAGAGTTTCGAAATGCGGTTGAGCCAGCGCGGGTCGAGCTCGTTGCCCATGTATTGCTTGATGAAGTCGTCGCGCGTGACGCCATAGGATTCGGCAAGCCGCATCATGCGGCCTTCGTTCGACACCAGCCGCTTGTTGATGTCGTAAAGCTGCTCGACGAGGGAATCGATGCGCGCCTGATTGAGCCGCAGCGACTTCACCTCGGTGATGATTTCGTCTTTGAGCTTTTTGTATTTGCGCTCTTGCGCCGGCGACAACGAAGAACTCTTCAGGCGGAATTCGATGTCCTGTTCCTGCAAACGGCGCAGGCGCTTGAACGAATCCGCGATGTTGTCGAAGGTCTCGACCACCTTCGGCTTGAGCTCGGCTTCGATGGCCGCGAGCGAGAGCGACGACTCCATTTCGTCTTCATCGTAATCGCACTCAGCCGCGGTTTCGGCCGGATCCTTCGGCTCCTCGCCGTCGGCGGCAGCACCCGGCGTACCGGGCGCCTTGAACGGGGTGGCAGTCGGCGGCGCTGCCGGCGGCGCAACGGGTTGCACGACCTGCAAATGCGGCGCGCCGGGAACGGGCACGCCCGGCTGCGGCACGACCGGTTTTCCATCGGGGCCGATCACCACCGGCACCTGCATCTTCTGCGCGTCGGGGCCGGCGTAGGTTGCTTCCAGATCGATGATGTCGCGCAGGAAGACTTTGCCTTCGCTCAATTCGTCGCGCCAGATGATGACGGCC
Source organism: uncultured Alphaproteobacteria bacterium (assembly GCA_963756805.1). Taxonomy (GTDB): domain Bacteria; phylum Pseudomonadota; class Alphaproteobacteria; order Rhizobiales; family Xanthobacteraceae; genus Pseudolabrys. Next base: position 7,068 of record CAVWPH010000004.1, read on the forward strand.
TGGAAGGTCAGCGGACTTTCGCACAGCCCTGCGATCATCGCCTCGCGGCCGGCTTCGATTCGTTTGGCAATCGCGATTTCGCCCTCGCGCGAGAGCAATTCGACCGAGCCCATCTCGCGCAAATACATGCGCACTGGATCGTCGGTGCGCTCGGACGGCTCTTTCTTTTCGGTGGTGGCGAGCGACTTCGACTTGGTCTCGACCACTTCGCGGCCGCTAGTCGTCGTCATCGTCGTCGGTTTCGTCGGTCGCCTTCTCGGTCTCGCCGTCTTCCGATTCGGCGTCCTCGGTCTCGACCACGTTGATGCCCATCTCCGAGAGCATCGCCATGATGTCTTCGATCTGTTCCGGCGAGGTCGAATCCGACGGCAGCACGGCATTGAGCGCATCGAAGGTGACATAGCCGCGCTTCTTGGCGGCCTTGATCATCTTCTTGACGGCTGCATCCGATAAATCGAGCAACGGCAATGCTGCGTCGGGCGCGCCTTCGGCTTCCTTTTCCGGGGTTTCTTCTTTGGCCTGCTGCGCCTTCGCCTTCGTCGCCATTATCTCTCTCCTGGACCTTTCCGGCCGCGCGGGGCGCCCTCAACGACACCCCCCTATAATAAGGTGAGTCGTCATGTGTAGGCGCCACCGGCGGGCGCAGCCCGAATCAGGTCACACAGTCTTCTCGGAACCCGCTTAAGCTCCGATTAACCTCAAAAACCGACGGGAATCGACCTTTATTCCGCGCCGGTCCGGCTATTTTGGTTGCGCAAGGTCTTTTTGCCGAGAACCGGGACTTCGGTGTCCGGGACCCTACGCGCGCAAGCTCATAAGCTACGGGCGCCCCGGCCGGAAGAGGCTCCGAACCCCTCGATCAGGGCTTCGGTTCCCTCCATCCCGGACAAGCGGGCCTTGACGTCGCGCAGCCGCAAATAATTGGCTTCACTGGCATCTTGGCCGAGTGCCTGCTCGGCGTCCTTCAATTCCTTAGTTAGTGAATGCCACTGCCGATGCAAGGCGACAAGCTGCTGCCAGGTGACCAAAACGTCCTCCGGCGCTGCATCCGGCCGGGCCCCCCAGACCGAGGACGTTGTAATGGCGGCGGCGAGCCGCTCCACCGCCTCGTCCAGGCTGCGGCTTTTAAGTTCCGCCCGTAGCGCCTCCGGATCGAGCGCCGCCGCGTGGGCGGCGATATCGATGAGCGCGCCTTTGATCTTCTCGGCATCGGCATGGCGGAACTCGAGCGAGGCCAGCTCCTCCAGATGGTCGTGCAGCAGCCAGGGGTAATTGAGCGCGGCCTGCAGGATCAGCGCCTCGCGCAGCGGAATGGCGGTGCGGTAGCCGCGATGCGCCGCGCTTGAGGCAAGCTGCTGGCTCACCACCACGTAAGGCGTGGCGCGGCCGCCGGCTGCAGGCCTAGCGAAGGCGTCTTTGCGCGGCGGCCAGTCGCGGTTGCCCCGCTCGCGCCAATTCTGTTGCCCGCGCCCGCCGCCTTCGCGGCGCGGCGCGCCTTGCGCGGGCGCAAAGAATTGCGCAAGCCGCGCGCTGAAATCCTGCCGGTAATATTTGCGCACGGAATCATCGCCGATGCCGGAGGTCACCGTATTGATGCGCGCTTCCAGCGCTGCGCGCCGCTCCGGCGTATCGAAGGTATGCCCTTCGGTTTCGCGCGCCCACAACATGGCGCCGAGCGGGCGCGCCGCCGCGATCACTTCGGCGATGGCCTCGCGCCCGCCCGAGCGCGCCAGATCGTCCGGGTCTTGGCCTTGCGGCAGCAATGCGAATTTCAAACTTTTGCCCGGCAGCAACCGCGGCATGGCGAGTTCGACCGCGCGATAGGCCGCGCGCATGCCGGCATTGTCGCCGTCGAAACACAGCACCGGCTCGTCCGCCATCTTCCACAGCAGCGCGAGCTGGTCTTCCGTGAGCGCGGTGCCGAGCGGGGCGACGGTTGCGGCGAAGCCGACCGTCACCATGGCGATCACGTCGACATAGCCTTCGACCGCGACGATTTGCGCGCCCTCATGCGCGGCCTGGCGCGCGGCGGCAATGTTGTAGAGCGTTGCGCCTTTATGAAAGAGCGGCGTCTCCGGCGAATTGAGATATTTCGCCTGCGCGTCTTTTTCCAGCGCGCGCCCGCCGAAAGCAATCGCCCGATTGCGCAGATCGGTAATCGGAAACATCACCCGGTCGCGGAAACGGTCGAACGGCACCGGGATATCGTCGCCGGCAATCTGCAAACCGGCCTCGACCATGTCCTCGACCGGGATGCCCTGCGCGCCCAGATATTCCTTGAGCGCGAAGCGCTCATTCGAGGCATAGCCAAGGCGGAATTTGAGTTGCGTCGCCGGATCGATGCCGCGGTCGGCGAGATAGCCGCGCGCCTTGGCGCCGGCGCGCGACGCCAGCGTGTCCTGGAAGAACTTCGCCGCCAGCTCCATGACGTCATGCAGCGTCTTTCGCCGCGCGTCGCGCTGCTGATCCTCATGCGAGACCTTGGGCAGCGGCACGCCGGCCAATTGCGCCAGGCGCTCGACCGCTTCCGGGAACGCCACGCCTTCGGTCTCCATCACGAAGCCGAAAATGTCGCCGTGCTTGCCGGAGGAGAAATCGTGGAAAAAGCCCTTCTGGTCGTTGACCGTGAACGAGGGCGACTTTTCCTTGTTGAACGGCGACAAGCCCACGAACTCGCGGCCCTGCTTGCGCAGCTTCACGCGCCGGCCGACGACTTCCGAAACCGGAAGCCGGGCGCGCAGCTCATCGAGGAACTGGGGCGTGAAGCGCATGGCGTCCTGGCGCACCTTGCGGCGCGCGGGTTCAGATCGTCCGGGTTGGAAGCGATTCGCTGCCCCATCATAGGCCTTGGAATTGAGACTTTCCGGGGCGGCGGGCGGAAGCCACCGGTGGGGCTGAGATTCAGGCCGTTTTCCTAGTTATTCACAGGGTTGGCCGGCCGTTTCACCGCCGCGAAACGGCCGCCGCCGAGCGCGCCTTCCTGAACCAGCGCAACAAGGCGGACATAACTTTCATAGAAGGCGTCATGGCCGGCGGCGGTTTTGGCCTGTTCGGCCTCGCGACGCAATTTGAGATACATGGCGAGGCGCTCCTTCAGGATCACGGCCCAATCCGAGGTGAGGTCCTGCGTCGAAGCAACCGCAAAGCCGCAGCGTTCGATCAACGCGACATAGTCAGGCAAGGCGAAGAGGCCGGTGACGGCCATGCCCTGCCACATAAGTTTGGCGTCGGCGTCCGACAGCGGGCGGTGCGCTACCCAATCGGTGAAGGCGAGCCGGCCGCCGGGTTTCAGGATGCGATGCGCCTCCGATAGCGCGCGCGCCTTGTCCGGCACATGCAGCAGCGCTTCCTGGCTCAGCACAGCATCGACGCTTGCGTCGGCAAGCGGCACCGCCATCACGTTGGCTTCGATGACGCGCACTTTATTTTGCAGACCAACGAGGCGCGTCAACTCGTTGGCGCCGCGCACACGCACCGGAGTCAATTCAATTCCGGTGACATCGACGCCATAGCGTTTTGCATAGTAGCGGGCCGGGCCGGCGAGCCCGGCGCAGAAATCGGCAACCTTCTGGCCGGGCTTGAGTTGAGCTGCTTCCGCCAGCGCGTCATTGGCGGCGAGACCGCCATAGTGATCCTGATCGTGCGGCAGCAATTCGTCCGGCTCGACATTGTCGAGAGGGCCGCGCGCCGCCGCCAGCTTGGCGCGGATGATGTCGGCGGAGATGGGATGGCGCTCGTAAAAATCGATCGCCGAAAGGATGTCTGTCGTGTGCAATGTTGGATGCTTTCAAGGCCGCCATGCCGGCCGAAACGCGTAGGGGTCACCCTGAAAGCTTCCCCTTCACCAGCCCGCTGGCTTTGCCGAAGTCCATCTGCCCGGCATATTTGCCGCGCAGCGCACCGATCACCTTGCCCATGTCCTTCATGCCGGCGGCACCCGTCTCCTTGATGGCGGCCTCGATCGCGGCGCCCATCTCGGCGTCCGACATTTGCTTGGGCAGATAGCCCTGGATGATGGCGATCTCTTCCTGCTCTTGTTTGACCAGGTCGGCGCGGTTGCCCTTCTGGTACATCTCGACCGATTCCTGGCGCTGCTTGATCATCTTCTGCAACAGCGAGAGCAATTCGGCGTCGCCCAGCGGCGGCTTGCCGTTGCCGCGCGCCTCGATGTCGGCGTTCTTGAGCGTGGCATTGACCATGCGCAGCGTGGACACCGCGCGCTCGTTCTTGGCTTTTTGCGCCTCGGTCAGGGCTTTATTGATGTCGTCGCGTATCACGGGAACCCCTTTGCTTGTCAGTTCTGCCGCTCAATGCACGGCATAACATTCCGACTGGTAGCTGAGCGGGCTGCTTTTGCCCAAATGCATAATGCACCAGAACACGTCCTTGCCCTTCTGAACCAGGACGCCGTCGCCCTTGGCGACCGCCTTGATTTCGTAGCCTTCGGCGGTGAGCGAGGACAACGTGACGGTCTTCATCGGCGGCTTTTGCGGCGCCGGCTGCTGGGCGGCGGCCGGGCCGCACCATAATGCAGCAACTACCATGGCCGCTGCGCCGAAATGGAGCCTGCCGCTTTTGTGGTTCAAGCCCATGATCCTGGCCCCAAATCTGCCTGGGGGCGGCGTTTACCGGCCCCTTGCCTCTCTCACTATAATACGCAACTAAGAGGCCATGACCCAGACGCAAGCCAAAGCCACGGGGACTTGGGATGAACCCAAGGCCACGGCGCTTTTGGTGCTGGCCGACGGGACCGTGCTGGAGGGCTTTGGGCTCGGCGCCACCGGCACCGCGGTGGGCGAGGTCTGCTTCAACACCGCCATGACCGGCTACGAGGAGATCCTCACCGATCCCTCTTATGCCGGGCAGATCATCACCTTCACCTTCCCCCATATCGGCAATGTCGGCACCAACGAGGACGACATCGAGACCGTCAATATGGCGGCAACGCCGGGCGCGCGCGGCATCATCTTGCATACCGCCATCACCGCGCCCTCGAACTACCGCGCCACCAAGCCGCTCAACGACTGGCTCAAAAGCCGCGGCATCATCGGCCTGTGCGGCATCGACACCCGCGCGCTCACCACGCTGATCCGGAAAAACGGCATGCCCAATGCCGTGATCGCGCATGCAGCCGACGGCAAATTCGATCTGCCCGCGCTCAAGAAAGAAGCGGCGGCCTGGCCCGGCCTCGTCGGCATGGATCTGGTGCCGATGGTGACGAGCGGCCAGCGCTTCACCTGGGACGAAACCGAATGGGTGTGGAACGAAGGCTTCGGCCGCGAGAGCAAGCCGGAATTCCACGTCGTCGCCATCGACTACGGCATCAAGCGAAACATCTCTACGGCTGCTGGCAGGCTCCGGCTGCAAAGTGACGGTGGTGCCGGCGAAAACATCCGCCGACGACATCATGGCGCTCAAACCCGACGGCGTGTTCCTGTCGAACGGCCCGGGCGATCCGGCGGCGACCGGCGAATACGCCGTGCCGGTGATCAAGAAGCTGATCGATAGCGGCACGCCCACTTTCGGCATTTGTCTCGGGCATCAGATGTTGGGCATCGCGGTCGGCGGCAAGACCGTGAAAATGCATCAGGGCCATCACGGCGCCAATCATCCGGTCAAGGATCTCACCACCGGCAAGGTCGAGATCACCTCGATGAACCACGGCTTCGCGGTCGACAAGGACACGCTGCCGAAGAACGTGCAGCAGACGCATGTGTCGCTGTTCGACGGCTCCAATTGCGGCCTCGCGCTCAACGACCGGCCGGTGTTCTCGGTGCAGTACCACCCGGAAGCCTCGCCCGGCCCGCGCGACAGTCATTATCTGTTTCGGCGTTTCGTCGACATGATGCGGCAGGCCAAACGCAAGATCGCGTGAGCGAACCCGCCTGCCGCCCGGGGGCGTTGAGTTAAGTCATGACGTCCGCAAAGCCGCTCACATTGATGTTCAAGGACGACGGCGCGGTGCCGAACAATCCTTCGATGCCGGCGCTGCTTTATAAAGCGCGGTCGCGCTGGGGCGCGATCCGGAAGGCGAGCTTGAGCGCCTGTTCGCTGCGAACGGCTGGGGCCACGGGCAATGGCGCGACGGCATCTATCCGTTCCCGCATTATCATTCGATGATTCACGAGACTCTCGGCATCGCGCGCGGCACCGCCAAAGTGCGGCTCGGCGGCGACAAGGGCGAAGTGGTGGAGCTTAGCCCCGGCGATGTCGCGGTGCTGCCGGCCGGCACCGGGCATCAGCGATTATCGGGGAGTTCCGATCTGGTGGTGATCGGCGCCTATCCGCCCGAGGGCGCCTATGATCTTTGCCGCGGCGACAAAGCGGGCGACCGCGTGAAGGCGTTGACGACCATCCCCAAGGTGCCGGTGCCTGCGAGCGATCCGGTGCAGGGCGCGCGCGGGCTTGCCTGAATTGTGGCGGCGCGCATGAGCAGCTGGATCGACTTCTACGACTTCAAGCATTCGGTGATCTACGTGAATGCGCGTCACCGCGACGTGCATTACCGCACTATCGCGCGAAGACATCCGCGCTTACGTGCCCTCAGCCTCAGCCAAGGTGCTCGACTATGGCTGCGGCGAAGCGACATCCGCCGATCTGATCGCTACGGCGAGCGCGCATCTCACGCTGGTCGAGGCTGCGCCCAATGTGCGCGCCGCGCTCACCGCGCGCTATGAAGGCAATGCGAAAATCTCCGTGCTCACGCCCGAACAGGCGGCGGCGCTGCCAAAGGCAAGCCTCGATCTCATCGTGCTGCATTCGGTGGCGCAATATTTGAGCGCGGCCGAACTCGATGGGCTGCTCAGGCTGTTCCGCAATCTGCTCAAGCCGGACGGATTGTTCGTGCTGGGCGACATCGTGCCGCCGCGGCTGGCGGCGCCGGCGGCGGCCTTCGCGCTGCTGCGCTTCGGCGCCGCCAACGGTTTCTTCTGGGCGGCGGCGTTCGGGCTGATGCGCATTTTCGTGTCGGATTATCTGCGGTTGCGCAAGACCGTCGGCCTGTCGCATTACACCGCCGCAGAAGTGCAGGAAATGCTGCAAGCCGCGGGCTTTTCCGCGCGCCGGGCGGACCGCAATATCGGCCATAACCAGCGCCGCATGTCCTTTTTGGCACAGCCCGCCTGAGACAAAACGCGCCCTGGCCGCTCGCGGGCTTTTCCTGCTCGCATCAACTTTGGTAGGGTGTGCCGGGTGGTGGTGAGTAGGGGGATGACAGTGAAAAAGTTCGTCATTCTTGCCGCGTTGCTTTCGGTGATCCCGATGTCGGCGCGTGCGCAATCGGTGCCGGTTCAGCAATCGGTCAAATTGCTATTTGAGGAATTCGGCCTGATCGGCGTCTGGGCGCGCTCCTGCAACGAGCCGGCGAGCCTGTACCGGCGGCAATCCGCATACGATCTACGCGCTCTCGCGGCCCGACGGCGTGATGCTGACTTACGACAATGGGCCGCAATACCGCCCCTCGATCTACAACATCGTGAGCGCCAAGCGCATCGCGCGCGACCGGCTCACTTATGTCGAGCAGCGCTTCAACGACAAGACGACGGCGACCGTCACCGTGGTGAAGCAGGGCAATCTGGTCAGGGTCTGGGAGTCGGTGACGCAAGACGGCCGCGTGCTGATCAAGGACGGCAAATTCGCCACCAACGGCTCGCAAAACATGACCCAGGCGCGCTGCGGGAGTTGAATTCAGCCGTCCACCGCTGATCGCGGCGGCGCCCTTCCCTGCCCGTCGAATCTGGTCTAAGCAGCGCTCGCGCGCGAGGTTTCGCCCTCAGCGCAATCCAAGGACGCGCGCTAGCGCGCCCTTTTTTTGTGCCCATATCCAAGCGAGCGCATGCCCAAACGCACCGACATCAAATCGATCCTGATCATCGGCGCCGGCCCGATCGTCATCGGCCAGGCCTGCGAATTCGACTATTCCGGCACGCAAGCCTGCAAGGCGCTCAAGGAAGAGGGCTACCGGGTCATTCTGGTGAACTCCAATCCGGCGACGATCATGACCGATCCCGATCTCGCCGATGCCACTTACATCGAGCCGATCACCCCGGAAATCGTCGCGCGCATCATCGAGAAGGAGCGCCCGGACGCGCTGCTCCCGACCATGGGCGGGCAGACCGCGCTCAATTGCGCGTTGTCCTTGCGCAAGATGGGCACGCTGGAAAAATTCAACGTCAAGATGATCGGCGCCACGGCCGATGCCATCGACAAGGCGGAAGACCGCGAGCTGTTCCGCAACGCCATGACCAAGATCGGCCTGGAAACGCCGCGCTCGCACCAGGTCAAGACGCTGGCGCAGGCGCTCACGGCGCTGGAAGACATCGGATTGCCGGCCATCATCCGGCCGAGCTTCACGCTCGGCGGCACCGGCGGCGGCATCGCTTACAACAAAGCCGAGTTCATCGACATCGTCGAAGGCGGCATCGACGCCTCCCCCACCAGCGAAGTACTGATCGAAGAGTCGGTGCTGGGCTGGAAGGAATACGAGATGGAGGTGGTGCGCGACAAGAACGATAACTGCATCATCATCTGCTCGATCGAGAACGTCGATCCGATGGGCGTGCACACCGGCGATTCCATCACCATCGCGCCGGCGCTCACGCTCACCGATAAAGAATACCAGATCATGCGCGACGCCTCGATCGCGGTATTGCGCGAAATCGGCGTGGAGACCGGCGGCTCCAACGTGCAGTTCGCCGTCAACCCGGTCGACGGGCGGCTGGTCATCATCGAAATGAACCCGCGCGTGTCGCGCTCATCGGCTCTGGCATCGAAGGCCACCGGCTTTCCCATCGCCAAGGTCGCGGCCAAGCTCGCGGTCGGCTACACGCTCGATGAAATCGCCAACGACATCACCGGCGGCGCCACGCCCGCGTCGTTCGAGCCGACCATCGATTACGTGGTCACCAAAATTCCCCGTTTTGCCTTCGAGAAATTCCCCGGCGCCTCCAACGTGCTCACCACCTCGATGAAATCGGTGGGCGAGGCCATGGCGATCGGCCGCACCTTCCAGGAAATCCTGCAAAAGGCGCTGCGCTCGCTGGAAACCGGCCTCACCGGCCTCGACGAGATCACCATCGAGAGTTTCGATGCCGCCAAGGGCATCGACGACGCCGACAACAAGGCCGCGATCCGTGCAGCGCTCGGCACGCCGACGCCCGACCGGCTGTTGAAACTGGCGCAGGCCATTCGCCTCGGCGCCAGCGACGAAGTGATCCACAATGCCTGCCGCATCGATCCCTGGTTTTTGGCCGAGATCCGCGGGCTGGTCGAAACCGAAGCCGAGATCATCGCCAAGGGACTGCCGACGACCGCCGGCCCGTTCCGCCATCTCAAGGCGCTGGGCTTTTCCGACAAGCGGCTGGCGAAACTCACCGGCACCGACGCCGACACCGTGATGGCAAAGCGGCGCGCGCTCGGCGTGCGGCCGGTGTTCAAGCGCATCGACACGTGCGCCGCCGAATTCGCCTCGCCCACGGCCTATATGTATTCGACTTATGCCAAGCCGTTCGCCGGCACCGTCTCGGACGAAGCGGCGCCGTCGGACAAAAAGAAAGTCATCATCCTCGGCGGCGGGCCCAACCGCATCGGCCAGGGCATCGAGTTCGATTATTGCTGCTGCCATGCCGCCTTCGCGCTGAAGGACGCCGGCTACGAGACCATCATGGTCAATTGCAATCCGGAGACGGTGTCGACCGATTACGACACCTCCGACCGGCTCTATTTCGAACCGCTGACCGCGGAAGACGTGCTGGAGATCGTCGATACCGAACGCTCAAACGGCACGCTGCATGGCGTCATCGTGCAATTCGGCGGCCAGACACCGCTCAAGCTCGCCGAGCCTTTGGAGAAGGCGAAAGTGCCGATCCTCGGCACTTCGCCCGACATGATCGATCTCGCCGAAGACCGCGAGCGTTTCCAGAAGCTGCTCAACAAACTCAAATTGCGCCAGCCCAAGAACGGCATCGCCACGTCGCTCGGTGCCGCGCGCGCCATCGCCGACGAGATCGGCTATCCGGTGGTGATCCGGCCGTCCAATGTGCTGGGCGGGCGCGCCATGGAAATCGTGCGCGATGCCGCCCAGTTCGACCGTTACATCGCGCGGCTTTCGTCCGATCTCGACCGGCCGAGCGAGCTGGTGGTGTCCAAACGCAGCCCGCTGCTGGTCGACCGCTATTTGTCCGACGCGACGGAAGTCGACGTCGATTGCCTCGCCGACGGCAAGGATACTTTTATCGCCGGCATCATGGAGCACATCGAGGAAGCCGGCATCCATTCGGGCGACTCGGCCTGCGCGCTGCCGCCGCATTCGCTCTCGGCGCAAACCATCGCCGAACTCGAACGGCAAACCCGCGCGCTGGCGCTGGCGCTCAACGTGGTTGGGCTGATGAACGTGCAATACGCCATCAAGGACGGCGACATTTATGTGCTGGAGGTCAATCCGCGCGCCTCGCGCACGGTGCCGTTCGTGGCGAAAGTGATCGGCCTGCCGGTCGCCAAGATCGCGGCGCGGGTGATGGCGGGCGAAAGCCTTGCCAGCTTCAAGCTAAGCCCCGCCATCTACAAGCACCGGGCGGTGAAGGAAGCGGTATTCCCGTTCGCCCGCTTCCCCGGGGTCGATACCGTGCTCGGCCCGGAGATGAAATCGACCGGCGAGGTGATGGGCATCGACGCGTCGTTCGAAATCGCCTTCGCCAAAAGCCAGATCGGCGGCGGCACATCGCTGCCGCGCTCGGGCACCGTGTTCGTGTCGGTGAAGGACGAGGACAAGCCGCGCATCCTGCCGGCGGTCAAGCTATTGGCCTCGCTCGGTTTCAAGACCGTCGCCACCTCCGGCACCCAGCGTTATCTGGCCGAACATGGGGTGGAGGCGGCCAAGATCTTCAAGGTGCTGGAAGGCCGGCCCCATATCGTGGACGCCATCAAAAACGGCGGCGTTCAGCTGGTTTTCAATACCACCGAGGGGGCTGCCGCCCTGGCCGACAGCCGGTCCCTGCGCCACGCGGCCCTCTTGCATAAAGTGCCGTACTACACCACTCTTTCAGGTGCCGTCGCCGCGGCGCAGGGCATCAAAGCCTATCTCGGGGGCGACCTCGAGGTGCGTACGCTGCAAAGCTATTTCAGCGGCCGGGCCTAAAGGGCGTTTTTCCAGACGGTTCCGGATAGAAGCGGCGGTACGAGTGAGGCCGGGAAGTCCACGGTCGCGGCAAGGGTCGTACCAGCCGCGGTCGGGGTGTTTTTGACCGGCTATCGGCTCACATGACTCCGGTTTCGCGGTGGACCCGTGGCCGGAGTCGTATTGCGAGTCGATTTCGACGCTCGGCTTAGGGAAGGAAAGGGCTTGGCGGCCGATAAGCGCTCGCTTTCCGTTTGCGGGCGCCCGCCAGGAGGAGAAGAAGACGATGGACAAGATTCCGATGACCGCCGCCGGCTATACGACGCTCGAGGCCGAGCTCAAGCATTGCCAACAGGTCGAGCGGCCGCGCATCATCCAGCAGATCACCGATGCGCGCACGCACGGCGACCTGTCGGAGAACGCCGAATATCATGCGGCGAAAGAACTGCAGTCGCTCAACGAGGGCCGCATCGCGGAGCTTGAGGACAAGCTCGCGCGCGCCGACGTGATCGACGTCTCAAAACTTTCCGGCGACACCATTACGTTTGGCGCCACCGTCACGCTGGTCGACGAGGACACCGACGAAAAGAAGGTGTGGCAGATCGTCGGCGAGCCGGAAGCCGACGCCAAGAAGGGCCGCATCTCGATCACCTCGCCGCTCGCCAAGGCGCTGATCGGCAAGGCCAAGGGCGCGGTTGTCGAGGTCAATGCACCGGGCGGCGCCAAGGGCTATGAGATCAAGAAGGTCGATTGGAAATAGCGTTTCGCTTTTCCAGCGCGCGCGCCGCGTCCCGCGCCGATAACCCGCGTTGCCACGGAGGCCAGTTATGTCTGAGCAAAGCACAACGCTCGATCGCCCGGTTTGCGCGGTGGTGCGCGCCGGCAAGCCGTTCACCGGCAAGCAGGGCTTTACTTACGCGCCGGCGATCTCCGCCGAGACCGTGGGCACATCGGCCCTGCACATGCAGTTGCTCACCATGCCGCCGGGCGCCCGCGCGAAAGCGCACAAGCACGAAGCGCACGAGACCGCGATCTACGTGCTCAGCGGCAAAGGCGGCACGTATGTCGGCGAACGGCTCGAGCAGCATCTGGTCGCGGGGCCGGGCGACTTCATGTACATCCCGGCCAATGTGCCGCATCTGCCCTACAATATGAGCGACACCGAGCCCTGCATCGCGGTCGTTGCGCGCACCGATCCCAATGAGCAGGAAAGCGTCGTGCTGCTGCCGGAACTGGAAAAGCTGCGCCCGCCGAAGTGAGCGCTAGCCTTCCATCGGCACCATGGCCGCGTCTTTCGAATTGCGCAGCGTCAGCGAGGTCTTCACGTTGCGCACGTGCGGCGCCGAGGTGAGCTTCTCGACGAAGGCCTGGAAGGTTTTCAAATCCGGCGCCACGCACTTCAAGACGAAGTCGATCTCGCCCGACAGCATCCAGCATTCGCGTACCAGCGGCTGCGCGCGCACGAATTCCTCGAAGGCGACAAGGTCGGCTTCCGCCTGGCTCGCCAGATGCACCATGGCGAAGACGGTGACCTCGTAGCCGAGCTTCTTCTCGTCGAGCAGCGCGCGGTAGCCTTTGATGTAGCCGGCCTCTTCCAGCGCGCGCACCCGGCGCAGGCAGGGCGGCGCCGAAATCCCGACCCGGCGCGCCAGCTCCACATTGGTCATGCGGCCGTCGGCCTGCAGTTCCTTGAGGATCTTGCGGTCGATGGCGTCGAGGCGGGCCGGCACCGGCAGCTCCTGAAAATGGGCGTTGGGAACATCCATACCGCGAAACAATGTTTCGCGAAACATTATTGCGCGCGAGGTCACGGCACTTTGACCCTCTACCCGGTCATGGCTGTGAGTCCGGGGGTTGCGTATCTTGCATAGCTTCCCGAAAAGCCTAGATATTGGGCCGGGCAAAATGCCGGCTGACATCGGCCGCCCGGGCGAAAACCGCCAACCGACGCCCGGCCAGGGGGGCGCAAGGCAAACGATGCCAAAGACCACCCACGCCAAGGTCGTGATTATCGGCTCGGGTCCGGCGGGATACACCGCCGCGATCTATGCCTCGCGCGCCATGCTGGAACCGATCCTCATTCAGGGCATCCAGCCCGGCGGCCAGCTCACCATCACCACCGACGTGGAGAACTATCCGGGCTTTGCCGACGTCATCCAGGGTCCCTGGCTGATGGAGCAGATGCAGGCGCAAGCGACCCATGTCGGCACCAAGATCGTCACCGACCATGTGAACAAAGTGGAGCTCGCCAGCCGCCCGTTCCGGCTGATTTGCGATTCAGGCGACATCTATCTCGCCGACAGCCTGATCATCGCCACCGGCGCGCAGGCGCGCTGGCTCGATCTGCCTTCCGAGCAGAAATTCAAAGGCTATGGCGTGTCGGCCTGCGCCACCTGTGACGGCTTCTTCTACCGCAACAAGGAAGTCGTCGTGATCGGCGGCGGCAATACCGCCGTTGAGGAAGCGCTGTTCCTCACCAATTTCGCCTCCAAGGTGACGGTCGTGCACCGGCGCGACGCCTTCCGCGCCGAGAAAATTCTCCAGGACCGGCTGTTCAAGAATCCCAAAATCGAAGTGATCTGGGATTCAGCGCTCGACGACGTGATGGGCGCCGACAATCCGCTGAAAGTGAACCGCGTGCGGCTCAAGAACGTGAAAACCGGCGCCGTGACCGAGCGCGCGGTCGACGGCGTGTTCATCGCCATCGGCCATTCGCCGGCCTCCGAATTGTTCGTCGGCCAAGTGCAGATGAAGCCGTCCGGCTACATCGTCACCGCCGGCCATTCCACCGCGACTTCGGTGCCGGGCGTGTTCGCGGCCGGCGACGTCACCGACGACATTTACCGGCAGGCGGTGACCGCCGCCGGTCTTGGCTGCATGGCCGCGCTCGAGGCCGAGAAATTCCTGGCCGCGCACGAACACCAGCGCGCGGCGGCGGAATAGATCATGGCCAACACAACAAGGGCATGGACTGGGACAAGCTGAAGGTGTTTCACGCCGCGGCGGAAGCAGGCTCGTTTACGCATGCCGGCGAGCGGCTCGGCCTGTCGCAATCGGCCGTTTCGCGCCAGGTTTCAGCGCTTGAATCCGAGCTTTCCGTGTCGCTGTTCCACCGCCATGCGCGCGGGCTGATCCTCACCGAGCAGGGCGAATTGCTCTATCGCACCGCGCACGAAGTGTTCATGAAGCTGGAGGCCGCGCGCACCAAGCTCACCGACAGCCGCGAGCGGCCGAACGGCGAATTGAAAGTCTCCACCACGCCCGGCATCGGCGTGCATTGGCTCACGCCGCGGCTCGGCGAATTCCTCGATCTTTATCCCGACATCCACATCACGCTGATCACCACCGACGAAGAGCTCGATCTGGCCATGCGCGAGGCCGACGTCGCCATCCGCCTGCGCCAGCCGACGCAGCCCGACCTGATCCAGCGCAAATTGTTCTCGGTGCACTTCCACGCTTATGCCTCGCCCGATTATCTCAAGCGCTTCGGCACGCCGCGCACGCACGAGGAGCTCGATAAGCACCGCATCATTCTTTTGGGCGGTGCGGTGCCGGCGCATTTCGCCAGCCGGCGCTGGCTCTTGGAAGTCAGCCGCGACGGAAAAAGTCCGCGCGACCCGCATCTGACCATCAACAATGTGCTCGGCGTGGTGCGCGCCTGCCAGCGCGGCTTAGGCGTCGCCATGCTGCCGGATTATCTGGTGGAGGAGAACGGCGGGCTGGTGCAGCTGTTCGGCGACGCCGACACGCTCGCGCTCGACGCCTACTTCGTCTACCCGGAAGAACTCAAATCGGTGGCGCGTATCCAGGTCTTCCGCGATTTCCTCGTCGCCAACGCGCAGCGCTGGCATTTCTAGCATGGCAGTCATGCGGCGGCCGGCGTTGCTCGTGCCCGGCACGGCTCGCATAATCCAGGCTCGCTGTTGCGCCGGTGTGTATCCTCCCAGAAAAGCCCGGCGGGCAGCATTGTTCCCCTCTGGATATTGCCGGTCCCCACACCGGCAAACTGAAACCGGGCCCCTTATGGGGCCCGGTTTTTCTTAAATGCCCGATTTGACCGCCGCTGCCGCCGGAGCGGTCCCGCCACGATAATCCGGCCGTCACCTGGCACGCCCTCAGCTGGCCGGGTGGCGGAATCCGCCTTCACGAAGAAGTCATCTGGGTACAACTAAAATAAAGCTGTTCAGGAACTGGGCCCCCTGGCAGGTGTTGGCTTCACTTGGGGCCTCCGAAAAGCCGGAAAGTCCAGCCAAATCGGGCCTTTCCGGGAACCGTGCAAAATAGCCACAGGTTGCGGCAGTTCGGCATGGCCCGTTGTGAAAAGCGTAACGCGTGCAAGAGTATGGGATAGTATGCGCGCGCCCTATATGGGGGGTCCGACCCCCCGACAGACCTTGGGAGACGACCTGGTGAAAAGTGCCCGAATTGAACTTCTGCTGGCCTCAACTGCCCTCGGCCTAGGGCTGGTGCTGTGCGCCCAGCCCGGCATGGCGCAGCAAAGCGACAAACAGATCCAGGCGTCGGTTTCGACGCCGGATGTCGCGTTGCCGCCGCCGGCCGCCAAGGATGTGGCCGCAGCACCCGCGGATACCACCAAGGCTGAAACCAACAAGGCTGACCCTAAAGCCGATACCGCCAAACCTGAAGCCAGCAAGCCTGATGCCGCGACGCCGGCGGCCGAACCGGCCAAGGCCGTGAGCGCACCCGCCGCTGCGCCTGTGAGCGCCGATGCCGCGGTCAGCGACAAATTGCGCGACCTCATCACCGGCAAGAAGCTCGACCGTTTCATCTTGCGCAAGGCCGACCGCGAAGGCGTCGAAGTCTTATTACAGCTCGCACAGCTTCAAGCCGTTGTGGGTGAGCGATGGCGCCGCCGATGCGCGCGCCAAGGCCGCCGCCGACTATATCGCCAAGGTCGATACCGTCGGTCTCAATCCGAGCGATTATCCGCTGCCGGAATTCAAAGCCGGTGCGACCGCCGACGAACAGGCCGAGGCCGAACTGAAATTCACCGCCTCGATTCTTACCTACGCGCGGCATGCGCAGATCGGCCAGATCCACTTCACCCGCGTCGGCGCCGACATCTCGTTCGATCTCGTCGCGCCGCAGCCGTCGGAAGTACTGTCCAAGCTCGCCGATGCCAGCGACGTAACGGCCACGCTCGACAGCTACAATCCGCCGCAGGAAGGCTTCAAGGCGCTCAAGAAGGCGCTCGCCGAACTGCGCGCCAATGACGGCAAGACCGCAGTGGCGGCCGAGGAAGAAAAGAAGCCGCTGGTGAAAGTCAGCGAAGGCAAAATTCTGCGCCCCGGCATGAAGGATGCGCGCGTCGCGCAGTTGCGCCAACGCCTCAACGTCGCCGGCGACAAGAGCAGCCAGGATTACGACAACGCCGTATTCGAAGCGGTGAAGGCCTTCCAGATGGGCGCCGGCATCGGCGTCGACGGCATGCTCGGTCCCAACACCGTGAAGACCATGAACGGCGAGAGCGTCGCCGGCCACCATCCCTCGGCCAAGCCGGTCGACATCGTGCTGGCCAACATGGAGCGCTGGCGCTGGCTGCCGCGCAAACTCGGCAATGACAACGGCACCTATGTGGTGGTCAACGTGCCCGACTTCAGCTTGAGCCTGTTCAACGACGGCAAGCTGTTCTGGCACACCAAGATCGTCGCCGGCATGCCGGGCAAGGCCACCCCGATGATCAGCGCGGAAATGAAGTTCATCACGGTCAACCCGACCTGGAACGTTCCGCCCTCGATCATCGAGCACGAATATCTGCCGGCGCTGCAGGAAGATCCGAACGCGCTCGACCGCATCGGCCTGAAGCTGACGCAGGATGCCGACGGCACCATCCATATTTCCCAGCCGCCGGGCGCCGGCAATGCGCTCGGCCGCATTCGCTTCAACTTCCCCAACAAGTTCCTGGTCTACCAGCACGACACGCCGGACAAATATCTGTTCAAGCGCGAAAAGCGCGCCTACAGCCACGGCTGCATGCGGGTGGAAAATCCGCTCACTTATGGTGAGAAGCTCTTGTCGATCGAACTGCCCAACGAGCATTACACCGAAGCTCGGCTGGAGAAGATGTTCGGCGGCAGCGAGATCAACATCAACTTCCCCAAGCCGATCCCGGTGCATCTGACCTATCAGACCGCCTTCGTGGACGCCGACGGCAAGCTGCAGCTGCGCGAGGACGTCTATGGCCGCGACGCCAAGATGATCGCCATCCTCAAGGGCAGCGAACGCAAGGTCGCCGACATCGCGATCGATCGCCCGCCCAATACCTCGAGCAAGCCGGTGCGCATGCCGGTCGGCATGTATGGCGGCAGCGGCGGCGGCGGTTCGGGCTTCTTCGATTGGCTGACCGGCGGCAGCCGCGCTCAATCCGGCACGGCGACATACCGGCCGCGCAACTTCATCGGACCGAACGGCCGCTATACGGTGCGCTGAACCATTCCGTCACTGAAAACAAACAACGCCGGCGAAAATTTCGCCGGCGTTTTGTTTTAGGATGCATCGAGACGATGGGAAGTGTGTGAATGGTACAGGTGGGTGGACTTGAACCACCGACCTCTGGTTCCACAGACCAGCGCTCTAACCAACTGAGCTACACCTGCACGGGCCACGTCGTTAGACGTTGCGGGGCGAACCTAGGTTCGCAACGCCGTTTTGGCAAGCCGCTTGGCCCTTGATGCCAAACAGCAAAAAGCCCGGGCGAGCGGCCCGGGCTTGCTATTTTAACTGCGCCGCGAAAGCGCGGCTGCGATGCGTGAGACGCTTAGGCCGCCTTGTTGAAGGCGCTGGTGAAGCTTTCCTTGATCGGCTCGACGGTCTCGGTTGCGACCTTCTGAGCGTGTTCGGTCAGCTCCTTGGTCTGCGCGGTCATGGTTTCGAACT
Source organism: uncultured Alphaproteobacteria bacterium (assembly GCA_963756805.1). GTDB lineage: Bacteria > Pseudomonadota > Alphaproteobacteria > Rhizobiales > Xanthobacteraceae > Pseudolabrys. The sequence goes on from CAVWPH010000004.1 coordinate 25,078, forward strand.
GCTCGCGCATATAGGCGGTGGAGAGCTCGACCACCTCGGCATAGGACTTGGCGCCGAGGATTTCGCCGAACAGATCGTAAGCCGCGTTGCTGTTGGTGCGCGCGGTCTCGAGCAGCTTGAGGCCATAGCCGGAAGCGCCCTTGGAGGCCGTGGCATAGGTACCCTCGAGCATATCGGTGGCCTCTTCGGCCGCGCTCTTCATCTTGTCGTAGTTGTCCTTGCATTGCGCGATGCCCTTCTCGGCGAACTCGCGGAATGCGGCAGGCACTTCCATCTTCGGCATTTCGAAGCTGGGGATGTCGAATTTCGGCATCTCGAAGACCGACGCGCTGGCGGCCGGTTTCGGCTTGGATTTCGCGGTGGTGGTGGGTGTGGCTTCGATCATGGCGGTCATCCTTAGACTTTGGAGGGCGGTCTCCGGCTCCAAGCGAGCCGCCGCCCTCGGCATATCGGCCCGCGCCTGATTTGAGGACCCGCCGCCTTGGGTGGCGCCAAAAAGGGCGCCTGGGCGAGTGCTGTAACCCCTATATAGCACCATCTTTGGTGCGATGCAACAAAAATATTGCAATGCACAATAATGTCATAAAAACACCCCGCCGGCTTATCCGCCGGCGCGGCAGGTCCCGACCCTCGAGCCCCGGCACGCCGCCTTAATGCTGGCCGCTCTGCCCGGCGGCCTTGGCCGCTTGCTTGCTCAATTCCTTGGCCTGGTCGGTCAGCGTCGCCATCTGGCTTTTCACGTAGTCGGCGTGCAGGGCCATGACCTCCCCGGAATCCTTGGCTTTCACCAGTTTCTGGGCGAATTCAAACGAAGACGCGATATTGCGCTCGGTGAAGCGGACGGCCAATTCGCCCACCTCCTTGGCGCCGCTGCGCGCGCTCGCCGCCTGGTTCTCGGCGGTATTGGTCGCGTGCTGGGCGGCGGCGATGAAGCTGTCGAAGGCCTGCTTGGCCTGTTCAACGCTCTTCTCGGCGAATGCGCGGACTTCGGCCGGAATCTCGAAACTCGGAACGCCTTCTTTTGCCATGACATCCTCCTGCTGGTACGGCCGCCGGCTACCGCCGACTTTAACCATATACAACCCTATCTAGGAGGGGGATTTCTCGCTGCCAGTGCAGGAGCCGACATTAAGGATATCGACGATCGACGGTGCAACACGCGCCCCGCGTCGTGGACGCAAGACACCTGCGGCCCTATCGTCTTAAGGATTCATTAGTCGTAATCCATGTGACAAAAGTGATGAGTGGGGCCGAGTTCCAATTCACCTGCCTGACCGATCCGCGGCTCGCGGCGCACGCCCTGAGTCCGTCGCCGGTATGGCTATGGAGCACGGACGCGAAGGCCATCCTCTGGGCCAACCCGAGCGCGGCCGCGATTTTCGAGGCGGTCACGCCGGCGGGTGCAGCCGCTATTCCATTCGAGCCAAGCCATCCGGCCGCCGCCCAGATCGCGCGGCTGGCCGGCACGCTGCCGCAAGGCGGCGCGCCGCGGCTCGAACGCCTGCGCGGTTTCGGCGCCAGTTTCGGCGGCACGCTCATTTGCATTTGCACGCGCATCGCGCTCGCCGACAATACGGCCGGCGTGCTGGTCGTTTCGACCGAACGTGCCGGCAAGGACTTGAGCTTGCCCGAACGCGCGCACCGCCTGCTGGCCGATATCGAGCTGCCGGCGGCGATTTTTACCGCCGACGGTGAGCTGATCGAGATGACGCCCTCGGCACAGCAGCGCTTCGGCAAAGGCCGTGACCTGATCGCGCTCGGCGCCGACAAGCTCGCGCGCGAGGCGACGCTCAACGGCGAGGCCAAGGGCGACATCGCAGCTGGGCCCGTTACATTGCTCAAGCTCGGCGCCGGCAATGCCTTCACGCTGCTGCTCACCGCCACCGCGGCGGGCCAGCAGCCGGCCGCGGCGAAACCGGCGGCCGCGGCGGCACCGGCGATTGTCGCAGCCGTCCATGCGCCGCCCACCGCCCCCAACCCGGCCGCCGCGGAAGCGCGCCCGCACCGCTTTCCCTTCCGTTTCGTCTGGCAGATGGATGCGGCCAACCGCTTCACGCTCGGCACGGAAGAATTCACCCGCCTGCTGGGCGCAAAGACCGCCGCCGTGCTCGACCGTCCTTGGGCGGAGATCGCGGCCGAACTCAAGCTCGATCCGCAAGGCCAGATCGCCGCCGCGCTGGCGGCGCGCGAAACCTGGAGCGGCATCGTCATCGACTGGCCGCTCGACGGCGAGAACGAGCGGCTGCCGATCGAAATGTCGGGCCTGCCGGTCTTCGACCGGGAACGCCGTTTCGAGGGCTATCGCGGTTTCGGTGTCTGCCGCGCCTTGGATCGCCTCACGACCATCGAACGCCGCAAGGCGCAGCCGCCCGCGCCGGCGGCAAAAGAACCGCCGTCCAAGGTGGTGGCATTCCAGCAGCCTGCGCCCGAGCCGGCACCGGCAGCCGGCGCCGACTTCGGCGCTAAGTCCGACCGAACAAAGCGCCTTCCAGGAACTCGCGCACGAACTCAGCGAGCGGCTCAAACATACCGCCGGCAAACCCGGCGCCGGCGGCATGCCGGACGATTTCGGCGCCGAGCCCTACGCCGCGCCGATCATCGCGCCCGAGCCTGCGCCGCCGCCGCGGGCCGCGCGCAATGGCGACGCCGCGCGCGACACCCACGAAGGCCGCCCGATCCTCGACCGTCTGCCGATGGGCATATTGGTCTATCGCCTCAACACACTGATTTACGCCAACCGAGCCTTCCTCGACTGGACCGGCTATCGCGATTTGGCCGCGCTGACCGAAGCCGGCGGGCTCGACAGCCTGTTCATCGAAACCAAGCAGTCGCCGGCCGACGCCGGCAACGGCGGCAAGTCGCTCACCATCACCACCGTCAACGGCAAGCAGAAGGCGGTCGACGGCCGCCTGTTCAGCGTGGCCTGGAACAACGAGAACGCACTGGTGCTCATGATCACCACCCAAGCCGCTTCCGATGAGCGATCCAAAGCCTCGGAAATGTCGTTGCGCCGGGTCGAGGCCGAGAACCGCGAGCTGCGCTCGATCCTCGACACCGCCACCGACGGCGCGCTGGTGCTCGACCGCGCCGGCCGCGTGCTCTCGGCCAACCGCAGCGCCGAGGCGCTGTTCGGCTATGACACCGCCGAATTCGCCGAACTCACCTTCGGCGACCTGTTCGCGCCGGAAAGCCGGCGCGCGGCGATCGAGGATCTCGACCGGCTGGCGCTCGGGCGCGGCACCGGCGCGCTCGATGCCGGCCGCGAGGCGATCGGCCGCGTGCGCCAAGGCGGCCTGGTGCCGCTTTACGTCACCATGGGACGGCTCGCGGACGGCGAAAATTTCTGCGCGGTGCTGCGCGACGTCACCGCCTGGAAGCGCACCGAGGAAGAACTGATCAACGCCAAGCAGGAGGCCGAGAAGGCCTCCACCGCCAAATCCGAATTCCTCGCCAAGATCAGCCACGAAATCCGCACGCCGCTCAACGCCATCATCGGCTTTTCCGAGGTGATGATGGACGAGCGCTTCGGCCCCGTCGGCAACGACCGCTACAAGCAATACCTCAAGGACATCCACGCCTCCGGCGGCCATTTGATTTCGCTGCTCAATGATCTGCTCGATCTCTCCAAGATCGAAGCCGGCAAGCTCGAACTCACCTTCGTGAGCGTCAATCTCAACGAATTGGTGCAGCAGTGCGTCGCCATCATGCAGGAGCAAGCCAACCGCGAGCGCGTCATCATCCGCACCTCGCTGCCGGCAAACCTGCCCTCGATCGTGGCCGACGCCCGTTCGGTGCGCCAGATCGCGCTCAATCTGTTGTCGAACTCGATCAAGTTCACCGGCGCCGGCGGACAGGTGATCGTTTCCACCGCGCTGACCGACGAACATGAGGTCGTCCTGCGCGTGCGCGATACCGGCGCCGGCATGAGCGAGAAGGAATTGCAGACCGCGCTGGAGCCGTTCCGCCAGCTGGCGACCTCGGCGCGCTGGGGTTCGAGCGGCACCGGTCTAGGCCTGCCGATCACCAAGGCTTTGGCGGAGGCCAATCGCGGCCGTTTCCGCATCACCAGCGAAGTCAACGACGGGACGCTGGTGGAAGTGGCCTTCCCGGCCACCCGCGTGCTGGCGCAATAGTCTTCCGATAAGCTCATCCGCAAACGGTCGTCATCGGGCTAGCCGTAGCGCCACCTCGAAGGGCGACGGAGGCCTGATCATGAGCCGTTTGGTCGCGGCTGCGCATTGGCGCTGCTCGGCTGCGTGTCGAGCTTAGTCGCTGCGTCGCCGCGCGCGCGGCCGAAAAGGCCGACCTGCTGCTGGTGCTGGCGGCCGATGTGTCGCGCAGCGTCGATGCCGAGAAATTCCAGTTGCAGCGCGAGGGCTACGCCGCGGCCATCGCCGACGCCAAGGTGCTCGACGCCATCCGCTCCGGCCGCCAACGCCGCATCGCGGTGCTTTATTTGGAATGGTCGGGCTTCGGCAATCAGAAAGTGGTGATCGACTGGACGGCGATCGACGGGCCGGCATCGGCGCAGGCCTTCGGCGACCGGCTGCTGGAATCGCCGCGCTCCTTTGCCGACCGCACCTCGATCAGCGGCGGCATCGATTTTGCCGTGGCGCAATTCGCGCGCGCGCCGTTCACCGCCGAGCGCCAGACCATCGACGTCTCCGGCGACGGCACCAACAATGCCGGCCGCGACGTGACGCTGGCGCGCGACGAAGCGCTCAGGCTCGGCATCACCATCAACGGTCTGGTGATCCTGAGCGAGCGCCCGCTGGCATGGAACCCGGAACACACCAACCCGCCCGGGGGCCTGGCGAGCTATTACCGCACCCACGTCGTGGGCGGGCCGGGCGCCTTCGTGCTGGAGGCGAAGGACTTCAATGCCTTCGGCCAGGCCATTATCAAGAAATTGATCGCCGAAATTGCCGATGCCGGCGCCGATGGGCAAGGCCGCGGCGGGGCAGTAGCGTTAATTGGAAGTCGCGCCGGCCATGAAAGGGTCACAGAGGCCGAGCAGGTTGGCTGCGGCGAGATGGATGGTATATTCCGCCATAATTCGACACCGACACAACCGGACATTCGTAACTTGACCGCCGCCGCTGGCTTCAAACGCCTGGGATTTGTCTTGCTCGCCGCAATCGCGGTGGGCGCCGGCGTGTTCACGGCCGCAAGCTTCCTGATCTCGGCCGCCTCCGTGCGCACGCAGGTGATGAGCGAGATCCGCACCGTCACCGGCCTCAATCCGATCCTGCGCGGCGCGGCGACCGTGTCGCTGTTTCCCACCGGCAGCGTGAGCTTCGACGACGTTGTGCTGGGCGATGCCGTGCATCCGGCGCTCACCGCCGAGCGGCTGACCGCGCGCTTGCGCTTTTTTCCGCTGCTGATCGGCCGGGTCGAGATCGCCGACGTGGCGCTGGATCACCCGGCCATCGCCATCGATCTTGACGGCGACGGCGGCTCCAATTGGTCGGGCCTGATCGGCGCGTTGGCGCGCAGCCAAAATACCGGTGCGGCGCGCGTGGCGGCGTTCTCGGAGATGCGCATCAACAACGGCACCTTGGTGGTGCGCAACGAGGCGCAAAAAGTTTTCGAGACGCTCGACATCGTGCAACTCTCGCTGGCCTGGCCGTCAATTTCCAAGAGCTTCGGCGCCACCGGCCGCGTGATCTGGAACGCCGAGCCGCTGGATTTGACCGTGACGCTCGGCGATTTTTCGGCAGCCCTTGCCGGCGCCCGCACCGGCCTCAAACTGCGCGTCGCCGGCGGCCAGATGAAGGCCGCCTTCGAGGGCGCGGTCAGCGTGCGGCCGACGGTCAAGGTCGAAGGCACGGTTGCCGCCGACGCCGCTTCCTTGCGCGATGCGCTGGCCTGGCTCGGGCAGAAGCCGCTGCCCGGCGGCGGCTTCGGGCATTTCGCCATCAAGGCGCAGACCAATGTGATGGGCAACAGCATCGGGTTGAACAACGTCAATGTGGAACTCGACGGCAATACCGCCGAGGGCGTGCTGACGTTCGCCAGCGACGGACGCCAGACCATGCAGGGTACGCTCGCGGCCGATACGCTCGATCTTACGCCCTATGTCTCCACCGTGCGGCTGCTCACCGCCAATCAGCGCGGCTGGAACGACACCCGCATTACGCTTGACGGGCTTTCCGGCATCGATCTCGATTTGCGGCTGTCGGCGGCCAAGGTGGTGTTGGCAAACGCCAAGATCGGCCGCACCGCCATCGGCGCCAATTTGCACGACGGCAAGCTGGCGATCACAATCGGCGAAGCGCAGGCCTATGGCGGCGTGATCAAGGGTTCGCTGGTGCTTGCCAATTTCGACTCCGGCGTGGACGTGAAATCGCAGCTGCATTTTTCCGACGTCGACCTGGAAGCCTGCCTCGGCCAATTGTTCGGGCTGCACCGCCTGGAAGGCAAAGGCGACGTTTCCTTTGCGGTCGAAGGCTCCGGCAACAGCGTATTGGCGGTCACCCATACCTTGAACGGAACCGCCCACCTGATCGGCACCAAAGGCGCGCTCGCCGGACTTAATGTCGAGCAATTGCTGCGCCGGCTGGAGCGCCGTCCGCTGTCGGGCGGCGGCGAATTCCGCACCGGCCGCACGCCTTTCGACAAGATCACCGTGGCGCTGAAGATCAACAAGGGCACGGTCAGCGTCGAAGACGTGCAGATCGATGGCTCGGCGGTACGGCTGGCGCTGGCAGGCTCGGCCTCGATCCCCGAGCGCGATCTCGATCTCAAGGGCACCGCCGCTTTGGTGTCCACCGCCAAACCCGGCGTCAGCCCGTTCGAACTGCCCTTCATCGTGCAGGGCTCGTGGGACGACCCGATCATGCTGCCCGATCCGGAGGCGCTGATCCGCCGCTCGGGCGCGGCAGCGCCGCTGCTCAATGCGGTGCGCGAGCGGCGTGCCCGCGACGGCGCCACCGGCAATTCGGTCATCGACCGCATCCTCGGTACTCGCGCCGCACCGCCCGCGGGCAGCACGCCCGGCGGCCGAGCAGTCCACGCCACCGGCTGAAAAGCCGCAATAGGCCCGTTCTCGCGGGTGCCGCCCGGGCGCGCCTTCGACTATCATTGGCAAATGCGCGAATCACTTGAGCGCGAATCACTTGGCCGGCCGTGACGCCGGCGCGATAGGCATTGGATGTCCTACGCAATCATCCGGACGCTGATCAAAGTCGCGGTCGCCTCGCTGGTGGTGGGAACGATCCTCGCCCATTTCGGCATCACCGCCGACCAGCTGATGCGCGACTTCGGGTTCTCCGCCGACCGCCTCGAAGATTACGCCAAGCAGGGATTTGCCTGGGCCTGGCCGAACGTGCTGCTCGGCTCGCTGGTGATCGTGCCGGTGTGGTTCCTGGTCTATCTGTTCCGCCCGCCGGGCCAGAGCAGCAGCGACAAATTCTAAACCTGCGCGCCGAATGCTGCGCGCTCGCGCCGCACGGCGCCGCGCTTGGCCATCAGTGAAGCAGCGATGGTGCCGGCCGCCACGATCGCGATCATGATGGTGCAGACGGCGTTGATCTCCGGCTTCACGCCCAGGCGCACTTCCGAATAAATGCGAATGGGCAGCGTGGTGGCGCCCGGACCGGTGGTGAAGCTGGCGATCACCAGATCGTCGAGCGAAAGCGAAAAGGCCAGCATCCAGCCGGCGGCAATCGCCGGCAGAATCAGCGGCAGCGTGACCGTCAGGAACGTCTTGAACGGCGGGCAGCCGAGATCCTGGGCCGCCTCCTCCAGGCTGCGGTCAAAACCGATCAGCCGCGACTGCACGATCACGGCGACGAAACACATTGTCAGCGTGGTGTGGGCGACGGCGATGGTCCAAAACCCGCGGTCGACATTGAGCGCGACGAACAGCAATAAAAGCGACAGCCCGGTGATCACTTCCGGCATCACCAGCGGCGCGTAGACCATGCCGGAAAAAAGCAGGCGTCCGTGGAAACGCCCCATTCTCGTTAAGGCAACGGCAGCGAGCGTGCCAAGCACGGTGGCGGCGGTGGCCGACAGCGCTGCGATGCGCAAGCTCGTCCAGGCCGCCTGCAAAATGGCGTCGTCGTGCAGAAGCTCGCGATACCATCTGAGCGACCAGCCGGCCCAGACCGTGACCAGGCGCGAGGCGTTGAACGAATAGATCACCAGAATGGCGATCGGCAGATAGAGGAACGCCAAGCCGAGCGCCACCGATGTCACGTTGAATGGAGAAGCGCCGCGCCGCATTAGCGTAGCCCTTCCAATTGCCGTTGTTGCAGCCGCTCGTAGAACATGATCGGCACGATCAGCAGGCCTAACAGCGTGACGGCGATGCTCGATGCCACCGGCCAATCGCGGTTGGAGAAGAATTCGGTCCATAGCGTCTGCCCGATCATCAAACTATCAGAGCCGCCGAGCAGATCGGGAATGACGAATTCGCCGACGATCGGGATGAAACAAAGCAGCACGCCCGCCGCCACCCCCGGCAACGACAGCGGCGCGGTCACCCGCCAAAACGTTTCGCGGCGCGTGCAACCGAGATCGGCGGCGGCTTCCAGCAGCGTCTGGTCCATTTTTTCAAGCGTGGCGTAGAGCGGCAGCACCATGAACGGCAAATAAGAATAGACCATGCCGATATAGATGGCGGTGTCGGACGATAGCCACGCCACCGGCGCGCTGACGATGTGCAGCTTGAGCAGCACCGTGTTGAGCAAGCCGTCGCGCTGCAAGATATTGATCCAGGCGTAGACGCGGATCAAAAACGAGGTCCAGAACGGCAGCACCACCGCCATCATCAGCAACGGCTGCAGCCTTCGCGGCGAGCGCGCGATGCCATAGGCGATCGGGTAGCCGATCAGCAGCAGGATGGCGGTGGAAATGCCGGCGACTTGCAGGCTCTTGAGATAGGAAAACAAATAAATCGGGTCCGACGCCAGCAGCCGATAGGTATCGAGTGCGAGCCTCGACGCGAAAACTTTCAAGCCTTGCCAGCCGGCTGCAAGATCGAGCAGCGGCACATAAGGCGGCTGCGCGATCACGGTCTGCGACAGGCTGATCTTGAACACGATGACGAAAGGCGCGAGGAAGAACACCGCCAGCCAGACATAAGGCGCCAGCAGCATCAGCCGCTGGCTCCAAGTTCGTTTGCTGCGGCCCTTGTGCATCGCTTAACTCGTCAGCAGCACGCCGGCTTCCGCCGGCCAAGACAGCCACGCCAGATCGTTGATGGCGAATTTCCGGCCGCCATTGCCGGTATTCGCCACCGCCACTTTCATCAGCGAACGGTCGGCGAGCCGCACTTTGTAGATCGACATGTCACCGCGATAGCCGATCTCGGCTACGGTGCCGGCGACCGCATTGGCGACGCCGGCCGGGCGTTCGGCGCTGATGCGCAGTTTTTCCGGACGCAGCGCCAGCCAGACTTGGCCACCGTGCTTGGAATCGGCCGCTTCGGCGCGCAAGGGTCCGACCGCGGTCTCGATAGCGCCATCGGCGCCGAGCCTGCCCTCGATCAGCGTAACCTCGCCGATGAAGTCGGCAACCCAGCGCGAATTCGGCCGCTCGTAGATTTCCGCAGGCTTCGCCACCTGGATCAGTTTGCCCTGGTTCATCACCGCGATGCGGTCGGCGACGATCATCGCCTCTTCCTGGTCGTGCGTGACGATGACGAAGGTGGTGCCGAGCTTGCGCTGCAATTCCATCAACTCGAACTGGGTTTCGGCGCGCAGCTTCTTGTCGAGCGCGGCCAGCGGCTCATCCAGCAACAAGACGCGCGGGCGCTTGATCAGCGAGCGCGCCAGCGCCACCCGCTGGCGCTGGCCGCCGGAGAGTTGATCGACCCGCCGTTTGTTGAAACCTTGCAGGCGCGTGAGCGTGAGCATCTCGGCCACCCGCTCGGCGATTTCCGCCCGCCCGGCCTGCTCCTGGCGCAACCCGAAGGCGATGTTGCCCTCCACGTTGAGATGCGGGAACAGCGCATAGTTCTGGAACATCATGTTGACCGGCCGCAAATGCGGCGGCACCGCGCCGATGTCCTCGCCGTCGAGCAAAATGCGGCCTTCGCTCAAGTCTTCGAAGCCGGCGAGCAATCGCAACAGCGTGGTCTTGCCGCAGCCGGAGGGCCCGAGCAGCGCGAAGAACTCGCCTTCACCGATATCGAGGCTGAGCGCATCGACCGCGGCAACCGCGCCGAAGCGCTTGGCGACGCCTTCGAAGCGCACCAGCGCCGTACCTGCCCGTCTTTCGTCCGCCATCGACCCAGTTCCCGCGCCGCAGCGACGCACGCTAGCGGGACGCCGTGAGGCGCTCAACCGGGCGTTCGGCTCATTTGAATTGAAAGGCGATCAGATCAGGATCGGCGGCAAATCGGCCGAATCGAATTTCGGCTCCTTCACCGGCTGGCGCGGGGCGGGGCCATAATAATCGCCGACCCGCACGCTTTCGCGCGGCTTGAGCAGGATCGAGATCAGCCGGTCGAACAGCGCCTTGGCCGAGACCGGCTTGCAGAGGAACTCGTTCACGCCGAGCTTGACCAATTCCAGAATGCGCCAGCGCTCGCCATGGGCGCTGAGCATGATGATGGGCAGGTCCGGCGTCGGGAATACGCCGGGCGAGCGCACGATGCGCACCAGCTCGGGGCCGTTAAGCAAAGGCATTTCCCAGTCGAGGATCAGCACGTCGGGATTGGTGGTGCGGATCATGTCGAGCGCGGCGATGCCGTCGCCGGCCTCGAAGATCTTCTTGACGCCGATATTGGCGAGCAGCCCGCGCACCACGGAGCGCATGAACGCATTATCGTCGACCACCAGCACGCGCAGCTGATGGATCAGGAATTCGGCCTGCTTACTGTTGATGTTCATCGCCCGGGTGCCTTCTGGCGCGGATATACTCGCCGCGAAATCTCAACTTGCCGTTAACGTTCGCCGCACCGCGTCCTTCCAGCCGGCATATTTGCGCTCCCGCGTAAGCTCATCCATGCGCGGCTCAAAACGCCGGTCGAGCCGCCATTGCGCCGCGAAACCGTCGAGATCGGGGCATAGGCCCGCCTGCCGCCCGGCCAGATAGGCGGCGCCTAAAGCTGTGGTTTCCATCACCACCGGCCGGTCTACGGGCGCGGCCAGGATGTCGGCAAGGAATTGCATGGCCGGCTCGCTCGCCGTCATGCCGCCGTCCACGCGCAGCACGGTCGCGGCCTCGCCTGCCCGCGGCCAATCGGCGCGCATGGCTTCGAGCAGATCGCGGGTCTGATAGCCGACCGCTTCCAGCGTTGCGCGCGCAAGTTCGGCCGCGCCGGAATTGCGGGTGAGGCCGTAGATCGCGCCGCGCGCCGTCGCATCCCAATAGGGCGCGCCGAGGCCGACAAAGGCCGGCACCAGATAGACCTGTTCGGCCGGATCGGCGCGCATAGCCAGTTGATCGGCTTCCGGCGCCTTGGCGATGATCTTCAGGCCGTCACGCAGCCATTGCACGGCGGCGCCGGCGATGAAGATCGCGCCTTCCAGCGCATAGGTGCGTTTGCCCTCGAGCTGATAGGCAATCGTCGTGAGCAGCCGGTTGCGCGAGGCGACCCGCGTTGCGCCGGTGTTGAGCAGCGCGAAGCAACCGGTGCCATAGGTCGATTTCATCATGCCCGGCTTGAAGCAGCCCTGCCCGACGGTTGCCGCCTGCTGATCGCCGGCCATGCCGAGGATGCGGATGCCGGCGCCGAACAAAGCTTTATCGCTCGCACCGAAGTCGGCGGCATTGTCGCGCACCTGCGGCAACAGGCTTTTCGGCACGCCGAATATTTTGCACAGATCTGTCGTCCCAAGCGCCGCGCTCGATATCGAACAGCGCCGTGCGCGCCGCGTTGCTGGCGTCGGTTGCGTGCACCTTGCCGGAGGTCAAGCGCCACAGCAAAAAACTGTCGATGGTGCCGAAAGCAAGTTTGCCGGCCTCGGCCAAGCCGCGCGCGCCATCCACATTTTTCAAAAGCCAAGCGATCTTGCTGGCGGAAAAATACGGATCGAGCACCAGGCCGGTCTTGGCGGTGATCTCCGGTTCGTGTCCGGCGCGGCGCAGTTCATCGCAAAACTCCGCGGTGCGCCGGTCCTGCCAGACAATCGCATTATGGATCGGCTTGCCCGACGCGCGGTCCCAGATGACCGTGGTCTCGCGCTGGTTGGTGATGCCGATGCCGGCGATGTCCTTGGCGGCGAGCCCCGCCTTGGCCATGGCGCCGCGCACGCAAGACACCGTGGCCGTCCAGATTTCCTCCGGATCGTGCTCGACGTGAGCCGGCGCCGGATAGATCTGGCGCAGTTCCTGCTGCGCGCTGGCGAGCGGCTGCAAGCCCGCATCGAACGCGATGGCGCGCGTCGAGGTGGTGCCCTGATCGATGGCTATGAGAGCGGCCGGCAAGGCTGTCTCCGCTGACGAAAACGTCAGCCGAGCCTAGTTCAGCAGGATGAGATTAGCGACCGCCTGGTCGCCGTCGGCATGGATGGCGGCCATCTTGCGCGGCGTCGGCCCGTAATACTCGCCGTCCTTGACGATCTGGCGCGGCTTGGCCAGCACCGAAATCAGCCGGTCCTGCAGCGATTTCGAGGACACCGGCTTGAGCAGGAATTCATTGACGCCGATCTTGACCGCTTCGATCACGCGCGAGCGCTCGCCATGGCCGGTCAGCATGATGATCGGCACGTTCGGCAGCGGGAAGGTCTCGGGCGAGCGCACCATGCGCACGAAGCCGGGGCCGTCGAGCCCGGGCATTTCCCAGTCGAGGATGACGACATCCGGCGCCATGGTGCGGATCAGTTCGAGACCGGCCGGGCCGTCGGCCGCCTCATAGATCTTGCGCACGCCGACGCTCATGAGCAGCGTGCGCACGACCTTGCGCATATAGGCCTCGTCGTCCACCACCAATACTTTGGTGACGGCGAAACGCGCGGCGAGAGCTTTCATATCGATCGGCATCGGCGATCCGTTGTCCGCAATACGTGCGTCTATTGCGGCAATTACATCACAAATGTGTGGTAACAGGATAAAACGTGCCGCCGAAATACCGGCTGCCGCGGCAAGAATTCGGTAACCATACCGGCGCGCCTAGCGCGCGCTTTGCGCGACCGAGCGTGCCGATAAATTGGCTGAGCGCCGCGCGTTCTTCCGGTGTCGCCGCGATGCCAAGCTTGCTGCGCCGCCACAAAATATCCTCCGGCGTCTGCGCCCATTCGTTCTCGACCAGATAGCGCACCTCGGCGCCGGTGAGATCGCCGGTAAAGCGCGGACCCAGATCGTCCATGCTCTGCGCGTCTTTCAGAATACGCTCGACGCGGGTGCCATAGGCGCGCGCGAGCCGGCGCGCATGCGGTTCGGCCAGAAACGGCCAGCGGCCGATCAGCTCCGCCACCAGATTGTAGAAACCGTCGGCGGGAAAGTCGCCGCCGGGCAGCGTGGAGCCCGCGGTCCAGCGCGGCAGCGCGCCAAAGAAAATTCCGATCTTCACCATCGCCGCTTCCGCCAGCCGGCGGTGGGTGGTGATCTTGCCGCCATAAACGGTGAGCAACGGCGCCTCGCCATAGACCTCATCGAGCGAGAGCACATAATCGCGGGTGACGTCCTCGGGCCGCTTTTTGCCGTCGTCATAGAGTGCGCGCACGCCGGTGAACGACCAGACCAGCTCGTCGGGCAGCACCTTGTCGCGGAAATATTGGTTCACGGTGTCGCACAGATAGAGGATCTCTTGCGCATCGGGCGCCGGCGAATTGAGATCGCCGACGAAATCCTCATCCGTTGTGCCGATCAGCATGAAATCCTGCGCGAAAGGCAGCGCGAACACCACGCGCTTGTCGGCCGCCTGAAACAGATAGCCGTCGTCATGCGCGAAACGCCGCCGCACCACGATGTGGCTGCCCTTGATCAGGCGCACCGGCGTGGGCAGCGGCTTGCGGATCACGGTGTCGGCCACCTCGCCGATCCAGGGACCTGCGGCGTTGACCAGACACGCGCGCGGTTTTCACCTCGCGGCGGCCGCGGCAATTGAGCACCAGCTCCCATTCGTCGTGCCGCTCGGCGCGCACCAGCCGCGTGCGCGTGCGGATGTCGGCGCCACGTTCGGCGGCATCGAGCGCGTTGAGCACCACCAGCCGGGAATCGTCCACCAGGCAGTCGGAGAATTCGAAGCCGTAGCGGAATTGCCGCTGCAACGGCTGGCCGACCACGTGATGGGTGAGATCGACCGTGCGGGTGGGCGGCAACAGCTTGCGGCCGCCCAGCATGTCATAAATGAAGAGCCCGAACCGCAGCAGCAGCGGCGAACGCAAGCCGGGCAACGGCGGCAGCATGAAACGCAGCGGCCGGATAACATGCGGCGCCATGCGCAGCAGCACTTCGCGCTCGTGCAGCGCCTCGCGCACCAGCCGGAACGCACCGTGTTCGAGATAGCGCAGGCCGCCATGGATCAGCTTGGAGGAAGCCGAAGAGGTCCCGGAGGCGAGATCGTTCATCTCGACCAGCAAGACGCGCACGCCGCGGCCGGCGGCGTCACGGGCCAATCCGGTTCCGTTGATGCCGCCGCCGATAATGGCGAGGTCGTAGTCGGCCATAGGCTGCTGATTCGCGTGAGAAAGGGAGAATGGGCGGCTTACGCGGCACACTCAAGAACGGGAGCGATTAAGCCTTGCGTAATGCCACAAGATTCGGCCTTGATTGCAAAATAGGCTTTGGCCAGCCTATCTTACAGCATGCGCCTGAGTGGCCTGCGTCGCAGGCCTTTGACCTCAAAATGCCGTAGCCAATGCCCTCCCCTCGCCTGCTCGTCATCGAAGGAAATTCACCGCAGACCATGGCCGAACACGTGGCCGCCGGCGGCACTCCTGCGAGCAAAGGCTATTCCGACCTGCTGCGCGAAGTGCTGCCCGGCGCCAGCGTCGATATCTGCTATCCGGGCGACCTCGCCGCCACATTGCCCGACGGCGAGGCGCTGGAAGGCTATGACGGCATCGCCATTACCGGTTCCGGCCTGCACATCTATAACCGCGACCCCGAAGTCGTGCGACAGATCGATCTGGTGCGTGCCGGGCTCAACACCGGAACGCCGATGTTCGGCTCGTGCTGGGGCTTGCAGGTGATCACGGTCGCCGCCGGCGGCAGCGTACGCAAGAACCCGAAGGGCCGCGAAATCGGTTTCGGCCGCGGCATTCGATTGACCGAAGCCGGCCGCAAGCACCCGATGTATGTCGGCAAGCTCGACGTGTTCAACGCGCCGACCGTGCATCTCGACGAGGTCGAAGCGCTGCCGGCCGGCGCCACCGTGCTCGCCACCAACGCCACGTCGTCCGTTCAAAGCGTGGAATTCCGCACCGAACGCGCTGTCGCCTGGGGCGTGCAATATCACCCGGAATATCCGCTGCGCGAACTTGCCGCGATCGTGCGACGCATCGGCACGCGGCTGATCGAGGAGGGCTTCTTTGCGGATGCCAGCCGGCATGAAGGCATTCGCGCAGGATCTCGATGTGCTCGACCGCGATCCGGACTGCAAGCGGCTGTCCTGGCTGCACGGCATCAGCAAAAACATTCTCGACAAGAAGCTGCGGGTGAGCGAAGTGGCGAACTGGGTCGAGTATCAGGTGCTGCCGATGCGGGTGAAGCGCGGGCGCGGGTAGCGCATATCGCCGTCATGCCCGGCCTTGTGCCGGGCATCCACGCCTTTAGGCTACCAACAATCAAGACGTGGATGGCCGGGACAAGCCCGGCCATGACGGTGGAGTGAATTATGGATTTTTCCGGCAAGCATGTCGTCGTCACCGGCGGCACCGGCGCGCTCGGCAGCGCGGTGGTCGCAAAACTCGTCGAGCATGGCGCGCATTGCCGCGTGCCCTATGTGCTCGAAGCCCATCTTAAAGACTTTGCTCTGCGCGGCGACAAGCGCGTCGAGCTGCTGCAGGTCACTGATTTGGCCGAGGAGCCGGAAGTCGATCGGCTTTATGACGGCTTGCCGGATTTATGGGCCTCGATCCATATCGCCGGCGGTTTCGCCGCAGCGACCGTTGCCGAGACCAACAAAGCCGCGTTGATGGCGCAGATCGATAGCAACCTCACGTCCTGTTTCCTGTGCTGCCGCGCGGCGGTGAATGCCATGAAGAAAAACGGCGGGCGCATCGTCAATGTCGCCTCGCGCCAGGCGCTGGAGCAGCGCTCTGGCGCCGGCATGACCGCCTATACGATTGCGAAAGCCGGCGTCGCCACGCTCACAATCGCTCTGGCGGAAGAAGTCGCCAAAGACGGCATTCTGGTCAACGCCGTGGCGCCCTCGATCATGGATACGAGCGCCAACCGCAAGGCCATGCCGAAAGCAAATTTCGATGCCTGGCCGAAGGTCGAGGAGGTGGCGGCGACGATTTTGTTTCTGGCCTCGCCCGGCAACAAGGTCACGCGCGGCGCGGTCGTGCCGGTTTACGGCAAATCTTGATTTCCACGTGCCCTGGACGCGGTACAGCACGAAGCAATGCGGAGTGATGCACCGCCGATCCGGGGCCGTTCTACATTCAGAATTTTTGAAGGTCCCGGTTCTGCAGCGCACCGCTTCGCGCTGCGCTGCGCCCGGGAAAAAGCCATTCACCCCGCGATCGGAACCAATTCGAGCGGCGGGCGCAACAGGCGTTGCACGGCGTTCGAGGCAACCACGGTGCGGCCTTCGGCATAGGCCTCGTGGTTCTTCTCGATGTCGTCGAGATCGTACAAGTAATTCACCATCAACCCGTGCGCCTGCGCCATCGCGCGCTCGGAGGTGTCGGCGAGCCAGTTGATGCGCTCCAGCCGCGCGCCATTGCCGAGATGGAAGCGCGCGACGGGATCGAGCGGCAGGCCGCGCTTGGAACGCGCGCGCAGGAAATACCAAGCCGCCGCCCGCATCAGCGGATCCTGCAAACGCTCCGCTTTGTCGGCATCGAGCCACCAGCCTGGCTGGTCGAGCAGGACCAGCGCCGATTTGTCGGTGTCGGCGAGCGCGGTCGAGTTATCCTCGCTGCGCTCGTTTTTGAGCCATTCGGCGAAACCGGGCACCGGCGACAGCGTCACGAAAGTCGCAAGTTTCGGCATGTCGCGGCGGATTTCCTCCACCACCTGCTTGATCAGGAAATTGCCGAACGATACGCCGGCCAGCCCGCGCTGGCAGTTGGAGATCGAATAGAACGTGGCGGTGCGCATCTTGTCCGGTTCCACCACTTCGCGTCCGGTCGCAAGTATCGGTGCGATCGCGGCCGGAATATCGCGGGTCAACGCCACCTCGACGAAGATCAGCGGGTCATCCACCAGCGCCGGATGGAAGAATGCATAGCAATGCCGGTCGGGCGGATCGATACGCCGGCGCAGGTCTTCCCAATCGTGGATCGCGTGCACGGCTTCGTATCGGATGATCTTCTCCAAGACGATCGCCGGCGTCGACCAGTCGATGCTGCGCAACACCAGGAATCCGCGATTGAACCAAGACGAAAACAAATGGACAAAATCGTCGTCGACCGCCGCCAGATCATCGCGATGACCAAGCACGTCCATGAATTGCTCGCGCATATGCACAAGCGAAACGGTGCCGCCGGGCGCAAGATTTAGTCTGCGGAACAATTCCTGCCGGCGCGGCTCGGAAGCCGCATGCACTTCCGCCGCGGTTTCGTCGCCGGGCTTTTCCTGCCAGGCGGCGATCGCCGCCTGCATGCGCGCGGGATCGGGGCGAAACCGCTCGGCCAAGGCCTCGAAAAAGGCGATGCGCGGCCCGGTGGTGAGCTCGCTATAGCGGCCGAGGATTTCGCGCGCGAGCGCGACGCCGGATGCTTCGCCGCGCCCGGACAGCAAATCCTCGCATAATTCGACCAGGCTCTCGGAGCGTGCGGAAGCCTCGCCGCGCCGGTCGCGCGCTACGGTCGAGCAGCGCGCGGCCGCGCTCGGAAATGGACTGTAACAATTCGCCGAAAAAAGATGAGTTCATTGAAGGTTCCGAAACCGCTCAGGCGGTCCGGCAACCGCCCGTTACTTGCCGACACCCATCAGATGGTTCGGCAACCATGTGGCTATTTCGGGGAATATACACAAGATCACGATCGCCAGCATCATACAGATGACGTAGGGCAGCGTTCCCCACATGACCTTGGTGACCGGCACATCGGGCGCAATGGCGCTGACGATATAGATATTGAGGCCGACCGGCGGATGGATCAGGCCGATTTCCATGTTGATGGTCAGGATCACGCCGAACCAGACCGGATCGAAGCCGGCGGCGACAATAATCGGCAGCAGGATCGGTGAGGTCATCAGGATGATGGCGGCCGGCGGAATGAAAAAGCCGCAGACCAGCAGGAACAAATTGATCATCCCCATCAGCACCCAGCGATTGAAGTGCGCGTCGGCGATCGCCTGCGCCAGCGTCTGGGTGAGATAGAGCGAGGTGAGCATATAGCCGAACAAGACGGCGGCGGCGATGATGGTCAGGATCATCACCAACTCGCGCATGGTGTCGCGCAGGATCAGCCAGATTTGTTCGCGGCTTCCACAGCCGGTAGATCAGGATCGCCAGGATCAGGCACATGCGCCGCGCCGACGCCGGCTGCTTCCGACGGCGTCGCGATGCCGCCATAGAGCACGTACATCACGCCGACGACGATGGCGAGGAACGGCGCGATCTTCGGAATCGAGCTGAATTTTTCCTTCCAGGTGTAACGAAATTCGGCGGCGTGCGAGCGAAAGCCGCTGCGCCAGATCGCGAACATCGTCCATAGCATGAACAAGACTGGTCAGCATGGCGCCCGGAACGACGCCGGCGATGAACAGCCGCCCGATCGAGGTCTCGGTGGCGATGCCGTAGAGAATGAAGGTGATCGACGGCGGAATGAGAATGCCGAGCGTGCCGCCGGCGCAGATCGAGCCGGTCGCGACTTCGTCCGGATAGCCGCGGCGGCGCATCTCCGGAATGCCCATCTTGCCGATGGCGGCGCAACAGGCGGGCGAGGAACCGGTGAGCGCCGCGAAAGATCGCGCAGGCGCCGAGATTGGAAATCACCAGCCCGCCGGGAAGCCGGTAAAGCCAGCGGTCGAGCGCCTCGTAGAGATCCTTGCCGGCCGGCGAGGAGCCGATGGCCGCGCCCATCATCACGAACATCGGGATCGCGACCAGCGTGAATTCGTCGAGGCCGGAATAAAAGGTCTCGGCGACCACATGCATGCTGCTGAAGCCCTGGAAGATCAGCAGAAAGATGATCGAGATCGCGCCAAGTCCAAAGGCGACGGGAATCCCGGAGACCAGCATCAACAAGCGTGACGACGAGAACAACCGCGCCTTGCGTGGTCGGGCTCATCCTGCGCCCCCAAGCGCTTCGCGCGCCTGTTCGCGTGCGATCGCTTCGGCATCGGCCTTATCCGAAATCCGAATGGCGGTGCTGCGGCCCGTCACAAGGCTAAGCAGCTCGGCGATATATTGCAGGACCAGTAGCCCAAGCCCGATCGGCATCACGATATAGGGCACCCACAGCCGCGCGCGCCAAACCGTGTCCGAATGCCAGTTTTTCGTCCAGGCTTCGTACCAATAGGCGGTGCAGAGAACGAACAGCACGACGCAAAATGCGAGCGCCAGCAACATCGTGAAAAGCGCCAGCCAGTAGCGCACGCGTGGACCGGTATGCAGCGGCAGCACGTCGACATTGACGTGGCCGCGCGTCATCAGCACGTAGGCGCTGCCGATGAAGGTCGCGCCGACGATCGAATACGTCACGACGTCGATCTGCCAGATCGTGGTCAAGTTCAAGATATAACGCTCGACCACCATGTCGCAGATCACCAGCACGGCGACGGCGATGAGGAATGCAGCTGCCACGCCCGCGACGCGCGACAAGAAGGCGACCGCCCGAATGTAAGCGTCCATGGGTCTGATTTTCCGGCTGATCCTGTTGTCGGCGTTTTCTGTTGCGAAAGCCGAGCGTCTTTTCGAACAATACCGGCCGGCGAGTATCCCCGCCGGCCGGCCGATGTTTCGATTGCTGTTACTTAACCGCCAGTGCCTCGTCGATCAGTTTCTTGCCATCGGGCACGTCTTTTTCGAATTTGGCATAGGCGCTCTTCCGCGCCACCTCGACCCAAGCCTTGTATTCGTCATCCGTGAGGCTGACGACCTTGACCTTGTGATCCTCGAACGCCTTGATGGCGTCCTTGTTCACTTCGTCGGCTTTGGATTCGTAGAACTTCTGCGCGTCCTTGCCGGCTTTGAGAACGGCGGCTTGCTGCTTCTTGTCGAGCTTCTCGAAGCTCTTCTTCGACATCAGCACCGGCTCATACATGAACCAGAGCGCATTCTTGCCGCCGGCGGTCAGACACTTGGTCACCTCATAAAGACGCATCGAGGCGAACGTGCCGAGGCTGGTGTCGGTGCCGGTGACAACGCCGGTCTGGAAGGCGTTGTAGATTTCGTTCGACGGCGGGCTGACGATGCTGGCGCCTGCCGCCTGCCACATCGCCGCGAAGGTCGGACCGGCGGAGCGGAACTTCATGCCGGCCATATCTTTCGGATCTTTGATGCAGCCGTCTTTGCCGGCCATGCCGCCGGCGAACCAGGCGTCGGACAGCACGATCACGCCGTGCTTCTCGATCTCGGCACGGATCATCTTCATGAATTCGGAATTGTTGACGCGCTTGGCGCGGTCCTGATTGCGGATCAGGCCGGGCATCAGCGTCGCGCTGAAGGTCGGCACCTTGCCGCTGGCGTAGTCGAGCGGGAACAGCGAAATATCGAGCTGCCCGTCCACCATCGCGTTCCACTGCTGGTTCGGCTTGAACAGCGAGGCGCCCGGATAGACTTGCACGGTGAGGCCGGTGCCGGAGGCGCCGGCTTCCTTGGCGATCATCTGCACCATGTCGTCGCGCACGTCGTGCTTGCCGCCCGGAAACTGGTGCGAGGCGCGCAAGGTAACCTGCGCTTGCGCGGTTGCCGACAGCAGAACGACTGCGGCGGCGCCGGCAAGAATTGTGGTTAGCTTTTTCATTTCCATTCCTCCCTTTGGACTTTTTTAGCGGCGGGTATTCCGCCGCGTTTGATCTATGTGCAGGATAGTAGCCAAATTCGGCCTATCGCGCCCAGTGGCACCATTAGCCGCAGGGGGCGCGCAGGGCCATAGCCTGAATATTAAATTTGGCCGCAAGTCCATGCTGCCAATGAGAAATTCCCGGTCTGGTCAGCGCGGATCGATGGTCTTATAACCCCGGCCGGCATTATCCATTCCGCGTTTTTTGGAGTTTCTCACCATGGCAAAGCCGTTG
This sequence comes from uncultured Alphaproteobacteria bacterium, assembly GCA_963756805.1. Taxonomy (GTDB): domain Bacteria; phylum Pseudomonadota; class Alphaproteobacteria; order Rhizobiales; family Xanthobacteraceae; genus Pseudolabrys. Next base: position 46,333 of record CAVWPH010000004.1, read on the forward strand.
GCGGGTCTGCGCGTCCTTGAACTAGCCCGCATCCTGGCCGGCCCCTGGGCGGGGCAGATGCTGGCGGACCTCGGCGCCGATGTCATCAAAGTCGAGCGCAAAGGCGCCGGCGACGACACCCGCGGCTGGGGACCGCCCTTCGTGGAAGGCACCGACGGCAAGCACATTGGCTCGGCCTATTTCCATTCCGCCAACCGGGGAAAACGTTCGATCGAGGTCGACTTCGACACCGACGAAGGCCGCCGCATCATCCGCAAACTGGCAAAACGGTCGGACGTGCTGATCGAGAATTTTAAGGTCGGCGGGCTCGCGAAATTCGGCCTCGATCACAAAAGCCTGGCGCCGGAAAATCCGCGACTGATCTATTGCTCGGTCACCGGCTTCGGCCAGGACGGGCCTTACGCTCCTCGCGCCGGCTACGACCTGATGGCGCAGGGCATGGGCGGCATAATGGATCTCACCGGCTACGCAGACGGTCCGCCGACCCGCGTCGGTGTGGCGATCTCGGATATTTTCACCGGCTGCTATTCGGTGATCGGCATTCTTGCCGCGCTCACCGAACGCGAGAAGACCGGCAAAGGCTGTTATGTCGACACCGCGCTGGTGGATTCCACCGTCGGCGTGCTCGCCAACCAAGCGCTCAATTATCTCGTGTCAGGCGACCCGCCCAAGCGCATCGGCAATTCGCATCCCAACATCGTGCCCTACCAGGAATTTCCGGTCGCCGACGGCCACATCATCATCGCCACCGGCAATGACAATCAGTTCGTCAAGCTATGCCACGTGTTGGGCGCGCCCGAGCTTGCTGAGAATCCGGACTACAAGGATAATATCGGGCGCCTCAAGCATCGCACCGAACTGGTGAGCAAGCTTTCGGCGCTAACCAAGCGCATGACGCGCAAGGATCTGCTCGACCAGCTTGAGGCGCAGAAAGTGCCGGCGGGGCCCATCAACACGCTCGAACAGGTGTTCACCGATCCGCAGGTGATCTTTCGCGGCATGAAGCTCGATCTGCCGAGCGCCGCCGCCAAAGGCGGCAGCATTCCGGGCTTGCGCACGCCGATCGTGATGGACGGCTGGAGGGCGGCATCGGATAACCCCGCGCCGCTGCTCGGCGAGCACACGGCGGAGATTTTGAAAGAGATCGGGGAAGGCTGACGCCGATCAAGCGACCGCGGTCGGCGCCAGCGCCTCGATGTCGGTGACGATGTCGATGACCACCGGACGGTTCGCGGCGAGCGCGCGTTGCAGCGCCGGCGCGATGTCGCTCGGCTTTTCCACGCGGATGCCAAGCGCGCCCATGTCCTCGGCGAGCTTCGCGAAATTCATCGCGTTATAGGTCCACAATTCGCGCGCCTGCGCGGTCTGCTCGCCGCCATAGGCGCGGTCGAAGCCGCGCTTGCTCTGGTTGCCGCCGCCATTGTTGTTGACGATGGTCACCGAATTAAGCTTCCAGCGCACCGCGGTTTCGATTTCGGCGATGTGATACCAGAAGCCGGCGTCTCCGGTGAAAACCACCACCGGCCGGTTCGGACAGGCAGCCTTGGCGCCGATGCCGGCCGGAAAAGCCCAGCCGAGATGGCCGGCGCTGCGGATGTAGCTCTGCGTCGGCAAGCGCGAGATCGTACATGCCGCCCATCCACATGCCGGCATGGCCGGTGTCGACCACCACGATGGCGTCGTCCGGCAGGTGTTGCGTGAGCTCGTGGCAGATGCGCGCGGGATGGATCGGGACGGCGTCCGATTCAAGGTCGGCCTTGTATTTTGCATACCACTCGCCGCGCAGGCCGGAGATTTCCTTGATCCAGGGCGCGCGCTTGGCCGCGCTCGATTTATCGATCTGGCCCAGCATGCGCACCAGCACGCTTTTGGCGTCGCCCAAGCACGCTCGCCTGCAGCGGATAATTGCGCCCGAGCGATTCCGCCTCGATGTCGATCTGGATCGCCGGCGTGCCGATTTTGGGCACCGCCCAGAAATGTGTGGTCATGCCGCCGGTCTCGCTGCCGATGAAACAGACGAGATCGGCGCTATTGACCGCGCGGTTGGCGCTCTCGCGCGAATAGCTCCCGACCACGCCGACCGACAATGGATGCGTGCCGGGAATTACGTCTTTGCCGTTGAGCGAAGTGGCGACCGGAATTTGCAGCGCTTCGGCGAGCGCGACCAGTTCGCGGCCTGCGCCGGAAGCACGCGCGCCGCCGCCGGCGACGATGATCGGCCGTCCTGCATTTTGCAAAAGCTCGAGCGCCGCCTTGACGTGAGCTGCTTCCGGCTCGGGCCGGAACGGCGGCACGCGCGCAAACTGCGCCTCCACCAGCGCTTCCATCTCGGCTTCTTCGACGTCCACTTGGCCTTCATTGCCGCGAAACTGAAGATGCACCGGGCCTGGCGCGCCAGTGGTGGCGGTGCGGAATGCCTGCCGCACCATGTCGGGAATGCGCGAAACGTCGTCGACGGTGGCGTTGAACTTGGTCACCGGCTCGAAACCCGGCACGTCGTCGATTTCCTGATAGACCTTGCGGAACTTGGTTTTCGGATCGCGCCCGCCGGTGAAGGCGATCACCGGCGAATGCGCCAGATAGGCATCGCGCAAACCGGCAGCGAGATTGAGCGCGCCGATCACCTGCGCCATGCAGACGCCGGGTTTGCCGGATGCGCGCGCATAGCCGTCGGCCATATAGGCGGCGGATTTCTCGCCGTGACAATGCACGCGCGCGATTTTCGTGCGCCGCTCCATCTCGGCGAAAGTGCGCCGCAGCACCGCCGGCACCATGAATACGTGCGTGACGCCATAGCCGGCGAGCATGTCGGCGAGCACTTCGGCGCCGGTGCGTTTTTGATTGTGGCCGGCTTGGCTCATCGTGCGGTCATTAGGCTTCCAAACGGCGCTGGTTCAATCGGGAATGAATTTCAACGCCACGCCATTGATGCAATAGCGCATATTTGTCGGCGGCGGGCCATCGGGAAAACGATGCCCAAGATGACTGCCGCATTGGCGGCAATACACTTCCACGTTCAGGTCGCCGTAAACCGGATCCTTTTTGTGCCCAACCGCGCCCTCGACCGGTGCGTAAAAGCTCGGCCAGCCGGTGTGGCTTTCATATTTCGTCGTTGCCGCAAACAGCGGCTGATCGCAGCCCGCGCACAGGAATTTACCCGGCCGCTGCTCGCTGTTGAGCGCGCAGCTGCCGGCAGGCTCCGTGCCGAACTTGCGCATGACCACGTATTGCTCGGGCTTAAGCAGCTTGCGCCATTCGGCATCGCTGCGGGTGACGGGCCATTGCGGTTTCATTGAAGTAATCTCGTATTTTGTTTCGCTCGATCCCGGATCGGCTTCGCCGTCCGGGATGACCGCTTCGCGGTCACTTAATCGCCAGCGGATTGACCGGCGAGCCGACCGCGCCGGTGATCGGGATGGCCGGCGCCACGAACAAGAATTCATACACCTTGTCGGCGGCGCAGTCGTCGGCGAGCTCTTTCAATTGAAAAATTTCGCCCATGGTCATGCCCATGATCGGAATCGTGATCCAGTGCCAGGGCTGGTTGATGCCCTCTTCGCTTTCATTGGGCCGCACTTCGCAGCCCCAGGTGTCGCTGGCGAGCGCGGCCAATTCGGTGCGCTTGATCCATTCCAAAGTCTCGAAGGCAAAGCCGGGCGCGTCGCCGCCGGGATAACCGTCCCAGCTTCCGGCCTTTTGGCAGCGCTCCATCTGGCCGGTGCGCACGATCACATAATCGCCGCGCTTCATCGCGACGCCCTGTTTCTTGGCGGTGCCGTCGAGATCGGCGCAAGTAATGCCGTAACCGTCGTCGAGCGACTCCACGCCCTTGAAGCGCGCGACATCAAGCAGCACGCCGCGGCCAACCATCTTGTTCTTGGTTTTCTCGATGCCGCATTTCTGCGCGCCGGCGCTCGTCACTTCGCGGCAGTCGTAGCCGTTCCACATGTAATTTTCATAGAACACATGGCCGAGCCCGTCCCATTGCGTGCCGCATTGCAGCGGCATGGTCACCATGTCGTCGGCGGCGCGGATGCCGCGTTTGTCGAGCACGCCGGAATAGGCGTCGGTGCCGGTGCGCAGCATGGTGTGGATCGGGATTGGTGCGGCCCATCGACGGATATTTGCTTTTCGCTCCTTGCGGCCCGGTGTGATCGAAATTGAGCGCGAGCGAAATCACTTTGCCCTTTTTGACCAGCCGCGTGGCCGCGACGATGTCTTCCGCGGCCGTGTAATTGAGCGTGCCGATTTCGTCGGCGGGGCCCCACTTGCCCCAGTTCTTGTAAGTCTCGGCGGCGTCGCGCATGTCCTGACGGGTGACTTTTCGGGCCGGCATTGAATTTCCTCGGCTGAAACGGGTCGGCGGGCTTGGATTTCGCGGGAAATACAGCCTGCCGAGCCTCCCGAAAGCAAGTCCCGCCGCCAGCCGTGTGCAGTGCACCTAACGCTGCCGGCCATTTAGATCGGCATCGGACTACCGCTCGGTTCGGCGGAAAGCGCGCCAGACGCTTGGCTATTTGCTCAATGGCAAGGCAATCGGTATGATTTTGCGTTCAGGCAACGTTCACCTCGATTTTCCGATAATGCGGAATCGTCGACTAACTCCGCGACAAAAATCGCTAGCGAAACGACCAACTTCATCGCGATAACTAATACCGTTGCAACATAGGAGGGCGACAAGATGCTGAAGAGACTTTCGATCATGTTTTCCGTCGTGGCCGCAGTGGCGGCTGGGACGGCGCTGACGAGCACCGCGCAAGCGGGACCGGCAGGCCTGTCGAATCAATTGGCGCCGGCCGCGGCCGAACTCAATCTGGTTGCCAAGACTCAGTTCATTATCGATGGACGTGACTACTGCTGGTACGACGACGGCTGGCACGGTCCGGGCTGGTATTGGTGCGGCTATCAGCTGCGTCGCGGCTTCGGCTGGGGCGGCGGTTGGGGCTGGCATAACTGGCACCATAATGGCTGGCATCCCGGCGGCCCGATGGGTGGACCAATGGGCGGACCAATGGGCGGACCGATGGGTGGTCCCATGGGCGGCCCGATGGGCGGACCGATGGGTGGCCCCATGGGTGGACCGATGGGCGGACCGATGGGTGGCCCGATGGGCGGCATGGGCATGTTTATGTCCGACATCCGCGTCAAGCATGACATCGTGCTGCTCGGCCATCTGGACAACGGTCTCGGCTTCTATCGCTTCAGCTACAATGGCAGCGACAAGGCCTATGTCGGCGTGATGGCGCAGGAAGTCCAAGCCGTGATGCCCGATGCAGTCGTGCGCGGCAGCGATGGGTACCTGCGGGTGAATTACGACCGGCTCGGCTTCCGGATGCGGTCCTTTGACGGTTGGATCGTTTCGGGTGCGCAGATTCCGGAAACCATCCGGCACTAACGTCAAGCCGCAACGCCAACCACGGCGAAACATCCGTGGAAAGGCATCGAACAAAAATAACGGGCGGCCGAAAGGCCGCCCTTCCATTTTTGACGGAGACCGGTTTGAACTCGGTCATGATCTCAAAACAATGTGCGCGCGCGTCTGACCTATCTGGCGATGTCAGCGTTCATCGTGTGGCAGACGCTAGCCGTGGTGGTCGCGCCGGCGCCCGAAAGCCATTTGACGAAGTCGTCTGCGCGTTATATTGCAGCCTTATCTCACGCTGTTCTGGCTGGACAATGCATGGGACTTCTTCGCGCCGGATATCGGCAAGGGCGCTAAATTGCGTTACGTCATTTTGGACAAAGCCGGCAACAGCCATAGCTTCGTGCCGATCGATGATATCAGCTGGTACCATCCGATGTACCGGCGGATCATCTATTGGTACGATGCCATCATCGAAGATCCGGACACATACGCCGATCGCGCCGCCGAATTGTTCTGTCGCAAACACGCCGACCTGCATCCGGTTTCGATCGCGCTCAAGCAAGCGCAGGAGCGGGAATTTACGCCCGCCGACTATTTGAGCGGCAAGCAACCGTTCGACGCCGAATTCGTTACGGTCAGCACCTTAAAAACCGTCGAATGCCCGCGCTAGAAACCATCGCGCGCTCGGGCCGCAAGACGTTTGCGTCCCTCGACCAGGTCTGGTCGCGGGTCTGGTTCCAGAGCATGCCAACCACGCCGATGGAGATCGCCCGTATCGGCATCGGCGCGGCGATGCTGGTCCACTACGTTCTGATAACGCCCTATCTTCTCGATTTTTGGGGCGAAGCGGGCTTCATGCCGCGCGAACTGGTTTATCAATTCGACGATTCGATCTGGTCGCAATCGGTCTTCTTTTATTTCACCGCGCCTTGGCAGTGGTACGCCTTTCACGGCTTTTTTCTGCTCGCCTGCGCGGCCTTCATGCTGGGATGGCGGACATCATGGGTGAAGTGGATCGTGCTGATTGGCCAGATCTCCTACAGCGCCCGCAACCCGATCATATGGTACGGCGTCGACAAGATTCTTTGCCAGCTGTTAATCGTCATGTGCGTCGCCCCGATTGGACGGGCGATGAGCCTCGACCGGGTGCGCGCCGTGCGCGCAGCCAAGCGCGGCGATCTCGAAGCAACGCTGCCGGCCTACGCCAGCCCTTGGACGGGCGCCTGCATCAGGCTGATGCAGGTTCAGATGGCGGCGCTTTTTTTCTTCAGCGGCGTCGGGAAACGAGGCGAGGATTGGTGGAACGGCGACGCCATATGGTCGCTTTTTACAACTTACGCATATTACAATCGCTTTGTTCTGGACGTGTTTGCTTCGCATTACTGGCTGGTCAATGCTGCGACCTACGGGACGATACTGATTGAAGTCGCGTTTCCCTTCCTGGTCTGGCAGCGGGCCACGCGGCCTTACATGCTGGCTGCGGCCGTCTTCCTTCACGTGCAGTTCGCCATCTTTCTGGGCCTGCCCTATTTCTCATTCGTCATGATCATGGGCCACATGAGTTTCGTGCGACCCGAGTGGCTGGCGCGACTTCGTGCATGGTGGACGCGAACCATAGGCACGATGGAAATGGTCTACGACGGCCACTGCGGATTCTGCGTGCGGTCGATGGAACGATTTCTGGCATTCGACGGACTGGGGCAAATCAAAGTGCGCGATTTCCGCACAAATCCATCACCAGTCGTCGGCGACGCACAAGTTGAAAAGGCGCTTTATCTCGTTCTACCCGATGGCCGTGCGCTGCCGGGTTTCGAGGCTTACCGCTACATCGTGCCGCGCGTGCCCGGATTGTGGTGGATGGTGCCGTTGTTCTATGTACCGGTATTCAGCCGTCTGCTCGGCCGCCCGATCTACGATTGGATCGCCGCCAACCGCGGCCGCATTTCCACCGCGATGCGGCTGACGCCGCCGCTCAAATCGCCGGGGCGATCATGATGTGGAAACTTTGGCGCGAGCGCCTCAGCTACGCGGCGATTTCGGCATTTCTCGCTTGGCATACGCTGGCACTGGTTATCGCGCCCGCGCCGAACGGCAGCGCCGTTGCGCAAACATTGCGCCCGCTGCTGCAGCCTTATCTGACCTTATTCAGGCTGGACAACCAATGGGATTTCTACGCGCCTGAAGTCGGCAACGGTCTTCAGTTTCGCTACGAGATCGAAGACGCCTCCGGCCTACGCCGCTCGTTTACGCCGACCGACGGATTGAGCTGGTATCATCCGGACTATTGGTGGTTCCGGGAGTGGTATGAGGCGGTCATGTACCTTCCTGAAAGCTATGCCGATCATTTCGTCACGCTGCTGTGCCGGAAGCACGCCGACCTGAAGCCAATTTCAATCACGCTGCAAAGTTTCGAAGTCACAGGCTTCACGCCGGAAGACTACCTCAACGGCAAGCACCCGCTGGACTCCGACCTCGTCAACGTGACCACACTGAAGCAGGCTCCATGTCCGCAGCCGTAACGCTTGCCCGCGTCAGCCGGGAAATCGTATCCGGCCTCGCGCAGGCGTGGTCGCAGATCTGGTTCCAGAGCAGCCCGACGACGCCACTGGAAATCACGCGCATTGGTGTCGGCGCGGCGATGCTGATTAACTACGCCCTGGCGACGCCCCATTTATTTCTTTTTTGGGGCGACGACGGCTGGATGCCGCGCGCACTTCTCTTCGACGTAAACAACGATGCCTGGTCGCAATCGGTGTTCTTTTATTTTACGGCGCCGTGGCAATGGATCGCGTTTCACGCTCTCTTCTTGTTCTGCTGTGCCGCGTTCATGGTCGGCTGGCGGACGTCATGGGTAAAATGGATTGTGCTGGTCGGGCAACTCTCCTACGCCACGCGTGATCCGGTCATCACTTATGGCGTGGATCAGATTCTTGCCAGCCTGCTTTTCATTCTATGCCTCGCGCCGGTCGGACGCGCGGTGAGCCTGGACCGGGCGCGCGCCGTGTTTATGGCCAAGCGCGGAAATCTCGAAGCAAGGCTGCCGCGCTACGCCAGTCCTTGGGCGGGCGCTTGTATACGGCTGATGCAGATTCAGATGGCGGTGCTGTTCTTTTTCAGCGCCGCCAACAAACTTAAAGGCGACGAATGGTGGAGCGGCGACTCGATATGGGCGGTCGTCGCCAATATCGATTTTTACAATCGCCCGCTTTTGGATCTGTTCGCGTCGCAATATTGGCTGGTCAACGTCGCGACCTATCTGACACTGTTGATCGAGATGGCTTACCCGTTTTTGATCTGGCAGCGGGCGAGCCGGCCTTATTTGCTGGCCGCGGCGATCTTCCTGCATATCCAGTTCGCCACCATTATGGGCATGCCTTACTTCTCGTTCGTCATGATCATGGGACACATGAGCTTTGTCCGCCCCGAGTGGTTGGCAAACCTTGGCGCGTGGTGGAAGCAGCGAATGGGCGCCATGGAGATGATCTATGACGGCCACTGCGGTTTCTGCGTGCGCTCGATGCAGCGGTTTCTATCATTCGACGGCCTCGCGCAAATCAACGTGCGCAACTTCCGCACCAACCCGTCGCCGGTCGTCAGCGACGCGCAAGTTGAAAAGGCGCTCTATCTCGTCTTGCCGGATGGCCGCGCGTTGCCGGGCTTCGACGCATACCGCCACGTGGTGCCGCGCGTACCCGGAATGTGGTGGATGGTTCCGCTGTTTTATGTACCGCTGTTCAGCCGGCTGTTCGGCCGCCCGATCTACAATTGGATCGCCGCCAACCGCGGCCGCATTTCCACCGCGATGCGGCTCGGCTTGCCGCGCGCGCCGGCCAAATAGCGAAAAACCCGTGGCTTTTAACCGCACGCTTTAGGATGCTAGCGTTCGCGTCGATCCCTGATCATTTGGGACATGTGGCGTCGGGCCCCGATTGTAAAACGGCAGGGACATGAGCACTTCCGAGCTCTCGAGTAACGGCGCAACACCGGCCGCTTCTCCTAAACTTGTGCTGACGACTTACGTCGCCGCCATTTTTGTCGGCGCCGCGCTGTTGTTCGCGGTCGAGCCGATGTTCACCAAAATGGTGCTGCCGCGGCTCGGCGGTTCGGCGGCCGTGTGGTCGGTGGCGATGGTGTTCTTCCAGGCCGCGCTGCTCGCCGGCTATGCCTTCGCGCATTTGTTGACGCGCTACGTGCCGGGCCGAACGTCCGTCATTATTCAGCTGACCGTGCTGGCGGCCGCCTGTTTCGCGCTGCCGCTCCATATCGCCACTGGATGGGGCCGAGCGCCGCCGTCGGGCGAGGCGATCTGGCTGCTCGGGCTGTTTACCGCGTCGATCGGCTTGCCGTTTTTCGCGCTCGCCGCCAATGCGCCGCTGCTGCAAGCCTGGTTCGTGCGCACCGATCACCCGGCCGCGAAGGATCCCTATTTTCTTTATGCCGCGAGTAATGTCGGAAGTTTTCTCGCGCTGCTGTCTTATCCGCTGATTGTCGAACCATACACGCGGCTCGGCGAACAGATCTGGACATGGACCTTCGGCTTTTTCGTCTTGATCTTATTGATCGCCGGCTGCGGATTTCTGCTGTTGCGGTCGGTCAATCGGCCGCTGGAAACGGCAACCGCCAGTGCGCTCGACGCCGCGCCGCCGACCTGGCGCGACACCGCGATCTGGGTCGTGCTCACCGCGGTGCCGTCGGGACTGCTGATCGCGGTCACCGCCCACATTTCGACCGACGTGGCGGCGGTGCCGCTGATGTGGGTCGTCCCGCTGGCGCTTTATCTGCTCACCTTCGTCATCGTGTTTCAAACCCGCCCGATCATCCCGCATTGGCTGGTCGTCAACGTCCAGCCGTTTTTTATCCTGGCGCTGGTCGTCTTATTCGATCGTCGTGCCGATCGCCTCGATCGTCGGCATCATCGCGATCCACTTGGCTGTCTTCTTCGTCTGCGCGTTGTTGTGCCACGGCGAGCTGGCCCGGCGCCGGCCCGCGCCGCGCTTCCTGACCGCCTATTACATGTGGATTTCGGCCGGCGGCACGATCGGCGGCATCGCAACCGGCTTGATCGCGCCGCACGTCTTCAACTGGGTGGCGGAATATCCGATCCTGATCGTGCTGGCCGCATTGTGCCGCCCCGGCCTTGCCTTGCCGACGCCGCGCACCGGCCAATATTCATTGTTCATCGGGCTCGCCGCCGCGGCGTTGTTCTTGGTCGCCATTCCGACGCTCGAACTCAACGTCGACTACAGTTTGTACCCCGTGCTGGTCGGCGTGTTCCTCGGCGTGAGTCTTGGGATTCTGGCGCACACCGCTGCCGTTCGCCGCCATCCTCACCTTCCTTTTCGTCTCGAGCCACTACTTCAATAGATCCGACAACGTCGTGTACACCGAGCGCAACTTTTTCGGCGTTCTCAGCGTCGTGGAGACCCCCGACGGCCGTTTCCGCCAGTTATGGCAAGGCATCACCGGCCAAGGCGCGGAGCGCATTCGCGACCGCGACGGCAATCCGGTCACCGGCCGGCCTGAAATGATCTCGGAATTTTTCAAGGGCGCCGGCATCGCGCAGGTGTTCGATGCGGTTCATGCGCGCGTCGCAGGACCGATCAGCTACGCGGTGGTCGGTCTTGGCACCGGGACTCTCGCTTGTCAGCGACGCCCGGGCGACACCATGACCTATTATGAAATCAATCCCGAAATCGTGCGCATTGCGCGCAATCCAAAGCTGTTCACCTTCGTGACCGAGTGCGCGCCCGATGTGCCGATCGTTCTCGGCGACGCGCGCCTGCGGCTCGAAGACGCGCCGGACGCAAGCTATGACCTCATCTTCGTCGATGCGTTCCTCGGCGCCGCTATTCCGATCCATCTGCTGACCCGCGAGGCGATGGCGCTCTATCTGCGCAAGCTCAAGCCGAACGGCATGGTCGCCATGCACGTGTCGAATTATCATCTTGAGCTTGCCACCGTGGCCGCCGGCATCGCCAATGCAAACAACGCGATTGCCCGCATCTATGACGGCGGCGACGTGCAAATGGACGCCAGCGAGCAGCATTGGGTCCCGCGCGTGGCCGCAATCGCGCGCCGCGACGAAGACTTCGGCGTGCTCGCCCAATCGAAATTCTGGCCGTTGCGCAATCGCGATCCCAAGCAGCGTGTTTGGACGGACGATTATTCCAATATTTTCGGCTCAATGCTGCGCCGGCTGGACGAAGAGCGTTCGGAAGAGAGCGAGTAACGAACTGGGGCCGATCGCTGATCAGTCGATAAACGTCAGCGGCCGCGCCACCATCTCCAGTGACTTGCGCTCGGCGGCGACGCCCCAGCGCCAGGCCACCAAGCCGCCCGCGACCATCAGCAGCGCACCGAGCAAATAGCCGCCGAACACGCTTGCGCGCGAGCCGGTATCGATCAGCGCGCCAAACAGCCAAGGGCCAACAATGCCGCCAACGCCGGTGCCGACCGCGTAGAAGAACGCGATCGCCAAAGCGCGGATTTCCAGCGGGAATGTTTCACTCACCGTGAGGTAAGCCGAGCTTGCCGCGGCGGAGGCGAAGAAAAAGATCGCCATCCAGCACAGCGTCTGCGTCTCCGCGCCGATCAAGTCGCGTTCGAACAGAAATCCGGTCGCCGCCAGCAGCACGCCTGACGTAATGTAAGTGAATGCGATCATCGGGCGCCGGCCTTGCGTGTCGAACAGCCGGCCGATCAGCACCGGGCCCATAAAATTTCCCAACGCAAAGGGCAACAGATACCAGCCGATGCGATCGGACGGCACGCCGTAGAAGTCGGTCAGGATCAACGCGTAAGTGAAGAAGATGGCATTGTAGAAAAACGCCTGTGACGCCATCAGCGCCAGCCCGACATAGGTGCGCTGGCGGTGGCGCTGAAACAATGTTTGCGCCACCTCCCGCAAGGGCGTGAATGCGCGCGTGCGCAGTCGTACCCGCGGCAGGTTCCGCGCCGGCGGCAAATCCGCAAAGCGCGCTTCGATCGTTGCGACCACGCGCTCGGCTTCCTCGGGCCGCCCATGCGTCATCAGCCAGCGCGGGCTTTCCGGCAGCCACAGCCGCATGAAAAAAATCGCAATCGCCAGGCTCGCCCCGATCAGGAAGGCAAGCCGCCAGCCGAACTCGGGATCGATCACGTGCGGATCGAGCAGCACCAGCGAGCCGAGCGCGCCTAAGGCGGCGCCGACCCAAAAGCTGCCATTGATGACCAGATCGCACCAGCCGCGCACGCGCGCCGGGATCAGTTCCTGAATGGTGGAATTAATGGCGGCATATTCGCCGCCGATACCGGCGCCGGTGATGAATCGAAATACCGCGAAGCTTGCGATGTTCCATGAGGTGGCGGTCGCCGCCGTGGCGACGAGATAAACCGTCAGCGTGATGAAGAACAATTTCTTGCGGCCGAGCCGGTCGGTGAGCCAGCCGAAGAACAGCGCGCCCAGCACCGCGCCGGCAAGATAAGCGCTGGCGGCAAGGCCGATATCGGTATTGGTGAAACGCAACACCGGGCTGTCCTTGAGCGCGCCGGCAAGCGAGCCGGCCAGCGTCACCTCCAGCCCGTCGAGAATCCAGGTGATGCCGAGCGCGGCCACCACCAGATTGTGGAAACGGCCCCAGGGCAGCCGGTCGAGCCGCGCCGGGATGTCGGTTTCCACAATCCTGCCGTCGCCCGCCATCGCTGCGCCTGCCAACCTGCCTTTGCCCTTAGCCCAGACTAACGCCTTGATCCGATTCATGTTCGGCATATTGCCGCAGCCGCTGTCGCCGAAATACAACAACGCCGATCTATCGCGTCCCCGGAGTTATCCACAGCTGCGCGGGTAAGGCCGACTCAGATAGGTGTTGCGCAATCGAGGCGGCAACCGGGGGAAATAATGCGCTTGGACACCGTGGATCAGCAAACATCCCAGTCCGACGAGCGTAAATCCGAACTGAATAACGAAGAGACCAAAGGCTTGCTCACGCCGGCCCGCCGCGCCGCGCTCGATGCGCTGGAGCGGGAATTCCACGATCTGTTGAACGCCCGTCCGCGTTAGGCGGGCGCCCAAACCGCCGCAACGGCGGTTCGCACGCGCAACGGCAATCGGCTAATCTGCGGCGGCGGCATGACGCCGCCGTTGCCGTTTGGACCCTTTGCGCATGGATACCGAAGCCCTCCGCCGCCTGCATTATGCCGCGGCCATCGCCTGCGGCGTGTTCGCCGCGCTGGCCGTGCATATTGCATTGACCGTGTTCGGGGTCGGGCTGGACGCTGTGCTGCGCGGCGGCGCCGCCGCCAGCCGCCAGCAGTTGATCTCGGCGCTGGCCTGGTGGGCGATCGGCGGCGCCGGCTTTGTCGGCGGCTGGGCGACCGGCGCCTATCTGATCGCGGCCGCGCGCGAGCGCGAATTCGTGTTCCGGCTGGCGCAGCGCTTCCTGATTGCACTGGTGTTCGCGGTCGCCACCGTGGGCGGCATCATGAGCAAAAGCGGCAATCTCGGCGGCACGGTCGACGTGATTGCGGGGCTGACCGCGCTCGGCCTGGGCGTGATCTGCGCCTTTTGCGGCGCGCGGCTCGCCTATCTCAACGCCGAGCAGGTGTAACCGGCCATGCCGTTGCCCGATCGCCTGCGGCTACCGTTCACTTTCGACGCCGCGCTGATGGCGCGCGATCTGGAAAGTCTCAAAGCCGTCGGCTGGACCGAGCATTTCGTCAAGCAGAACTATGACGGCGACTGGAGCGTCATCCCGCTGCGCGGGCAGGCCGGCGCGACCCATCCGGTGATGATGATCTATGCCGATCCGACCGCGACCGAATTCGAGGACACGCCGATGCTCAAGCGCTGTCCTTATTTTCGCGCGGTGCTCGATACCTTCAAATGTCCGTTGCAGGCCGTGCGCTTGATGCGGCTTTCGCCGGGCTCGCGCATCAAGGAGCACAACGACCATGAACTCAGCGTCGAGGAAGGCACGCTGCGTATTCACATTCCGGTGGTGACCAATCCGAACGTGGAGTTTTATCTCAACCGCTCGCGCGTGATCATGGAAGCCGGCAGCGCCTGGTATCTGCGCCTGTCCGATCCGCATAGCGTCAGCAACAACGGCGCGAGCGACCGCGTGCATCTGGTGATCGATGCGCTCGTCAATGACTGGATCAAGGACGTGCTAGCGCAGGCAGCGCGCTCAACCGAAGCCGCGATCTAGGCCTGCGATAGCTGGAATGGGCGCCGGGAAGAAGTGGTGCCCAGGGGCGGAATCGAACCACCGACACCATGATTTTCAATCATGTGCTCTACCAACTGAGCTACCTGGGCGGCTTTTCCCGCCGTTCTAGGCGGGCCAAGCGAAGTGCCGCGCGTTATAAAGGCCCTCTCCCGCACTGTCCAGAACGCCGCCAAAGTCTTCAATTAACGCCAATCGCGGCGCGGAACCGCTGCTTTAAGCGCGACGCCGTCGCGCAGCGGCAGGACCCGCGGCGGCTCCTCCTGGGCGATCAGCACGCGGGCGAACAGGGTCTCGCGCAAGGTTTTCAGCCGCGTCGGCGAGATCGCGCAACGCCGCCTCGTCGCGCACATCGAGGCAAGGCCCGATGCCGCAGGCGCCGGCCACGCCAAGCAGGTCGACGCCGCCTTGCGTGTGGCTCGGCTGCATGCCGGTCTCGCCATAGACGCCGTTGTCGAACACGATGACGGCGAGATTCTTCGGCCGCTGGATGCCGATGGTGGCGAGCGAGCCCAGCCCCATCAGCATTTCGCCGTCGCCGGTGATGACCGCGACGCGGCGCTTGGGTTGCGCCAGCGCCAGACCCAAGCCGATCATGGCGGCGCCGCCCATGGCGCCCCACAGATAGAAATTGCGGTCGTCATCGCCGATCGCGGCCAAATCCCAGGTGGTCGAGCCGAGGCCCGGCACCACCAGCAGGTCGTCGGCGCGGTCGGCCAGCAGCGTGGCCATGGCGGCGCGGCGCTCAAGTCGCCGGCTATTGGGTGGTTCATTTGGTCCACACTTTTTTGCCGATCAATTGCTGCGACAGCAGCACGGCGGCGATGCGCTCATCGCCGAAGGCCTGCTGCACGGCGCGATCGGCCGCGCCTTCGACCTCGTCGGGCTTGGTCACCCGATAGACATCGGCTTCGCACAGCTTGAGCACCGGATCGACGATCGAACCCATCGGCACCTGCCACGGGTTGAACTCCTCCCACTCGCCGCGCATCGTGATGAACATCAGCAGCGGAAAGCGGCAAGTGCGCGCCAGCGAAATCATGTTGATGCAATTGCCGACGCCGCTCGACTGCATCAGCAGCACGGCGCGCTCGCCGCCGAGCCAGGCGCCGGCGCAAAGCGCCACGCCCTCTTCCTCGGTGGTGAGCACCACGTCGCGAATGTCCGGGTCGGCGCGGCAGCGGTCGATCAGCCGCGAATGGCCGGCATCGGGCACGTAACCGACTTGGGCGACGTGGGCGCGCTTGAGCGCCGCGAACAGGCGGTCGGGCCAATCGGTCATTGCCACGTTCATTTTCGTTCGTCCTCGCTTGCGTCGGCCGGCTTTTCGCCGTCCTCGTCTTCGTCTTCTTTCACCGGCACCGCGTAGACGCCCGACAGCCAGCGATTGAGATCGATGTCGGCGCAACGTTTCGAGCAGAACGGCTTGAATGCGGCGTCGACCGGCTTGCCGCAGAGCGGACAGGGCGGCGCGGGAGAAATTTTGCGATCGATTTCGTTCACGGGTTCCGATCTCGTTTTTATTTCCATAGCGCAAATCCCATGCCGCAGCCGGTGCCCGCCGCCGAACGATAGCATGGGATGTATTCCTGCCAATCGTGTTTGAGATGGGCTGCGGCGCCGGCCATCGCGATCCAGTTGCGGATTTCCGAGGAGCCGGAATTAAGCTTCGCCACCGGGATCGACGATAGCGCCGCGCCGTCATTGTTCTTGCAGGCCGCGAGCACAGCGCGGTCGAGTTCTTCGTCCACGGTGAAATGACTTAAACCTCCGGACGCGAGAATGCCGACGCGCGCGTTGCCTTTGACGCTTTGCACGCTTGCGCGGATGGCCTGGCCCAATTCGTAGCAGCGGCGCGGGCGCGGCTGGTTCGGCGGAAAATAAGTATTGAGCGCCACCGGCACGATCGGGATCACGTGATCGTTCATCATGCGCCGGTGCACGAAGCCGAAGGCGTGGCCTTCGCCATGCTCCTTGGCCAGCCGCGTCGACTGGCTGACGTCGAAACCTCTATCGAGAAGCTGCTCGATCAGGTGCAAGCCAAGCTTGGCGTCGACCGGATAGGCGCGCGATTTTTCGGTTTCATGAAACTGCGAGCGCGCCTTGCGCCAGAATTGCGGGGCGTCCTCGTCCATATGCAGCGGATTGTTCTCGATGGTCTCGCCCCAATAGATCAAAATCGCCGGCATATTGTCGTCGTGAAACTGCTCGTGCTGGTCGTCGCCAATGATGATGAGCGCATCGAGTTTGGCGTCGGCCAAGCTCCTTCGACAGCCGCGCGATATTCTGCGTGCAGCGCGCCGAACGTTCTTCCAGCACCTTGGGCTCGATCTGCGCCTTGATCGAAGGATCGGCCTTGGCCAGCAATTCGCCGTAAGTGCAAGGCTTGCCGTTCTTGTCGATCAGCTTGCGGCCGGAGGCGTCGATCGCGGCATGCTTGGGATAATCCTCGGCCGGGCTGTTGAGCAGCGGGCTATGAGACGTTCCGATCGCGAGCACAATGTCAGCCATTCCAACTCCAATTATTTGCGACTTGTGTCGCGTTCGCGCAATTCGGTCTTCAATATCTTGCCATAATTGTTTTTCGGCAGCGCGTCGACAAAAACATAATCCTTCGGCCGTTTGAAGCGCGCAATACGCGAAAGACAAAGCGCGTCGAGTTCGGCGGCCTTCGCCTCGCCGACCACATAGGCCACCACGACTTCGCCCCATTCGCGGTCCGGGCGGCCGATGACCGACACTTCGCGCACCGCGCCGTGGGTGAGCAGCACTTCTTCCACTTCGCGCGGATAGATGTTGGAGCCGCCCGAGATGATCGTGTCCTTGGAGCGGTCCTTGAGATGGAGATAGCCCTCCTCGTCGAAAATGCCGACATCGCCGGTGTGCAGAAAGCCGTCGCGGATTGACGCCGCGGTCGCTTGCGGATTTTGCCAATAGCCGGCCATCACCACGCCGCGGCACAAAATTTCGCCGGTCTCGCCTTGCGGCACAGGCTTGTCGTCGCTGTCCGCAATCATCACCTCGACACAAGAATAAGGTTTGCCGGCGGAGGCCAGCCGCTCGCGCCAGCGCGGATGATCGCGGTCGGCGATGTCCTGCTTCGATAATGTGCTGATCGTCATCGGCGCTTCGCCCTGTCCGTAGATCTGCGCCAGCCGCGGTCCGAAACGGTCGAGCGCGGCCAGCGCATCCTCCACATACATCGGCGCGCCGCCCCAGATCAGCGTGCGGATGTTTTCCGCCTTGCAATCGGCCGGGCAATCGACCAGGCGTTTGATCATGGTGGGCGCGGCAAACATCGAAGCGCGCGGCCAGGCATTGAACAGGCCGATCACTTCCTCCGCCTCGAAGCCGCCGCCCTCCGGCACGACCTGCAAACCGAGCCGCGCCACATGCGGCATGATGTAGACGCCGGAACCATGGCTCATGGGCGCTGCGTGCACGATGACGTCGCCGGGCGCGGTGGCGTCGACTTCGGCCGCGTAAGCCTGGCTCGACATCACCAGATTTTGGTGCGTGAGCATGGCGCCTTTCGGCCGTCCGGTAGTGCCCGACGTATAGAACAGCCAGGCCAGATCGTCGGCTTCGCGCGGCACGACATCGATCGGATCGGCGCTAAACAGCGCGTTGTATTCAGCGCCACCAATCGTGATCAGGTGTTCAAGCGATTTGGGCGCATGGGCAGCGATCTCGCTGTCGATGCCCTTCGACGCAAAGCAAACGCGCGCGCCCGATTGCTCGAGAATATAAGCGAGCTCCGAACCGTGCAGTTTGGCATTGGCGGGAACCGCGGCAAGGCCTGCATGCCAGATGCCATAGAGCAGCGCGATATAGTCGGGCGAATTCTTGGCGGCGATGGCGACGCGCTCACCGGGTTTAAGCTTGAGGCGGTCACGCAGCGCGCCGGCCAGCCGCGCCGCCCGCGCGGCCAGTTCGCCGTAAGTTGCGACGATGCGCGTGCCGGACGCCGTCGCCGCAACGGATGGATGGCTGAGGCCTGCGCGAGTAAGCCAGAGCGCGAGGTTCATACACGGCCTCGCAAGTCTTGATTAAACTGCGTTGAGCCAGCCGAAGCGGATCGGGAAACCCTCGCCGCCGAGCAGGCTCATGGTTTCGTAGAGCGGCAGGCCGACCACGTTCGAATAAGAGCCGACGATCTTGACCATGAAGGTGCCGGCAATGCCTTGCGCCGCGTAGCCGCCGGCCTTGCCGCGCCATTCGCCCGACGCAAGATAGGCCTCGATATCCTCGTCCGACAATCTTTTGAATCGGACTCGCGTTTCCACCAGGCGCTGGCGGAACGCTTCCTTCGGCGTCACCAGGCAGATCGAGGTGTGGACGCGGTGATTGCGGCCCGACAGCAGCCGCAAACATTGCGCCGCCTCGTCGAGCAATTCAGCTTTCGGCAAAATGCGGCGGCCGACAGCGACGACGGTATCGGCGGCAAGAATATAGGCGCCGCGCAACTCGTCATCGAGCTTGACGTTTTCCAGCGCTACTTCCGCCTTGGTGCGCGCCAGCCGGTTGGCGTAAGCGCGCGGGATTTCGCCGCGGCGCGGGCTCTCGTCGATATCCGCTGGCTTGAGCGCGTCGGGCTCGATGCCGGCCTGATTGACCAGCGCGAGACGGCGCGGCGAGCCGGACGCGAGCACGAATTTTGGGCGGCCGATCATGGGTTTAGTGGCTTTTGAATAAAGGTGAAATCGGCGCGGAAGCTAGCGGAACGCCGCGCAATTCACAACCCGAGGCGGCGCCGTCAATTCATTCATTTCCAGCGCCCGCCTGCCCGAAGCGTTCGCGGATCTGCGCCATCAACTGGTCGCGCACCTCGCGATAGGCATTGAGCCGCTGCTCGCGGCTGCCTTCGGTCGCGGTCGGATCCACCGTCGGCCAGTATTCGACATCGGCTGCAATCGTGCGCGTGAGCTCCAGCGCCTTGTGATGCGCGGGCGGCGACAGCGTCACGATCAGATCGAAATTGAGACCTTCCAGCTCATCCAGCTCCTCGAAGGTGATCGGCTTGTGACGCGCGATGTCGATGCCGATCTCCTCCATGGCGGCGACCGCGAAAGGATCGAGCTCGCCGCTTTGCACGCCGGCCGAGCCGACATAAACGGATTTGCCGAACAGTTCGCGGAACAGCGCGGCGGCCATCGGCGAGCGCACCGCGTTCATGCCGCAGGCGAACAGCACCGCCTGGGGGCGCGAAGATCGCTCGGGCGCGGCCAATTTATTCTCCGCTCGTCCCCGCGAAAGCGGGGACCCAGTGCTCGACGGTACCGGCTGCTAATGTGGCCCTGGATTCCCGCTTACGCGGGAATGAACGGAGAGAAGAGCTTGCCATCGCTCAACCCTTCCAGTGCAACACGCAGATCAACGTGAACAGGCGGCGCGCGGTGTCGAGATCGACCGTCACCTTGTCCTTGAGCCGCTCGATCAGAATGTGCGAGCCGTCGTTGTGAATGCCGCGCCGGCCCATGTCGATGGCTTCGATCTTGTCGGGCGTCGCCGTGCGGATCGCCTGATAGTAGCTGTCGCAGATCATGTAGTAGTCCTTGACGATCCGGCGCAGCGGCGAGAGCGAAAACAAATGCGCGACCACCGGCTTGCCGTTTTCCAGGCGGATATCGAACACCAGCCGGTTGCCGTTGATGCTCAAATGCAGCGCGTAAGGCCCGCCGTCATGGCCGACCGGCGCGAAGAAATTCTGCTCGAGCAGATCGTAGATCGCGACCTCGCGCTCGTGCTCGACGTCTTCGTTGGATCGCCCGATCGATTCCTCGTCGAGGGTGACCGAGACCAGGCGCTGCTTCATCGCAGCCGGTGTTTTCGCGGCGCTCATTTCTGGTTGAGGCGGATCGACACCGAACGGGCGTGGGCATCGAGCCCTTCCGCTTGGCCGAGCGCGATCGCGGCAGGCCCCAGCGCGCGCAATTGCTCGGGGCCGCATTTGAGCAGCGATGTGCGCTTCATGAAATCGAGCACGCCCAAGCCCGACGAAAAGCGCGCCGAGCGCGCGGTCGGCAGCACGTGGTTGGAGCCGGCAACATAATCGCCGATCGCTTCCGGCGTATAGGCGCCGATGAAAATGGCGCCGGCATTGCGGATTTTCGCGGTGAGCGCTTCGGCGTCGGTGGCGGCGATTTCCAGATGCTCGGGCGCGATCTGGTCGACCAGCGCAACAGCATCGGCGAGTTTTGCAACCGTGATGATGGCGCCGAAATCGCGCCACGACGCGCCGGCTGTGCTGGCGCGCGGCAGCGTCTTGAGTTGCGACGTGACAGCTTTCTCGACTTGATCGGCCAGCGCCTTGTCGTCGGTGATCAAAATCGATTGCGCGCTGGCGTCGTGCTCGGCCTGCGCCAGCAAATCGGCGGCGATCCAATCGGCATTGCCGGTTTTGTCGGCCAAAATTAAAACTTCCGACGGCCCCGCAATCATGTCGATGCCGACGGTGCCGAACACCTGCCGCTTGGCCGCCGCCACATAGGCATTGCCGGGGCCGACGATCTTGGCGACCGGCTTGATGGTCTGCGTGCCATAAGCGAGCGCGGCCACCGCTTGCGCGCCGCCGACGCGATAGATTTCGTCGACGCCGGCGAGCTTGGCCGCCGCCAATACCAAGGGAGAAAGTTTTCCGTCCGGCGACGGCACCACCATCACCAGCCGCGGGCAACCGGCGACTTTCGCCGGCACCGCATTCATCAACACGGACGAAGGATAGGCCGCGGTGCCGCCCGGGACGTACAAGCCCACCGCTTCGATCGCGGTCCACTTGGCGCCCATCTCGACGCCGAGCGCATCGGTGAAGCGTTCGTCTTTCGGCTTCTGGCGGACATGATAAGCCTCGATGCGCTCGCGCGCGAGCTTGAGCGCGGCCAGCGCTTCGCTCTTGCAGGATTTTTCCGCCGCGTCGATTTCGGCGGCGCTCACGCGCATCGCAACTTTGGAAAGATCGAGACGGTCGAATTCGAGCGTGAGCTGCAACAGCGCGCGGTCGCCGTAGGCTTTCACTTCGCCGAGGATATTGCGCACGGCTTCCTCGACGTCGGCCGCGGCCTCGCGCTTGTGCGCGAGAAAGCCGCTAAACTGCGTCGCGAAATCGGCGCTCTGGCTGTCGAGGCGTAGCGGCATAATCTTTAAGTCCCGCCGGGGACTTCCCGGGCTGAGAAGGTCAATGGGTGATGCGCCCCTTGCCGTCAACCCTGTCAGCGGGCGCCGGGCTTGGCCCCGGGCTTGGCGCCCAGGTTTGGCCTTTGCCGTTTCCTCGATCACCGCATGGGCGGGGCAGGCGGTGGCGGTCCAGGTCGGACCTAGATCGGCGAGTTCCGCCTCCAGGCATTCGACCTCCAGGCGGAGCTGGGCGCCGCCGGAAAAGGTGAGCGTCACCTGGCCGGAGGGCGCGTCGGACTCGGCAAACTCCACCGCCAGCAGATTGAGCGTTGCATCCTGGCCGGCGGGGTTCACGTCCCGGCTTTGGCAGGACAAAACCCGCTCGAAGCGCAAGGCGGCGCGGCGGCGGCGATATTCCGGAGTGGCGTTTTGCGCGGCTTCCCAGTCGAAGCGGTTGAGGCCGACCACCAGCCGATGCTCGCGCGGGTGCCACAGCACGTCAGCCGCTCTCACCACGGCGTCCTGCAGGTGGGTGGAAACGATTTCGAGATCCTCTTCATCGAGGACGACGAATTTCAGCAAATCCATGGGCTTCCGGCTCCGGTCTTGCCGTAGTTAGGCAAGCGCTTCGCCCTGCGCAAGAGCGTCAACCGGGAACGAAAGCCGGCTCCAGACCGGCCGCGGTCCAGCGCGCGGCATGCGCGGGATTTATGAGCGCGCGCAGCAAGGCCGCCGCCGCCTCGCGCTGTTGCGCCTTGGCTGGGAATCGCGGCGGTATAAGTGTTGACGTTATGCAGCGCGCCCGGCAGCGGACCGATCACGGTGACGCCCGGCACGGTGAGGATTTCGCTGATGAACGTCGTGCAAAGCTCGGCCTTGCCGGAGGCGACGAACTCGGCCACTTCGTAACCGCGCTTGCCGAGCACGGTTTTATCGGCGACCGCGTCGGCGATGCCGAGCTTTTCCAAAAGACTTGCGAAAAAAGTTCCGGACGAGCCGCCGGCTTTCGGATCGGTGTAGGAGATGCTCTTGGCCTTGAGCAGCGCCTGCTTGAAGGCGTCCGGCGTGGAAATGTCCGGCGCCGGCGCGCCCTCTTTCACCGCCACGCCGGTAATGGTGCGGCCGAGATCGGTGCGCGTGCCGGCAACAAAAGTGCCGCCGCTGATCGAGCGCTTGCATGAAAGACGCCGACAGGATCAAGAGGTCCGGGATTTCACCGCCCTTGAAGCGATCGCGCAACGAACCGGCGGTGCCGAAATTCAAATTGAGCTTGTGGCCGCTTGATTGCTCGAACTCGGCGCCGAGCGTCTCCACCATCGCCTGCACGGCGCCGGCGCTCATGACTTTGATCGTGGCCACTGTATTTTCTCCTTCGATTGCGGCGCGATGGTGTCGGAAGCGATTGATTTCGTCCAGGGCGGCTTGCTTGCTTTCCCTCTCCCATAGGGAGAGGGTGGCGAGCAGCCGACGCTGCGAGCCGGGTGAGGGGTCAGTGGACTTGCGGTGAGTTTGCAACCCCTCACCCGACGCGTTCCGCGACCGACCTCCCCTATGGGAGGGTGAAAAGCCAACGTCGCCGCCCCTATTCTTTGCGGCGCGGGTACCCCGTCTTCTCGTGCCGTCTCGCCCGGCAAAAGACCGAGGGCGCGCGGAACGCCAAGGGTCCTGCTCGGACCCACGGGCCTCGACGCCTCGCGACATCGAGGCTTGCCGAAGTCCGGTAAAGTGCCGCAAGTCCGCCAAACCCAAGGCGTCCACGCGCGCGGTGTTTGAGGTCTGTCCGCAGTGCCCCCGGTGGACTTACCTTTCAGGCACCTGCCTATCGCAGTGAGCTGCCTATCCACCGCTTTGGCCAAACAAGGCCGGTGACCCGCGGCAGGCGGGCCGGGACAGCTGCGGCTTCAACCGCCGGGCTTCACACCGCATCTCCGTGCGAATGATTCCCCGGCCACCGCTCCCCGCCCCGCATCTGAAGATGCTTGATCAGACATCGTGGGCATATTATTATATTAATATTAGTCAAGTCCGGGCAAAAAATTTTTATCCCCGCGAAAAGCCCGTCACGCGCTGATCCGCTCGATCGAGGCGCCGCAGCGCACGAGCTTATCCTCGACCCGCTCGAAGCCGCGGTCGAGGTGATAGACGCGGTTGACCATGGTCTCGCCCTCGGCGGCCAGCCCCGCGATCACCAGCGACACCGAGGCGCGCAAGTCCGTGGCCATCACCGGCGCGCCCTTGAGCCGCTCGACGCCCTCGATGGTCGCGGTCTCGCCGTCGAGATGAATGTGGGCGCCGAGCCGCACCAGCTCCTGCACGTGCATGAAGCGGTTCTCGAAGATCGACTCGGTGATGTGCGAGGTGCCCTTGGCGCGCGTCATCAGCGCCATCAATTGCGCCTGCAAATCGGTGGGGAAACCGGGGAACGGCGCGGTGGTCACTTCGACGGCCTCGAGATGGGCGCCGTTGCGCGCCACGCGAATGCCCTCGTTGGTCGGCGTCACCACGGCGCCGGCCTGCGTCAGCACGTCGAGCGCGGCTTGCAGCAGTTCCGGCCGGGCGTTTTGCAACAGCACGTCGCCGCCGGTGATCGCCACGGCACAGGCATAAGTGCCGGCCTCGATGCGGTCGGGCAGCACGGTGTGGCGCGCGCCATGCAAATTCGTCACGCCCTCCACCACGATACGCGAAGTGCCGGCGCCGGTGATCTTGGCGCCCATCTTGTTGAGGCAGTCGGCGACGTCGCCGATCTCGGGCTCGCGCGCGGCGTTCTCGATGACGGTGGTGCCTTTCGCCAGCGCCGCCGCCATCAGCGCGGTGTGGGTGCCGCCGACGGTGACCTTGGGAAAATTGATTTCGCCGCCGCGCAGACCCTTTTTGGCGCGCGCGATCACATAGCCGGCTTCGATTTCGATCTCGGCGCCGAGCGCTTCCAGCGCCATGATCAGCAGATCCACCGGCCGCGTGCCGATGGCGCAGCCGCCCGGCATCGACACTTTCGCTTCGCCCATGCGCGCCACCAGCGGCGCCAGCACCCAGAAGCTGGCGCGCATTTTCGACACGAGTTCATAGGGCGCGGTGGTGTCGACGATATGTTTGGCCGAGATGTGCAGCGTGCGGCCGGAATTGGGATCGTCGCCCGGCCGTTTGCCGGCGATCATCACGTCGACGCCGTGATTGCCGAGGATGCGCTGGAGTTGGCTGACATCGGCCAGCCGCGGCACGTTGTCGAGGATGAGCGTGTCCTCGGTGAGCAGGCTGGCGATCATCAGCGGCAGCGTGGCGTTCTTGGCGCCGGAAATCGGAATGGTGCCGTTAAGCCGCTGCCCGCCGTTGATGCGAATTCGATCCATCACGCCCCGCTATTAATGCCGCCACTTTTGGATACCGAGCCGATCTTATGAACCGTTGAGAAGCGTTCGGCAAAGGCAATTTTTACCAGGGTTAAGCGAGGCGCCGCCCCATTTCCCGCTCATTCCCGCGACCCAGCCTACGCTCGCTTTGCGAGCTTCGGCGGGTTCAAGTCCGCCGAAGCGCGGAGCGCGAAGGCGGAAAGCGGGAACCCGGGCAATATGCACAAAGTCAGAGATTTATAGCCCTGGGTCCCCGCTTTCGCGGGGACGAACGGGTGGAGGGCTCTTTGCCGTATTCCGCGAGCGCTCCTGCGCCTTGCGGCGCTTGAGGTTTTCCCGCAGCGCCGCCGCCAGGCGCTTGTCGCGGCTGGCGCCGCCCTTCTTTTTGCTTCCGCCGGTCATGGCCAAAGGCATAAAAGGCCCGCGCGCGGCCGGCAAGCGGAACGCCTCGACATCAGGCCGGTGATCGGATATTCGCTCAGTTTATCGTGCTGCCGTAGCTCAGTGGTAGAGCACCTCATTGGTAATGAGGAGGTCCACAGTTCAATCCTGTGCGGCAGCACCATTCATCCGACGATGTGAAAGCGCGCTGCGCTCAGCCGGTGGCGGCGAGCGTCTGCTTCTTTGGCGCAGGCTGCCGGCCGACCAGCGCTGCATATTCCGCGATCGGCTTGGGGCGGCCGATCAGGTAACCCTGGATCTCGTTGCAGTGCTCGGCGGCGAGGAACTTGAGCTGTTCTTCGCGTCTCGACGCCTTCCGCCACCACCGGCAGATCGAGCCCGCGGCCAAGCGCGATCACCGCGCGGATGATGGTGGCGGCTTGCTGGCTGTGGCCGAGATTGGCGATGAAGCTCTGATCGATCTTGATCTTGTCGAAGGGGAACGACTGCAAATAAGACAGCGACGAATAGCCGGTGCCGAAATCGTCCATGGCGATGCGCACGCCGAGGTTCTTGAGCCGGCGCAGGATCGAGACCGCGCGGGTAAAGTCGCCGATCAACATGCCTTCGGTGATTTCGAGCTCAAGCCGCGCCGGCGAAAGGCCCGTTTCCAGCAGCACCTGATGCACCAGCTGGGCCAGGTCGCCGTGCTGGAATTGCACCGGCGAAAGATTGATGGCGATGCTAAGCGGCTTGGGCCAGGACGCCGCCTCGCGCGCGGCGCTGCGCAAAATCCATTCGCCGAGCGGCACGATGAGCCCGCTCTCCTCGGCCAGCGGGATGAAGACGTCGGGCGGCACCAGCCCCTGGCGCGGGTGATGCCAGCGCACCAGCGCCTCGAAGCCGGTGATCTCGCCGCCGATCAAAGCCTGCGGCTGGTAATGCAGTTTGATTTCGTTGCGCGCGATTGCCGAGCGCAGATCCTGCTGCAACACGCGCTTTTCGCGCAGCTGCTTGTCCATCGACAATTCGAAGAAGCGGATCGATCCGCGCGCTTCCGATTTGGCGCGGGACAGCGCGGCATCGGTATTGGCGATCAGCGTCGTGGCGTTGTCGCCGTCCTGCGGGAAAATTCCGACGCCGATGGTCAAGCTCGTCCGCAACGCGTGGCCGGCGATGTCGATATCGGTGGCGAGCGCCGCGTTCAGCCGTCCGGCCAGCGCCTCGGCGGTGGCCGGCTGCGGTCCGGTCGGCGTGATGACGGCGAATTCATCGCCGTCCAGGCGCGCCAGAAAGGCGCCCTGGCAGGCCGTCTCCAGGCGGCTCGCCACCTCGCGCAACAGCGCGTCGCCGACGTCGTGCCCGAACACGTCATTGACCGCTTTGAAGCGGTCGAGATCCATGCAGAGCACGGCGAAGCTCTCGCCCGACGTTGCCGTAATGTCGATCGTGGCGGCGATGCAGGCGTTGAACGCCGCCCGGTTCGGCAGATTAGTGAGCGAATCGTGGTGCGCGAGGTGCTCGATCTTCTGCGCCTGGCGATTACGCTCGGTCAGATCGCGCATCATGCTGATGATATATTTCGGCTTGCCGTCGGGGCCCATCACCGGCAGCCGCGTCGCCGTAACGATGCGGGTGCCGTTGCCTGGCGTGACGATCGTGTGCTCGTCGAGAAACAACGCGCTGCCCGATGCGACCAGCTTGCGGTCTTCCGCTTCGACCGTCGCAGCGCTGACGCCCGGCATGACTTCGCTGACGGTCTTGCCGAGTATGGCGGAACGGTCCACGCCGAGATATTTCTCGGTGGCGCGGTTGACCAACAAGTATCTCAGGTTCGCGATGTCCTTGACCATGATGGGCGTCGGAACGTTCTCGATGATCAAGTCGAGGAACGAGCGGGTCTGTTCCAGGTCGCGTTCGGCGCGTTTGCGCTCGGTGATATCCTCGTGCATCGCCACCCAGCCGCCGCCTTTGATCGGATGGTTGACGACGGCAATGGTGCGGCCGTCATTCAATTCGGTATTGACCGTGAAAGTCTTGCCTTGCTCGACGGCCGCGCCCAATTCGTCGCTGTAGGGGCCAGGATCGAGCGGAAACGTTCCGGCCTCGGCGCGGGCCTCGAGCAGCTCGCGGATGCTGCAGCCACGCCGGATTCGGTCCGGATCTATTTTGTACATCGTCCGGTAGCGCTCGTTCCACACCACCAGACGATTTTGTGCATCGAACATGCACAGGCCTTGGATCATATTGTTGATCGCGGCGTCGAGCCGCATGTTCTGTTCGCTGAGCGTGCGCCGCGCGCGCCAAGCCGAAATCGGTCCGGCGATGCACATACCGAACAGCACGCCGGCGAGACCGCCCAAAATGGCCGACAGCGAGTCCTGCGACGCCGCATCGGCATAGATTGTTTCCAGCACGGCAAAGCTTGCGGCAATGCCAAGCACGCCGGCGGTGACGATCAAATGCCAGTCACGACTGCGTTCATCTGAGTTCAATATCCGGAACATGCACCCACACCCGGATTGCGCCAGGCGGGAGCCCGGCGACAATCCGCAATTGTTGGCAATTTATTGATGGAAGTTGTCGGTTCGCGTTAATAGTCGCGGGTTAAAATCGTTAATTGGCAGTTAGGCATACACGGGCGTGAACGCGATCGCGACAATTGCGCGCGAAAGCGGTAGCGGAATGCCGGTGCCGTCAGCGCGGCTTCAAAAATGCGAAGTCGCAGCCCTGATCGGCGCCGAGAATTTCCTGCGCATAAAGCCGGGCGTAGCCGCGCTGCGGATTTTCCGCCGCCGGTTTAGCGGCAGCCTGGCGGCGCTTGAGTTCGGCGTCATCGACTTTGAGATCGATGCGCCGCTCTTTGACCGAGAGGCGGATGCGATCGCCGTTGCGCACCAGACCGAGCGGGCCGCCCGACGCCGCGTCCGGCGTCACGTGCAATACAATCGTGCCGAACGCAGTGCCGCTCATGCGCGCGTCCGACACCCGCACCATGTCCTTGACGCCTTTGGCGGCGAGCTTTTTCGGGATCGGCAGATAGCCGGCCTCCGGCATGGCGACGGCCGAATGCGGGCCGGCATTTTGCAGAACGAGAATGTCGTTGGCTTCGACATCGAGCTTGGGATCGTCAATGCGCGCGGCCAGATCCTCGAGCGAGGTGAACACCACCGCCCTGCCCTCGTTCTCGAACAAATTGGCATCCGCCGCCGAACGTTTGAGGATGGCGCCTTGCGGCGCGATATTGCCGAACAGCGCCACCAGCCCGCCTTGCGGCTCGAGCGGTTTTTTGCGTTCGGCGATGATGGTGCGGTCGACGAAATCCGCCGCGCCGTCCTTGAGCCGCTCGCCCAAAGTTTCGCCGGTCACCGTCAGACAATCGAGATGCAGCAGGTCGCGCAATTCGCGCAACAGCGCGCCGATGCCGCCGGCGGCGAAGAAATCTTCCATGTAGCCGGTGCCGACCGGCTTTAAATTCACCAGCACCGGCGTGGTGTCGGACAATTCATTCAGCCGTTGCAGCGAAACGGGGATGCCGGCGCGGCCGGCGATCGCGGTCAGATGGATGATGGCATTGGTGGAGCCGCCGATGGCCAGCAAAACACGCAGCGCATTCTCGATCGACTTCTGATTGATGATCTTGTCGGGCGTAAGCTTCGAGCCGATCAGCTTCACCGCCTCGGCGCCGGTGGCCTCCGCCGCGCGCAAGCGGTCGGCATGCACGGCGGGGATCGCCGCGGTGCCGGGCAGGATCATGCCGAGCGATTCGACCAGGCAGGCCATGGTCGAGGCGGTGCCCATCACCGCGCAGGTGCCGGCGGTGGTGGCAAGCCGGCCCTCGATGTCGGCGATTTCATTGTCGTCGATTTTTCCGGCGCGATACTGCGCCCAGAACCTGCGGCAGTCGGTGCAGGCGCCCAGCCGCTCGCCGCGATAGCGGCCGGTCATCATCGGGCCGGCCACCAGCATGATCGCGGGCTTTCCCGCCGACACCGCGCCCATCAATTGCGCCGGTACGGTCTTGTCGCAGCCGCCCATCAGCACGACTGAGTCCATCGGTTGCGCCCGCACCATCTCCTCGGTGTCCATCGACATCAAATTGCGGAATTTCATGCTGGTCGGCGACAAGAACACTTCGCCGAGCGAGATGGTGGGGAATTCGATCGGCAGCGCGCCTGCGGCGAGCACGCCGCGCTTCACGGCCTCGAGCATTTCGGGGAAATGGCGGTGGCAATTGTTGAAGCCGGACGCCGTATAGGCGATGCCGACCACCGGCTTTTCCAGCATGTCGCTGGAATAGCCCATCGACTTCGCGAAGGAGCGGCGCAAATAAAGCGAGAAGTCGCGGTCACCGTAATTGGTGAGGCCGTGCGCGATGCCGGTGGGCTGTTTGCTCATGCGGCACTTTGTGCAGCCGCGGAGCCCGGATCAAGCCGATGCGCAAGGGATGGGCTGCAAGCGGTCGGACATGACCGGATAGCGCCGGCGTAGCCAATCAATTCCGACCTGGTGAAACCAGACCACGACCACCAGCATGGTGAGGAACCAGGTCGAGGAAATGATAACGCGCGGTCGCGGCATTATAGAACAGCGCCACGACGTGCTGGGCGAGCGCGGCGGCGCCGACCACGCGCAGCCAGGGATCGAAGCGGCGCCCGCGCACGACGACATAAATGAGAATGGCGACGGCAAGCGGCGTTCAAGGGAATGGTCCAATAGGATTCCGCCGGCCCGCTCAACCAATCGGCAAGCTGCTTGCGCGATGTGCGCAAGCGCCGCTGAAATTCAAGATTGAGCAATTCGCGCAGGGCGGCGGCATAGGCCGAGGGCGGCATCACCAGCACAAGCGGGTGCTGGGCATTGGCGCTGAACAGCACGAAGACGTGCGCCGTAGACCCAGTTGTGCAGCGCCATCGAGAACACCGGCAGGAAGCCGATGCAGAGACCGATGAGCCGCGGCCATTGGCGTTGATAAAGCGCGGCAAGCCCGGCGGCGCCGAGCACGACGGCGGCGGCGGCGCCACGATCGGTTTCATGAAAATCGCCGAGCGCCAGCAGCAGCGCGCCGAACAAAGCCGGCAAAAATCTTGGCGCCGGTCCGTCGGCGCTGCGCCCAAGGATCGGCACAGACCGCCAAGGAACAAGAATGTAGGCCGCCGGATCGGCGAAGCCGCGCGCCGCCCATTTCACATAATTGAAAAAGCTGGTGCCGAATACGGCGCCGACCGGCACGGCGATAAAAAGCAAAATCAGCGCGAGCGCCCAGTGCTCCGGCAGGAACCGGCGGAATAATTTATATGCAATCAAAGGCAGCAACAGCACAAGCGAGAGGTAGCCGAGATAGCTTTCGCCAAACACGATGTGTTCAAACGCGCGGAAATAGCGCAAGCCGGGCCCGCCGTAGTAAAAAACATTTTCGCCGCCTTGCAGAAATCCGGCAATATCGCCGTTCAGCAGCTTTTGCAGAATGATGCGGCCGACACTGTCATAGAACAGTCCGTCGTCGCCGCCGTCGAATGGCCGCACGCCGCCGAGAAAACTGCCGTCATCGATGGCGATCACGGCGACCGCGAGCCCGATCAGGATTAAAGGCAACAGCGTGCGCCGCGCCCGGAAGCGCACCAGCGCGATCACCACCGCGAAAATTGCCGGCCAGCGCCAGCGCGCCGGCGCCCAATTGCTTAAGCCGCACCGGCCAGGGCGGCGCCAGCTGCATGGCCAGCGTGTCCGGCTTGATGGCGATGCCGAAAATGCGCCGGCCGGCGTCGGCGGGTTCGATGGTGCGGCAGCCGCCGTTGGGCCAGCGGGTAAAATGCTCGTCCGCGCTCTCCCACATGATTTCGCCGCGCCAGCACAATTCGCCGCCGACAGAAGGCGGCCGGTACGCGGATCATCTCGTACCAGGGCATGGTGAGATGCCAGCGGTGCAGGCCCATCCAGAAGCGCTTGTCGCGCGTGGCGCGCTGCGATGTCGGTATTGGCGGTACCAGTTGTAACGGCCCTCGTTGATGAAGCCGAGGCGCAGCCAGACCGGATCGGAAAAGTCGACTTCGCTCACCGAGCGCGAGGCGGCCGATTTGCGCCAGACGCTGTCGGCGGAAAAAGCAAAGACGGGATCGGGAAAGCCGGTGCCGCGCCAGCAGCCGAATTGCTTGGCATCGCAACGCTGCGCCGGCGGATATTGCGCGTCGAATTCACTCGCCAGGCGATGATAGACATCGGCCGGCAAGCCCGCGCTCGAATACGTTTCCGGGAGCACCCGGCAGAAACACATTATGCCCCTCCTCGATGCGCGGCGGCGCCAGCAGGATTTGCCCGCCGATCGCCATCGCCACCAGCACCGTCGCGGCAATCCAGGCGCGCGGCCGTGTGCTGATGTCGCCGATGAAAATGACCACCGCCAGCACCACGAGCAGCGCATAAACGTCAAGCTGATTGACCGGCAGGCCGACCGTGGCAACCAGCAAGACCAGCGCGGCTAGTTTTAAAGGCAGCTGATGGAGTCGCGAGGCAGCGGAGCGGTCCGGCATGTGTGTGTGATATCATCGCTTCGCGTGCGTGAGCAATCATTGTCCGGCGTGAAATTCCTATGCTAGTACATCTGCGCCATGGCGACGCCCTTGTCTCAGGACAAAAAAAGCGAGATCGCGTTTTTCGACAGCCACGGCGCGGCGAACGCTTATGACGTCTTCACGCCGGCGTCGAACGAGCGTTTGATCGAGATGTTCGTGCGGCTGAGCGGGCTTGCCGCGCGGGCGCGCGCGTCGTCGATCTTGGCTGCGGCTCCGGTGTGTTCACTGATGTTTTGCATGCGCGCGGCTATCGTTGCTCGGGCGTCGACCTCAGCTCGAAATTGATCGCAATCGCGCGCGCGCAATTCAGCGGCATCGAATTCATCGAAGGTGACATCGAACGTCTTGCATTTCCTGATGCGAGCTTCGACGGCGTGCTGCTGAGCGGCGTGTTGCATCATCTGCCGGAACGGTCGCGTTGCGCGGCGGAAGTGTTCCGCATCCTGCGGCCGGGCGGAAAATTCGTGGCCTTCGATCCCAATAGAATGAACCCGTTTATGTATCTCTACCGTGACCGCTCGTCGCCATTCTACAGCTCGGTCGGCGTGACCGAGAATGAGCGTCCGGTGCTCGCGGATGAGATGGCGGCGACATTCCAAGCGGCCGGGTTTCGCGTCGGCACCGAATACATTTCAGGACCTAAAATACCGCTATATCGCTTCCGGCGCGGTGCGCTGGCTGCTGCCGCTCTACAACGCGATAGACAGCGGTCTGTTCGCGCCGGGCTTCATGCGGCGATTTCGCGCATTCGTTTTCAGCTTCGGAGAGAAGCCGTGAAGACGGCTGGCCGCCGAACGGCAGTCGTCTGATGGCTGCCGATCTCGATATCGTTATCCCGGTCTACAACGAAGGGCCGAACATCCTGGCAACGCTCGGCGCGCTCGACCCGCGAGCGTGAGAACGCCGGCACGGGTGCTGATCTGCTATGACCGGCCGGACGACGACACGCTTCCAGCGGTGCGCGGCATCCCGAGGCCCATGCCGGCCTCGACTGTGGAGTTTGTGCGCAATCCAGGCCGCGGCGCGCACGCCGCCGTCATGGCCGGCTTCGCCGCGAGCACAGCGCCTTTCGTCGTGGTGTTATCCGGCCGACGACGACTTCAACGCCGAATTCTCGACACGATGGTGGCGCAGGCGCGCGAGCGGCTGCGATGTCGTCTGCGCCAGCCGCTTCATGCCGGGCGGCAAGATGGAAGGCTGCCCGTGGCTCAAGGCGACGCTGGTGCGCGACGGCACTTTCATGCTGCATCGCGTCGCGCGGCTGCCGACGCGCGACGCGACCAACGGCTTTCGCCTGTTTTCGCGGCGCGTCGATCGAAGGATATCGCGATCGAGTCGGAGCGCGGCTTCTGCTACAGCATCGAATTGCTGGTGAAGGGCCACCGGTTGGGCTGGCGCATCGGGGAGGTGCCGGCGCGCTGGTTCGAGCGAACACACGGCACCAGCCGGTTCAAGGTGGTGAACTGGCTGCCGGCCTATCTGCGGTGGTTTTGCTACGCCTTCGCGACCACGTATTTGCGCCGCCCGGCCAGGAGCGTAGCCCATGAACGCGCGACAGAGCGGAAGCTTAAGTCGTGATCCGACTCGGCATCGTCGGCAGCAATTACGGACGCACGGTGCAACTGCCGGCGTTCCGCGCCGATACGACGCTGTCAGGTGGTGGCGTTGGCGGGCAGCGACGCGGCGCGCACGCAAGCGCTGGCCGATGCCGCCGGTATTGCCAAAGGCTATGGCGACTGGCGCGCGCTGGTCGAGGATAAAAATGTGCGAAGCCGTCGCCATCGCCACGCTGCCGGCACTGCAGGCCAAGATCGCGCTCGCAGCCCTTGCGCTCGGCAAGCCGGTATTCGCCGAGAAGCCGCTGGCCAGCACGCTGGATGACGCGCGCGCCATGCTGCGCGCGGCCGAGAAAAGCGGGCGCGCCACCATGATCGATTTCAATTTCCATCAGATCATGAGCTGGCAGCGCGCCAAGGCCATGCTCGACGATGGCGCCATCGGCGCGCTGCGGCATTTGGCGGTGCATTGGCATGTCGAGAACCGCGCGGTGCAGGCGCGCATGCGCAACTGGAAAACCGTCGCCGACGACGGCGGCGGCGTACTAGGCAATTTCGTCAGCCATTGCTTTCATTATCTGGAATGGTTTGCCGGTCCGATCGCGCGGCTTCAATGCGCGGCTGTCGGGTCTGCCGGGCGACGAGGAGCTTGCAGACCACGGCGGCGATGGCGCTTGAATTCGGCGGCGGACAATTGGGTAGCCTGAGCGATGAGCTGCGCGTCTTATCTGGGCTCCGGCCACCGCATCGAGTTCTATGGCGAGGACGGCACGCTGGTGCTGCACAACAAGGGCGCCGACTACATGCGCGGTTTCGACCTGTTTCATGCCAAGCGGCCGGCGGCAGAGCTGGCGCGCATCGCGGTCGAGGATCCGGCCGACGCCGGCACAGCCCGACGGGCGCATCGCGCCGGTGTCGCGGCTGGCCAAGCGCTTCTTCGACGCCATCGAGACAAATACTTTAGCGCAGCCGGACTTCGCCGCCGGCTTCCGCGTGCAGCAATTGATCGACGCCGCGCAGCGCTCGCACCGCGACGGCGCGCTGGTTCGCACCGCAGCCCGGGGAGATGGAGCGTTGAGCAAAATCCTGGTCACCGGCGGCTCAGGCTTCATCGGCTCCGGCCTGGTGAAGGCGCTGGTGCGCGGCGGCCATAGCGTGCGCGTGCTCGATGACAATTCGCGCGGCAACCCGCGGCGGCTTAAAGACATCGCGAAAGACATCGACTTCATCGCCGGCGATATCCGCGACGCCGGCGCGGTGGAGAAGGCCGCGCAAGGGCATGGACGAGGTGCACCACCTCGCCTTCGTCAACGGCACGGAATTTTTCTACAGCCAGCCCGAACTGGTGCTCGATGTCGGCGTGCGCGGCATGATCAATGTGATCGACGCCTGCCGCAAAAACAACATTGGCAATCTGATCTTGGCTTCGAGCTCGGAGGTCTACCAGACGCCGCCACACGTGCCGACCGATGAAAGCGCGCCGCTGGTGGTGCCCGACGTTGCCAACCCGCGTTACTCATACGGCGCCGGCAAGCTGATCAGCGAAGTGATGGCGGTCAATTTCGGCCGCAAATATTTCGAGCGCGTTCTCATTTTTCGCCCGCACAATGTCTATGGCCCCGACATGGGATGGGAACACGTGATCCCGCAATTGGCGCTGCGCCTGCATCGGCTCGGCGAAAAGCAGCCGTCCGGAAAATTGCGCTTCGATATCCAGGGCTCAGGCAAAGAGACCCGCAGCTTCTGCCACATCGACGATCTGGTGGCGGGCGTCATGGTCATGCGCGAGAAGGGCGAGCATCTCGGCATCTATCATGTCGGCACAACGGAAGAGATCGCGATCGCCGACTTGGCGCAACGCATCGCCGCATGCGCCGAGCGCGAGATCGAGCTGGTGCCCGGCAGCGGCGCGCGCGGGCGGCACGCTGCGGCGCTGTCCCGACATTTCGAAACTTGGCCGGCTGGGCTATAAGCCGCGCGTGCCGCTCGAGCGAGGGTCTGCCAGCCGACGCTCGACTGGTACTGGAAAAACTCGGCGCTGGCGCCGAAGGAGACGTTAGAATCTTGCGTCCCACCAAAGTCGCGCGCGCCGCGGGCTCCGGCGGAAGCGTTCCGGTCGAATGCTGTCAGGTCTGCGGCTCAACGCAGCTCGATGACGTGCTTTCGCTCGGCTACATGCCGCCGGTCAACCAGATGGTGCCGATCGGCCAAGTGCCGCGCCAGCAGCCGTGGTTTCCGACCAACCTGCTGCATTGCCGCGACTGCGATCTGGTGCAGCTGGGCTTAGCGGTCGATCCGGTCATCATTTTCCCGCCGGAATATCCCTACACCAGCGGCACCACCAAATTGCTGCGCGATAATTTCGCCGACTTGCAGCGCGAGAGCGCCGCCATGCTCGGCCTGGGCAGCGACGATCTCGTCGTCGATATCGGCTCCAACGACGGCACGCTGCTGTCGAACTTCAAGAACGGCGGCCAACCGCGTGCTCGGCATCGAGCCGACCGACGTCGGCGACATCGCGAATGCGCAAAGGCATCCCGACGCATCAAGCGTTATTTCGGCGCCGAGGTTGCGCGCGAGGTCAAGGCCGAGCACGGGCCGGCCAGCGTCGTCACGGCGGCGAATTGCTTTGCCCATATCGAGGATGTGCACGCGATCGTCGACGGCATCGTCGAGATGCTGTCGCCCGACGGCGTGTTCATTTCCGAATCGCATTATCTCATCGGCCTGCTCGACACGCTGCAATACGACACGGTCTATCACGAGCACCTGCGCTATTATTCGGTGACGAGCCTCAAGCATCTCTTGGAAATGCACGGCCTCGAAGTGTTCCACGCGCGGCCGATCCCAAGTCATGGCGGCTCGATCCGCGTCTATGCGGCGCGCCGCGGCGCCCACACCGTGCAAGACAGCGTGCGCCGCATGCTGGCCGGCGAGCCGCGCGGCGAGGCCTTGGCCAAGCGCCTCGTCGCGTTTCGGCGCGACGTTGTGCTTTCCAAGTTGCGGCTGCTGTCGATGCTGCGCGACCTGAAGGAAAAAGGCGCGCGCATCGCCGGCATCAGCGCGCCGTCGCGCGCCAGCACGCTGGTCAATTATGTCGGGCTCGACCAGGGCATCATCGATTACGTCTGCGAAATCCCCGGCTCGCTCAAGATCGGCAAATGCATGCCCGGCACCGCAGATCCCGGTGGTGGACGAGACCAAGCTGTTCGAGCGACCAGCCCGATTGCGCGGTGATCTTTTCCTGGCACATCGCCGATGAGCTGGCGCCCAAGCTCAAAGCCAAAGGCTTTCGCGGCAAGTTGATCACGCCGCTGCCGGTCCCAAGGTTTTTGTGATAATCAGTCGGGCAATGACCGACTTCCCCCGCATCAAATCCCGCCGCACCACGAAGGTTTCTCCGTGGATGGCGATCATCGAGCGCGAGGTGGAATTTTCAGCCGGCGCCGCCGGTGGAGCTTTATCACGCGGTCGCCCAACAAGATTACATCGCCATCGTCGCCATGACGCCGGACGGGCGCATTCCGATCGTGCGGCAATACCGGCCGGCGCTCGAGCGCTTCACCTGGGAATTGCCGGCGGGTCTGGTCGATGAAGGCGAGGACGCCAACGCTGCCTGCGGGCGCGAGCTGCTGGAAGAAACCGGTTACCCGGCCAAGGCCGTGCACGCGCTTGGCAGTTACGCGCCCTGCACCGCGCGGCTGTCGAACCGGGTGCATTCGTTTTTTGTCGAGACCGGGCCGCGCGTCAAAGATCACGCGGGCGAGGCCGGCATCGATGTTCAATTAAGGACACCCGGCGAACTGGCGGCGCTGATCGCCTCCGGCGAATTTACGCTCCAGCTGCATATCGGAGCGCTGATGCTGGCGGGTCTGCGCGGGCATATCGATCTCGGCGCGTTCCAAGCCGCCAAGCCCTAGACGCCTGCTGCGACTGCACAACTGGCGTCTTTGATCCCGATCAATGCGGCATATTGGAATTAGGCAGAATCTTACCTCGACAAACCCCCTGGAACCCTTCTAAAAAAGGATTTGTGCGGGCGGGAAAGCAGATAAGTCGCATGGATTACAAGGCATTTTTCACGTCGGCGCTGGCCAGGTTGCGGGACGAGCGCCGCTACCGGGTATTTGCCGATCTCGAGCGCATCGCCGGGCGTTTTCCGCACGCCATCTGGCATTCGCCGCAAGGCAAGCGCGAGGTCGTGATCTGGTGTTCCAACGATTATCTCGGCATGGCGCAGCACCCCAAGGTGATCGGCGCCATGGTCGATGTCGCCGCCCGCATGGGCACCGGCGCCGGTGGAACCCGCAATATCGCCGGCACCAATCATCCGCTGGTCGAGTTGGAGCGCGAACTCGCCGACCTGCACGGCAAGCCGGCCGCCTTGGTGTTCACCTCGGGCTATGTCTCCAATGAGACAGGCATCTCGACCATCGCCAAGCTGTTGCCGGACTGCCTGATCTTGTCCGACGCGCTCAACCACAATTCCATGATCGAGGGCGTGCGCCAGGCGGCTTGCGAAAAGCAGATCTGGCGGCACAACGATCTCGGCCATCTCGAAGAGCTGCTCAAGGCCGCCGATCCGAAGCGGCCGAAACTGATCTTGTTCGAGAGCCTCTATTCCATGGACGGCGACGTGGCGCCGGTCAACGGCATCTGCGACCTCGCGAAACGTTACGGCGCCATGACTTATTGCGACGAGGTGCACGCGGTCGGCATGTATGGCCCGCGCGGCGGCGGCGTCTGCGAGCGCGAAAACACCATGCACCGTGTCGACGTGATCGAGGGCACGCTGGCAAAAGCCTTCGGCTGCCTCGGCGGCTATATTACCGGTTCGGCCGAGATGGTGGACGCGGTGCGCTCTTATGCGCCCGGCTTCATCTTCACCACCGCGCTGCCGCCGGCGATTTGCGCGGCGGCGACCGCCGCCATCCGGCATCTCAAGACCTCGACCTGGGAGCGCGAACGCCATCAGGATCGTGCCGCGCGCGTGAAGGCCGTGCTCAATTCCGCGGGGCTGCCCGTGATGGGGAGCACCACGCATATTGTGCCGGTGCTGATTGGCGATGCCGAGAAGTGCAAGGCGGCGAGCGATATGCTGCTCGCCGAGCACGGCATCTATATCCAGCCGATCAACTATCCGACCGTGCCGCGCGGCATGGAGCGCCTGCGCATCACGCCCTCGCCCTATCACGACGACGTATTGATCGACCGGCTGGCGGAAGCTTTGATCGACGTCTGGGAGCGGCTCGCTTTGCCCAAGCGCGGCCAGGCGATGGCGGCGGAATAAACAACTTCAGATCTCTGAAACCGCTTCGGGCAGCGCTATCTGAAGCGGCGGCTTGACGGCGGCTTCGCCGCCGGCTTGCGCGCCATGCGCCGCGCGATCACCGGCATCGCCAGCGACACCAAAATAACGCGGGTGACGTGGTGGGCGCCGACATAGACCGGGTCGAGATGCAGCGCCAGCGCCAGCAGCATCATGGCGTCGACCGAGCCCGGCGCAAACGCAATCACCACCTCGCCCACCGGCAGCGCCAGCATATTGATCAGCCCGGCGGCGAAAATCGCCGCGATCACCAGCGAGATCGCCAGCGATCCGAAAGCGGCGCTGAGATAATCCGCCAGCAAACGGACCGGCGTATTGGTAAAGCGCGCGCCGACCACAGCGCCAAGCATGACCATCGCGGTGTTCGCCACCCATGGCGGCACCACCGCGTGCACCAGCCCGCTGCCGTGCAGCGCCGCCGACGCAAACATGGCGCCGAACAATAGTCCGCCGGGAAAGCGAAGCCGAAAGCCGATCAGCGCCATCACGGTCGAGACCGCCACCAGCGCCGCCAGCTCGGCCATCAGCGCCGGGGTCCATCCGCCATTGCCGCGGCGCGCGACGTGGCCGGCAAAGCCAAGCAGCGACAGCGCGCCGGGCAGACCGACCGCGATGACCAGAACCCGCAGGCTTTGCACGATCGCGATCGAGCGCAGCTCGCAGCCAAGCTCGGCGGCGACCACCAGCACCTGCGACAGGCCGCCGGGCGAGGACGCCAGATAGGCGCTCAGCACATCCCAGCGATGCACGACGCAGAGATAGACAGTGCCGGCGATGCTGATGAGGACCATCGCCACGATCAGAACGGCGATGCTGAGCGGATAGGTCGCCATGCCGTGCAGCGTTTCCGGCGTCACGACGGCGCCGAGCGAGATGCCGATCAGCACGAAAATGCTCCGCGTCAGCAGCGCCGGCATCAGCAACGGCCTACCGGCGAGCGCGGCGGCGGCAACCACCACGATGGAGCCCGACAGCCAGCCGGCCGGAAATCCGGTCAGGCCGAGCGAAACCCCGCCGGCGGCGGCAAAGGCCAGCGTTTCCGCGAGGCGGCGAAACATTTCGATGCGGCCGGTGTGATGACGACACGGCGGATCAATGCCGCGTGGCGCTGCTTACGTCAAACGCCATTCAGAATAAAAGATCGCGCAATAATTCATCCAGGTTGCGGACGGCGGCGAGCGCATCGTGCAAGGCGGCGCGCTGCTCGCGCGACAATCGCTTAGCCGCCACTTTGTTGCTCGGCGGCAAGCCGGCTTTAATGTCGGCAAGCTGCTGCGACAAAATGAGATCGAGAAACAAACCTTGCGCCCGCGCCAGCGCCGCCAGATCGCCGTCGCCGCCGCGCCCGAGTGCGCTCGCCGCGGCGAGCCGCGCCGGCGTCGAGCGCTCGAGCAGATGGTGGCGGATCGCCAGCACGCGCGCGGCGGCGACAATGCCGAACAGCCCCGCGCGCTTGAGATCGATGCGGCCGTTCTCGGTGCGCAGGCCGCCCCAGATGGTCAGGCTAACCGGCACCTCGCCGGCGACTTGCGCCAGCAACTTGGCGAATGCGGGATTGTCGCGGGCGATGTCAAACGCGCCGCGCCACAAATCATTGGCCATCGCGGCGTCGCCATGCACACCCACCAGATCGAAGAAGATATCGACCGACAGCAGGTCGGCGGGATTGGAACGCGCGATCCAGCCGGCGACGCGCGCGCGCCAGGTCGCGATCGAGCCCCGCCATGCCGGATTCTTGGCCATCACCCCGCCGTTGCAATAGGGCACGCCGACCTCATGCAAAATGTCGGCAACGATAGAACCAAGCTGCGCAAACCATTGATCGGCGGCTGACCCTTGCTCGCCGTCGGCGAATACAATGGCGTTGTCCTGATCCATCGCGAGCAGGCTTTCGCCGCGGCCGGCGGAACCGAGCACGCACAGCGCATAGGCACAGGGCGGCTCGCCTTGCCCGTCGGCTTTCATCCGCCGCTCCGCCAATACACCGGCGCGGCCGGTAAGCGCGCCGAGTTCGCGCGAAATCACCGCGGCGACGTCGCGCCCGCTGACGCCTTCGGCGGTCAAGCCGCCAGCCGCCAGCGGCAGCTGCGCCCAGGCGGCGCGCCAATGCCTGCACGTCGTCGGCTTGATCGAGCGCGTCGCCGAGGATCGAGGCTTCCTGCGCGCGCAGGCGCAGCAGATCGCGCGAGGTGACGATGCCGCAGACTTCGCCCTTTTCGTTGTCGACGCCGAGATGGCGGATGTTGCGCCGGGCTCATGCGGCCGAGCGCGCGGTAGACGAAGGCTGAAGCCGGCACTGTGATGAGCGGCTTGCTGGCGAACCGCGCCACCGGCTGGCCGAGCGCTTGCGCGCCCTGCTCGCTCAACGCCCGCATGACGTCGCGCTCGGTAATGATGGCGGTATTGCGCGCCAGCATTGGCGTGGCCGGACCTGCCGGCACCACCAGCAGCGAGGAAATCTTATCTTTCGCCATGCGCTGCAAGGCATCCGCCAGCGAAACATCGGCGGCGACGACCTTCGGCGGCGCGCTCATCACGTCGGCAACGCGATGGCGATACGGATAAGGATCGATGCGGGCGAGCGCCTGCTCCGCGCGCATCTGCGGCGCCGCCACCGCCTGCTCCCAGCCGGCGCGGTGCTGGTCCTCGAGCACGCCGGTGAGCGCCAGGCAGGCCTGCTCGGCCTCGGCCAGCGTGCGGATATTGCCGTCGCGCAATTTGGGAAGCAGCGCCAGGAAGATCTTGGCCGTCATCGTGGCATCGGCCAGCGCCGAATGACGCGCGCCGATGGTAACGCCCAGCCAGTCCGCCAGCGCTTCGAGCGTGTAGCCGCCAAGATGCGGCTCGGCCACTTGCGCCAGCAAACGCGTGTCGAGCGTGCGCGGCGATTTCCAAGGCAAGCCTGCGCGCGCGCATTCGCGGCTGAGCATCGCGAGATCGAAGCCGATTGTATGCCCGATCACGACTGCATCGGATATCGCTTCGGAAAATTCCGGCCAGGCCTGCGCAAAGCGCGGCGCGGAAGCGACCGCGGCATCGTCGATGTGATGGATTTTCGTCGCCGACGGCGGGATCGGCTCGCCTGGGTTGACCAGCCGGCGTTGCGCGGCCGTCTCGTCGAGCTTGCCGCCTTTGAGCGGCAGCCCGCCGATCTCGACGATGCGCGCCTTGGCCGGATCGAGCCCGGTGGTCTCGGTGTCGATGACGAAGGCATCGAGCGCGATCAGCGGCGTTGCATTGCTGACTGTGGCCATTGGCCCCCGCCCGGCGTCGTTAGTGGAGCATCCGCGGCAATGCTCGCTTCAGCCCAGCCAATTGGCCCGCGGCGCAGGCTTTTCGCCTTTGGCGGCAGCCATTTAGCCGCGATGGGGCCAAGCCCCGTGCTATAGTGACCCGGCTGACGATACACTAGTTTAGGCCGAGGCCAGCCCCCAGGGGCGGAACTTGGCCGCGATCGGGAGCTAAGCATGTTGCAAGGCTGGGTCGTCATCGCGGTGGCGCTTGGGTACATC
This sequence comes from uncultured Alphaproteobacteria bacterium, assembly GCA_963756805.1. Lineage (GTDB taxonomy): Bacteria > Pseudomonadota > Alphaproteobacteria > Rhizobiales > Xanthobacteraceae > Pseudolabrys. The sequence goes on from CAVWPH010000004.1 coordinate 88,714, forward strand.
GGCCTCTTGTTCCTGGTGGCGAGCTACGGGGACCGCACCCGCGGCTTCGGCCGCGCCGGCCGCGCCCGCTATCTGATCTACCCGCTGTCGCTGGCGATCTACTGCACGTCGTGGACGTTCTTCGGTTCGGTCGGATCGGCCTCGCGCACCGGCTACGAATTCCTCACCATCTATATCGGCCCGGTGCTGATGATCGGCCTGTTCACGCCGCTGCTGGTGCGCATCGTGCGGCTGGCCAAGGCGCAGAACATCACCTCGATCGCCGACTTCATCGCCGCGCGCTACGGCAAGGGCCAGGCGGTGGCCGCCACCGTCGCGCTGATCGCCATCGTCGGCACCGTTCCCTACATCGCGCTGCAGCTCAAGGCGGTTTCCTCGTCGCTGGAGACCATCCTCGCCCACATCACGCCCAGCACCGGCGGCGCGCAGCCGCTGCTCGGCGACATTTCGCTGTTCGTGGCGCTGTCGATGGCGACCTTCGCGGTGCTGTTCGGCACCCGCCACATCGACGCCACCGAGCATCAAGACGGATTGATGCTGGCGATCGCCACCGAATCCATCGTCAAGCTGTTCGCCTTCCTGGCGGTCGGCATCTTTGTTACGTTCTGGATGTTCGGCGGGCCGGGCGCGTTGCTCGAGGCGGCGCGGCAACATCCGGCCACCGCCGCGATCTTCATGCGCCAGCCGCCCTTCGACACGCTGGTCGCCACCACATTGCTGTCGTTCGTCGCGATCATATCTGCTGCCGCGGCAATTCCACGTCGCCGTCGTCGAGAACAACAACGAGGACGAGATCAAGCGCGCGCGCTGGCTGTTCCCGCTCTATCTGGTGCTGATCAATCTGTTCGTGGTGCCGATCGCGCTCGCCGGCCTGCTGACGTTTCCGGCGGGCTCGGTCGACAGCGACATGTTCGTGCTGGCGCTGCCGCTCAAGACCGGATCGAACGTGCTCACCATCGCCGCCTTCGTCGGCGGGCTGTCGGCGGCCACCGCCATGGTGATCGTGGAATCGGTGGCGCTGTCGATCATGATTTCCAACGATCTGGTGATGCCGCTGGTGCTGCAACGGCGCGAGACGCTGATCTCCGGCCACGAGAATATCGGCTCGCTGCTGCTCACCGTGCGCCGCCTCGGCATCTTCGCCATCCTGCTGCTCGCCTATTTGTACTACCGCACGGCCGGCGAGGCGCAGCTTTTCGCCATCGGCATTCTCGCTTTCGCAGCCATCGCGCAACTGGCGCCGGCATTCTTCGGCGGGCTGTTCTGGCGGCGCGCCACCGCCGGCGGCGCCATCGCCGGCATGACCGCCGGCATCCTGATTTGGGGCTATACGCTGCTGCTGCCGAGCTTCGCCGATATCGGTTTCGTCGGCCAACACATCCTCACCGACGGACCGTGGGGACTGGGATTCCTGCGCCCGCAGCATCTGCTCGGGCTCGATCTGCCGCCGCTGGTGCACGGCGTGGTCTGGAGCCTGTTCATCAATTGCGTTTGCTACGCCGGCGTTTCGCTGCGCCGCGAGCCGACCTCGATCGAGCGGCTGCAAGCCAATCTGTTCGTGCCGTCGGATTTCGCGCCGATTGCGCCGAGCTTCCGGCTCTGGCGCTCGTCGGTGACGGTGCAGGAACTCACCACCACGGTGGGGCGCTATCTCGGCGAACAGCGCACCCGTTCGGCGATCGAGAGTTTCGCCGCCACCAACCGCATCAGCCTGGAGCCCGACGAGGAAGCCGATTTCCGGCTGGTGCGCTACGGCGAGCATATTCTCGCCTCGGCCATCGGCGCTGCGTCCTCGCGTCTGGTGCTTTCGTTGTTGCTGCGCAAGCGCACGCTCTCGACCAAGGCCGCGCTCAAGCTGCTCGACGACGCCAATGCCGCGATCCAATACAACCGCGAAGTTTTGCAGATCGCGCTCGATCATGTGCGCCAGGGCATCGCGGTGTTCGACAAGGACCTGCAACTGATCTGCTGGAACCGGCAGTTCGGCGAAATCCTCAATCTGCCGCCGAGCCTGATCCGCGTCGGCATCGGGCTCAACGACATCCTGCGTTTCAACGGCAAGCGCAGCAATGTCGCGCCCGACCATATCGACGAATTCGTGCACAAGCATATCAAGCGCTACGTCTCCGGCAGCGAGCCGTTCCTGGAGCGCTTCGCCGAGCCGGGCCTGGTGATCGAAGTGCGCGCCAACCGCATGCCGGACGGCGGTTTCGTCACCACCTATACCGACATCACCGCCAGCGTGGAGGCGGCCGAGGCGCTCGAGCGCGCCAACGAAACGCTGGAGCGGCGCGTGCGCGAGCGCACCGAGGAACTCACCGACCTCAACGTGGCGCTGGCGCGCGCCAAAGGCGAGGCCGACGCCGCCAATATTTCCAAGACCAAGTTTTTGGCGGCGGCCAGCCACGACATCTTGCAGCCGCTCAATGCCGCGCGGCTTTACGTCACCAGTTTGATCGAGCGGCAAGGCCAGCGCGACGACCGCCGCCTGATCGACAATATCGACGCCTCACTCGAAGCGGTCGAGGAGATCTTCGGCGCCCTGCTCGATATGTCGCGGCTCGACACCGGCGTGATGCGCCCGGATTACGCCAGCTTCCGCATCGACGAATTGATGCGCCAGATCGATCTCGAATTCGCGCCGATGGCGGCCGCCAAGGGGCTCGATCTTAAGTTTGTGCCTTGCTCGCTGGTGGTGCGCTCGGACCGCCGCCTGTTGCGCCGGCTGGTGCAGAACCTCGTGTCCAACGCCATCAAATATACGCCGTCCGGGCGCGTGCTTATCGGCTGCCGCCGGCGCGGCAAAACATTGCGTATCGACGTCTACGACACCGGCGTCGGCATTCCGGAAGCCAACCAGCGCGATATTTTCGTCGAATTCCACCGTCTCGACGAGGGCGCCAGAATCGCGCGCGGGCTGGGCTTGGGGCTCTCGATCGTCGAACGCTTGGCGCGCGTGCTCGATTGCGAGGTCGAGGTCCATTCCGGAATCGAGCGCGGCTCGCATTTCGCGGTCACGGTGCAACGCTCGAACGCCAAATCGGTCGATCTGCCGGTGCGCGAAGTGACCAGCGTCGATCCCGGCCAGCTCGCCGGCACCGCCGCGCTTTGCATCGACAACGAGCCCTCGGTGCTCGACGGCATGGAAACACTGCTGCACGGCTGGGGCTGCGAGGTGATCAAGGCGCCCAATCTCGCCATTGCGCTGGCGGCCATCGACGAAAGCCGCACCGTGCCAAACGGCTTATTGATCGATTATCACCTCGACGACGGCAACGGCATCGAGGCGATCGTGAGCTTACGCGCACGCTGCGGCAACTTGCCGGCGATCCTGATCACCGCCGACCGCTCGCCCTCGGTGCGCGAAGGCGCGCGCGCCGAAGGCATCCAAGTGCTGCACAAGCCGATCAAACCGGCGGCGCTGCGCGCGCTGCTGGCGCAATGGCGCGTGCTGCGGGTGGCGGCGGCGGAGTGATTGACGGCTAACTTTCCGCCGGCGCGTCTTGCGGCCATTGGCCGGCTTCGATCTTGGCGGCGGCGATCACGGCTTGCGTGCGGCTCTCGACGCCGAGCTTTTGCAGAATCGCCGAAACGTGCGCCTTCACCGTCGCCTCCGATACGCCGAGCTGGTAGGCGATCTGCTTGTTGAGCAGCCCCTCCGACAGCATCATCAGCACGCGCACCTGCTGCGGCGTCAGCGTCGCCATCCGTCCCATCAAGGCGGCGGTCTCGGCGTCCGCGCCGGCGCTGAGATCGACGTCCGGCGGCGTCCACACCCCGCCATTCAGGATGCGCGAGATCGCCGCCCGCATGGCGTCAACGCCGAGCGTCTTTGGAATGAAGCCGGAAGCGCCGAATTCCATGCAGCGGCGGATCGCCGCCGGATCGTCATTGGCCGACACCACGATCACCGGCACGCTCGGATATTGCGCGCGCAAATACAGCAGACCGGAAAAGCCGCGCACGCCCGGCATCCTGAGGTCGAGAAGGATGAGATCGACCTCGCCACCGCGCTCGAGCAGTTCGGCGACCTCGTTGAAGGTGCCGGCTTCCGCAATATCCACGCGCTCCAACAGGCCGGAGACCGCTTCGCGCAAGGCGCCGCGAAACAAGGGATGATCGTCGGCGATCACCAGCCGATACTGCGGATTGCTGCTCAACCGAAGAAACCTCTCATGTGCCGCTGTGACCCTATGGCGCGGCAATCTACATTATTTCGCGCTGCAACGGGACACGCCGACCGCGGCGCACGAAATAGCCGCCCAATTAACATGATAGTGCAATGCAACATTCAAAAACAGTCGACCATCGCCGTGTGCGCTGCAAAAAAACCGAGTTGCTTCATGATGGATAGCACTATCAGCTTGTCCGAAAGTCTTATAAGGGCTGTGCCGCTGCAATGTTACGCTTAATTTATTATTCTGACCCGGCTGTAAAATCCGGGCGGGATCCGCGGCCGTTCGGGGGGATGCCGCCAGCGCAAAATATCAATTCCCCCCCAAAGCAAAAAAACTCCGTTCCGCGATCCGCGCGGGTGCGGATGATTAGGGGAGGCGATTGAAATTGAACCGTCCACTTGTAGCGGCCGATCTGCTGTCAGCATTCGGCCGACGCGGGGCAACGGACGGGATCGATGTCAGAAAGCAACGAACAAGCTCTCTAACCTCGAATGGCTAGATGCCGGCGATGCCCGGCCTCCGGTCATTTCAACGTCCGAACAGCATCGCTGCCTTTGTACGAAAGGCACACCAACGGAGGGACAACAATGGCTGACAACAGAGAACGACATTGGACTAAGACGAGAAATCTGACCTTCATAATCTTGGCCCTCTGGGTCTTATTCGCCATCATACTGCCGTGGAACGTGTATGCCCTGAATTCTTATAAGTTCATGGGCTTCCCGCTCGGCTTCTACTTCATCGCTCAAGGTTCGCTGATCGCTTTCGTCGTGCTGATTTTCGTCCACAACTGGTTCCAGGACAAAATCGACGACGAATTCGGCCTCGGCGACGAATAAAGGGGGGCATCATGTCAATCTTTCGATTGCAAGGCCGGCTGGTCGATAACCTGCCGAAAATTTACGGGTTCTACACCGGCGGGTTCATTCTCTTCATCTTCCTCATGTCGATCTTCGACAAATTGGGGCTGATGAGTGCGAAAACGATCGGCATCTGTTTCGTCGCGTTCACGATCGTGATCTACGCCTTCATCGGCTACCTATCCCGCACCATGCAACTGGATGCGTATTACGTGGCAGGGCGCGAGGTGCCGGCGGTTTATAACGGCATGGCGACGGCGGCCGACTGGATGTCGGGCGCATCGTTCGTCGCGCTCGCTGGCGGCATCTATTTCGGCGGCTACGGCTATATGGCCTTCGTCGTCGGCTGGACCGGCGGTTACGTGCTGGTGAATGCGTTGCTGGCACCCTATCTGCGCAAGTTCGGCTGCTACACGGTTCCCGACTTCGTCGGAACCCGCTACGGCGGCAATCTGGCGCGCTTTATCGCCGTGTGCATCCTGGTGGTCGCTTCGTTCACTTACGTGACCGCGCAGATCAACGCCTCCGGAACCATCGCCGCTCGCGCGTTGTCGATTCCGTTCAGCGTCGGCATCTGGGTCGGTCTGACCGCTATCGTCCTGTGCTCCATGCTGGGCGGGATGCGCGCGGTGACCTGGACTCAGGTGGCGCAGTACATCGTGCTGATCATCGCCTACCTGGTGCCGGTCATCTGGATGTCCAACCGCCAGGGCTTCGGCATCATTCCGCACTTCTCGTACGGTGAAGCCGTCCATCGCATTCAAGAACTTGAACCGATGGTGAAGCTCGGGGTGAAATCGACGGAGTTGTTCAAAGGGCTCGCCACGCTGGTGAACCCGATTAACGCCACCGGCGCCCATCTGGAAAGCTGGAAGTTCTTCACGCTGTGCATCTGCATGATGTGCGGCACGGCTTCCTTGCCGCACATCCTGATGCGCTACTTCACCACCCCGTCGGTGCGGGCGGCGCGCAAGTCGGTGGCTTGGTCGCTGCTGTTCATCTTCCTGCTGTACTTCACGTCGCCTTGCCTGGCGACGTTGACCAAGCTGCAATTGCTCGATCCGAACCTGCCAACCGCCATCATCGGCAAGCCGTTTGCCGACGTGGCCAATCTGGCGTGGATCAAGAACTGGACGGCCGTTGGGATGCTTCACATCTCCGACAGCAATCATGACGGAATTCTTCAGTTGAACGAATTCTTCATGCGTCCCGACATCGTCGTGCTGGCGACCCCGGAAATGGCGGGTCTCCCGTACGTGATCTCGGGCCTGGTCGCCGCCGGCGGCCTGGCGGCGGCCATGTCGACCGCCGACGGTCTGTTGCTGGCGATCGCCAACGCGCTCAGCCACGACCTGTACTACAAGATGATCGACCCGAAGGCGGACGTGCGCCTACGGCTCATCGTGGCTCGTGTCATTCTGGTCTTGATCGGTGTGGCGGCGGCCCTCGTCGCCTCACTGCAACTGACCGGAATCCTCGGTGCAGTCGCGTGGGCGTTCTGCTTCGCCTGTTCCGGCTTGTTCTTCCCCCTCGTACTTGGGGTGTGGTGGAAACGGGCCAACCGTGCCGGCGCGATCGCAGGCATGGTGCTCGGGTTTGCGGCCGGCTCGGCGTACCTCTGGTACGTTGAACACGGCGGCGCCCCGTGGATGGGCATCGACCATCTGCGGTTCGGCATGATCGGTATGCCGGTCAGCTTGGTGGCCATGGTGGTGGTCAGCCTGCTGTCGCCAGCACCCGATGCCGAGACTCAGAGGATGGTCGACGAGGTGCGTATCCCGACGGGTAAGGCGATTCTCTCGCAAACCCATTGATCGTCGGCTACAAAGCAATCGTGGGGGGCGGGAGATTTCCCGCCCCCCATTCGTTACAGCCCCATGCTAGAAATGCGCGATGGACAATCCGCTCGCCATATTTCCGATCTGGGTCGTGGTCATCGACTACGTCCTCGGCATGATCATGTGGACGCTGGTCGCGCGTACCGCCATGAACTTCTTCCTGCCGGTGGATTCGAAATTCTTCTTCATGCGGTTTTTCGTGGCGGTCACCAATCCGTTGCTGAAGGTGTTCGCACCAATCACGCCGCGATTCTTGCTTGAGCCCCTGGTCCCACTCTACGTGGCCTGGTTCTTCTTCATGTTCCGGTTCTACGTCATGCCGTGGCTGCTCGGGTATTCCGTGATGGGCATGCTGTCATTCCCGCTCGAGAGCGAATTCAGCAGCATGCTCTATTATTATTTCCACTAGCGCCCGGTTCATTTAGCCTCAACCGGCAACGTCCGTTCCTTGCCGCAACCAGTCGGCGCAAATCGCCGCGCCATCGATCCGCTTTAAAAGCTGCTCGCGAACGTCGCGCCAGGAAAATTTGACCGAATTCATGACAATCTCGGCATCGAACTTCTTCAGATTGTCGGCGATGGGAGCCCACCGCACCAAAGCGCGCGGGCTATAGTTGAAATTCTCCGGCGTGAGCGCGCCCAACCGCCAATCGGTTTTCGTCAGCCGCGTTTTGAATTCATCGACGTAATCCTGCGCCGAGAATTTCTCCGGCGCTTCGCCGGCGCTGTCGCGCAAGCCGGCTTGGTAGCAAACCAGCGCCATAGCTTGCCGCTCGTCATTACCGACCGGTTGATTATTCAAGCCGGCGCCTACGGCAAAAATGGTCAAATCCGAAAGGCAGGCGGCAAAGACGTGCCACTTGGCGATGTTGAGCGAATTGACGACCTGGCCGCCCTCGAACATGGCCGGATAGCGCGTCCCCATCCGCGTCTTGATGTAGCCGTAGAGCGTCTTTTGCGCGACATAAGCCGAGCGCGTGGCGGTAAATTCCTGCAGTCTGGCCACGCTGTCGATAGGGCCGGTTTCGCGCCGGTGCCGCAGTAGGCCCAAAACCTGCCGCCAGGCGACGTTGGTTTTTTCCCAAATCGAAGTCATGATGTCGGCCGCCGCCATGCCATGAAAAACTTGTCTACCACGCTCCCTAACAAGGGCGACCAAGGCGAACAAGGCGCCGTGGGAACACATCGGTCCTCCCGGTGTTTGCATTATCGGCATGCACCGGCCTAGGGGAGTTTGGCACGGCGTTTGCTCGTCTATGGGGGCTGGGAGTTCGATAGGAGACCGCAATGATCCCCTTTACGCGCTTCGCATTTTTCACTTTGGTGCGGGATGCGGGCTTTGTCGCTTTGGCGGCCGGTTTGTTGATGTTGGCATACAGTTTCGAGCCCCCCTTGGCTTTTAAGGTCGGCGCCACGGTGGCGCTGATGTTCTCGCTTGGGCTGTTGGCACGTGCCCGTTACCTCACCGAAGAACGCCTTGCGCGCAGCGAGTTGTGGCGCGCGCTGAAAGCAGACGAACGGCCGGCCGGCGCGCATGGCCGGCGGGTGGCGCGGGCCGAGCTGGAGGAGCTGCTGCTGCGGTTCGCAAAAATCGCAGCAGGCATCGCCGGAATTCTTTATGGGTCGGCCCTGGTGCTGGCGGTGGCGTGAGCCGGGTGTCGAACCTGGAATTACAGCTTCGTGACTTCCGGCACGCCGATTTTACGCTAGCATAGGCGGCAAATCCGATTTGGCTCGGCGCCAAGGGCGATCATGGAAGAAATACGCCGCGTGGCATTTGCAACGGTGCAGCGGGCGTGCCTGTTCGGCTCGCTGGCGATTTTTTGCACCATGGTCGGACTGGCGCCTGAGCCACGGCTGGCCTTCAAGGCCGGCGGCGCGCTGACCGTGATCATGGCGCTCATCCTCGTCTACAAGGCGTATGAAGCGCGCACCAAAAGTTACCGCAAGACCGAGATGTGGATTTATTTGCGTGAAGATTCCCGGCCGCCCGAAGATCATGCCCAATGGGCGGTATCCACAGTCATGCGCGATACCTATCTGACTTTCGCGTTTTGGACCTCGGCCATCGCGGTGATCATGTGGGCGATGGCGTTTGTGTTGATGTTGTTTGGCATTTGACCGGCGAGCATCACTTCGCGCTGCCAATAAACTGAAAAATGATCTCGCGGCTATGCGGCCGCCGCCGGTGCTCGACCAGATAGAGACCTTGCCAGGTGCCGAGCGCGAGCTTGCCGCCGCTGACCGGCACATGCAGCGACACGCCGTTGAGCATCGCCTTCACATGCGCCGGCATATCGTCGGGGCCTTCCACGTCGTGGATCCAGGGTGCGTCTTCCGGCGCCAGGCGATCGAGCGCGCTGATGAGGTCGGCTTGCACGTCCGGGTCGGCATTCTCCTGGATGGTGAGCGAGGCGGACGTGTGGCGCAGATAGACGAGCAAAGCGCCTTCGCCGGCCGCGATTTGCGCAATGAACGCCAAAGCGTCGCTGGTGATGTCGGTAAAGCCCGCGCCCGGCGTTTCGATATGCAGCGTTGCGGTCGCGATCAGTTGCGGACTGACTTGCGTGACGGAGGACAAGCGACCTGACATGTAAACGCGAATGGCAATTCCGCAATAGAGCGCGCTAGCCCTTCTGCATCATATCCTTCTGGATATTCACGATCATCTCCACCAGCCGGCGCCAGGCCTGCTCGAGAAAAGCGCGGGCTTGCGCGAGATCTTCGGCGGTCGGCAGCTTGATCGGGGATTCGCCGCCTTTGTCCGCTTGCGGCCCTGGCGGCACGGTCTGCGGCGGCACCGGGTGCGGCGGCGGCGCGGTCAAGCGCGCGACTTGCGTCTTGAGATCGGTGACTTCGTTCTTGCAGGCGGGCGATTTCCTTTTCCAGCGCGGCGCGCTCTTCCGGCACCGCCTGGCAGACCCAGCCCGACTCATGCGGACTACAGAAAGCGACTTGCCCTGTTTCATTGTCGAGGCGCAGGAAATTCTTGTCCACGCGGCTGAAGGTAAAGCGGCTCGGCGCCTTTGGCGGCGCGCTGGCCTCGGCCGGCGGGGTTTTGTCCTCGACGCGATCCTGCGATTTGGGAACGCTCTTCGGCACAATTTCGGGCGCGCTCTCGGGCTTGACCTGCGGCTGGTCTTGGCCGGGCGGCTGCGACTGATCTTTGGGCTGGACCGGCGCCGCGGCCGGCGGCTGATCCTGAGCCAACGCAGGCAAGGCGGCGCAGCTCAGCGCTACGGCGATGGCGAGCGTCGAAATCCGCATGGACCTTTGTCCTCCCTTAAGGCCGTTCAAGCCTATCACCGCAGCGCGCCGGCCTGAACCCGCGTCGCTGCTGGAACACCATGCCGCAGTGCACGCTCCGGCTCGCAAACGCACCGGAAAATTCTACGTTTCGTTCTTGAAATCAACAGCTTATACCGCAAGCCCGTTTTCTTGACTCGAACAAACCCGCTCAGTATGGTCCGCGCGGCTTTTAGGGCGGCGGCGCAGATGCGAGGCCTTTAAATCCACGCAGGTCGAAAGCATGGCTGACGGCACGCGCGGCAAAGGTGATCGCAAGGAACCGCCGGACGACGAGGCTGCTCTCTCCGCGAGGCTCCAGCGTCTCGGCGAACGGCTCGCAAATGTGAGCCGGCCATCCGAAAATGACGCCTCACCTCGTCCGACCGCCGATGCTTCGGGATTTGCCCGCGGTTTTCGGATGTCGACCGAGCTGGTGGCGGGCGTGGTGGTCGGCGCGATCATCGGCTGGCTGCTCGACCGCTGGCTTGGAATTTCGCCGTGGGGGCTCATCGTGTTCCTGTTGCTCGGCTTTGCCGCCGGCGTACTCAACGTGATGCGGGCGGCGGGGGTCGTTCGCGGCAATTCACTTAACAACTAGATCTCATGGCTATCGATCCCATCCATCAATTCCAGATCATCAATCTCTTTCCGCTCGCCAAGATCGGAAATACCGAGATTGCCTTCACCAATTCGGCCGCCTTCATGTTCGTGGCGGTCGCAGGCCTGACCGCCTTTTTGGTGGGCGCCACCGCCAAGAAGAGCCTGGTGCCCTCGCGCCTGCAATCGGCGGCGGAGATTTCCTACGAATTCGTCGCCACCACGCTGCGCTCGACCGCAGGCTCCGAAGGCATGAAATTCTTCCCCTTCGTGTTCACCATCTTCATGTTCGTTCTGACCTTGAACATGTTCGGGCTCATCCCTTACGCCTTCACGGTCACCAGCCACATCATCGTCACCGCCGCGCTCGCCATCACCGTGTTCCTCACGGTGCTGATCTACGGGCTGGTGCGCCACGGCATCCACTTCTTCAATTTGTTCGTGCCGAAAGGCGTGCCGATCTACATTTTGCCGCTGATCGTGGCGATCGAGATCCTGTCGTTCATCTCGCGGCCGATCTCGCACAGCGTGCGTCTGTTCGCCAACATGCTGGCCGGCCACATCACGCTGAAAGTGTTCGCCGGCTTCATCATCCTGATGGGCAGCGCCATGGGCGCGCTCGGCTGGGCCGGCGGCGTGTTGCCATTCGCGATGATCGTCGTGCTCACGGCGCTGGAGGCGCTGGTCGCGTTCTTGCAGGCCTATGTCTTCGCCATTCTCACCTGCATCTATCTCAACGATGCGATACACCCGGGTCACTAAAGGCCCGTTCGGACAAGTTAGAACCAGAAGGAGTTCGTTATGGATCCAGTGGCAGCAAAATACATCGGTGCGGGCATCGCCTGCATCGGCATGGGCGGCGCCGGCGTCGGCGTCGGCATCATCTTCGGCAATTATCTGGCCGCCGCCATGCGCAACCCGTCGGCAGCGCAAGGTCAGTTCGGTAACCTGATCTTCGGCTTCGCCATCACCGAAGCGCTCGGCATCTTCTCGCTGCTGATCGCGCTCCTGCTGCTGTTCGCGCTGTAATCATACGGAAAGCCGGCCAACCGCCGGCGTAAAGCGATGGCAGAGCCGACGCACACCACTGCGACCGAGCACGTCCCCAAGGGCGAGCATGGCGGCGGCTTTCCGCCGTTCCAGTCGCAAACCTTTGCCTCGCAGCTGATCTGGCTGGTGATCGCGTTCGTGCTGCTTTACGCGCTGATGGCGAAATGGGCGCTGCCGCGGGTCGGTTCGATCATCGAGGGCCGGCAGAAGCGCATCGAGGGCGATATCGCCGAGGCCGGCCGGCTCAAGGGGCAATCCGACGAGGCGGTCGCGGCCTATGAAAAGGCGCTGGCCGATGCCCGCGCCCGCGCGCAAACCATCGCCAACGAGACGCGCGAAAAGCAGGCGGCCATTGCCGAAGCGACCCGCAAGAAGCTCGAGGACGAACTCAACGTCAAATTGGCCGGCGCTGAAAAGACCATCGCCACCACTAAGCAGGCCGCCATGGGCAATGTGCGGTCGATCGCCGAGGACGCCGCCCGCGCCATCATCGAGCGGCTGATCGGCACGGTGCCGGGCGAAAAGACGGTCGCCGATGCGGTCGCCGACGTGTTGAAGCGGTAGCAACCATGCTGTTCGAAGCCGAAACCTGGGTGGCGCTGGCCTTCGTCGTGTTCGTGGCCGGGCTCGGCTATATCGGCGTGCACCGCATAATCGGCAAATCGCTGGACGATCGCTCGGCCCGCATCCGCGCCGAACTCGACGAGGCGCGCAAGCTCAGGGACGAGGCCGCCAAATTGCTGGCCGACTATCAGCGCAAGCGCGGCGAGGCCGAGAACGAAGCGCAAGCCATCATCGCCGACGCCCGCGCCGAGGCCGAGCGGCTGGCGGTCGAGGCCAAGGCCAAGATCGAGGAATTCGTCGCCCGCCGCACCAAGCTGGCCGAGACCAAGATCGCCCAGGCCGAAGCGCAAGCCGCCGCCGACGTGCGCGGCGCCGCAGCCGAAGCCGCCGTCGCCGCCGCCGAGAAGATCCTCACCCAGGAGACCAAAGGCCCGCTTGCGGCCGAGCTGATCGCCAAGGGCATCGACGACGTCCGCAAAAAGCTGAACTAGCAGGCCGGCTTAGCGCCGCCGCGTTGCAAAAGCCCGGGCTCGCGGCATAGGCCGTGCCGCGGCGATACTTGTCCCCGCTATTAATTTCGGCCATGTGCACAAGTGCAAAGTCGCTTTTGACGGTCTTTGCGTACCTCCGGCTGCTCATTATTCTCCTCACAACTGATTCGCCCGTAGCGTGAATGTTGCGTTGCGTCGCGCCGGATTAACCGGCCGAGGAAGACCCGTGGTCATCTTCGATTGCAACGGTGTGCTCGTCGACAGCGAGCCGCTGGCAACCGCCATTGTATCGCAAGAGTTCATGAAAGCCGGCTTCGCCCTGACGCCGGACGTGGTCGCGCGCTATTTCACCGGCCGGCGTCCGACCGACATGTTTGCCGATGTTGAGACCGCCGCCGGGCGCAAGCTGCCGGCGGATTTCGCCGCTCACCGTGGCGGCCACGACCTTGCGGCGGTTCCGTACCGAGCTGCGCGCGACCAAGCACGCCGCCCACGCGCTCAGCTGGCTGCGCGGGCCCAAATGCGTGGCGTCGTCGGCGTCGATCGACCGCATTCGCTTGAGCCTGGAATGCACCGACCTGCTCCGCTACTTCGATCCTTATCTGTTTTCGGCCAGCGACGTGCGCAACGGCAAGCCGGCGCCCGATCTGTTCCTGCATGCCGCCGCCAAGACGCGCGTGCATCCGAGCAAATGTTTGGTGGTGGAGGATTCAGCCGTTGGCGTCGCCGCGGGCGTTGCCGCCGGCATGACGGTGATCGGCTTTGTCGGCGGCAGTCACGCCGGCACGCAGCTCGCCAGCCAATTGCGTTCGGCCGGCGCCCGCGCCGTCATTTCCGACATGCGCGCGCTCAAGGGCACGATCATCGACCTGCGCGGCTGGTGACGCGCGGCTTTGCCGCAAAATCGGATAAAAATTTCAGCTTTGCTCTGGCGGCTTCAGCTTCTTGGCGCTCGGCTTGGTCTTGCGTTTGACCGCCGGCTTTTTGGTGACCGGCTTGGGCGCGCCGAGCGCGTCGAAGCCGACATAGACCACATACGAGTCGAGTGCAGCCGCCGGCTGCGGCAACGGGAACGTGATGTCGGGCTCGACATGGACGAAGGTGACGCGATCGATGGCATTGTTCACGGTCACGTGCTCTTGGAAGAATTTCGACGCTATCGTCTTCGACGTGATGCCTTCCTGCACGACCGCCACGCGCATCGGCACATCGACCGTGCCGGGGCCGCCGGCCGGGCCGGTGATGACGCGGCCCTCGATGCCGACCTTCATGGTCACGATGCCGGCGTTCACATGACATTCGCGCGCGGTGCGGATGATGGAGCCCTGATAGCGCACATCGAGCGCGGCCGGCTCCTCGGTGCCCGGCTTGCTGCCGATCAGCAGCGTGGCCGCACCGGTGCGGATCTTGACGTCGGGACAATAGATGTCGGCGTCGGTCACGGCCTGGCCGCCGACGCCGGCCGCTTCGTCGGTCTTGTGCGAGCCGCCGAAAATATTGGACGACAGGCCGGAGGTGCCGCAGCCGCCCAGCGCCAGCGCCAGCGCCAATAGCAGCATGGTGCTGCTCAAGCCGGCACGCGCCGTCGGTCTTTGTCGCACCCCACTTATCATCCGGCTCACGTTCCCCGCGGTTTTGATCGAAACACCGCCGTCCTGCCTCGCTTATAGCAAGCCAAACTTATAGCAAGCCAAGCATGGCAACCCAAAGGCAAGGTACGTTCATTGGCGTATTCATGGCCGTATTCATGGCCGCCTTCATTTCGGCTCGTCCTTAAGCCGCGCATAAAGCAGATGATCTTGCCAAATTCCGTTAATGCACAAATAGCCGCGCGCATAGCCCTCGCGCGTGAAGCCGGTGTTTTCCAAGAGGCGGATCGACGCGTTATTGGCCGGAAGGCAGGCCGCTTCAATGCGATGCAGGCGTAGTGTGCCAAAACAGAACGGGATCAGCGCCTGCATGGCCGCGGTCATGTAGCCCTGGTGGGCGAAGGGCGCGCCCGTCCAGTAGCCGACGGTGCCAGCCTGCGCCACGCCGCGGCGGATATTGGCCAGCGTCAGGCCGCCGACCATCGCGCCATCGTCGCTGCGGAAAATCAGGAAGGCATAAGCGAGGTCGCTGCGCAGGTCCTCGGCATAGCGCTTGAGCCGCCGGCGGAAGGCGCCGCGCGTGAGATCGTCGACCGGCCAAGTCGGCTCCCAAGGCGTGAGAAACGTGCGGCTCGTTTCGCGCAAAGCGGCCCATTCGGAATGGTCGCTGCTCTGCGGCACGCGCAAAGTAATCCCGGCGCCGGAAATGGACGGCAGGGGTTCGCTGAAGCTGACGGTACGAAATAACGCCATGGGCGATACGATCGGGCTTGTCCTTCGCTCAGGCGGCCCGGCGAACCAGACTTTCAGCGATTGCGGCCGTGCTTTCAAGGCCATTGCCGGGCCCAATCGCGGCGATCGCGGGCTTTGCCCGCCCGATCAAAGCGCGACCGGCGGCGCGTGCACTCTCCACCGTCACGGCGTCGACCCTGCCGACGATCTCTTCGAGCGGGATCGGGCGGCCATAGGCCAGCATCTGGCGGGCAATCTGGCCGAGGCGCGCTTCCGAACTTTCCAGCGCCATCAGCAACCCGGCTTTCATTTGCGCCTTGGCGCGGTCGATTTCCGACTGGTTGAGGTTTTCGGTGGCGATGGCGATCTGGTCGATCACCACGCGCATCAATTCGGGCGCGTCCGATTCATCGGTGCCGGCATGCAGCCCGAACATGCCGATGTCCGAATAGGGCATGTGGAACGCTTGGATCGTGTAGCAGAGCCCGCGCGCCTCGCGCACCTCCTGGAACAGGCGCGAGGACATGCCGCCGCCGAGCACATTGGTAAAAACCTGCAGGCTGTAGATATTCTCGTCACCGATCGCCAGGCCTTCAAGCGCCAGCGCGATATGAACCTGTTCGAGATCGCGGGTCTCGACCCGCGTGCCGCCGCTAAAATGCGCTGGCTCCGGCGCCGGCTCTCCCGGCCCGACGAAGCTGGCAAAATGTTTCTCGGCGTCGGCGACGATGCGCGCATGGTCGACGGCGCCGGCCGCCGCAACAAGCATGTCGGGCGCGCGATAGTTGCGCGCGAGGTAGCTGCGCAGCCGCGCCGGAATGAATGAGCGCACGGTCTCGGGCGTGCCCAGAATCGAACGCCCGATCGGCTGCTTGGGGAACGCGAGTTCCTGCAAGCGCTCGAACAGAAGGTCGTCCGGATCGTCTTCCTTGGCGCCGATCTCCTGCACGATCACGTTCTGCTCGCGCCGCAATTCCTCCGCATCGAAAGTCGGCTCGGTCAGGATGTCGGCCAGCACGTCGATCGCCAAAGGCACATCGGCCTTGAGCACGCGGGCGTAATAGGCGGTGCTCTCGACGCTGGTGGCGGCGTTGAGATCGCCGCCCACAGCCTCGATCTCCTCGGCGATCTGGCGGGCGGTGCGCTTCTTGGTGCCCTTGAACGCCATGTGTTCAAGTAAGTGGGAAATGCCGTTTTCATCGGGCGCCTCATTGCGGCTGCCGGCGCCGATCCAGACCCCGAGCGAGGCGCTCTCCAGATGCGGCATGCGGTCGGTCACCACCGACAGGCCGGAGGGAAGACGGGTTACCTCGACACTCATGCCGCTGCTCCTTCACGCGCCGCACGCGACGCCGATGACACAAAACGTTCGACCGCCGCCTGATCCGGCGGCAATAATGTGACGCGCTCCTTGCGTTCGCCCAAGTCGGCAAGCCAATCGGGCAATGCCGGCTTGACGCCGCAGGCGGCCGCGACCGCATCCGGGAATTTGGCCGGATGGGCGGTCGATAGAACGACCATGGGCACCGACGGATCGCGCGTCTCTTTCTCGGCCACCGCCAGCGCCACCGACGTGTGCGGATCGGCGCAATAGCCGGCTTCGCGCATCCAGGCGCGCATGGTGGCGGCGCTTTCTTGTTCGTCGGCGCGGTCGGCGGTGAAGGTCGCGCGCATTTGCTTCAGCGCAGGCGCCGGGATGGTAAAGCTGCGCGATTGCGCCAGTGAGCCCATCAAAGCCGCGACCTGCTTGCCGTCGCGGCCGCAAGCTTCGAACAGCAGCCGCTCGAAATTCGACGACACTTGAATGTCCATCGACGGCGAGGTGGTCGCCACCACGTCGCGCAATTCATAGGCGCCGGTCGCGAAGGTGCGGGCGAGAATGTCGTTGACGTTGGTTGCTATCACCAGCCGGTCGATCGGCAATCCTAGGCGCTGCGCGACATAGCCGGCATAGACGTCGCCGAAATTCCCGGTCGGGACGGTGAACGCGATTTTGCGATGCGGGCCGCCAAGCGCAACCGCGGCGGTGAAATAATAAACCGTCTGCGCCGCGATGCGCGCCCAGTTGATGGAATTGACGCCCGACAGGCGCACGCGGTCGCGGAAGTCGTGGTGATTGAACATGGACTTCACCAAGGCCTGGCAGTCGTCGAAGGTGCCCTCGATGGCGACGGCGTGCACGTTCGAGTCCGGCACCGTGGTCATCATGCGGCGCTGCACGTCCGAGATACGGCCATGCGGGAACAGCACCACCACGTCGACCTGGGCACGGCCGCGGAAGGCTTCGACCGCGGCGCCGCCGGTATCGCCGGAAGTGGCAACGACGATTGTGGTGCGCTCGCCGCGCGCCAGCAGCACGTGATCCATCAGCCGCGCCACCAGCTGCATGGCGAGATCCTTGAACGCCAGCGTCGGCCCGTGAAACAGTTCCAAAACGAATAGGCTCGAGCCGAGCTGCACCAGCGGCGCGGTCGCTGGATGGCGGAAGGTGCCGTAGGCCTCGCGCGCCATGCGCGCCAGATCGGCCGGCGCGATGGCCTCGCCGACGAAGGGCCGGATCACCTCGACCGCGACTTCCGCATAAGGCTTTCCGGCAAAGCCTGCGATGGTCTCGGCGGATAGCGTAGGCCAGCGCTCGGGCACGTAGAGGCCGCCGTCGCGGGCGAGCCCGGCCAGCATAACCTCGACAAAATCGAGCGGAGCAGCCTCGCCCCGGGTTGAGACGTAACGCATTGAGTTAGCTATGTTTTAAGGGCCACGCCTGGCCGGTTAGGGCACAGTAGCCTCGGCAGGGCGCTTTAACAAGAAAGCGCATGATCCCGAAAGGTGGGAACCTGTCTTCGGGCCAGATCATGCGCAGACAAAAAATGTCCTCAGTCGCGCCCGGTGATGCGGCGCGACAGCCAGACCACATAAACGCCGGCAAGACCGAGCGCCAAACCGAACCACGTAAGTGCGTATTGCAGGTGATTGTTGGGCAGTTCGACTTGCAGCTTTCCCGGCAGCGGCAGCGCGCCCGGCGGCACCGGGGATTCCTGCTCGATATAAAACGGTGCCGCGGTCGCCCATTTTTTGGCCGCCGCAATCGCCGTGGAATCGCGCAAATACCAGACGTTGTTCTGCGGCTCGTCAGCCGGCGTGAACAGGCCGCGCTCCTCCGGCCAGCGCATGACGCCGACAATGTCGATGGAGCCATGCGGCGCGCCTTCGCTGCGGCTTACCGGATTCATCCGTTCCATCGGCACGAAGCCGCGGTCGACCAAAACGAGGCTGCCGCCGGCAAGCCGCGCCGGCGCGAACACCCAATAGCCGGGGCCGTGCACGTCGGGCCGGAAGGCGGAGCCGGCGGTGTAGACCAGCGCTTCCTGGCCCTCGAGAAATTCGGCGGGGAATTTCACGCGGGTATATTCGTTGGCCGCAGGCTGCAGGCGCGGCCAGCTATCGCGCGGCGGCAAATCCTGCGGCGCGCGGGCAAGCCGCGTGTTCAACGTCTCGATCAGATTTTCTTTCCAGGTCCTGCGGTCGATCTGCCAGATGCCGAGCCCGATCAGGATAATAACGCCGACCAGCGCGAATATGGTCGGCTCAAGCACACCGCGCCGGCGCCTGGGCTGCGCGACGTTCAAACGTCGCTCCGATGGTCGAGGCGGCCTTCCGCCGCCTTGTGGTGAAATTGCAGGGCGATCAGCAGGCCTTTGATCAGCCGCAACGGCACAAGCGTCACCAGCAGGATCAATGGCACCCACAACATGGCGTGCAGCCAATAAGGCGGCTGATAGACCACTTCGGTGATCAACGCCGCGAATACCACGATGGCGCCGCCGATGAGGATCACGAACACCGCCGGCCCGTCGCCGGAATCGGCAAAACTAAAGTCCAGCCCGCAACTTTCGCAACGCGGCCGCACCGTCAAAAATCCCTTGAACAGCCGGCCCTCGCCGCAGCGCGGACAGCGGCCGCGCAAGCCGCGGGCGATCGGTAACGGTTCGCTGGCCATGCTGTTCTTCTTTCTCAAAACAAAAGGGCGGCGCTCATCACGCCGCCCTTCGCAAGATCACCGTGCTGATGATCATTCTGGATGCGGGACGCCGGCGCCCCACACATATATGCAGGCGAACAGAAACAGCCACACCACGTCGACGAAATGCCAGTACCAGGCGGCGAATTCGAAGCCGAGATGCTGGGTCGGGCTGAAATGGCCCCGCATGGCGCGCACCAGGCAGACGATCAGGAAGATCGAGCCGATGATGACATGGGCGCCGTGGAACCCGGTCGCCATGAAGAACGTGGCGCCGTAGATGTTGCCGCTGAAGTTGAACGCCGCGTGGTAATATTCGTAAGCCTGCACGCAGGTGAAGGTCATGCCCAACAGGATGGTAAGCGCCAGACCCCATTTCACGCCCTTCCGGTCGCCTTCAAGAAGCGCGTGATGCGCCCAGGTCACCGTGGTGCCGGACGTCAACAGGATCAGCGTGTTGAGCAGCGGCAGGTGCCAGGGGTTGAAGGTCGCAATGCCCGGCGGCGGCCACACGCCATGGGTGACGGCCATGCGCGCGAGCTCATGCGCCTCGTTCGGGAACAGCGCGGCGTTGAAATAGGCCCAGAACCAGGCGACGAAGAACATCACTTCGGAGGCGATGAACAGGATCATGCCGTAGCGGTGCGAGATCTGCACCACGCGGGTGTGGAAGCCCTCGAACTGGGCTTCGTTGATCACGTCGCGCCACCAGCCGATGAAGGTTACGAGCATGCCGAGCGCGCCGAGCCCGAACACGACCGGCGCCGCCGCGAACAGATGGTGCATCCAGCAAATGGCGCCGACCGCCATCACGAAGACGGATGCGGAGCCGATCGCCGGCCACGGGCTCGGTGAAACCAGATGATAGTCGTGATGATTGGTATGAGCCTGCG
Organism: uncultured Alphaproteobacteria bacterium; assembly: GCA_963756805.1. Classification (GTDB taxonomy): domain Bacteria; phylum Pseudomonadota; class Alphaproteobacteria; order Rhizobiales; family Xanthobacteraceae; genus Pseudolabrys. Next base: position 108,812 of record CAVWPH010000004.1, read on the forward strand.
CCATCGTCGTCTCCGTTCCAGTCCCTTTATAGCCTCGCGGCTAACTTAAAGCTTGCTCGAATTCTTGGTCGGCCCTTCCGCCACCGGCCGCGCCTGCTCGGGCAGCCGGTAGAAGGTGTAGGACAGCGTGATGGTGTTGAGAACGTCCTGGTCGCGATCCTCGATGATCTTAGGGTCCACATAGAACACCACCGTCATCTCGCGCGTCTCGCCCGGCTTCATGGTCTGCTCGGTGAAGCAGAAGCAGTTGATCTTGTCGAAATAGGCGCCGACCGTCGGCGGCGAGACATTGTAGGAGGCCTGCGCGCTGATCGTGCGCGCGGCTTCGTTGACGACCTTGTAGTGGACGGTCGCCACCTCGCCGATGTGCAGCTTGATTTCGTTCTGCTCCGGCACGAATTTCCACGGCAGCCCGGGCGTCACGTTTGAATCGAAACGGATGGTGAGCGCGCGGTCGAGCATATGCTTCGGCGCGATGCGCGACACTTGCGTGGTGCCGGCGAAACCGGTGACGCTGCAGAATATTTTGTAGAGCGGGATCGCGGCAAAGGACATGCCCACCATCCCGGCCACCAGCACGCCGCAACTGGCGGCGATCAGCAAATCGCGCCGAAGCGGCTTTTTTCCGCTGTGGGGTGCGCTTCGTCATATCGGCCGCACCAGCACGATCGGACCCTTCACCAGCGTCATCACATAAAACAGGATGACCAGCGCGGCCAGCGCCAGCGCGATGGCGACCGAGCGCGAACGTCGCGCGCGCTTTTGCGCCTCGGTGAGCACGATGCCATCTTCTTTTTTGTGTTTTTTGTTCATCGTTATTCCGACAGTCACGCCGCTAGCCGGGCGATCAGCCCGCCCCATCCGCGCTCCACCAGCAGGACCGCAAACAACAGGAACAGATAGAGGATCGAAAAGGCGAACAGCCGGCGGCTGGCGCGTTCCACCGGGCGGCGCTCGGTGAATACTTGCACCGCCAGCACCAGCATGATCGCGCCGGTCGTGAGCGCCGTCAGCCCGTAGAGCAAGCCGGCATAACCCAAAGCGTAAGGCGCCAGGCCGAGCGGCGCCAAAATAAGCGTGTAAAACAGAATATGCCGCCGCGTGCTGATGTCGCCTTTGACCACCGGCAACATCGGGATCCCTGCGCGCGCATAATCTTCGGTGCGGTAGAGCGACAGCGCCCAGAAATGCGGCGGCGTCCAAAAGAAGATGATCAGGAACAACAGCACCGGCTCGAGCGAGAGCGAACCGGTGGCCGCCGCCCAGCCGATCATCGGCGGGAAGGCGCCGGCGGCGCCGCCGATCACGATGTTCTGCGGCGTCGAGCGTTTGAGCCAGGCGGTGTAGATGGCGACGTAGAAGAAGATGGTGAAGGCCAGCAGGCTTGCGGCCAAAATGTTCACCAGCAGGCCGAGCACCACCACCGCGAAGCCGGCCAAGGTCAACCCAAAGGCGAGCGCTTCACCGGGCTGGATGCGGCCCATCGGCACCGGACGCCCTCGCGTGCGCGTCATGCGCGCGTCGATGTCGGCGTCGTACCACATGTTGAGCGCACCGGCGGCGCCGGCGCCGACCGCGATGCAAAGCAGCGCGGTGAACGCGGTCACCGGATGTAAATGAGCGGGTGCTACCGCAAGCCCAGTGAGCGCGGTGAACACCACCAGCGACATCACCCGCGGCTTCATCAGCGCAAGATAATCGCCGACCGTGGCCAGGCTCGGCTCAACGACGCGCAGGTCCGCCGCGGCGGGATAAGCCCCGCGGAATTCTGCGCGTTCGCTGACAAGCGACATTATTATTTAATCCGCGGCAGCGTCTCGAACTGATGGAACGGCGGCGGCGAGGACAGCGTCCATTCCAGCGTGGTGGCGCCGACACCCCACGGATTATTGCCGGCTTCGCGCTTCTTCACGAAGGCTTCGATCATGCCGTAGAAGAACACCAGCACGCCGAACCCTGCGATATAGGAGCCGTAGGACGAGATTTCGTTCCAGCCGTGGAACGCGTTCGGATAATCCACCGTGCGGCGCGGCATCCCGGCGAGGCCGAGGAAATGCTGCGGGAAGAAGATGATGTTGACGCCGATGAAGGTAATCCAGAAGTGGGCTTTGCCGATGGTCTCGTTGTACATGTAGCCGGTCATCTTCGGGAACCAGTAGTACCAGCCGCCGAAAATCGCGAACACCGCGCCGAGCGAGAGCACGTAGTGGAAGTGCGCGATCACGTAATAAGTGTCGTGCAGCACGCGATCGACGCCGGCATTGGCCAGCACCACGCCGGTGACGCCGCCGAGCGTGAACAGGAAGATGAAGCCCATCGCCCACAACATCGGGGTGCGGAATTCAATCGAGCCGCCCCACATGGTGGCGATCCAGGAGAAGATTTTCACGCCGGTCGGCACCGCGATCACCATGGTGGCGGCGATGAAATAGGCCTGCGCGCCGGTCGACAGACCGACGGTGTACATGTGATGCGCCCAGACCACGAAGCCGATGCCGCCGATGGAAACCATCGCATAAGCCATGCCGAGATAGCCGAACACCGGCTTCTTGGAGAAGGTCGCGACGATCTGGCTGATCATGCCGAAGCCCGGCAAAATGAGAATGTAGACTTCCGGGTGGCCGAAGAACCAGAACAGATGCTGGAACAGCAGCGGATCGCCGCCGCCTTCCGGCGCAAAGAACGTCGTGCCGAAATTGCGGTCGGTGAGCAGCATGGTGATGGCGCCGGCCAAAACCGGCAGCGCCAGCAGCAGCAGGAACACGGTCACCAATTGCGACCACACGAACAGCGGCATCTTGTGCAGCGTCATGCCGGGTGCGCGCATGTTGAAGATGGTGGTGATGAAGTTGATGGCGCCCAGGATCGACGAGGCGCCGGCCAGATGGATCGACAAGATGACGAAGTCCATCGCCGGTCCCGGATGGCCGCTGGTCGATAACGGCGCGTAGATGGTCCAGCCCGTTCCTGCGCCCAGCGCGCCGGGCTCGCCCTCCACGAACATCGAGGAGAGCAGCAGCGCGAACGACGCCGGCAGCAGCCAGAACGAAATATTGTTCATGCGCGGGAACGCCATGTCGGGCGCCCCGATCATGATCGGCACGAACCAGTTGCCGAAACCGCCGATCATCGCCGGCATCACCATGAAGAAGATCATGATCAGGCCGTGCGCGGTGGCGAACACATTGTATTCGTGCGCTGACGGGAAGAACTGGATGCCGGGGTTTTGCAATTCAATCCGCATCGCGATCGACAGCAGCCCGCCGATGACGCCGGCCATCAGCGCAAAACAAAGGTACATCGTGCCGATGTCCTTGTGGTTCGTCGAATAGACGAACCGGCGCCATCCGGTCGGATGCGCCTCGTGGCTGTCGTGTGCGCCGTGTTCCGCTGCGTTGCTCGCCATCGATTCTGTCCTTCGACCCTTGTCCCTGTCGCCCGTATTATATTCGTATTTTTATATATGTCACTTGACGCCGGCGGCTGCCGCCACCGCCGTCGCGCCGTCTTCCTTCTTGGCCGCGGCGACCGCGGGCGTCGGAGCGGCGTTATCATCGGCGTATTTCTTCTTCGCCGTCTCGAGCCAGGCGGAATATTCCTTCTCGCTCACCACATGCACTGCGATCGGCATGAAGGCGTGGTCGCGCCCGCACAGCTGCGAGCACTGGCCGTAATAGATGCCTTCGCGTTCGGCCTTGAACCAGGTTTCGTTGAGGCGGCCGGGGATGGCGTCGATCTTGATGCCGAACGAGGGCACCGAGAAGGAGTGAATGACGTCGGCGCCGGTGACCAGCACGCGGACCACCTTGTTGACCGGCACCACCATGTCGTTGTCGACCGCGAGCAGACGCGGCTGGCCGGCTTTGAGGTCCTTGTCCTGCACCATCAGCGAGTCGAATTCGAACTTGCTGTCGGGATAGCTGTAGCTCCAGAACCACTGCTTGCCGGTCACCTTAACGGTGATGTCGGCCGGCGGAACCTTGAGCTGATAAAACAGCAGGCGGAACGAGGGGATCGCGACCGATACCAGAATGAGGATCGGAATGACGGTCCACAAAACCTCGATGGTCGTATTGTGGGTGGTGCGCGAGGGCACCGGATTGGCGCGCGCATTAAAGCGCACGACCACGATCGCCAGCAGGATCAGCACGAACAGCGTGATCGCCGCGATCAGCCAGAGCAAATAATCATGGAACCAGGCGATGTCGTCCATGACCGGCGTGGCGGACTGCTGCAGGCCGAGTTCCCATGGCGTGGGCTGGCCGAGGCCGGCGAAGGCTGCACCACCGAAGCAAAGAACGGTCACGCCCGTGACCACGAAAGCGATCAACCGCTTGAGCACCAGCATTTTCTTGATCCACTCCCTCGACGAGAAATTAAGGCCGCGTCTGGCCCCTTTTATGCCGCCCACCCGCGGGCATCATTGTCCGGCTCGGCCCCGCTCGGCACGGCGTTTTGCCACGGGCGTGGCAGCTGTGACGGTGCGGCGGGACGGGGGGAAATCCCGGCTTCTCAAACCACAATTCCGGCCTTGCCGCAATGCACCTTATATCGGGCCGCATGCGACAAACGGCGTACCCTGAGCCCCGCCGACAACGCCGTATTTCGGCCACGGGGTAACGGTTTGGATGGGGTTGTCCGCTCGCGGCCCGGCCCTCGCCTTTGCTTGACACGATGGCGCGGGCATGACCCAACGAAACGAATAAAATGCGGGCACGGGCAAGCGATTCGCGCGTAACGGCGGGCGGCCAGAACCGCCGCAAGCGCATGCCAAGGGATTGATGGATGGGCATTTTTGAGCGCCGCGGGCGTGCAAGTGGCGGGCGGGCTTGGCTCGCGCCACTGATGCTGGCCGCATGCCTGCTTGGCATGCCGGCCGAGCAGGCCTTTGCCCAAGGCGCGGTCAAGTCGGTGCACAAAGATTGGCAGATCCGCTGCGACACGCCGCCCGGCGCAAAGAGCGAGCAATGCGCGCTGATCCAGAGCGTCACGGCCGAAGACAAGGCCAATGTCGGCTTGACGGTCATCGTGCTCAAGACCGCCGACGCCAAGAGCCGGCTGATGCGCGTGGTGGCCCCGCTCGGCGTGCTGCTGCCGTCCGGTTTGGGACTCAAGATCGACAATGCCGATATCGGCCGCGCCGGCTTCGTGCGCTGTCTGCCCAATGGCTGCATCGCCGAAGTGGTCATGGACGACGAGTTGATCAAGAAGCTGCGCGTCGGCAAAAGCGCGACCTTCATCATCTTCCAGACGCCGGAAGAAGGCATCGGCTTTCCGATGAGCCTCGCCGGCTTTGGCGAGGGCTACGACAAGCTGCCCTGAGTTCTCCAAGGCATCGCTTTGCGCCGTTGAACCGGCGATACTGCCGCTGTTACCGACAGCGGAGGGCGTCATGTCGTCATCGGCCGAGAAATTCGGAAATGCACTCGCCAGGGCGGTGAAGGGCGCGGCGTCAAAATTCAATGAGACGGAAAAACCGCAAACGATCGCCTATTACATCGGCGAGCACGAAATTCACGACGAGGCGGCGTTCGCCGATTATCTTAAGCAGGTCATTCCGCTGATCGAACGGTTCGGCGGCCGCTATCTCACAAAGACGGGCACGCACGAAGTGCTCGAAGGCCATTGGCGGCCCAATCGCGTCGTGATCGTGGCCTTCCCCGACATGGCGTCGCTGCGCGCGTGGTACCACGCGCCGGACTATCAGCCGCTCATCGCCAAGCGCCAGGCCGCCGCGCGCGACATGATGATCGCCATCGAAGGCGCGTAACGGCTAGCGAACTTGCAAAACCAATTTACCTTGAAGATGGCGGCCTTCGCTGACTTCGTGCGCCTTCGCCGCGTCAGACGAGCTTGTAGCGGTGAATCACCGGCGGCTTCACCGCGCCGGCCGCAAACAACGCCAGCATGCGCTCGAGATGGGCACGGTCGCGTTTAACGTCCGGACGCAGCGTTTCGAATCCGTCCGGCGGCTTGAAGCCCTCCGGCGCGGGCGCGATCCACACCAACTGGCCGCCGGGCTTGAGGACCTTGTAGCAGCCGGGCCGCACACCGCCGCCGACGGTGTCGAATACTACGTCGCAGATCGGGCCGATCGTTGAGAAATCTTCTTTGTTGTAGTCGATCACCCGATCGGCGCCGAGGCTTTTCACATACGCATGATTGCCAGCGCTGGCAGTTGTGATCACGGTGGCGCCGAGATGCTTGGCAAGCTGAATGGCAAATCCGGCGACGCCGCCGCCGCCGCCTTGGATCAGAATGGTCTCGCCAGCTTTAAGGTGCGCGGTGTCTTCGATCGCGGTGAGCGCTGTCAGGCTGATCAACCCCAGTGCGGCCGCCTCCGCATGGCTCAGCGACGCCGGCTTCTTGGCGAGGATCGACGCCTTGATGGCGATCTTTTCCGCGTAGGCGCCTTCGATGCCTTGGTCGGTCACACCGAACACGGCGTCGCCTATTTTGAAATCGCTGACGCCGGCGCCGAGCGCGCTCACAACGCCGGAGAAATCGCGGCCAAGAATATGCGGGAACTGGCTGAGCTGGTAACGCCCGCCGCCGCGCCGCACTTTGGGATCGGCGCCATTGACGGAAGCCGCGTGAATATCGACCACGACTTCACCGGGCTCAGGCCGTGGGGTCGCCCGCCTCGCCGAATTTCATCGTCTCGGGCCCGCCGTGACCCGTGAGCAGCATTGCTTTCATCTTGCTCCTCCACCGAGCACACTGCATAGCAACCGGCACAAGAGATATCCATGATTCCCTGGTCCCTCCTCGATACGGCGAAAGTACCCGGCGGCGGTGAACTCCGCCTGATGCAGCGTGGCGCGGAATTCTCGATCCGGCTGGGGCGCGACGAGTTGATGAACAGCCGCCTCAGCGCCACCGAGCAGGCGCTGGCGACCATCGCTTGCGAGAAAATTCGGACCCGCAAGCGGCAAAGTAAGCGGACAAATATTCTGATCGGCGGATTGGGTATGGGCTTCACCTTGCGGGCGGCCCTGACCGTGCTGGGCAAGCAAGCCCACATCATTGTCGCCGAACTGGTGCCGGCGGTGGTGGCTTGGGCGCGCGGCCCGATGGCGAAATTATCCGGCGACAGCCTGACCGATCCGCGCGTGCTTATCCACGAAGGTGACGTCGGCGATCTGATCAGGTCCGGCCGATTGGCTTACGACGCGATCGTGCTCGACGTCGACAATGGGCCGCATGGGATGACCCGCAAAGCCAATGACGCCCTGTATGATCTCAAAGGATTGCGTGCCGCATGGGCAGCGCTTCGTCCTGGCGGCGTGCTGGCGGTATGGTCGTCGGGACCGGACGCAAAATTCACGGCGCGGCTGCGCAAGACCGGTTTTAAAGTGGACGAAATTCCCCTGCGCGCCAAAGGGCCGCAAGGCGGCGCGCGGCATTTCATCTGGACCGCGACGCGCGGGGATGAAGCCGTGAGAAGGAAGACACTATGACAAAGACGTTCAAGATCGGCGATCACGTGAGCTGGAACTCCGAGGCCGGTCGCGTCAGCGGCAGGATCGTGAAGGTGCACACGCGCGATTTGAACTACAAAGGCTACGTCCATCATGCGAGCAAGGACGAGCCGCAATACGAGATCGAGAGCGACAAGACGGATCACGTCGCTTTGCACAAGGGCTCCGCCTTGCGACATCTTCGCTGAAAGGGAGCGCGTCGACATGGCGTCTTTTTTCACCATTGGACACTCGACCCGCTCCATCGGCGACTTCGTGGAACTGCTGACGTCCGCCACTGTCCGGTTAGTGGTCGATGTCCGCACCATTCCGCGCTCGCGGACCAACCCGCAATACAATGCCGATACGCTGCCGGATGCGCTGTCCGAATTTCAAATCAAATATGAGCACATCGCGGCGCTGGGCGGTCTGCGCGGGCACAAGCCCGACGTCCCTGAAGCGGTGAATGCATTCTGGCAGAACAAAAGCTTTCACAATTACGCTGACTATGCCTTGAGTCCGAGCTTCCGCGACGGGATGGCGAGACTCCGCGACCTCGGTCACCGCACGACCTGCGCCATCATGTGCGCGGAGGCCGTGTGGTGGCGATGCCACCGGCGTATCATTTCGGATTACCTGATCGCCAGCGGGGAGGATGTCCGGCACATTCTAGGTCCGGGCCGTATCGAACCGGCGCACATAACCGAAAGCGCCCGTGCCGGACCGGACGGCCTGACCTACCCAGCGAACAGTTGAGCGGAGACAACGTTGAGTCCCACCCTCGCCAAATCGGTGCGGACGCCCTATCTACGTCGCTGAGGACGCCGCCCGGAGATAAAGACCCCATGAACCCAGCCATTTCCTCTTTGATCGACCGCGCCGGGCTCGACAAAGCCAAGGTGCGCCAGTTGATCGGACGCGGGCTGGAAGGCGCCGACGACGGCGAATTGTTCCTCGAATACAAGCAGTCCGAAGCGCTGGTATTCGACAATGGCCGGCTCAAGCAGGCGACTTACGACACCGCGCAAGGTTTCGGCCTGCGCGCGGTCAAGGACGAGGCGGTCGGTTACGCCCACGCCTCCGATGTGTCGGAGGCAGCGATTGCGCGCGCGGCGGAAGCGGTGCGCGCGGTAAAGGGCGGCCACAGCGGCCATTATGCCGAGGCGCCGGGCCGCACCAATCGCAAACTTTACGGCGACGACAATCCGCTTGAGTTGCCTGCCTTCGACGCCAAAGTGAAATTGCTGGAGCAGATCGATGCTTACGCGCGCGCCAAGGATGCGCGCGTGCGTCAGGTTTCCGCCAGCATCGGCGCCAGTTGGCAAGTGGTTGAAATTCTTCGCGCCGATGGCGCGACCTATCGCGATGTCCGCCCGATGGTGCGGCTCAACGTGTCGGTGGTGACCGGCGACGGCGACCGGCAGGAGACCGGCTCCTATGGCGTCGGCGGCCGCGAGGGCTACGAGCGTTTCATCACGGCGCAATCCTGGCAGAGCGCGGTGGACGAAGCGGTGCGCCAGGCGCTGGTCAATCTCGAAGCGGTGCCGGCGCCGGCCGGCGAAATGGATGTCGTTCTCGGCTCCGGTTGGCCGGGCGTCATGTTGCACGAGGCCGTCGGCCATGGCCTGGAAGGCGACTTCAACCGCAAGAAGACATCGGCGTTTGCAGGCTTGATGGGCCAGCAGGTCGCGGCCAAAGGCGTCACCGTCGTGGACGACGGCACCATGCAAGATCGGCGCGGCTCGCTTTCGATCGACGACGAAGGCACGCCCACCAACCGCACGGTTTTGATCGAGGACGGAATCCTCGTCGGCTACATGCAGGACCGCCAAAATGCGCGGCTGATGAACATGAAGCCGACCGGCAACGGCCGCCGGGAGTCGCACGCTCACGTCCCGATGCCGCGCATGACCAATACTTACATGCTGGCCGGCAAGCATGATCCGAAAGAGATCATCGCCTCGGTGAAGAACGGGCTCTACGCGGTGAGCTTCGGCGGCGGCCAGGTCGACATCACCTCGGGCAAATACGTGTTCCAATGCACCGAGGCCTACAAAATCGAGAACGGCAAAGTCACCGCGCCGGTGAAAGGCGCCATGCTGATCGGCAACGGGCCAACCGACCTTAATCGCATCACAATGATCGGCAACGACTTCGCGCTCGATCCCGGCATCGGCACCTGCGGCAAGAACGGCCAGGGCGTGCCGGTCGGCGTCGGCCAGCCATCTTTGCGCATGGACCGCATCACGGTCGGCGGCACCGGCTGACGGAAATCGTTGAGGAGCCTGACAATGGCGCCAATAAAGCCGCGCGCGCAGAGCTGGATTAAATCCGCCGCCGATCTCGCCGTCATTCTGCTGATGGTCACGGCGGCCAAGACCGCAATCGCCGAGCCGTTCTATGTGCCGTCCGGCTCGATGGAGCCGACGCTCTTGATCGGCGACGAATTACTGGCGACGAAATTCCCTTACGGCTATGGCACGGCGTCACTGCCGGCCTTCATCAACCTGCCCAGCAGCACGCGCATTTTGGCGGGGCTACCGCGCCGCGGCGATGTTGTCGTATTCCGCTGGCCGGGCGACCGTACGCAAGTCTGGGTCAAGCGCGTCATCGGCCTGCCCGGCGACCGCATCGCACTGCGCGACGGCGTCGTGTGGATCAATGGCGCGCCTGCGCGTCAGCGCGCGGACGGCATGGGTCATGCCGAAATCGAAGACGGCACCTTGGTGCCGGCGGCGCGTTTCGTTGAAACTTTGCCGGACAATCGCGAACACGCGATTCTGAAGCTGTCCAAATTCGATCCGCTCGACAACATGGATGAAACGGTCGTGCCGCCGCATCATTTGTTCGTCATGGGCGATAACCGCGACAACTCGGCCGACAGCCGGGTGCCGTTGCGCGCCGGCGGCGTCGGCATGTTGCCGGTGGATAATCTGGTCGGCCGCGTCGACAGCATCGTCGGCTCCTGGGATCTCGCGACTAAAAACCGGCCGCTATGGACTTGGCCGCAAGGCTTGCGATTGGCGCGGTTTTTCAGCGCGGTCAACTGAGCACGGCATCAAACGACGACGCTGCGTTGGTGGCTGAAGCCTTCGACCAGCTTTTGCACTTTGTCGGCGTCGCTGACACCGAGGAAGGCGTCGGCGCGGAACGGCGTGCCGCGCCAGATATTGAACGGATCCGTGGTCTTGCGGAACATGATGCTGGCGATCTGGTTATTGAAGTTCTGCCGGATGCAGACGTTAAAGCGATCGACCGGAATAATTTGAATTGAGCGCCACGGCCAGGTTGCGGCGATAATGGCGCGCTTGTTGGTCAAGCCGTAGCGCACGCTTTCGCCACGCATGCGCGCAACGACCGCAAACAAAATGAGCGCCGGAATGAGCAGAGCGATGAGCCAAGTTTGAAAACTAATCGCGAGCCCAATAATGGGAAATATCGCGAGGATGATCATAAAGCCGCCGTTGTAGAGCATATAGACCGGCGGAAAAGGGCGGCCGGCCCAGATCAATCGCTCGCCCGCCATTAAATGCGGCGCGATCTCGGCAGCGGCCTGGTCATCCATGAATTTACGCAGTCACCTCACCACACCCGAAATGCAACACGGCTTGTGGCGCGGCTTGGTGAGCTTGCTTTTCAGGTAGCAGCGCGCCGACGCCCCGGCATAGCCGGGCCGCACATAGGTCCAGGCGCGGCAGCGGCTGTCGCCGTCGCACGATGCCTTGCAGGGCGCGCCGGTGGAATCGGCATCGGTCTCGAAATTGCGGTAGTCGCCGCCGAAACGGTCGATGGCATATTCGGCCGTGCCGCGGCGCGGCTCGACCACGCCGGCGCCGCGCACGCCCGACACGCAGCAATCATCCTTCTCGCGCGGCGGGACCTTGTTTTTTAGCCAGCAAGTGGCGAGCGCGAAGGCCGTGCGCGGATAAGAGAAACTCCAGGCGCGGCAATGCGTGTCTTTTTCGCAGCGCCCGGCGCAGACGGCCGGATCGCCATTCAGAATCGGGAAACTGGTGTAATCGCCGCCGCTCCGGTCGAAGCCGGTTTGCGCTTGCGCCGGGCAAGGCGCGGCAAAACCCGCGGCAAGGGCCGCCAGCGCGACAAATATGGTGAGCTGAACCCGCATGCGCGCCGCTCGGCCCTTGGCGTTATGCCGTTACCCCGCGCGCATGCTAGCGCACCTGCCGCCCATTGGGCAGGTGCGATGCGCCGCCAAAATAAAGTCTGCGTAACTATGAAATATGCGCCCGCCGGAGGGGCCGGCGGGCGCTCGATCCGGCAGCGAGAGGGGATGTTCGCTGGCTCCGGATCACGCGGCCGATGAGAGGGATCGGCCGTTTCTGAATTGGCGGCTTTAGATCGCCTGGCGGGCCGGGCGGCTCGTGGACGGACGGGTGAACCCGTTTTCCACTTGGTCCGTGGCCTGGCCTGTCATCCGGCCGGTGCGCTGCGCGCGCAGGGCGTTCTGACTTTGCTGGCGCTCTTGCGCACGCTCGCGCAACAGCACTGTCGGATCATCCCAGAGCGGCTCCGAGAAGGCGTCGCGCACATCGGAGCGGGTGAGGCCGATATCGGCCAGCATGCGGCGGTCGAGCCCGGCCAGCACATTGGCCTGGCGGCGGTGGCGCTGGATGCGCGCCATCTGCTTGAGCCAATAGGTGACGAAAGCCAGCATGCCAATGAAGGCACGCACAATGGCGCCGCCGGCGACGGGTAAAACAGGGTAGTTCGTAGTCATGTCAGTCTCCATTCGGTTCACGGCTTAGGCGCCAAACTGGTCTTGGCCGCCCGCCGGAACCACCCGATATCCCCACCCAATTCCTCCGGACGGTGCGTATATGCACCCGGGGGATTGATTAGTGAAACGAATGTTTTTAATGTAACCCATCATCTTGGGTGATACCGCGCATGGTCCCGAAAAGTGGGAACCGGTTTTCGGAAAGGACCATGCGCAAACGAAATAACCACTGCCGGCTCAAAACGCCGGCTTTCGAGGATCGCGCCATGACCGCCCTTATCGATATCGACCAATTGCGCACCTTCATCGCCATCGCCGAGACCGGCAGCTTCACCAAGGCGGCCGAAGTGGTGAACAAGACCCAGTCCGCCGTCTCGATGCAGATGAAGCGGCTGGAGGAGCGGCTCGACCGTCCAATCTTTGCGCGCGACGGCCGCGCCTCGAAGCTCACCGAAGACGGTTCGCGCCTGCTCGATTACGCCCGCCGCATCGTCAAACTGAATATCGAAACCATCGCCGCCTTCTCCGACGCCGAGTTGTCGGGCCGCGTGCGGCTGGGCGTGCCGGACGATTACGCCGACCGTTATCTGCCCGAGATCATGGCGCGCTTCTCGCGCGTCTATCCCGGCGTCGAGCTCACCGTCATCTGCGAGCCATCGTCGGATCTGCTCGAGCGCATCGACGCCAACGAGATCGATCTCGCCATCATCACCAATTGCGAATCCAAGCGCGCGTCGGAAACCTTCCGGCGCGAACGGCTTTTGTGGGTGACATCGAACCGGCATCCGACTCATCTGGAAGAACGGCTGCCGCTCGCGCTTGGACGGCCGACTTGCTCATGGCGGCGCACCGCGATCGAACGGCTGGAAAAGGTCAACCGGCCGCATCGAATCCTTTATTCAAGCTCGAGCGCCGGCGCGGTTGCTGCCGCGGTGCTCGCAGGGCTGGCGGTTTCGGTGTTGCCGGAGTCGGGGCTTCGTCCCGGCATGCGCGTGCTCAACGCCAATGAAGGCTTCCCCGAACTGCCGAGCTGCCGCATCGGGCTGGTGCGCAACGCGCACGACTCATCTGCCTTGGCGGATGCGCTGGCCGAGCACATCGTCTCGTCGCTCGATAACTTGTCGGAAGCGCAGGCGGCGGAGTGTCGGCCTCACGGTGAGCAGCCGGGATATCCGCCTTGAACGGCCGGTTCGCACTCGGCTCGCTCGCCCGGAGACATTAATAAGCGTATTCCTCGAAAATCGGCTCGACCGAGCCGTTCCACTCGCCGTGGAATTTTTCCAGTAATTCTTCCGCCGGCGTGATTTCGCGCGCGATCGATTCCTCGAGCGGGCGCAGATAACGCGTTTCGTCGCGGCCGTTGCGGTCGAGATACTTGCGGCGCGCCAGCCCGCGCGCGGCAAAGCGCAGCGTCTCCTGCGCCAGCGTCAGCACATTGCGGCCGCCGATCTCGGCCTTAAAGCCAAGCCGGGGCACATCGTCGCGCAGCTTCTGACGCTCGGCCGCGGTCCAATTCTTGACCAGGTCCCAGCAGGCGGTAAGCGCGTCCTCGTCGTAAAGCAGGCCGACCCAGAATGCGGTGAGCGAGGGCAGCCGCCGCCACGGCCCGGCGTCGGCGCCGCGCATTTCCAGGTAACGCTTGAGCCGCACCTCCGGAAAGATCGTGCTCAGGTGGTTGGCCCAGTCGGAAATCGTCGGCCGTTCGCCCGGCAATTCAGCCAGCTTGCCGGCAAAAAAATCGCGGAAGGATTTGCCCGACACGTCGATATATTTGTCGCCGCGCTTGACGAAATACATCGGCACGTCGAGCGCGTAATCGACATAACGCTCGAAGCCCATGCCGTCCTCGAAAGCCCAGGGCAACATTCCGGAACGCTGATTGTCGGTGTCGCCCCATATCTCGGCACGGAACGACAGAAAGCCGTTCGGCTTGCCTTCGGTGAAGGGCGAATTGGCGAACAGCGCGGTCGCCACCGGCTGCAAGGCCAGCGACACGCGCAACTTCTTCACCATGTCGGCTTCGGATGAGAAGTCCAAATTCGCCTGCACCGTGCAGGTGCGATACATCATGTCGAGGCCGTATTTGCCGACCTTCGGCATATAATTCGTCATGATCTTGTAGCGGCCCTTGGGCATCGTCGGCATGTCGGCGCGGGACCAATTCGGTGTCATGCCGAGACCGAGAAAGCCAATCCCTAAGGGTTTGGCCACTTCGCGCAATTGCGCCAGATGACTCATCAGCTCCGAGCAAGTCTGATGGACATTTTCCACCGGCGCGCCGGAGAGTTCGAACTGCCCGCCCGGCTCGAGCGAAATAGCGCCGCCGCCGGTAACGTCGAACATGCCGATGATGTTGTCGCCCTCCATGATCGGCTCCCAGCCGAGCAGTTCGTCGAGGCCGACCAGCAGAGAGCGGATCGAGCGCTTGCCCGCATAGGGCACCGGGCGATGCCCATCGACGGTGAAGGCGAATTTCTCGTGCTCGGTGCCGGCGCGGAATTGCGCCTTCGGCTTGCAGCCCGCTTCGAGCCAGGCGACGAGTTCGTCGCGCGTCTCGATCGGAGTCATGTCGATCTGGTCACGAGCCATGCAAGCTTACTTTTCGTTTGCGCATGATCTTGTCCGAAAACCGGTGCCCACTTTTCGGGATCATGCGCCCGGCAAAAAAGGTCGCGACCTTAAACATGGGAAGCCGGAAAGGGCAATGAAAGAAGCGGGGGGTTTTCGGGCCTGCTAGGCCGTTTTCAGCCACGGCCAAAACGCGGCGCGGCTGCGATCCAACACCGCAGCAATGACCGATCGACCGACGACATTGCAGGCGGCGACGAATGAAGCCAGCACGCCGGCCGGCGCGATGCCGGCCGAAGAAGTGTGTCGCCGACAGGCTGCCGGCGCGCAATGCGTCACCGCCGGATTGGCAGAAAGAGGTCGAGGCGGTGAACCAGTAAGCCGCGGTGATATAGAGCCCGACCGCATAGGGCGTGGCCGAAGTGTTGCGCGCAATGACAGCCGAATATCGTGAGCAGCAGAGCGACAGCGGAACGTGGCAAGGCGATTTCGGCGAACCACTGCCCCGGCCCGCTGCGCGCATGCAGCGAAATTTGAACGATGGGAAGATCAAGCATAAAGTGCCGGCGGCGAACGGACGCCGATAATTCGGCACCGACGATCTGCACGGCGAATCATAGGGGCGTGAGCTCGACTGCACAGGTAAGTTCGCCGCGCAAGGCGAAGGCAAAGCTGACCGCCGGATTCAAATGCGCGCCCGACACTGGGCCGAAGATCAAAATCAGCACCGCCAAGATTGCGCCGGTCGGCAGCGTGTTGCCGAGTAGCGCCGATAAGCGCGACGTTAAGGCCGCCAGCGAAACGGCCTGCTCGCCCAATGATGCCGGAGCCGACGACGGTTGCGAGCAAAAAGGCGACCTGCCGAGCGCGGCAAAGTCGATCTTCACCAGCATCGGCACGATCATCAGCCAGATCAACGCCGCCACCGGCAAATTGACCCGCGCAATCTCGGCGCCGCCGATCGCCTGGAAGACTGGCGGCATGAGATGGCCGAGCGCGATGCCCGCCGCGATGCAAAGCCGACACGGGTCAAATAGCGTTCAAACGTCGACATGATCGGCTTTCTCCATGTTGCGCCTTCGCTGCGGCCGATTTCTTTCAGCCGCGTGGTCAGCACCAGGCGGTCGAGCTTGGCGATCGGCAGCGCCAGGAACAGATCGATCCGGCGCTTGAGCATGCGGTAGGCATCCTTGAAGGCCAGCGCGATTTGCGCCTCGCTGCCTTCCGCCGCAGCCGGATCGGGAATGCCCCAATGCGCCGTGACCGGCTGGCCCGGCCACAGCGGACAGCTTTCGCCGGCGGCGTTGTCGCAAACGGTGAAAACGAAATCGAGATCGGGCGCGCCGGCTTTGCCGAATTCGGCCCAGGATTTCGAGCGCATTTGCGAAACGTCATAGCCCGACTTGCGCAGCAGATCGAGTGCGTGAGGATTCACTTTGCCTTTGGGCTGGCTGCCGGCGCTGAAAGCGCGGAATTTTCCGCGGCCGTCTTTGTTGAGAATGGCTTCGGCCAAAATCGAGCGCGCCGAATTGCCGGTGCAAAGAAAGAGGACGTTGTAGACGCGGTCAGGCACGAATTTTCTCCGTCGGCACGCAGCAGGCGGCGAAATCGGTCACCACCGGCGCGCAGATTTCCGGGCGGCCGCCGCAGCAATCGCGCAGCATGAAGTCGATCAGGCCGCGAAAGCCGTCGAGATCGGCGCGGTAGTTCATGACGCGGCCCTCGCGCGCGACCGCGATCAGCCCGCCGCGCATGAGCGCCGCCAGATGCGTCGACATGGTGTTGTGCGGCACCTTGCAGAATTCGGCGATTTCACCGGCCGGCAATCCGTTCGGGTGCGCGGCCACGAGCTTGCGGAAGGCTTTCAGCCGCGTCGGCTGCGCTAATGCCGCGAAGGCGGCTTGTGATTTTTTCGCGTCCATATGTCGAGACATATCGACATGTTATGACAGCCGGACGACTTTGCCAAGCCGGGTGACGACAAGAATGTATGTTCATTTTTTGTTCTTTTGCATTTAACCCATATGCTTTATTGGTTTTCCGCATGCCCCAGTTCTCGCCGCATCAGGACACAGCGCTCACGGCCGTCGCCGCCTGGCTCAAGGCCAAGCCCGGCGCGAATGGCACGCCGCAGGTGTTCCGCTTGTTCGGCTATGCCGGCACCGGCAAGACCACGCTCGCCACGCATCTGGCCGAGCACGTCGACGGCGAGGTGAAGTTCGCCGCCTTCACCGGCAAGGCGGCAAGCGTGATGCGCGGCAAAGGTTGCAGCGGCGCCTCCACCATTCACAGCTTGATCTACCGCGCCCGCGAAAGCGGCGAGGAAGTGCCGAACTTCGATCTGTGGGATGAGGCGCCCGCCTCCAAGGCCGAGCTCATCATCATCGACGAATGTTCGATGGTGGACGCCGAGCTTGGCCGCGATTTGTTGTCGTTCGGCGTGCCGCTGCTGGTGCTGGGCGATCCGGCGCAATTGCCGCCGATCCAGGGCGGCGGATTTTTCACCGAAGCCGAGCCCGACGTGATGCTCACCGAGGTGCACCGCCAGGCCGAAGGCGATCCGATCATCCGGCTGTCGATGGATATCCGCGCCGGCGAATATCTCGAGCCCGGGCGCTACGGCGAAACCGAAGTGATCGCCAAAGCCGATCTCGATCCGCAGCGCGTGCTGGAAGCCGACCAGGTTCTGGTCGGGCGCAATGCCACGCGGCGCGCCTACAACATCAGAATGAGAGAACGCCGCGGCTTCGAGGACAAGATGCCGTCGGCCGGCGACAAACTTGTGTGCCTGCGCAACAACCGCAAGAAGGGCCTGTTCAACGGCGGGCTATGGACGGTGAAGGAGCGTGGCGCGCGCCGCACCGGCATTATGACGATGCGGCTGATGCCCGACGACGACACCGGCATACGCGGCGTGAAAGTTTCGGTGCGGCCGGAATGTTTTTCCGGCGGCATCGAGCAGATCGATTGGCAGCGCCGCAAGCCTTATGACGAATTCGACTATGGCTACGTGCTCACCGTGCACAAGGCGCAAGGCTCGCAATGGGACGACGTGGTGCTGTTCGACGAGAGTCTTCGCGTTTCCGGACTAGCGCGAGCGCTGGCTCTACACCGGCGTCACGCGCGCGGCGAAGCGGCTGACGGTGGTGGTGTAGCTTACGCCGCCTCTTTCTTCTTTACTGCGGCGCGAAGCGGCCGTAGAAGGTCTCGCCGCGCTCGGCCATATCGATGAGCAGCTTGCCGGGCGCAAAGCGCGCGCCGTATTTCTTCTCGAATTTGCGGCACAATTCGACGAATTTTTTCACGCCCATCATGTCGATGTAGGACAGCGTGCCGCCGGAATAAGGCGCAAATCCCCAGCCGAGGATGGAACCGACATCGGCCTCGCGCACGTCGGTCACCACCTTTTCCTCGAACACGCGCGCGGCTTCGACCGCCTGCACCACCAGGAAACGCTGTTTCAATTCCTCGACATCGATCGCATCGATTTGCTCGCGCGTGAGCTTTTTCGGCAGCAATTCGGCAAGCCCCGGCCACAACCGCTTCGGCTGACCTTGCGGATAATCGTAGAAGCCCTTGCCGTTCTTGCGGCCGAGCCGGCCGTGCTTTTCGACCAGATCTTCCAGCAATTTTTTCTGCGCCGGATTAATCGCCTGCTTGCCGAGATCGCTTTCGGCGGCGCGCACGATTTTCAGGCCGAGATCGAGCGCGGTTTCATCGTTGAGCGAAAGCGGGCCCACCGGCATGCCGGCCATGCGCGCGGAATTCTCCACCAGCGCCGGCGGCAGGCCTTCCAGCAGCATCAGATGGCCTTCCTGGATGTAATTGAGCACGCAGCGGTTGGCGTAGAAGCCGCGCGTATCGTTGACCACGATCGGCGTCTTGCGGATGGCGCGCACAAAGTCGAGCGCGGTGGCGAGCGCCTTGTGACCGGTTTCCTTGCCGAGAATGATCTCGACCAGCATCATGCGCTCCACCGGCGAGAAAAAATGAATGCCGATGAAGCGCGGTGGATCCTTAAATTCAGCGGCGAGCGAGGTGATCGGCAGCGTCGAGGTATTCGACGCGAGGATGCCGTTGTTGCCGATCGCGGCCTGGATTTTTGCGATCACATCGGATTTGACCTTCCTGTCTTCGAACACCGCTTCGATAACGAGATCGCAATCCTTCAGCGCGCCATAATCGGCGCTTGGCGTGATCTTTTCCGAGCAGCCCATCGCGCTCGGCGCTTTTCATGCGGCCCTTGGCGATACGGTCGCTCATGGCCTTGTGCAAACCGGCTTTGCCTTTGTCGGCCGTTTCCTGATCGCGGTCGATCAGCACGACTTGCAGACCTGCCGCCGCGCTCACTTGCGCGATGCCGGCGCCCATGAAGCCGGCGCCGACCACGCCGATCTTTTTCAAATTGGTCGCCGGCACATCGGCCGGGCGGCGCGCGCCTTTGTTGAGCTCCTGCATGGAGACGAACAGCGAGCGGATCATGGCGGCCGCTTGCGGCGAGCGCACGATCTTGGCGAACCAGCGCGACTCGATGCGCAAAGCCACATCCATCGGCACCTGCAGGCCTTCATAGACTACCTGCAAAATGGCGCGCGCGGCCGGATAATTGTCGTAGGTCTCGCGCCGGTAGATCGCGTTTGCCGGCGGGAACGTCATCATGCCGGCTCTGGAATAGACCGGTCCGCCCGGCAGCTTGAACCCCTGCACGTCCCAGGGCGCGACGCCTTTGCCGCCGGCTTTGATCCAATCTTTCGCAGCTTTGATGAGATCGGCGGGCGGCACGACATTGTCGATCAGCTTCATCGCCTTGGCGCGATCCACTTTAAGCGCATCGCCCTTGAGCAGAAATTGCAGCGCGTCGGCGGGCGCAATCATGCGCGCCACGCGTTGCGTGCCGCCGGCGCCGGGGAACAGTCCGACTTTCACTTCCGGCAGGCCAAGCCGCGTCTTCGGATTGTCCGACGCGATGCGGTGATGGCAGGCGAGACACAATTCGAAGCCGCCGCCCATGGCGGTGCCGTTGATGGCGGCAACCCACGGCTTGCCGCAGGTTTCCAGCCGCCGGTAAAGCAGCGAAAGCTTGCGGCTTTCGTCATAGACCATCTGGTTGGCGGCTTCCTCGCCTTTCGACTTGAACAAAGCGGCATAGGTGGCGGCCATTTTCTCCAGCACCGTCAGATCGGCGCCGGCGCAGAAGGCGTCCTTCGACGAGGTGACGACCGCGCCTTTTATTTTTTCGTCGCTCGCGACTTTCTCGATGATGTCGCCGAGTTCAGCCGTGACGCTGGCCTCGATCACGTTCATCGAACGGCCGGGCATATCCCAGGTGACGAGCGCGATGCCGTCAGCGTCGATGTCGAGCTTGAAATTAATCATGACGTTTCCTCAGTAAGGCTCGCCGTTCTTGTGCAAGATGCGGCGGCCGCGCGCATCACGCTCAAACAGCATGTCGACGTCGGGATAAACAGCACGCTCGCTCGGCGCGCGCGTGCCGATTTCCAGGATCAGCGCATCGCGGCTTGAGCGATTGACCAGGCAGTGACCGTTCGCCACGCCGGCCTTCCAGCCGGCGGCATCGCCGGGTTTCAGAATCGTCTCGCCGCCGTCCTCGCACAGAACGACTTCGCCTTCGAGCACGTAGACGAATTCATCTTCGTTGGCGTGCCAATGCCGCACCGAGGAGGCAGCGCCCGGCTTGAGCCGGCACAAGATTGACGCCGAACTGATCGAGGCCGGCTGCATTGCCCAGCCGCTTGCGTTCGCGTCCGATCACGGCCTTGTTGTGCGGCGGCGGATAGCCGTTCGCGGTGTCGAGCGGCAGCGCGTCGATGTCGATCTTGGGCATGGCCGCCGTTCTTACACCCGCTCGATGATCGTCGCGGTGCCCATGCCGGCGCCGATGCAGAGCGTGATCAGCGCGGTGGATTTTCCGGTGCGCTCCAATTCGTCGAGCACGGTGCCCAAGATCATCGCGCCGGTGGCGCCGAGCGGATGGCCCATGGCGATGGCGCCGCCGTTGACGTTGATCTTGTCGTGCGGAATGTCGAGCGCCTGCATGTAGCGCAGCACCACCGAGGCGAAAGCCTCGTTGAGCTCCCACAGATCGATGTCGCTCGTCTTCATGCCGGCTTTCTTGAGCGCCTTCTCGGAAACCGGAATGGGGCCGGTCAGCATGATCGCCGGCTCCGAGCCGATATTGGCAAACGCTTTAATCCGCGCGCGCGGCTTCAAGCCTGCGGCTTTGCCGGCTTCCTTGCTGCCGATCAGCACGGCGGCGGCGCCATCGACGATGCCGGAAGAATTGCCCGGCGTGTGCACGTGAATGATCGACTCGAGCTCGGGATGTTTCTGCACCGCCACCGCGTCGAAGCCCGCCATCTCGCCCATCTGCACGAAAGACGGCTGCAGCGCGGCCAGCGTCTGCATGGTGGTCGAGGGCCGCATGTGCTCGTCCTTGGCCAGGATCGGCAACCCATTGCAATCGCGCACGGTCATCACGGAATTCTTGAAACGCCCCTCCTCCCACGACTTGGCGGCGCGCTTCTGGCTCTCGACCGCGTAAGCATCGACGTCATCGCGCGAGAAGCCGTATTTGGTCGCGATCAGGTCGGCCGAAATGCCTTGCGGCATGAAATAAGTTGCGACCGCGATCGAGGGATCGACCGGCCAGGCGCCGCCGGAAGCGCCGATGCCGACGCGGCTCATGCTCTCGACGCCGCCGCCGATGGTCATCTGATGCTGGCCCGACATGATCTCGGCCGCGGCGAAATTCACCGCGTCGAGGCCCGAAGCGCAAAAGCGATTGATCTGCATGCCCGGCACGCCGTCGCCGAAGCCCGCCACCAGCGCCGCGCCGCGCGCGATGTCGCCGCCGGCTTCGCCGACCGGATCGACGCAACCCAGCACCACGTCGTCGAGCAGCTTGGGATCGAGCTTGTTGCGGTCCTTGATGGCGCCTAGCGCCTGCGCCGCCAGATTGAGCGCGGTCACCTCGTGCAGCGCGCCGTCGGGCTTGCCGCGCCCGCGCGGCGTGCGCACGTGGTCATAGATGAATGCGTCGGTCATCGGCATTTCTCCGGCGCGGCTTTTACAGGCTCCGCGCGATCATCAGTTTCATGATCTCGTTCGTTCCCGCATAGATGCGCATGACGCGCGCGTCGCGGTAGAGGCGCGAGATCGGATATTCGTCCATATAGCCATAACCGCCGAACAATTGCAGGCAGCGGTCGATCACATCCGCGAGGGTATCGGTGAGCCGATATTTGCCCATCGAGGCGGTCACGGTGTCGAGTTTGCCTTCGACGTGCAGACCAATGCAATAATCGAGGAACACCTTGGCGATAGTCGTCTCTGTCTTGCATTCGGCGAGTTCGAACTGGGTGTTCTGGAACTCGATGATGGTCTTGCCGAAGGCCTTGCGCTGCTTGACGTAATCGATGGTGAGCGCGAGCGCGCGCTCCATCATGGCGACCGCGTGCACCGAGACGATCAGCCGCTCCTGCGGCAGTTCCTTCATCAGCTGGTAGAAGCCCTGGCCCTCTTCGGTGCCGAGCAGGCTTTCCGCCGGCAGCTTTACGTCCTCGAAGAACAATTCCGAGGTGTCGGCGGAATCGAGCCCGAGTTTCTTCAGCTTGCGGCCGCGGCGGAAGCCTTGCGCGTCGTCGGTCTCCACCACCATAGAGCGAAACACCCTTGGCGCCCATCTTCGGATCGGTCTTGGCGACCACGATGATGAGATTGGCGTGCTGGCCGTTGGTGATGAAAGTCTTGGAACCGTTGAGCACATAGCCGTTGCCGGATTTCTCCGCCTTGGTGCGCACGCCTTGCAAGTCGCTACCCGTGCCCGGCTCGGTCATGGCGATGGCGCCGACCATTTCGCCGGTGGCCAATTTAGGCAGCCAGCGTTTTTTCTGCTCTTCGGTGCCGTAATGCAAAATGTAGGGCGCCACGATCCCCGAATGCAGCGGCGAGCCGAACGTATCGAAGCCGGCAAGCGACAGTTCGCGGTTGATCACCGCATCATGCGCGAACGTTCCGCCGCCGCCGCCATATTCTTCCGGCATCGAAGGGCACAGCAGCCCGGCGGCTCCAGCCTTGGTCCAGACCTCGCGCTCATACATGCCGGCCGCGTGCCAGCGGTCGATTTGCGGCGCGAACTCATCGGCAATGAAGCGCCGCGACTGCTCCTCGAGCAGGACCAAGTCTTCGGTCATCCACGCCGGACGCGGCAGATTGAGAGCGTTCATGAGAGCGTTTCACCGGCGAATCGCTGTGGTTGAGCACCATAATGCCCGCCGCCGCCTGCGGCGAGAGGCATAGCAAGCGTGCAAGTGGCGCGCTAGTCGCAACGGCTACAGGGTGCTAGGAGCGAGCCCGCAACAAGCCGGGTTTAACATCTCCGTGACGCCATCCTTTCAAGGGCCCGCCAGTCCGGGCCGGATCCGACCGATTCCACCTACGCCTGGGTGCGGCTGGTGACGGCCATGCTGTTGTCCACCATCGGCGGCGTTGGCATGTGGTCGGTTGTGGTGGCGCTGCCCGCCATCCAGACCGAATTCGGCGTCGACCGCGCCGACGCTTCGCTCCCCTATACCCTCACCATGCTCGGCTTCGGCTTCGGCGGCGTCCTCATGGGCCGGCTCGCCGACCGCATCGGCATCGCCATTCCGCTGGCGCTCGGCACGCTGTCCATCGGGCTCGGCTATCTGGCGGTCGGCCACGCCAACAGCCTGTGGCAGGTGGCGATCGCCCAGGGCTTGCTGATCGGCGGCGGCTGCTCGGTCACGTTCGGGCCGCTGATGGCCGACATGTCGCATTGGTTCATGCGCCGGCGCGGCATCGCGGTCGCGCTCGCCGCCAGCGGCAATTATTTCGCCGGCACGATCTGGCCGCCGGTAGTGCAGCACTTCATCGCCGTCGCCGGCTGGCGGCTGACGCATGTTGGCATCGGGCTGTTCCTGATCGCCGCCATGCTGCCGCTGATTTTCGTGATGCGGCGGCGGCTCGAAGCCCACCACACCGACGCCGCCAGCGCCTCGGCCGCGCGCCGGCAAGCCGAGCTGCCGCTCTCGCCGGTCGCGCTGCAAGTGCTGCTGTGCATCGCCGGCGTTGCCTGCTGCGTGGCGATGTCGATGCCGCAGGTGCATCTGGTCGCCTATTGCGGCGATCTCGGCTACGGCGTGGCGCGCGGCGCCGACATGCTGTCGCTGATGCTCGGTTGCGGCATCGTCAGCCGGATCGGCTCAGGCTTTATCGCCGACCGCATCGGCGGCGTGCGCACGCTGCTGCTCGGCTCGGTGCTGCAAGGCGTGGCGCTGACGCTCTATCTGATGTTCGACGGATTGTTCTCGCTCTACGTGATCTCGGCTTTGTTCGGCCTGTTCCAGGGCGGCATCGTGCCGAGCTATGCCATCATCGTGCGCGAATACTTTCCCCGCCAAGCAAGCGAGTACGCGGGTCGGGCTGGTGATCATGGCCACCGTGGTCGGCATGGCGCTGGGCGGCTGGATGTCGGGCGCGATCTTCGATCTCACCGGTTCCTATCAGGCCGCCTTCCTCAACGGCATCGCCTGGAACCTGCTCAACGTCACCATCATGACGTTCCTGCTGCTGCGCTCGCGGCGGCGGCCGAGGCTCGTCGCGGCTTAAACTTCAGAACGCCTCGTCCGGCAATTCCATGGTCGAGCCTGCGCCCGACTGGATGCGGGCGAGATGGCTGGCGGTTTCCGGCAGCATGCGCTCCATGAAGAAGCGCGCGGTGACGAGCTTGGCGCTGTAACGCGGCGCCGAGCCATTGGCCTTCGGCAGTTTGGCGATCGCCGCTTCGGCGATCTTGCACCACATGTAGCCGAGCGCGACCAGGCCGAACAAATGCATGTAATCATAGGAGCCGGCGCCGGCATTGTCGGGTTTCGCCATGGCGTTCTGCATGAACCACATCGAAGCCTGCTGCAGATGGCCGAGCGAAACACCAAGCGGCGCGACGTAAGGCTTCATCGCGTCGTCGCCGCCCTTTTCCTTGATGTAGGTCTGGACTTCGTTGAAGAAGGCCATCAGCGCGCGGCCGCCGTCCTTGCCAAGCTTGCGGCCGACGAGATCAAGCGCCTGGATGCCGTTGGCGCCTTCATAAATTTGCGCAATGCGCGCATCGCGCACGAATTGTTCCATGCCGTGTTCGGCGATGTAGCCGTGGCCGCCAAACATCTGCTGCGCCATCACCGTGTTGGCAAAGCCGGTGTCGGTGAGCACGCCTTTGATCACCGGCGTGAGCAAGCCCATGTGATCGTCGGCGCTCTGGCGTTCCTTGTCGTCCTCGGAGCGATGCGCGACATCGCTCTTGAGCGCGGTCCACAGCACCAGCGCGCGCGCCGCTTCGTTGAAGGCGCGGATGGTCATCAGCGTTCGGCGCACGTCCGGATGCACAATGATCGGATCGGCCGGCTTGTCGGGATATTTGACGCCGCTGATCGAGCGGCCTTGCAGGCGCTCTTTGGCGTAGATCGCCGCGTTCTGATAGGCGACCTCGGATTGCGCCAAACCCTGCACGCCGACGCCGAGCCGCGCCTCGTTCATCATCGTGAACATCGCGGGCAAGCCGCGGTTCTCTTGGCCTACGAGCCAGCCGGTGGCGCCGTCGTAATTCATCACGCATGTAGAGTTGCCGTGGATGCCCATCTTGTGCTCGAGCGAGCCGCAGACGACGCCGTTCGGCTGCCCAAGCGAGCCGTCATCGTTGACCATGATCTTGGGCACCACGAACAGCGAAATGCCCTTGGTGCCGGCGGGCGCGCCTTCGATGCGCGCGAGCACGAGGTGAATGATGTTCTCGGCGAGATCGTGCTCGCCGGCGGAGATGAAAATCTTGGTGCCGGTGATCTTGTAGCTGCCGTCGCCCTGCTTGACGGCCTTGGTGCGCAGCAGTCCCAAATCGGTGCCGCAATGCGGCTCGGTCAGGTTCATGGTGCCGGTCCAAACGCCTTCCACCATCTTGGGCAGATATTTTTTCTTCAACTCGGGCGCGGCATGCGTCAGCAGCGCGGCGATGGCGCCTTGCGTGAGACCCGGATACATGGCGAAGGCCATGTTGGCCGAGCAGAGAAATTCGTTGACCACTTCAGTGAGCGTGGCCGGCAGGCCCTGGCCGCCGAATTCCGCCGGCACCGAAATACCGATCCAGCCGCCCTCGACCAGTTGCTTGAAGGCGTCCTTGAAGCCAGTCGGCGTGGTGACGCTGCCGTCGTCGTGGCGCGTGCAGCCTTCGCTGTCGCCGACGCGGTTTAAGGGGGTGA
Source organism: uncultured Alphaproteobacteria bacterium (assembly GCA_963756805.1). Lineage (GTDB taxonomy): Bacteria > Pseudomonadota > Alphaproteobacteria > Rhizobiales > Xanthobacteraceae > Pseudolabrys. The sequence continues at coordinate 134,866 of CAVWPH010000004.1, forward strand.
GGACTTCTTCGCTGAACTTGGCCGCCTCGCGCAGCACCGCCTCGACGATATCGGGCGAAGCGTCGGCAAAGCCCGGCAGGTTGCCGTAGCGGTCGAAGTGCAAGACGTCGTTCAACAGGAACAACGCGTCGTCCACGGGGGCCTTGTAGCTTGGCATCGGTCTCTCCCGGCATGCGGCCCGCGGTTCGAGCGGTCTCGCTTAACAACTCGTTAACGGCCGAACGGTTCAGGAATGTGACGGTCGCGGGTGTCCCAGGCACCAAGAATGCCGCATTCCGCTTACAGCCGCGTTAAGCCATGCAGCCGGAACCGGGGCGGACGAAAACCGCGGGTAAAATCCGGCACTTCCGCCCCATCGTTAACTGGCTGTTTACTGCAAACATCAGATTGTCGGCCGCGAGGACTGCGGACCGCGCCCGTATCCACCCGCCGTTAACGTGTGCCGGTTTCTCGGAGAACCGGAGGGCTCCTAACGCCTCCATCTCGAATTCGGTGCGAGCATGAAATTTGGCGTCCCGTGGAGCGTAAAAGGAATCCGGCCGCAAGCTCGCGAGACCGCGAAAGAAGCGGCGCGCCGGTCGGGCGTGTCGCTGGGCGAGTGGCTCAACTCCGTGATCATCCAGCAAGCCGAGCACGAAGGCGTGCATCCGCACGCCGACGATGACGATTTCAATGGCGACGAACTCGCCGGCGTGAATGAGCGGCTCGACGATCTTTCGCGCCGCATCGAGCAACTCATGCGCACCGGGCCCGCCGCCTACGCGCCGCGGCGCGTGCGCAATGAATCCGCGCAAGTCGGCGATCTGATCGCCCGCCTCGACCACCGGCTCGACCAATTCGCCAATGTGGCGCGTCCAATGCCGCCACCGCCACCGGTGATGCCGCCGCCCATGCCGATTATGCAATTGCCGCCGTCACTCGACCGCGCGGTGGCCGAAATCGCCGCCCGTCAGCGCGCGCTCAAGGGCGAAGCTCCGCTCGCCAGCCCGCAGGCGCCGCCGCTCACGCTGACGCAGCCGCTCGCGCCGCCGCTGGCGCCGGCTCCCGCACCGCTGCCGGTGCAGAACCTGTCGGGACTGGAAGAGCAGCTTCGCAATATTACCGATCAGATCGAAACGTTACGCAAACCGGGCGTCGAGCAGGCGATTAACGCCTTGCGCGACGAACTCGCCGAGATTGGGCACTCGCTCAATGAAGCGATGCCGCGGCGCGCCATCGACACCATCGAAAAACAGATCCAAGGCCTTAACCAGCGCATCGCGGAAGGCCGTCAGGCCGGCGTCGATGGCGGCCAGCTTTCCGGCATCGAACAGGGGCTCGCCGAAGTGCGCGACGCGTTGCGCGCGCTGACGCCGGCGGAAAGCCTGGTTGGCTTCAACGAGGCGGTAGCCGGGCTCGCGCACAAGATCGATCTCATCGTGGCGCAGAAGGACCCGGAGACGCTGGCGCAGCTTGAGAACGCCATCACCACGCTGCGCGGCATGACCGGCACGATCGCCTCCGACGAGACCGTGAGCAGCCTGGCGACGCAGGTACAGGCGCTGGGCGACAAGGTCGAGCAGATCGCGCGTTCAGGCGCCGGCGGCGATGCGCTCGGCCATCTCGAGCAGCGCATTGCCGCATTGTCGGACGCGTTGGCCGAGCGCGCGCAAAGCGGCGCCGCCGTGCCGCCGCGGCTGGAAGCGCTGGTGGAATCGCTGTCCGAAAAGATCGAGCAAATCCAAAATTCGCGCGGCGACAATGTCGCCTTCGGCCATCTCGAAGATCGCATTGTCAGTTTGGTCGAGAAGCTGGACGCCTCCGACAGCCGCCTCGGCCACCTGGAATCGATCGAGCGCGGTCTGGCCGAGCTGCTGGTCAACATGGAAGACATCAAGGCCGACAAGGGCGCAGGCGGCTTGCGCGCAAGCGGCGCCGGCGGCGTAGACGATCTCAAGCACGACATCGCCCGCACGCAAGATGCGCTCGAAGCGGTTCATGGCACGCTCGGCATCGTGGTTGACCGGCTAGCGACCATCGAAAAAGACATTCGCGGCGAAAGCCGCACGCGTAGTCAGACCGAGGCCGACTTTGACGCACCGGCGCCGCCGGTCGGCAAGCTGGCGGTGCGCATGGTGAGCGAGCCGGCGCCTGAGCCGCAGCATTTGCCGCCGGCCGCGCCTATGCAAATGCCGGCACCGCCGCAGACGCCGCCGCCACAACAGGCGGCTCCTTCAGCGCCGCCGCCGGCGCAACGTCTACCGGCCGCCAAGCATTCACCCATCGATCCCGATCTGCCGCCCGATCAGCCGCTCGAACCCGGCTCCGGACCGCCGAAATTCCGTGCCAACCCGGCCGCGCGCATCGCGGCCTCGGAAGCAGCGCTCGGTGGCGCCATGCCGGCCGCGGCTGCGGCCCCTGGCGGCAAATCCGGTTTCATCGCCGCCGCCCGCCGCGCCGCCCAAGCAGCGGGACAAGAGCCGGCATCGCGCGTGGCCCAGGTCGAACCGTTCCCGGACGAAGAAGACGGCAGCGGCTTGCGCGCCAAATTGATGAAGCGGGTCAAATCGCTGTTCATCGCGGCGAGCGTGATCGCCGTCGTCATTGGAACGATCCAAATTGGCGGGCATTGGCTCAAACCGAACCATCCGATCGAGGCAAAGAAAACGCCGGTGGCGGAAATCGCCAAGGCTGACAAACCGGCGCCGGTAGACGAGCCGCTCGACGTTAAGCCCGCAGCCCCGCTCAGCCTTGCGGCCGATCTCCCGGTAGCGCCGAAACCGTCAGGCGGCGGCGCTCCCCCACTCGACCCACCGGTCGGCGGAATCGCTGCCGAGGGCATGCCGTCGCCGGATCTGGGCCAGACTGCGCTGCAAGCCCCACCGCTATTCGACCCGCCGCTTTTGGAACCTAAGAGCGACGTCACTGGATCGATTGCGCGCACGACCGGCCCGGCGTCGCCAACCCAGCCTCAATCGGACTCGTTGCCGCCGGAAATCGGTGGCGTTCATCTGCGCAGCGCCGCCATCGCCGGCGACGCCGCCGCCGCCTACGAAATCGGCGCGCGCTTCGCCGAAGGGCCGCGGGGTGCCGGCAAACCTGGAAGCAGCCGCGCATTGGTTCGAGATCGCGGCTGCCAAGGGCTTGGCGCCGGCCCAGTTCCGTTTTGCGAGCCTCTTGGAAAAGGGCCAGGGCGTGAAGAAGGACCTCACCCATGCCCGCAAGCTCTATCTTGCCGCCGCCGCGCGGGGCAGCGCCAAGGCCATGCATAATCTCGCGGTACTCTATGCCGAAGGCATCGACGGCAAACCCGACTACGCCGGCGCCGCCCAGTGGTTCCGCAAGGCGGCGAACGCAGGTATTTCCGACAGCCAATACAATCTTGGCGTCCTCGCCGCGCGCGGGCTGGGCATCGAAACCGACATGGCCGAATCCTACAAATGGTTCTCGCTGGCAGCCGCCCAAGGCGACAAGGAAGCCGCCAAGAAACGCGACGAGGTAGCAGCCCACCTGGACGCCGACGCGCTTGCCGCCGCCAAGCAAGCGGTCGCGAGTTTCAAGCCCAAGCGGCCGCCAGAGGACGCGATCAATGTTCCCGTGCCGCCCGGCGGCTGGGATCACGCATCGGAAGCGCCCGCGGCTAAGGCCAAGCCGCATCCGGCCGCCCAGCCGCACCCGGGTGCGCCTATGTCGCTGGGCTCCTTCACCGTCGGAAAACGGTGAACAAGCGCGGCCTATTGCCCAAAGACGTGCCCCCGCGCCCATTCATCGCTAATATCGCCACAGTCGACGGCTTAAGAGTCGCTGCCGGATCCGCAAGCCAAAAGGCCTGAGGGAGCGGCCAGGCGGCGCATGGGCCGTGAACGCCGGACGGACGCCTAACCCCGTGCAAATCTATCTGCCGATCGCCGACTTGCCCGTGAATGTCTTCCTCGTATTGGGGATGGGAATCGCGGTCGGCTTCATCTCGGGCATGTTCGGCATTGGCGGCGGGTTTCTGATGACACCGCTGCTGATCTTCATCGGCGTCTCGCCGGCAGTGGCGGTGGCGAGCGTGGCGAGCCACATCGCCGCCTCGTCGTTTTCCGGCGCGATCAGTTACTGGCGCCGGGGCACCATCGATATCGCGCTGGCGATGATGCTGCTCAGCGCCGGTATCATCGGCACCGCGGTCGGCGTCTGGCTGTTCACTTTATTGCGCGCGGTCGATCAGCTCGATCTGGTGATCGGGCTCTCTTACGTAACGCTGCTCACCACCGTCGGCGTCGCCATGATTTATGAAAGCGTGCAGGCGGTGATGCGCGCGCATCACGGCATGCCGGCGACCCTGCGGCGGCCCGGCAGCCACAACTGGGTGCACGGATTGCCGTTCAAGTTTCGCTTCAAGCGCTCGAAGATTTACGTGTCGGCGATCCCGGTATGGACGATCGGCTTTTTCATCGGCTTCGTCGGCGCGATCATGGGCATCGGCGGCGCCTTCATTTTGGTGCCGATGCTCATCTACTTCCTGCGCGTGCCGACAGCGACCGTGATCGGCACCTCCATGGTGCTCACGCTGGTCACGATGGCGTCGGCCACCGTGATGCATGCCGCCACCAACCACTTGGTCGATGCCGTGCTGGCGTTGATCCTGATGGCCGGCGGCGTGATGGGCGCCCAATTCGGCGTGCGCACCGGACAGAAGATGCGCAGCGAACGGCTGCGGCTCCTGCTCGGGCTCCTGGTTTTTGCGGTCGGCTTGCGTTTCGCCTATGAGCTGGTGGTGCAGCCCGACGACCTTTACTCGATCCGTCTGGTAAGGTTCGGATAATGCGGCGGACAATCCTCATATCTGATGCTCGTGTTCGCGGCTTGTGGCGCCCGCCCTGCCGCGGCCGAACGCCTGGTGGTGTCGCTGTCGAACCACCGCGTCGCGATCACCTCGAATTTCGTCGGTGAGGATCTGGTGCTGTTCGGCACCATCGAACCCGACGCCGACGCGCCCAAATTGCGCGCGGCCTACGATCTGGTGGTGACCGTGACCGGACCACACGAGACTTTCCGCACGCGGCGCAAGAAGCGCGTGCTCGGCATCTGGGTCAATATCGATTCGCGCGAGTTCGTGCGCGTGCCGTCTTATCTCGCCGTTCTGAGCAATCGTCCGATCAACGAGATCGCCAATGTTGAAACCTTGCGGCGGCTGCAGGTCGGGCTTGCAAATTTCCTGCTGCCGCAGCGCATCGGGCCGGACATCGCCGACACCGTGCGCGACGATCCGTTCCGCGTCGCCTTCGTCGATCTGGAAAGCCAGCACGGGCTCTACCGCGAATCCCCGACCGCGGTGACATTTCTCACGCCGGCGGTATTTCGTGCCGCCATCCCGCTGCCGGCCGACGTGCCGGTCGGCAATTACGCGATCGACGTCAAATTATTCGCCAACGGCGCTTTGGTCACGCGCACCAATTCGGCGCTGGAAGTGACCAAGACGGGCTTCGAGCAATATGTCGCTGATGCTGCGCGCGACTACGGCCTGCTTTACGGCATTGCCACCGCGCTGATGGCGCTGCTCACCGGCTGGATCGCCAGCGTGGTGTTCAGAAGGGACTAATCCGGCAAGCACCGCTTGGCGGCAAAGGCGTAAAGCCTGCCTTCGCCCAACATATGCGCGGTGAAGGCCAATGTGCCGAACAAGTCCGCGAAAGCGGCATCGCGTACATTGAGCCCGCCGGTGAAAGCGCCGAAGGCCGGCATCACCATGCGGGTTTTGTCGGCGGCAAAACAGCGGCGGCTGACCGCGCGCCCGCGATGCGCGACACGCGCCACCGGATGCAGATGCCCGGCGATTTCTCCGTCGGCACCGCTCGGCAGATGGCGGAACGTCAAGGCGCCGATGGTGAGCGCGTCGTGGAACGCGCCGCCGATATTGTCCGCCGGTTCCGGATCGTGATTGCCGGTGATCCAGATCCAGTCGCGCCCGCGTTGCAAGCCGCGCAAGTTTTCGCGGTCCTCGGACGAAAGCCGCGCCGGACCGCCGCCATCATGAAAACTGTCGCCTAGCGCAACGACGCAGCGCGGCGCGTAACGCGCGATCAGGCGGGCAAGACGCTCTAACGTTGCCGCGCTGTCGTAAGGCGGCAGCAACATACCGCGCGCGGCAAAACTTGAGCCTTTTTCCAAATGCAGATCGGCAACCGCCAGCAGGCTTTGTTCCGGCCAATAGAGTGCGCCATCCGGATCGGCGGTGAGACGTCAACGCCGTCGCGACGCGAAAGCGTGGCCCAGTCTTCGGATTTGGCGCTTCGCGAATGTGCCGCCAGAACCGTCACTTCATCGCCTCCTTGACCAATTCGTCGGCGGCTTCGGCCAGCAGCGAATCGGCAGCCTCGCCATAGACCGTCTCGCGGCCGATCTCCAGCAGCACCGGAACCGAGAGCGGCGAGACGTGATCGAGCGCTTTATGGACGATTCGGCCCTTGATGCGCGAGAGCATTTCGTCGAGCCGCTTGATGTCGAGCAGACCTGTGGCGGCGTCGGCGCGCGCCGCGCGCAGCAGAATATGGTCGGCCTGGTGCTTGCGCAGCACATCGTAAACCAGATCGGTCGAGACCGTGAGCTGGCGGCGGGATTTCTCCTCGCCGGGAAAGCGCCGTTCGATCAGCCCGGCGATAATGGCGCAGGAGCGGAAGGTGCGCTTCATCAAAGCGGATTCGGCGAGCCAAGCTTCCAGATCGTCGCCCAGCATGTCCTGATCGAAAAGCTGGGCAAGCGAGAGATCGCCGCGCTTGATGTGCAAGGCGACATCGCCGAGGCCCCAGACCGCCAGCGCATATTCATTGGCGACAAAACCGAGCGGGCGCATTGCCGCGCGCGCTCAAGCCGGCGCGTCAGCAACATGCCGAGCGTCTGGTGCGCCAGGCGGCCCTCGAACGGATAACAGACGAGATAATATTTCGCGGCGCGCGGAAAGGTTTCGACCAGAAGATCGCCGGCGCGCGGCAAGAGCGAGCGCCATTGTTGGATTTCCAGCCATTCGCGCACTTGGATCGGCAGCGCGCGCCAGGCGCTTTTGTCGGCAAGGATCGCGCGCACGCGCGCCGCCAAATAAGTCGAGAGCGGAAACTTGCCGCCTTCATAGGCCGGCACTTTCGGATCGGTCGCAGTCGAGCGCGAGACATAGACCTCGTCCTCGACCAGCGCCTCGTATTTCAAAATTTCGCCGGCGAAAACGAAGGTGTCGCCTTGGCTGAGCGTCTCGATGAAATATTCCTCGACCTCGCCCAGAATGCGCCCGCCGCGCGGCACGATCGCGCCGCTGGCGCGCGAGCGCACCAGCCGCACTTTGATCATGTCGGCTTCGACGATGGTGCCGACATTCATGCGGTAGCGCTGCGCCACGCGCGGATGCGTCACGCGCCAGCGCCCGTCTTTGCCCTGGCGTATTTTCGCAAACCTTTCATAGGCTTTCAGCGCATAGCCGCCGGTGGCGACGAAATCGACCGCGGCGTCGAAATCGGAACGCGCCAGCCCTGCGTAAGGCGCGGCCGCGCGCACTTCGTCGTAAAGCTCATCCGCAAGGAACGGCTCGCCGCAGGCGCGGCCGAGAATGTGCTGCGCCAAGCACATCCAATGCGCCGGTGCGCAAAGGCGGCGTGTCCTGCGCGTTCTCGGCCACCGCGTCGATGGCGGCGCGGCATTCCAGCACCTCGAAGCGATTGGCCGGCACCAGCACGGCTTGCGAAGGTTCGTCGAGCCGGTGATTCGATCGTCCAATTCTTTGAAGAATTCGCGAAGCGCCTTTCGGCGCGCCGACATTGATCACCAGATCGACATCGCCCCAATCGACACCGAGATCGAGCGACGAGGTACACACCACCGCGCGCAATTTGCCGGCGACCATGGCGTCTTCGACCTTGCGGCGCTGGGCGACATCGAGCGAGCCGTGATGCAAAGCGATGGCGAGATTGTCGTCGTTTGCGCCCCACAGTTCCTGGAACAGAAATTCGGCCTGGCTGCGGGTGTTGACGAAAACCAGCGTGGTCTTGTGCGTCTTGATGAGTTCGTAGATTTCGCCGAGCGCGTGGCGCGCCGAATGGCCGGCCCAGGGCAGATGCTCCTGCGTATCCAGCATGGTGACTATCGGCTGCGCGCCGGCCTGCGCGATCACCAGATCGGCGCGCGTCTCGCCCTGCGGTCCGCTGCGGCACAAGAAAGCGGGCAAGATCGTCCGGTTCGGCCACTGTCGCCGACAAACCGACGGTGGTGAGTTGCGGCGCCAGCGCGAACAGCCTTGCTAAGCCCAGCGACAACAGATCGCCGCGCTTGGAGGTGACCAGCGAATGCAATTCATCGAGCACCACGCGCTTGAGCGTTCCGAACAGATAAGGCGCGTCGGCTGAGGCGAGCAGCAGCGCAAGCTGTTCCGGCGTCGTGAGCAAGATGTCGGGCGGATAGCGCCGCTGGCGTTGGCGTTTCGAGGCCGGCGTGTCGCCGGTGCGCGTTTCCAGCCGCACCGGCAGCCCCATTTCCTTGACCGGGATTTCAAGGTTTCGCGCAATGTCCACCGCCAGCGCCTTTAGCGGCGAGATATAAAGCGTATGCAAACCTTGCGACTGCCGGATTTCGCGGCCGGTCGAGACCAGCCGCCGGGCCGGCGCCGCGGTCTCGCTCAGCTCCACCAGCGTCGGCAGGAAACCGGCCAGCGTCTTGCCGCCGCCAGTGGGCGCGATGAGGAGCACCGAGCGTCCCGTCTCGCGCTTTCGCCAGCAATTCGAGCTGGTGCGCGCGCGGCGCCCAGCCGCGGCCGGCGAACCAGCGGGTAAAAACCTCCGGCAGACAGGGCCAAGGCCTCGCCGGAATCGAGCGCGGTGGCGGGTTTCATCGGCTGAGAGTCTAGGGCATAACGCAGGCTCGCGCGCGTCAACTTCGTGCTAGAGTGTGGACTTCCAGGAAGGAACTAAAGCGATGGCCATGAGCAACGACACCGTAGCCAAGATCTTCGGCGGCTCGCCGCTGGGCGTGCTGTTCCGCCTTATCCTGGTGTCGGTCCTGGTCGGCGTCATCCTGTCGGCGCTCGGCCTCGATCCGTTCGACATCATCCACAGCATCGAGCGGCTGGTGCGCTCCATCTGGAACATGGGCTGGGACGCCGTGCGCTGGCTGTGGCGCTATTTCCTGCTCGGCGCGGTCATCGTGATCCCGATCTGGCTCATCATGCGATTGGTCAACGCGCCGCGCGGACGCTGAATTTTGCCCGACGCTTTCGTCGTAACCAACCGGCGCGTATTCGCCATCGCCGGGCCGGCAATGCTGGCCAATGTGACGACGCCGCTGCTCGGCATCGTCGCCACCGCAGCGATCGGCCGGCTCGGCGAGGCCGCCTTGCTCGGCGGCGTGGCGATGGCGTCGCTGATATTCGATTCCATGTTCTGGCTGTTCGGCTTCCTGCGCATGGGCACGGTCGCGCTCACGGCGCAGGCGCTCGGCGCCGGCGATGCCGGCGAGCAACGCGCGGTGCTTTTCCGTGCGTTGATGACGGCGGCGGCGATCGGCACCGCGCTGATCGCGCTGCAAGTGCCGCTGGCCGCGCTCAGCTTCGGCCTCATGGGCGGCAGCGCGACGGTGACCGCCGCCGCCAAGCAATACTTCTTCATCCGCATGTGGTCGGGCCCATTCGCGCTCGGCAATTACGTCATGCTCGGCTGGCTGGTCGGACTGTCGCGTCCGGTGCTGGCGCTGACCACCCAGGTCGCCATCAACGTCATCAATATGGCGCTCACGATCCTGCTGGTGCTCGGTCTCGACTGGGGCATTACCGGCGCAGCCGTTTCCGCGGTCATTGCGGAGACGATCGGCCTGGTCATCGGATTGGCCTTCGCCTGGCACGTGCTGCGCGGCCGTTTCGATCTTGAGGGCGCAACGCTGTTCGACCGCGACAAGCTCAAGCGCATGCTTGCGATCAACCGCGACATCATGATCCGCACCGCCGCGCTGATCGCGGCGTTTTTCTTTTTCACCGCGCAGGGCGCGCGCTCCGGCGACGTGACGCTCGCCGCCAATGCCGTGCTGTACAATTTCACCATGTTGGGCGCCTTCTTCCTCGATGGTTTCGCCAACGCCGCCGAACAGCTGTGCGGCCGCGCTTATGGCGCGCGCGACCGCGTGGCGTTCTCACGCGCGGTCAAGCTCGTGCTGATCTGGGGTTTTGTGTTCGGCGCCGGCGCAACATTGGTCTTCGCGCTGTTCGGCAACCAGCTGATCGATCTGATGACCGCGAGCCAACCGGTGCGCGCCTTGGCGCGCGATATGCTTTGGCTGGCGGCGCTGGCGCCGGTCTGCGGCGTGATGGCGTTCGGCTTCGACGGCATTTATATCGGCGCCACCTGGGTGCGCGACATGCGCAATCTGATGATCGTGGCGCTCGCGCTCTATCTTGTTGTTTGGTGGATAACTTTGCCGCTGGGCAATACCGGATTATGGATTGCGATTCTGTCGTTCTTTCTCGTGCGCGGCGGATTGCAGGCGGCGCGCTATCCGGCGCTGGTGCGCAAAATCGGGATGACGCAGCAAACTCGACGTTAAGCCGGCCAGCTTTCCGCCGTGATGTCGGCGGCGTCGGCGCCGACCATCGAGGCCAGCGAATTGCGGTGGCCGCGCTTGAGCGCCGCAACAAGATCGGCCTTGATCTCCGCCACCACGCCGATGCCGCGGAACACCAGCCCGGTATAAAGCTGCAACAGCGTCGCGCCGGCCTTGATCTTGGCAATCGCTGTGGGCCCGGAGTCGATGCCGCCGGCGCCGATCAGCGGGAAGGCGCCTTCCGCGCGCACATAAGTTTCCGCCAGCATGCGGGTCGACAGCTTGAACAGCGGCCGGCCCGACAATCCGCCTGCCTCGCGCGCTTTGTCGCGCTCGCGCAGCGCGCTCGGCCGCGAAATGGTGGTGTTGCCGACGATCATGCCGTCGAGCCGGTGCTTGCGCGCGATGCCGACCACCTCGTCGAGATCGGCCAATGTCAGATCGGGCGCGATCTTGAGCAGCACCGGCGTCGGACCGCTGCGCGGGCGCACCCGCTCGCGCGCATCGACCACGCGGGCCAGCAAATCGTCGAGCGCCTTGGCCTGTTGCAGGTCGCGCAAGCCGGGCGTGTTGGGCGAGGAGACGTTGACGGTGAAATAGCTCGCCACCGGCGCGAAGGTTTCGATCAGGCGCACATAGTCCTCGGCGCGGTCGGCCGAATCGCGGTTGGCGCCGATATTGACCCCGACAATGCCGCCATTCTTGGCGCGCGCGGCCAGCCGCGCCAGCGCCGGCGGCGCGCCCGCATTGTTGAAGCCGAGCCGGTTGATCACGCCCTCGTCGGAGGCGAGCCGGAACAGGCGCGGACGCGGATTTCCGGTCTGCGCCCGCGGTGTCACGGTACCGACCTCGACAAAGCCAAAGCCCAGCCGCAACAAAGCGTCCGGCACCATGGCGTTCTTGTCGAAACCGGCGGCAATACCCACCGGATTGGGAAAATTCAGCCCGAAAGCGCGCACCGCCAGTTCACGCGGCTCAGCCGCGGGCCGCCCCGGTGGCAGGAAGCGAAGGGCCTTAATGGCCAAGCCATGGGCATCCTCCGGGTCGAGGGCCCGCATCAGGGGACGGGACAGGCGGTCGATAAGACCGAACACGAGCGTGGCTCCGGGTTTCGCGTTTTCCGACCCTATCGGCGCCCCTTGTATTTATTCAAGGCTTCCCTGCACGAGGCACTTGCAGGAAGGGGGCGACTCAAGGCTATAATTCCTAGACCTTAGACTAAAATCATCACCAGTGGAGAATCGCGCAGTGGCTATGCTGACGCATAATCAGATCTGGAGCGCCATCGACCGATTGGCCGCCAGAGCTAAATTGACGCCGTCGGGGCTCGCCAAAAAGTCGGGCCTCGATCCCACCACCTTCAACAAGTCCAAGCGCATCACCCCGGAAGGGCGGCCGCGCTGGCCTTCGACCGAATCGGTCGCCAAGGCTTTGCAGGCCACCAGCACCAAGGTCGACACCTTCGTCAGCCTGATCACCGACAGCGGCAAGCCGTCGATCTCGAACGTGCCGCTGATCGGCTTCGCGGAAGCCGGCGCCGGCGGCTATTTCGACGACGGCGGTTTTCCGGTCGGCAAAGGCTGGGAGGAGATCGCTTTCCCCTCGGTCAATGACGAGCACGCTTATGCGCTGGAGATTTCCGGCGACTCGATGAAGCCGGCCTATCGCAAAGGCGACGTCATCGTGGTGTCGCCGGGGGCGTCGGTGCGCAAGGGCGACCGCGTCGTGGTCAAGACCAAGGACGGCGAGGTCATGGTCAAGGAACTCAAGCGCAAGAATTCGAAACACGTCGAGCTTAAATCGCTCAATGCCGAGCATCGCGACCGCACTCTATCGATGTCCGACGTGCTGTGGGTCGCGCGCGTCATGTGGGCGAGCCAGTAATTTCTTTATCCCTCCCCCTGAAAGCGGAGGGATAAGCGTCACTCACTTCTTGCCAGCGCGCCGTCGATCATGGCGACGGTGTTCTGCAAGCCATAGACCGCCACGAACGAGCCGAAACGCGGGCCTTTCTCCTGGCCGAGCAGCACCTGATAGAGCAAATTGAACCAGTCGAGCGAGACGCCCGGCTTGCCGTCCTTGGCTTTCTTCTTCTGATCGAGGAACGGCTCGCGGCGGCCGATTTCATAGACCACGTTCTGAATGTCCTCGGGCGTAGCGTCGGGCTTTAATTGCGCCAGCGCGTCACGCAGATCGATCAGCGCCGCGCGCTCGGCGTCGGTCGGATGGCGGAATTTCTTTTCCGGCAACACGAAGTCGCGGAAATAATGGATGGCGTATTCGACCTGGGCATTGAGTTCGGGATGCGTCTTGGGCGTCACGCCCGGCCGGTAGCGGCCGATGAAGCCCCATAGCGTCTCGGCGTTTTCGGCGTTCGACGACGACACCAGCGTGAGCAGCAAGTTGAACGTGACCGGCATTTCCACCTTCGGCGGATTGCCGGAGTGGATGTGCCAGACCGGGTTCGACAGCCGCTGCCGCAAATCCTGGCGCTGATAGCCGTCGAGGAATTGCTGATATTCATCGACGGTGCGCGGGATCACGTCGAAATAAAGCCGCTTGGCCGATTTCGGCTCGCGATACATGAAACACGACAGGCTCTCAGGCGACGCATAGCGCAGCCATTCGTCGATGGTGAGGCCGTTGCCCTTGGACTTGGAAATCTTCTGGCCCTTCTCGTCGAGGAAGAGCTCGTAGTTGAAGCCTTCCGGCGGCTGCGCGCCGAGCGCGCGGCAAATCTCGCCGGAGAGCTTGACCGAATCGATCAGGTCCTTGCCGGCCATTTCATAGTCGACGCCGAGCGCCACCCAGCGCATGGCCCAGTCCGGCTTCCATTGCAGCTTGCAGCGGCCGCCGGTGACCGGCGTTGTCACCGGCTTTTTGGTGTCCGGGTCTTCGTAGGTGATGGTGCCGGCCTTGGCGTCGTGCGCGGTGACCGGAACCTGCAGCACAATGCCCGTCTTCGGATCGATCGGCAGAAACGGCGAATAAGTCGCGGCGCGCTCCTCACGCAAGCTCGGCAGCATGATCGCCATCACCGGATCGAAACGTTCCAGCACCTTGAGCAGCGCGGAATCGAAGCGGCCGGACGTGTAGCATTGCGTCGACGACAGGAATTCGTAGTCGAAGCCGAAATGATCGAGGAACTTGCGCAGGCGCGCATTGTTGTGCTCGCCAAAACTCGGATATTCGCCGAACGGATCGGGCACTTTCGTCAGCGGCTTGCCAAGATGCTGCTCGAGCATTTCCTTGTTCGGCACATTGTCAGGAACCTTGCGCAAGCCGTCCATGTCGTCGGAAAACGCAATCAGCCGCGTCTTGATCTTGTCGTCGGTGAGCACGCGGAAGGCATGGCGCACCATGGTGGTGCGCGCCACTTCGCCGAACGTGCCGATATGCGGCAGGCCGGACGGGCCATAGCCGGTTTCGAAGATTACTTCGTCCTTGGGATGCTTCTTGAGCCGCGCGACGATCTTGCGCGCCTCTTCGAACGGCCAGGCGTTCGATTGCTCGGCGACGTCGCGCAAGGATGCGGCGGTATCGGTAACGGACATTGGTTCTCCAGACGGCCGGACACTATGAATCCGGCGCGCGCACGTCAAATGCGCGGTTCAATACGGGCTGATCGGGAAATAGCGCAGCCATAAATCGGTGAAGCGGCCCTTCTCCCACAGCCGGAACAGCGCCCAGTTGAATGCCTGCCGCAGCAACTCGTTGCCGTGACGGACCGCAATGCCGACGCCCTCGCCGAAGTAGCGGCTCTCCAGATATGGCCCGCCGCGGAACACGCAGCAATTGCCGGAGTCGGTGCCGTTGAGCCAGAAGGCGAGCGAGATGCCGTCGCCGAACAGCAGATCGACCTCGCCGCGGCGCAGCGCCGCGCGCGCCGCGTCCGCGGTCGGATAAGGATGCAACTCGGCTTCGGTGAACAAAGTTTTCAGATAGGCCTCATGCGCGGTGCCGGCGACCACCGCGATCTTGCGCCCCTCCAGCGACTGCGGCCGCACGTCGTCGATATTGGAATCGCGCCGCGACACGAAACGCGCCGGCGTGCGGTAATAGGGATCGCTGAAATCGACGTGGCGGCGCATGTCCGCCGTCTCACCGATTGACGCAATAATGGCGTCACCTTGGTTCTTGTCGAGAGAATCGATCAGCGTGTCGAAACGGCGCTGCTGCACCGTGCAGGCGACCTTGATCTCCTCGCAGATCAGCCGCGCCAGATCGACATTGAATCCGGCGGGCGCGCCATCCGCCCCGGCAAAGTCGAACGGCGGGTAATCGGTCTCGGTCAGGAACCGGATGATCGTGATGCGCGAAAGGTCCGGCCGCTCCGGCCGCCGTCGCGGATCCCAGAAGCCGGGCACCGCCATAATATTGGCCGGCAAATTGACCGTTGCCGGCGCGGGGGTGGCGCCCTGCGGCGGATTAGCCGGCTGCGCGCCAGCCGCCGCCACCGTCAGCGCGGTCAGCACAGCGGCGGCGATTGCTCTGGCGCCACCGCCCATGCACCGACCACAGGTTCGATTCATTCGCCGGCCTCGGCTTGAAGGAGAGGAATCGCGGCGACCATAGCATTGCAATTGCGGCGGGCCAGCCATAATCGCTGGCCGCAACGGCCTCAAGCGCCGGTCAGATGCTTCTCGATCTCGTACACCGGCAGCTTGACGTAGTCCTTGTCGACCTCGGCGCGGATGGCGCCTTTCAGCGCGTGCGAATAAGCCGGGCGGATCATGCCAAGCGCACGCGGCGGCGCCACCATAATAATCGCTTTCGCCTTGCCGGCGGCGACGGCGGCATCGAGATGATGCGCCAACTGCACCAAGAAGGCGTGCTCCGCCTCATCGTGCCAATCGGTCTGCTCGACCGAGCTGCGGCCGTGGCCGGTCGAACTATGGGCGCGGCCCGGCCTTTCCGTTCCAAGCTCATGCGTCGCCAGATTCTTATGCTCAAAGACTTCAACGGTCTTGAGATTGGGAAACTTGGCGTCGCCGGTATTCTCCAACACCAGCGCCTTGGCGCCGTCGCAAACCACCACCCACTCGCCGGCGTGGATCATTAATTCTGACATCGAAGACCTCCCGAACTGAAAATGACTTCTAGTACATGCGCTTTATACGCCTATTGCTCTAGATCAAACGTTCGAACGGTCAATTGGTTGCCGCTGGAAAGTCAGTTCGTTCCGTCGAGCAGCCGGCGGGCGATGACTTGGGCCTGGATTTCGGCGGCGCCCTCGAAAATATTCAAAATGCGGGCATCGCACAGGATGCGCGAAACCGGAAATTCCAGCGCAAAGCCGTTACCGCCGTGGATCTGCACCGCGTTGTCGGCGGCGGCCCAGGCGACACGCGCGGCCAGCAACTTGGCCATGCCGGCCTCCAGGTCGCAACGCCTGCCGGAATCCTTTTCGCGCGCGGCGTAATACGTGAGCTGGCGCGCGGTCATGATTTCCGCCGCCATCATCGCAATCTTATCGGCAACGCGCGGGAAGCTGATAATCGGGGCGCCGAACTGGACGCGGCTTTGCGCGTAATCGAGCGCCTGCTCCATCGCCGCTTGCGCCACGCCGATGGCGCGCGCGGCGGTCTGGATGCGTGCCGACTCGAAAGTCTGCATCAGCTGCTTGAAGCCCTGCCCCTCGACGCCGCCAAGCAGATTTTCCGCCTTCACTTCAAAGCCGTCGAAGGCGATCTCGTATTCCTTCATGCCGCGATAGCCGAGCACCTCGATTTCGGTGCCGCTCATGCCGGCCGCGGGAAATGGATTTTCATCGGTGCCGCGCGGCTTTTCAGCCAGCAGCATGGACAGTCCGCGGTGTCCCGTTTCCTTGGGATTGGTGCGCACAAGAAGCGTCATCAAATCGGCGCGCACCGGATGGGTGATCCAAGTCTTGTTGCCGTAGATCTTGTAGACGCCGCCCTCGCGCACGGCGCGGGTCTTGATCGACGCCAGATCCGAACCGGTATTGGGTTCGGTGAACACGGCGGTCGGCAGCACCTCGCCGGAGGCAAGCTTGGGCAGCCACTTCGCTTTCTGTTCGGGCGTGCCGCTGCCGAGAATCAATTCAGCCGCGATCTCCGAGCGCGTCCCGAGCGAGCCGACGCCGATATAGCCGCGCGACAGCTCCTCCGACACAACGCACATGGATTCCTTGCCAAGCCCCATGCCGCCGAAATCTTCCGGGATCGTGAGCCCGAACACGCCGAGCTCCGACATCTGACCGATCACGTCGAGCGGAATGTAACTGTTGGTGCGGTGCCAGGTTTGCGCGTGGCCGATGACTTCGCTGTCGGCGAATTTGCGCATCTCCTCGCGAATCAATTCCAGCGTCTCGTCGAGGCCGCACATGCCCACCGTAGCATTGTGGCTTGAGCTCATCAGCTCGATCAGACGCGCGCGCCGCTCCGCGGTATTGCCGCTGGCGATCAGGCTCTCGACCATGGGATTGATGCGGGCGGCGACTTGCGAAGGCGTCAGCCCCAGATCGGCCGGCCGCACCACTTCGCCCTGGCTCATGGGAATGCCGCCGGCGATTTGGGCGAGAAATTCGCCGAGCGCGATGCGGACGAGATGCTCTTCCATCTCGCCCAGCGTGTCATCGCCGGCCATGCGCTGCGTGTAAGCGGCGAGCTGGCGTATCGCCACCACATAGGTCGCCAGCCAAGCCAGTCCGTGGGTCGCGCGCTGTTCGCGGTCCAGTAAGCGGCCGACCACATGGCCTTCCACCACCACCCGCTCGCGCACTTTGGCCACCGCATCGGCCAGCAGGGCTTCAAGTGACGTGGTCGCCTCACGCGCCAGATCGACCAGTTCGTGTTCGGAGGCGGGGCGGGAAGCGGCGATCGGCATGGCATCCTCTGGGTCAGCAAAAGCTTTGGCGCCGGCTGCGTCAACAATACTACGTGTGCAGTGCACAAATGCAAAGCGGTCTGAAATTGGCCGGTTTTCTAACTGCTTCCAAGGTGACGGGTTACCGAATTGCTACAAAATTAACCATTTCACGCTTTGATTACACGGTTACCTCTGCGCAACGCATCCATTTGATCGGCGAGACCCGAACCAATTCCATGCGCCTCATCAGCCTACCCTTTTCCTCGGAAAAATTGGCGGTCCCGTTCAATCGGCTGACCCGCCTGCTCGCGACGTTTTCGGTGCGCACCAGGGTCATCGTACTGGCCCTTGTCCCGGTGGTGGGCTTTCTCGCCAACGGGTTGACCTACGTCTCCGGTGAGGGCGACGTCGGCACTGCCTTCGAGACCGTCAAACGATCCGCCACGCTCTCAGACGCCAGCCGTGATTTCAAAAGCGCCATCGCGGATATCCGGCTGGTGGTGAAGGATTTCACCGCCGCGCCCAGCCCCGATTTGGTGGTGAGTTTCGCGCAGGCGCATTCGCTCGCGCTCAAAAGCCTCGACACCATCGAATACGCGACCGGTCCCAAAGCCGCGAGCGTCGTCGGCCTGCGCCAAGAAGTGATGGACTTACGCGACAACTTCAATGAATTGGTGCGCCAGCAGAACATTCTCGGCTTCGACGAAAAATCGGGTCTGCGCGGCAATCTTGAATCTTGCCGGCAATGCGGTCGAGCGCATCATCAATGAAAACATGACGTGGATTGCCGCGGGGGATGCGACGAAATTGATGATGGCGCTGTTGCTCATGCGGCAACATGAAGCCGACTACCGGCTCAATCAGGGCGAGTTGGCGAGACAGGAATTCAACACCGCCTACAAGCAGTTCACGGACATATTCGCCAATATCGACGGCACCACCGAGATGAAGGCCGCGCTTGAGCAGCAGGTCAAAAGCTACTCCGACAATTTTTCGCAGTGGGGCAACGCCTTCGACCGTGCAAATCCGCTGCGCCGGCTGATCGACATCGACAGCCAGAATATGTTGCCGCGGGCGAATAAAATTATCGAGCAAGCGCGCAATACATCGGAACAAGCGACATCGGCGCTGGTGGTCGCACTGGCGCGCACGCGCGACGGCATCATCGCGGTCGGCATCGCCATGGTCGCGCTCGGCCTCGGATTTTCGTATCTGGTCGGACGCAGCATCACGCGTCCGCTCAACGGCCTGGCCGCCGTGATGAAACGGCTCGCCGACGGCGATACCAGCGCGCGTATTCCGGCCACCCATGCGCGCGACGAGATCGGTGAAATGGCGCGCACGGTGATCGTTTTTCGCGACAATATGGTCGAGCGCGAAAAGCTCGCCGGCATCCAGACCGAAGCGAGCCGCACGCAGGCGATGCGCAGCGACACGATCGCGCTCACCATCGGCCAGTTCAAGCACTCGGTCGAAAGCGCGCTGAGCAAGCTGCGCGGCGCCGCCATGAAGCTCGAAATGAGCTCGACCGATCTCAACAAGGCCGCCGACACGGTGTCGGCGGAAGCCGGCACCGCCGAGCAGCGCGTCTCGGCCGCGTCCGACAACGTCACCGCCGCCGCCAGTTCGGTCGAGGAACTGGCCGCTTCGATCGGCGAAATCGCCTCGCAGGCCGCCAAATCGACCGACGTCGCCGGGCGCGCGGTATCGGAAGCCCAACGCACCGTCACCACCATGTCGGAGCTGGCCAACGCCGCCACCCGTATCGGCGAGGTCGTGGGGCTGATCCAGGCCATCGCCGGGCAGACCAATCTGCTGGCGCTCAACGCCACCATCGAGGCCGCGCGCGCCGGCAAATCCGGCAAGGGCTTCGCGGTGGTTGCCTCCGAGGTGAAATCTTTGGCCGGGCAGACCGCCAAGGCCACTGAAGAGATCGCCCAGCAAATCGGCTCGATTCAGTCGGCCGCCGCCGACGCCGCGCAAGCCATCGAGCAGGTCAATGCCATCATCCGCGACATGGCCTCGATTGCCTCCATGGTCGCGGCCACCGTCGATCAGCAGAATTCGGCGGTCGCTTCGATCGCGGAAGGCGTGAGCCGCGCCTCCGGCGAAGCGCGCGTCGGCGCCGAGGCCATGAGCCGGGTGGCCGGCGTTACCGCCGATGCCCGTTCCACCGCCTCCGACGTCAAGGATCTTGCCGACGCGGTTGCGGTCGAGGCCGAAGGCCTGGAAGCGGAAGTGCGCCAATTCCTCACCAACGTGCAGGCGGCGTAGCTTCCTTCTCCCCGCAATGCGGGGAGAAGGTGGCGAGCGTCAGCGAGCCGGATGAGGGGCATCGCTCCGCGCGCAATATCTACGCCCTCTCACCCGACTTCCTCGCTATGCTCGAAAGTCGACCTCTCCCCGCCCGCGGGGAGAGGTGAAAGTGGGGCAAACGCTTTGCGCATTCTCACATTATCGCTGCAGATCGTGGTGGACGCCTTCCGGCATTTCCTCGAAGACGACGGCTGGGCTATCGCCAGCCACATCGCCCTTTCCACCTTGATGGCGCTTTTCCCGTTTTTGATCGTGGTCACCGGGTTCGCCGGTTTCTTCTTCGGCTCGAAGGAATTGGCCGACGAGGCTGCGCGCATTTTGCTCGAAGCCTGGCCGAAGGAAGTGGCGGGCCCGATCACGCAGGACATCTCCGGCGTGCTCACCGGCAGCAACGGCAATGTGCTCACGTTCGGTTCGTTGTTCGCGCTTTATTTTGCTTCGAGCGGCGTGGAGAGCCTGCGCATCGGCCTCAACCGCGCCTATGACGCGGCCGAGTCAGCGGCCCTGGTGGCTGTTGCGCCTCGAATCGATCGTCTATGTGCTGGTCGGCGCGGTGGCGATCCTGGCGTTCTCGTTTTTGGTGGTGCTGGCGCCATTCATTTGGGCAAAACTGCTGCAATACATGCCGACGCTCGCGCCTTTCGACAATCAGGTGACGCTGGCGCGCTATGCCTTAGCGGCCTCGGTGCTGGTGATCGCGCTCATGATCCTGCACCGCTTTCTACCGGCGCGCCGGCTCAGCCTCTCCGAAATCGCGCCCGGCATTCTCGCCACCATGTTGTTATGGCTCATCAGCGGCACCGCTTTTGGGCGATATCTTGCCACTTACGCTTTCACCTACGTGTCGATGTATGCGGGGCTCGCTTCGGCGATGGTGGCGCTGATATTTCTTTACGTCTGCGCGTCGATCTTCATCTTCGGCGGTGAGTTGAATTCGGTGATCGCCAAGGCGCGTATTTTGGCGCGCGCCAAGCCGAAGCCGCGCCGCAAGCGCAAAGCTTAGCCGCCCGCCGCTTCCTGCACGTCCTCGAAGCTTTTCAGGCCGGCGCGCGGGGCATTTACCAGCACCGCCATGTTGCCGGGCGGGTGCTGGTTTTTCCACATTTTCATGTGCGCGAGCGGAATCTTGGTCCAGTCGAACAATTCGCTCATGCACGGGTCGATGCGGCGCTCGAGCACGAAGCGGTTGGCTTGGCTCGCCTGTTTCAAATGCGCGAAATGCGAGCCCTGAATGCGCTTCTGCCGCATCCAGACGTAGCGTGCATCGAAGGTGATGTTGAAGCCCGTGGTGCCGGCGCAAAATACGACCATGCCGCCGCGCTTGACCACCATGGACGACACCGGGAATGTCTGCTCGCCCGGATGCTCGAACACGATGTCGACGTCGCGCTTTCCGGTGATGTCCCAGATCGCCTTGCCGAAGCGGCGCGCTTCCTTGCTCCAGTCGTTGTATTCGGCGGAGTTCACCGGCGGCAACTGGCCCCAGCACTTGAACTCCTTGCGGTTGATGACGCCTTTGGCGCCAAGATTGAAGACGTATTCGGCTTTCGAATCGTCGGAGACCACGCCGATGGCGTTGGCGCCCGAAGCAGCAACCAGCTGGATGCCGAACACGCCGAGCCCGCCGGAGGCGCCCCACACCAGCACGTTGTCGCCGGGCTTGAGGGTGTGCGGCGGATGGCCGAACAGCATGCGATAGGCGGTGGCGAGCGTGAGCGTATAGCAGGCGGATTCTTCCCAGGTCAGATGCGCCGGCTTCTGCATCAATTGCCGCGACTGCACGCGGCAGAATTGCGCGAAGGAGCCGTCCGGCGTCTCGTAGCCCCAGATGCGCTGCGAAGGTGAGAGCAACGGGTCTCCGCCATTGCAGTCCTCGTCGTCGCCGTCGTCCTGATTGCAATGAACGATGACTTCGTCGCCGACCTTCCAGCGCTTCACCTTGTTGCCGACCGCCCAGACCACGCCGGACGCATCGGAGCCGGCGATATGATAGGGCTGCTTGTGCACGTTGAAGGGCGTGATCGGCTGGCCGAGGCCGGCCCAGACGCCGTTGTAATTGACGCCACCCGCCATCACGAGGAGGAGCACCTCGTCCTCGCCGATCGACCAGGTGGGGACGACTTCGAGCTGGAACGATTTGTCGGGGGGCCCGTGGCGCTCCTGGCGGATCACCCAGGCGTGCATTTTCTCCGGCACGTGGCCGAGCGGCGGGACTTCACCAATCTCGTAAAGGTCCTTGAGCGGAGCAACGCTCCGCTTCTGCGCGACGGCCGGCATCTCACGGTCTCCTTCAAGCTTTGCCCAGTGTGACGCAACTTATGCTGCAGCGCAATAATTACGTTCCACCCGTGGGCAAGGCGCCGCAACCCTAGGATTTTTAAGGGTTTTGCAAGGCCACCGACCTAGTTTGGCTGGGTTAGCGCCAATAGGCCAGCCCGCAATGTCCGAACAGATCGCCACCCCAGCGACCCGCATCGTCGACACACGCACCGCCATGCCCTGGCTGGTGGCGGCCGCCGTCTATGCGCTGCTCATCGTGCTGGCGCCGCGGCTGCTCGCCGACCCCGACACTTATTCGCACATCGCGCTCGGCCGCTGGATCCTCGACCATCACGCGGTGCCGACCGTCGATCCGTTTTCGCTGACCATGCGCGGCACGCCCTGGATCGCCTTCGAGTGGGGATCGCAGGTGGCTTATGCGATTGCTTACTCGCTCGGCGGCTGGCTCGCAGTGGCCGCACTCGCCGCCGCGGCTGCGGCCGCGGCTTTCGCCCAGCTCACGCGGTTTTTGCTGCGGCATTGGCAACCGGTCCCCTCCTTGATCGCTGTGCTGGCGGCGCTGGTGTTGGTCGCGCCGCATATTCTGGCGCGGCCGCATGTACTGGCGCTGCCGTTGATGGTCACATGGATCGCTGCACTCATCCAGGCAGCGGACGACAAGCGCGCGCCGTCATGGTGGCTGCTGGCGGTCATGGTGTTGTGGGCGAATGTGCACGGCAGCTACACATTCGGGTTGGCGATGGTCGCTCCGATTGCTTGCGACGCCTTGTGGTCGGCGGCGCCAGCCGAACGCAAGCGCGTGGCGCGGCAATGGATCGTGTTCGGCTTAGCTGCGCTCGCCGCCGCCTGCCTCAATCCTTACGGCCCGGAAATGATCCTGGTCACGTTCCGCACCGTGGCGCTGGGCACGGCGCTCTCCACCATCACCGAATGGCGGCCGCAAGATTTCAGCCATCTCGCCGGCTTCGAGTTCGTCATGCTGGCCGGCTTCGGCGTAGCACTCTACCGCGGCGTGAAATTGCCGTTGTGGCGGCTGGTCATGCTGTTCGGAATTTTGCATCTCAGCCTGTCGCAGCAGCGCCATGCCGATCTGCTCGGCATGCTGGCGCCGTTGCTCCTGGCACGCCCGCTGGCCGAACAATTCGCTTCGCTCGCCGCACCTCGCATGCCCGTGGCGATGCGCGGTGGCGCCTTGCTTCCCGCCGCCGCTGCTCTGTTGTTGATCGCGCTCACAGGTGTGGTGGCGGCGCGGCATGACGTTGCGCCCGCCGACCGGATCACGCCGGCAGCCGCACTCAGAGCAATCGACATCGCCAAGGCCGGGCCGATGCTCAACGATTATGATTTCGGCGGCTATCTCGACTTCATCGGCGCTGCGCCCTTCATCGACGGGCGCGGGGAAATCTACGGCGCGAAGTTCATCAACCGCTACACACGCGCCATAAACCTGCAGAATCTGCCGGATTTCCTGCGTTTGCTTGACGACTACAAGATCGAAACGACCCTGCTCATGCCTGAGACGCCGGCGGTAGCTTTGCTCGATCGCCTGCCGGAATGGCGGCGCGTCTATGCCGACGACGTTGCCGTCGTGCACCAGCGCATCGCGCCCAAGAAATAGCTGGTCAGACCGCGGAGCTCTCGCGGACGCCATCGGCGGCGTCCGTCGTTGACGCGGCGATGGCGGGCCGTTCGAAGCCGACTTTTTCCGACAACACGTAAAGCGGCCGCCGCTTCACCTCGGCATGGATGCGGCCGACATAAAGGCCGGTGATCCCGGTCATCAGCATATTAATGCCGGACAGGAACGACACGATGATGATGGTCGAGGCCCAGCCGGTCACCAGACTGCGGTCGCCCATCAGCCAGTCGGCCATGACATAGGCGCCATAGAGCACGGCGAAACTCGAAACCGCGAAGCCGCTCCAGATCGCTAATCGCAAAGGCGCGTCGGAAAATCCGATCACGCCATTCATCGCCAGCCGCAGCATCTTCCACAACGGATATTTCGTCTCACCTGCCAGCCGCGGCAGCCGATGGAACGCCACTTCGGTTTGGCGGAAACCGAGCCAGGCAAACATGCCGCGCACGAAGCGGTCCTGCTCGGGCATGGCGCGGAACGCCTCGACCACCTTGCGATCCACCAAACGGAAGTCGCCGGCGTCGCGCGGGATATCGACCGACGACAGGCGTCCGAGCAACTTATAAAAGAGACTCGCGCTCCAACGCTTGAAGGCGCTCTCGCCGTCGCGCGCCAGGCGCCGGCCGTAGACGACCTGATAGCCTTCCTTCCAGCACGCGATCATTTTCCCGACCACTTCGGGCGGGTCTTGCAAGTCGGCATCCATGACAATGACGGCATCGCCGCTCGCCGCATCCATGCCGGCACTGATCGCGACCTGGTGACCGAAATTGCGCGACAGCCCGAGATAGCGATAACGGGAATCGTCCTTCGCCTTCGCCCGCATGATGATCGATGAGCAATCGCTGCTGCCGTCGTCGACGAAAATCGTTTCGGCCGCGCCGTCGAGTTGGCCCATCAGCACATCGAGCCGCCGCAGCAGGACCGGCAGCACCGCTTGCTCGTTATAGACGGGGACGACGATGCTGTAGCGCGGACCGCCGGCGGAATTCGTGATCATCGCGAGAATCCGTGGTTTCGATTGCCGGTGACGGTAAGGCGCGGGTGTTAAGGAAGTTTTGTCGAATGCGGCAACCGGCTGCCGGGGCGCTCAAACGGGGCCGTTTTGCATCGCAAAATGAGGGGTTAACGGCCCTGAGCGGCCGTCCACAGGGAGGGTCGACGGCCTAAGTACTTTGCTGTTCAATTTGCCGTCCGCAGGCTCGCCAACAAGGCAGCGCCGCGGCTAGGGAGAGCGTCATGCCAATCGAAGGTCTGATCATTCTGATCATCATCGGCGCGATCGCCGGCTGGCTTGCCGGGCAGATCATGAAGGGAGGCGGCTTCGGCCTGGTCGGCAACATCATCGTCGGCATCATCGGCGCCTTCATCGGCGGCTGGCTGTTGCCGCAAATCGGTCTGCACATTGGCGGCGGCATCATTGCCGCGATCATCAACGCCACCATCGGCGCGGTGATCCTGCTGGTGATCATCGGCCTGGTAAAGCGGGGTTAACGCTCCCCCGCGACCGAACGCATCGGCAAGCAAAAATCGTAGCGCGCCGGACGTGAACCCGGCGCGCTGCCTATTGTTGCAATGCAGCAAGGCTTAAGCCACACTGTCGTGGCAGGCCAAGCAATGCGCGACAAAACTCAACGCGACAAGCCGTGGATCTTCCGCACCTATGCCGGTCATTCGACGGCGGCGGACTCCAACGCGCTCTATCGCAAAAATTTAAGCAAGGGTCAGACCGGGCTTTCGGTTGCTTTCGATCTGCCGACCCAGACCGGCTACGACTTGGATCACGTGCTGGCCAAAGGCGAAGTCGGCAAAGTCGGCGTGCCGGTCAATCATCTCGGCGACATGCGCGCGCTGTTCGATTCAATCCCGCTCGGCACCATGAATACCTCGATGACCATCAACGCCACCGCGGCGTGGCTGATGGCGCTCTATATCGCGGTGGCCGACGAGCAGGGCGCAGCCCGGACGTCTCTTCAAGGCACCATTCAGAACGACATCATCAAGGAGTACCTCTCGCGCGGCACTTATGTGTTTCCGCCGGCGCCATCGATGCGATTGATCAAGGACGTGATCTTGTTCACGACCAAGGAAATCCCGAAATGGAATCCGATCAATGTCTGCTCCTATCACTTGCAGGAAGCAGGAGCGACGCCGGTGCAGGAGCTCGCCTTCGCGCTGGCGACGGCTGTTGCCGTGCTCGACACGGTGAAGGCGTCAGGCGAGGTGGCGGCCGATAAATTCGGCGAAGTGGTTGGGCGCATTTCGTTTTTCGTCAATGCCGGGCTGCGCTTCATCACTGAAGTGTGCAAGATGCGCGCCTTCACCGAATTGTGGGACGAGATCACGCGCGAGCGCTACGGCATCACCGACGCCAAGCAGCGGCTGTTTCGTTACGGCGTGCAGGTGAATTCGCTGGGTCTGACCGAGCAGCAGCCGGAAAACAATGTCGCGCGCATCTTGATTGAAATGCTGGCGGTGACGCTATCGAAGAGCGCCCGCGCCCGCGCCGTGCAATTGCCTACGTGGAACGAGGCGCTCGGCCTGCCGCGGCCTTGGGATCAGCAATGGTCGCTGCGCATGCAGCAAATTTTGGCCTACGAGACCGACCTGCTCGACTACGGCGATATTTTCGACGGCTCATCCGAAATCACGCGCAAGGTCGACGAACTCAAGGCCGAGGCGATGGAAGAACTGGCGCGCATCGACGCCATGGGCGGCGCGGTCGCGGCGGTCGATACCGGTTATCTGAAGCAGCAACTGGTCGAATCCAACACCGCGCGCCTGGAAGCCATCGAGCGCGGCGAGCAGATCGTGGTCGGCGTCAACAAATATCTGGAAAGCGAGCCCTCGCCGCTGGCGGACGCCGCCGACGCCATTCTTACCGTCTCGGAAGACGCCGAGCGCGGGCAGATCGAGCGGCTCAAGGCCTGGCGTGCGGCACGCGACAATAATGCGGTGCAGGCCGCGCTCAAGGACTTGAAACGCGCCGCCGGCGGCAGCGGCAACATCATGCCGGCCTCGATTGCCTGCGCCAAAGCCGGCGTCACCACCGGTGAATGGGGCTGGACGTTGCGCGAAGCCTTCGGTGAATACCGCGCGCCCACCGGCGTCGGTAACGCCATGCGCAATGACGTCATCGGGCTCGACGATATCCGCGCCGACGTCGATCGCGTTTCAAGGAAACTCGGGCGGCGGCTGACATTCCTGGTCGGCAAGCCCGGGCCTCGACGGCCATTCCAACGGCGCCGAGCAGATCGCGGTGCGGGCGCGCGATGCCGGCATGCAGGTGGTCTACGAAGGCATTCGTCTGACGCCGGAGGAAATTGTCGACGCCGCGCGCAAGGAAAAACCGCACGTGATCGGACTGTCGGTGCTTTCCGGCAGCCATCTGCCGCTGGTCGCCGATGTGGTCGGGCGAATGAAAAAGGCCGGCCTCGACATGCCGCTGGTGGTCGGCGGCATCATTCCGCCGGAGGACGCCGCCGCGCTGGAAAAGTCCGGCGTCGCCGCGGTCTATACGCCGAAAGATTTCGAATTGAACCGCATCATGTCGGACGTGGTGCGCATCGTCGAACGCGCCAACGGCGCGAGCAATGTGTGAGCGCTATATGACAATGCTCGCCAGCGCCTGCGCCAGCCGGCTGGGGCTGACCGGCTTGGTGAAATAGAAATTCATGCCGGCCGCGCGCGCGGCTTTCTCGTCGCCGCTGCCCGACCGCCCGGATATACCGATCACCGCAACCTGCCCGGCCTTTCCCGGCAGCGCACGAATTCGCCGCGTCGCTTCGAGCCCGTCGATGCCTGCGAGCGTAATGTCCATCACTATTGCGTCGTAGCCACCGCGCTCGGCCGCCTTCACCGCCGCCTCGCCGCTTTCGACAAAATCGACGCGGTGGCCGAGCTCGGTGAGGATGGTGTTCATCACCACGCGTCCGTACGGGTTATCCTCGGCGCACAGGACCGTCAGCGGCCGCGCCGGCATGTTACGTGTGCCACTGCGCTCGGTTTCCCGCCGCGACGAGACGCGGTCGACCAGCGCGGTGAGGCGGAAGGTCGAACCGACGCCTTTCTTGCTGATCACTTTAAGGTCGCCGCCGATCGCCTTGGCGATACGCTTGACGAAGGAGAGCCCGAGGCCGGCGCCGCCGTAGCGCCTGGCGATCTCGGCGCTGGCTTGCGCGAACGGCTTAAACAGCAGCTTGAGTTCGGCGGCGCTCATGCCGATGCCATTGTCGGCCAGCGTGAAGATCAGCCGTACCCGGCCGCGCGCGGCCTCCTCCCAGCCGACGGCGAAATCGACCGCGCCTTGGTGGGTGAATTTCACCGCATTGTCGGCGAGATTCTCCAGCGCCGCGCGCAGGCGCATGGCGTCGCCGGCAACCAGCGCCGGCAGATCGGCGGCAATCTTGATATCCGCCCTGATGGATTTATTGCCGGCGCGCGCAATCAGCGCCTGACCCACGGCTTGCGCCAGGGCGCGCGGCGAAAACGGCTCATGGCGCAGCGTGAGGCCGGCGGCGTCGGCCTTGACCGCATCGACGATCAGGGTCGCCAGCGCCGCCAGATGATCGGCGCCGCTCTTGATGGCGGTCGCCCATTCCCTTTCACGTTTGCCGATATCGGAAGAGGCCAACAGCTCGGCCAGCGCCACAATGCCGGTCAGCGGCGTGCGAATATCGTGCGCAATGCCGGCGAGCGCGGCTTCCACCGCGCGCGTTGGTATCGCCTTGGCGCGGCGCGCGCGTGGCGCCTGGCGCCGGCGCGGCCGTTTTTTGGCCTTGCGTTTCGCCATTCTCCCCTGCCCCGATTGCAGGACCATGCCACGGAAGCCGCGTTCAATCGAGCCCAACCGCCTTGCGGATGTCGCTCAAGCTTGCGCCTTGCGCCCGCAATTCGCGCAAGCCCGTGGCTTGCGTCGATTTGGACAGCTTGTTGCCGTCGCTATCCAGAACCAGCCGGTGATGGTGGTAGCGCGGCGCGGGCAAGCCCAGCAGCGCTTGCAGCAGGCGGTGCACGCTCGTCGAATGAAACAGGTCGCGCCCGCGCACCACGTCGGTGACGCCTTGCGCGGCGTCGTCGACCACCACGGCCAGATGATAGCTGTTCGGAATTTCCTTGCGCGCCAGGATCACGTCGCCCCAAAGCTCGGGGCTTGCGGTCGGATTACCCGCGACGTCTTCTCCCGACTCGCGCCAAGACAACGGGCCGGCCTTGGCGACCGCCGCGGCCATGTCGAGTCGCAGTGCGTAGGGCGCGCCCGCGTCGATGAGACGCTTGCGTTCATGCGCGCTCAGCGACCGGCTGGTCCCGGGATAACGCGGCGAGCCGTCGGGATCGCGCGGCCACGATGTCCCGGATTTCTCCTCGCTCTGCGAAACAAGCCGCGCGATCTCGGTCCGGCTTTCGAAAGCGGGATAGACAAGCCCCATCGCATCGAGCTTTGCCAGGGCCGCCCGGTAGTCGTCGAGATGCTCCGACTGCCGCCGCACCGGCATTTCCCAGGAAAGCCCGAGCCAGGCCAGATCTTCATAGATCGCCCGTTCGAATTCCGGTTTGCAGCGGACATCGTCGATATCCTCGATGCGCAGCAGCAGCCGTCCGCCCGCGGCGCTCGCCCTATCGGCATTGAGCAGCGCCGACAGCGCATGGCCGAGATGCAAATAGCCGTTGGGCGAGGGCGCGAAGCGAAATATAGGCGTTGTCATGCGGCGATCTCTGCGACCCTCTCCCCTTGTGGGAGGGGTGGTCCCGAGCAAAGCGAGGGACCGGGTGAGGGGGTAGCTTTCAATGTATCGCGATGTAAAGAAGCCCCCTCACCCGGCGCGCATTTCGTTTTCGCTCAATGCGCACCACCCTCTCCCACAAGGGGAGAGGGCAAGACGCGTACTCGACGCCCAAACGCATGACCCACTTCCTCCACTCCGACGCCGATCTGCAAGCAGGCCTCGCGCAACTGATCGCCGCCGATCCGCGGCTTGCGCCGGTCGCGGTCAAAGCCGGCGCCTTCAGCCTGCGCCGCCGCGAAGCGGGCTTTGCCGGTCTGTGCGCCATTGTATGCGGCCAGCAGCTTTCGACCGCCAGCGCCGCCGCCATCCGCGACCGGCTGTTCGCCGCTTTCGATCCATTCCATCACGACAGCGTGCGGCGCGCGCGCATCGACAAGCTCAAACGGCTCGGTCTGTCGGCGCCCAAGATCAAGTCCATCCGCGAGATCGCCAAAGCCGTCGCACAAGGCCGCATCGATCTTAATCGTATCGGCAACATGGACGCCGACGATGCGCACGCCGCGCTGACCGCGCTGCACGGCATCGGGCCGTGGAGCGCCGACATCTATTTGCTGTTCTGCCTCGGCCATTCCGATGCGTTCCCGGCCGGCGACCTGGCGGTGCAGGAATCCGCCCGCATCGCCTTCGGTCTGCGCAAGCGGCCGGACGCCAAGGCGCTTACAAAATTGGCGGAAGGCTGGCGGCCCTGGCGCGGTGTGGCGGCGCATTTGCTATGGGCTTACTATCACGCAGTGAAGAAGCGCGACGTGGTCCCCGTTCAGCCGCAAGCGAAAAAACAACAAGCAACAAAGCCCGCCCGCAAGGCGCCAAAAAAAACAAGAAGGCCAAGAAAAGGAAACGCTCACATGGCTGAACTCGACGGCCCGCGCCTCGAGCCGCGCTCGGGCCAAGCCAAGCAACTGGTCGTGTTCCTGCATGGCTATGGCGCCGACGGCAACGACCTGATCGACATCGGCCGTGCCTGGCAAGGCTTGCTGCCCAATGCCGCTTTCGTTGCGCCGCATGCACCACGCCCCTGCGGACAGGCCCCCAGCGGGCGCGAATGGTTTCCGCTGACGTTCCGCGATCCGAACGAACGCTGGGCCGGCGTCAATGCCGCGGCACCCGTGCTCAACGCCTTTCTCGACTCCGAACTGAAACGCCGGCAGCTTCCGCCATCGGCGCTGGTGCTGGTCGGTTTCAGCCAAGGCACCATGATGGCGCTGCATGTCGGCTTGCGCCGCGCCGTCAAGCCTGCCGCCATCGTCGGCTATTCCGGCATGCTGGTGGTGCCGGAGAGCGTCGACCCTGAAAAATTCGCCGCCGAAATCGTCGCCAAGCCGCCGGTGCTGCTGGTCCACGGCGACCAGGACGAACTCATCCCGGTACAGGCCCTCATGCACGCAGCTCAAAGCCTCGGTTCGTTGGATGTACCGGTGGAATGGCACATCTCGCCCGGCGTCGGCCACGGCATTGACCAGGAAGGCCTGCGCCACGGCGGTGAATTTATCGCCAGACGGTTGAGCGCCACCGGCTAGGCGCTTGCGGGTAACTCCCCGCGTCTACTTCACAATCTTGTCACGCTGCCCTATTACTAGGCCGGTCAAGCTGCGTGGCGGCAGCTGTTAGGGAGGTTAAAGGAGCCTCGCTTGAACGTGCACGTATCGCCTAGTGGTTTTCCAGCGCTGGTCCTCAACGCGGATTTCAGGCCGTTGAGCTATTATCCCTTGTCGCTGTGGTCCTGGCAGGACGCCATCAAGGCGGTATTTCTCGAGCGGGTGAACATCGTCGCCAATTACGACCGCCTGGTGCATAGCCCCAGCCTGGAAATGAAGCTGCCGAGCGTGGTCTCGCTCAAGACCTTCGTGAAGCCTTCCACCCACCCGGCCTTTACCCGCTTCAACGTGTTCTTGCGCGACCGTTTCTCCTGCCAATATTGCGGCGAACGCGAGGATCTCACCTTCGACCACCTGCTGCCGCGATCGCGCGGCGGCCATACCACCTGGATCAACGTGGTCACCGCCTGTTCGGACTGCAATCTGAAGAA
This sequence comes from uncultured Alphaproteobacteria bacterium, assembly GCA_963756805.1. Classification (GTDB taxonomy): domain Bacteria; phylum Pseudomonadota; class Alphaproteobacteria; order Rhizobiales; family Xanthobacteraceae; genus Pseudolabrys. The sequence goes on from CAVWPH010000004.1 coordinate 166,277, forward strand.
GGGCAATCTGACGCCCGACGAGGCCAAGATGCATCCCTCGCAGATGCCGTTCCAGCCCTCGGTGCAGCACCTGCACCGGAACGGGCGCGCCTTCCCGCCAAATTATTTGCATGAAAGCTGGCTCGATTACCTATATTGGGATACCGAGCTTGAGCCGTGAGCATCTACGGCCTTCCAAAGGATTTTTCCAAATGATCCGGTTTGCGTTCTCTCGCTTTTCGTTCGCGCGCGTCGCCGTCTTTGCCGGCGCGATCTTGCTCGGCTTCGCCTGGCAGCAGGCCCGCGCCGCCGAAGGGCCATTCGCCAATTTCCCCGGCACCTGGGAAGGGAACGGAAAAATCCACATCGGTGACAAGACAGAGCGCATCCGCTGCAAGGCCAACTACACCCTGCAGGGCACGACCGGGACCTATGTCGTGCTTCAGATCACCTGCGCCAGCGACAGTTACAAGTTCGACCTATCCGGCACATTTCAGGCCGGCCAAGACAACGCGATTAACGGCAACTGGAACGAAAACAGCCGCGGTGTCGGCGGCAGCGCGAAAGGAACCGCGAAAGGCGACCGGTTTCAGCTCCATTTCGAGAGCACGGCCATCACCGGTAACATGGTCATGGTCACCCGCAGCAATAGCCAGACTGTGACGATCGACACGATCGGCACCACCGACAAAATCTCGGCGTCCATTTCGCTCCAACGCCACTCGCGCTAAGCCATTGAGTGGCGGCAAGCGCTTGACTGGATCGGTCTGATGGAGACGCGCGCACGTTACGCGGTGATCGGCGCTTTCGTCCTGGCCTGCATCGTCGCGGCGTTCGGATTCGTCTATTGGCTGCAGAACAGTGACGCGCTTGGGCGCACGCTTTATCGAATCCAATTCAGTCAGCCGGTGTCGGGCCTCACGCCCGGCTCGAGCGTCTTGTTCAACGGCATTCGAGTGGGCACCATTCTCCGCCTCGACCTCGACCGCACCAACCCCAAGCGCGTCATGGCGCAGATCGCGGTGGATCCCGGCACGCCGATCCGCGCCGACACCAAGATTGACATCAGCTTTCAAGGCCTGACTGGCGCGCCGGCCATTTCGCTTGTCGGAGGCGAAGCCGCCGCCGGCCTGATCGCGCAGAACGGCGAGCCGCCGCTGTTGATTGCCGGCGGCGATGTCGGCCAAAACCTGACCGATTCGGCGCGCGCGACGCTGAGCCGGATCGACGCCATCTTGGACGAAAATTCAAAGGGGCTGCACACAGCTATCACCGGGCTCAGTTCCTTCGCCGATATGCTCGGGCGCAATTCCGCGCGGGTCGAAGGCCTGCTCGGCGGGCTGGAGAAACTCGCCGGCGTCGGCCCCAAGGAAACGACGACCGTCTACGACCTGACGGCACCGACGGCGTTTCCGCCGCTTGCCAAGGCAATCACCGGCCCGATGACGGTGCCCGATCCGCAGGCCATCCTGGTCTTCGATACCCAGAACATCCTGATCAAATCGGCGGCCGGAACCTATGCGACGGTTGAGAATGCAAAATGGGCCGACAATTTGCCCAAGCTGTTACAGGCCAAGGTCGTGCAAAGCTTCGAGAACGCCCACCAGCTCGCCAGCGTGAGCCGGCCGATCGAGCAGCTGGAGGCAAAATACAAACTGGAACTGAGCATCCGCAACTTCCAGATTTCACTGGAGCCAAAGCCGACCGCTGTGGTCGAGTTCTCGGCCCGGCTGGTGTCGGACAAAGGCGCGGTCGCCAACGCCCGGATTTTCTCGACGTCGGTCCCGGCCGAGAGCACGCAAGGCCCGCAAGCGGCCGCCGCGCTCAACCAGGCCTTTGCGAAAACCGTTACCGATCTCGTGGTCTGGGTCGCCGGGTTGATCTAGCGGCGGATTATGGACGGTGAGCGCCCGGCAGCATCCGCTGCAGCACGCCATCGCGGCGGACAAAATAATGATAGAGCGCGGCCAGCACGTGTAGGCCGACCAGCACCAGCAGCAGATAGTTCGCCAGCAGCGAGTGCACGTCGCCGGTCCAGCCCCAGCCGGGCGCCCGTTTGGCGACCAGTTGGGGCAATTCGACGCCGAACATCACGATCGGCATGCCGCGCCAGGACGCGTTGATCCAGCCGAGCATCGGCAGCACGAACAGCAAAATATAGAGCAGCCAGTGCGTCGCGCGCGCCGACTTCATTTGCCAGGGCGGCAGGCCGTCTTCCGGTGCCGGCTCGCCATGGGTGGCCCGCCAGGCCAGCCGCACGACGGCGACGGCGAGGATCACAATGCCGAAGGTGAAATGCAGGCTGATCAGCGTGGTGACCGGCGTGTCGCGCCTGATTTCCGGCATGGTCCAGGCGAAAATGAACTGAGCAATCAGCAAAACCACAATCAACCAATGCAAGGTCTTTGCGGTGCCCGTGTAAGTGCGAGCAGTCGTCTTCTCAATCATGGATTTTAGGCCTCTGTGAAAATTGGAGCCGGTGCTTTGACCAGTCACTTGCGGCGAAACCGAGGCATCCCCATATACCGTCCAACGATGATGTCGAGCCGAAAAGCTCCGTCATCGAGCGGCCACGAAATGAAGTGGGTGACGCCGGATGTACGCGCACCTTCCTCGTTCGTGGTCGTTACCATTTTGGGGTGGCTTAATCAATCGCGGCGCGCGAGCGCGGCCTTGCCGCCCCAGGCGGCGATTGCCGCGAGCGCAAGCGACACCAACACGTCATAGCCCGCGAGCGAAATGCCGAACAGGCGCCAAGCCGCCACGTCGCATCGCACGATGCGGATATTCTGCAACTTTTTCATCAGATCACCGGCGGATCCGAAATTATTGATGGGCCCGCTGCAATCGGTCGGGCCCGCCCAGAATTTCCATTCGACGCCGGCATGATAAGTGGAAAGACCGGTATTCCACAGCATGGCCACGACGATGACGGCAAATCCCAAGATCATCACCTTGCGCGAAGCGCCGTAATTGCCGCCGAGCCAGAGCAGCGCCGCCAGCGGCACGCAGATGTAATAGGCGTTGCGCTGCTCCAGGCAGAGCGGGCATGGCGGATAGCCCAGCACATATTGAAAGAAGAAAAAGCCGCCGATGGTGGCGAGCCCGATAACGGTCACCAACGCCGCGGCGGTGAGCTCCGGCGCTTTGCGGGCTAGCGCCAGCGTGTCAATCATCGTGCAGGTCCTTTACGCGCCATTCGCAGTCCGCCTTCGCCAATTGGCTTCGGCGGACACCCTACGCCACGATAAATTTTCGGGCGAAGCCACCCGAAGCCGAAGGCGTAGGGTGGTGCCCCTGGCCGGACTCGAACCAGCACTCCTTGCGGAACCTGATTTTGAGTCAGGCGCGTCTACCAATTCCGCCACAGGGGCTTTAGAACGCGCGGATCATAGCGGCGCGCCGTCACGGGTCAACGGCGGTAAATGGGCCGCTACGGCGGTGCGTTGAGCACTCATGGCCTGTATGATCCCGCCTCGAATCACGCCTTTTCAAGGAGCCCGCGATGAACGAAGAAGCCCTCAACATGTCGCTGCGCAAATTCCTCAAGGTCGTGGGCGTGACCTCGCAGCAGGAAATCGAGAAAGCCATCCGCGCGGCGGTCGCCGACGGAAGGCTCAAGGGCAGCAAGAACGTCGAGGCGCAGATGGTGCTGACCATCGGCAAAGTCGGCCTCAACCACAAGATCGACGGCACCATCGAGCTGGAATAGGTGCTCAACGCACCGCCGCCGCGATTGCGCCCCGGTTCCCTCTGAAACGCGGAATGATCCGCGACTGCGGCAATTGAGCGCTGCAACCTTTGCCGCGCTCAACACTTGTCCTCCTGAAGCTCAAAAAGGAGGGCAAATAATGTATCGATCGATTGTTTGTGCGGCCGTTGCGGCCGCTGCGATTACAATGGCAATTCCGGCGCAGGCCATGCCGGCCGACGCTGGTCTCAATTCAACCGCGCCGGCCAATGTCCAACAGGCGCAATATAGCCACCGATATTGGCGCAACCATCGTCATGTGCGGAGCCACCGTCGCGGGCTGAACAGCTATGCCTTTAGCCCTTACGGGCATCGCCATTGCTGGACCGTGCGCGTGCACACTTGGGGCAATCATTGGCGGCTGGTAACGCGCTGTAACTGATCGTCGAGCACAGACGTATAATAGACAAAGGGCCGCGGTTTATGCCGCGGCTCTTTTTCTTTATGCCACAGTCTCGGCGCCGACATTGCGGCGGCCGAAGGCTGACTCCATCTCGCGCCGCACTTTCACAGCTGCGTCATTCGGATCGTAGACCACATCCGCCCATTTGAGCGCGCCGCCTTCCGCGATGTCGCGCTTGAGCTTGACGTTGTGGGCGAGGCCGAGCGGCAGCAATTCTTGCTTGAGCGAAACATCGGCCGGCGTCTGCTTGCCCCAGACGCAGAAGCCGCCCTCGCCATCCAGCATCTCGCCGCTTTTTAGATTGCGCTTGGCGGTCGCCACCACGTCGGAGCGAAATCCGGTGGGCGCGCCGGTCGGCTCATTGCGCAGCGCGCAGCTGGCGACCGAGATGCCGAGCTCGAGCCCGATCATGTGGATCGGCCGATAAAGCGCGGCGTATTTGCCGCTCTTGTCCGGCAGCATGGAATATTCCTTGAAGCAGCGGCGCGCGTAATCGGTTTCGCCCTCGAATCACCACATAAGTGCCGAGCGCGAGATGATGCGGCACGTCGCGGCCGTCGCGATAGACCGAGGACGTGACTTCGGTGACGCCGGCTTTTTCCAGCGTGCCGCCATCGCTCTTCGGTTTGCAGATTTCGGCGAGTTCGAAGCGCGTCGCCGGCGGAAAATGCAGGCCGTCGCTCTGCGGCACCAGGCCGGTGGCGTTGCACACCGCCGTCATTTCGATGCCGGACTTGGTGCCGTCGACGAAGGAGTTGAACATCTTCGGATTGATCGACTTGCGGTCGGTGATGTTGAGATATTTGTCGAGGATGTCCCAGACATTGTCGGGATTGGACTTATGATAATGCGGCTCGTAGCGCGTGCCTTTGCCGGCGCAGATCACCTTGAAGCCGGCGGCGCGCGCCCAGTCGACGTGCTCGCAAATGAGCGCGGGCTGGTCGCCCCAGGCGAGCGAATAGACCACGCCCGCAGCCTTCGCCTTGCGCGCCAGCAGCGGCCCCGCCACCGCGTCGGCTTCGACATTGACCATGACAATGTGTTTGCCGTTCTCGATCGATTTCAAGCAGTGATGAATGCCGGCGCCGGGCACGCCGGTCGCCTCGACGATCACCTCGATGCGCGGATCGGCAATCAAGGCCATGGCGTCGTCTGTAATGAATGTACTGCGCGCCTTGTGTGCGTCGGCGAGCGAGCCCGCCGCATAAGCGGCGTCCGGCCAATTGGCGGTCTTGAGCTGGCTGCGCGCGCGCGTCACGTCGAGATCGGCGACGCCCACGATATGCATGCCGCGCGTCAGGCGCGCTTGCGATAAGAACATGGTGCCGAACTTGCCGGCGCCAATCACGCCGACGGTGACCGGCTTACCGGCAGCTTCGCGTTCAAGCAGTTTGGAATAAAGGTTCACGTCTCACGCTCCGCTATTGCTGGCGCATGATCTTGCCCGAAAACCGGTTTCCACTTTTCGGGATCATGCGCTGGGCGCGCGACGAAAACACAGGGGCATGGCGGAGACAAGCGCCCGTCCGGTCGAACGGGCTTTATTGGCAGAGCGCGCGCGAGAGGAACGTCTCGGTACGGCAGCCGGGCCCGCTATTGCGGCCGGACAAATAAACCTGCGCCGGGCAGACCTCGGCGGTGGTCATGTCCATGCTTTTGCCCTTCTCGAAGCCTTTCGTCTTGCACAAGGCCATGGCGGCGGCCAGGCAGTCGGGCGCGCCGTTGGGCGCCAGCGCGCATTTCTCATGGCCGGAGATCATGCGCGTCCCGGGGATTTTCACCATGGCATCGGCCGCGCCCCTGGCGGTGTCCACCGAAGTCTTGGCGGCGATGCCGGCCTCATGACCGAGATTCTGAACCGACGAACCGACATCGCTCAGCCCGGATTTGAAATTGGCCGCCTGCTGATCGAACCAGCGCCCGAGTGTGCCGAAGAAACCCTGGTCCTCGGCCGGCGGGGGCGGATTGGGATTGGCAGTCTGGATTGGGTTGGGATTGGGATTGGCGGCGCCCTGCGCCATGGCCAGCGTGACGGTAAAAATAACCGCGCCCGCGGCGAGACACGCGCGCAAAGCGGAGGCGGCGGGACGCCCCCCAAGGAAGGTCAAGTGTCGATTGCTGCCCATGGCCGGTCAAACACGTTTCGGGTCGCTCGCCTAATGGCGATCCGTTGCCTACGGCATTCGCGCCAGCGAATCCTTATTAGGGCCCAGTGGTGGCGAAATTGAGGTGCGCCGAATTGCCTAAAACAAGTATAGCGCGGCGGCGATCGCCGATGACGAGCACGACCGCCAGCAGCAGGGTCCACAAACCGAGCCTTTTTTCGATGATATGGCGCGCCTGCTCGCCGAAACGATTGAGCAGCGCCGCCAGCAGGAAAAAGCGGGCCCCGCGCGTGATGACCGACAAAACCACAAACAGAGCAAAGTTGTAGCCGGCAAATCCGGAGGTAATTGTCACGATCTTGTAGGGGATCGGGGTGAGGCCCTTGAGCAGGATGATCCAGGCGCCCCATTGCGCGTAAGCCGCCCGGAACGCTTCGACCTTGTCGCCGTAGCCATAGAGGTGAATGAGCCAGGCCCCGACCGAGTCATAAAGCAGCGCGCCGATGCCATAGCCGACCATGCCGCCAACGACCGAGCCAACCGTGCACCAGGCCGCGAACAGATAGGCGCGGTCCGGACGCGCCAACGACATCGGGATCAGCATGATGTCGGGCGGGACCGGAAAAAAAGAACTCTCGGCGAAGGCGACGGCGGTGAGCGTCCACAGCGCATGCGGCTTGTCGGCGGCGGCCACGCACCAGTCGTACAGCCGGCGTAGCATTGAGCGCCGCTCGGCGGCCGGAACGGTCATCGTGAAACTCGCAGTGTGGAGATGAAGGACTTTTCTTGGCGCGTGATCTTATCCGAAAACCGGTTCCCACTTTTCGGGATCACGCGCTAGCGGCGCTTGCGGACGCGCCGGGATTCCAGGGCCACGACTTTTCGCCGCGGCGCAGGCTGTACCATATCTTTTGGCAGTTTTTCGGCAATGCCGAACATCCGCTCGCGGCGGCGCATCTCGGTCCAGACATCGTCGGGATGCACGCCGGAATGAACCCAGAGCACCACCAGATTATAAAGCAGATCGGCGCTTTCGCGCACCACCGCCTCGGGCTGGCCGTGCATGGCGTCGATGACGACTTCGACCGCCTCTTCGGCGAGCTTCTTGGCCATTTTGGCGCGGCCGGCGCGCAACAGCCGCGCCGTGCGCGATTTCGCCGGGTCAGAGCCCCGAGCAGCGATCACGGCGTCATAAAGCCGCGCAATCGAATCAGCCATGCGGGCGAGAATATCCGATCCGGCCTTCGAACCGGTTAACGAATACCGCGATTTCGTTAACGAACGCCGCCGGCGACGCTATGGCTGGCGTCAATGGTGATGACGCCAGTGATGCCACCCATAGGAACGATAGGCCGGCGCATAGACATAAGGCCCGCCATAATAGCCGTAGGGCGCGTCATAGTAATAAGGCCCGCCGTCATAATAGCCGCCGCGATAGCGATCGGCCGCGGCCAATCGCCGCGACGGTGCCAAACACGCCAAGGACGGCTGCAAGCGCGGCCGCGTTACCGCGGTGACGCCAGTGGCTGCGCGCGCTCAATTCGATCGAGGTGGATTGGGCCGCCGGTTTGTGACTCGCGGCCGCCGCCGGCGCCAGATTGAGCGAGGTCAGCGCCACCGCAGCCGCCAATGTGACAGCGAGTGGCCGTGAAATTCGATTGCGCATGATCGTTCTCCCTTCTTGGGTGCCTGATCATTAAACGCCGCGCGGGGCAAAGCCCTGCTGCGATCCGGCGCGACCGAATGTCGCGCAACCTTCGCAACTGCGAGATCGCTATTCTTCCTCGGATAACAGCGCCGCGTTGCCGCCGGAGGCAGCGGTATTCACCGTCACCATCTGCTCGATCGCGAGGCGATGCAGATAGTTCGGTCCGCCGGCTTTCGGGCCGGTGCCGGACAATCCGCTGCCGCCGAACGGCTGCGAGCCGACCACGGCGCCGATCATGTTGCGGTTGACGTAAACATTGCCGTTCGTAAGCCGGGCGGCGATGCGCGCAATCGTCGAGTCGATGCGCGAATGGATGCCGAGCGTGAGCGCGGTGCCGTTGGCCGCGATGTCGTCGAGCAGCTGGTCGAGTTCGGACGCTTTCCAGCGCACCACGTGCAGCACCGGGCCGAATACTTCTTCTTTCAGCTCGCGCGCGCTGTCGAGTTCGATAATCGTTGGCGCCACATAAGTGCCTTTGGCGCTCCGGTCGATGTCGAGGCGGAAGCGCACCGCGCCGTGCGCGTCCATGCCGGCAACCCAACGCTCGAGTTTGTCCTTGGCCTCGGCGTCGATGACGGGGCCAACCTGGACCGCAATGTCGCGCGGGTCGCCGACTTTCAATTCGCGTATTGCGCCAGTCACCATGGCGAGCACGCGCTCGGCGACGTCATCCTGCACGCACAACAAGCGCAAGGCCGAGCAGCGCTGGCCGGCCGAGCGGAACGCCGACGTGATCACGTCATCGGTCACCTGCTCCGGCAGCGCGGTGGCATCGACAATCATGGCATTGATGCCGCCAGTCTCGGCAATGAGCGCCGGAATGGGGCCGTCATTGGCCGGCGAGCGAGCGGTTGATGAGGCGCGCAACGTCCGTTGACCCGGTGAATACAACACCGGCCGCGCGTCTGTCGCCGGTCAACAGCGCGCCGACCGCGCCATCGCCCGGCACCAGATGCAACGCGCTTGGCGGCACGCCTGCTTGGTGCAGCAGCTTGACCGCCTCATAGGCGATAAGCGGCGTCTGCTCGGCGGGTTTTGCCACCACCGCATTGCCGGCGGCGAGCGCGCCGGCGATCTGGCCGGTAAAGATCGCCAGCGGAAAATTCCACGGGCTGATGCAGACCAGAACGCCGCGGCCGCGATAGCGCAATTCGTTGCTCTCGCCGGTCGGCCCCGGCAGCAACTTAGGATTCAGCGTGTCGCGCGCCTGGGCGGCGTAATAGCGGCAGAAATCGCTCGCCTCGCGCACTTCCGACACGCAGTCATCGAGCGTCTTGCCGCCCTCGCTTTGCAAGAGCGCAATCAGGCGGCCGCGGTTTTGTTCGATCAGATCGCCGGCACGCGTCAGCGCCGCCGCGCGTTTTTCGACCGGCGTTGCGTCCCAAGCCGGAAAGCCCGCCTGCGCCGCGCTCATCGCCGCCGCGGCGATCGCCTCGTCGCCTTCCTGCACAGTACCGATCGCGCTGCCATCGATCGGCGAATGGACGTTACGCTGGCGGCCTTTGACGGCGACGCCGTCGATCAACGGCATGGCGTCGGTGTTGGGCGAAGCGGCTTTGACTTGCGAGAGCAGTTCGCCGAGCGCCAAGCGGTCGCCGAACTCGACGCCGCTCGAGTTGTTGCGCTCGCGGCGCGAACAAATCGCGCGGCAATGGAATATGCGGATGGCGCGCCCGCGCCGGCGCACCGATCCAATCTTGCGGCCGCTTGAGGATTTGCGCCACCGGCACCGCGGGATCCGCGGCAACCGACACGAAAGAAGAATTGGCGCCATTCTCCAACAGCCGGCGCACCAGATAGGCGAGCAGATCGGCATAGCCGCCGACCGGCGCGTAGACGCGGCACGTCACCGCCGGGAAATCTTTTAAGAGCGAAGCGTAAAGCGCATCGCCCATGCCGTGCAGCCGCTGGAATTCATAACCATCGACGCCGCCGGCATCCTCGATCACGGTCGCCACCGTCAGCGCATTGTGGGTGGCGAATTGCGGATAGAGCCGCGGCCTTAACTCCAATAATTTGCGCGCGCAGTCGACGTAGCAAAGATCGGTCATCGCCTTGCGGGTGAATACCGGATAGTCGGCAAGCCCGCGCTCCTGCGCGCGTTTGATTTCCGTGTCCCAATAGGCGCCCTTGACCAGCCGCACCATCAGCCGGCGGTCGAGCGCTTCGGCTGCTTGCGCGATCCAGTCGATCACGGCGCGGCTGCGCTTCTGATAGGCCTGCACCGCCAGCCCGAAACCGTCCCAGCCACTCAGTGAATCGTCACGCAGCACCGCGCCGATCACCTCCAGCGACAATTCCAGCCGGTCGGCCTCCTCGGCATCGACGGTGAAATTGAGCTCATGCGATTTCGCCAGTTGCGCCAATTCGAGCACGCGGGGGTTTAGTTCTTTCATCACGCGGTCGCGCGACAGCGCCTCGTAGCGCGGATGCAGCGCCGATAATTTCACCGAAATGCCCGGCCGGTTCGGCAGCGTGGCATTGCCGGCTTGCCGGCCGATCGCCGCGATGGCGCCGGCATAAGAATCGAAATAACGCGCCGCGTCCGCAGCGGTCCGGGCGCCCTCGCCCAGCATGTCGAAGGAATAGAGAAATTCGTGATGGCTGCCGGCGCGCTTGAGCGCCTCGTCGATGGTTTGCCCGAGCACGAAATGCGAGCCGAGCAGCCGCATGGCTTGGCGCGTCGCCGCGCGCACCGCCGGCAGGCCTAAGCGTTTCACCAGTTGCTCGACGATGCCTTCCGGCGTCTCGCCCGGCTGGATGACCCGCGCCGTCAGCCCCAAGGTCCAGGCCGAAGCCGACACCAGCAGCGCGGTCGAACGGCCGTCGTGGTGGGCCCAATCGCCGGCCTTGAGCTTGTCTTCGATCAGACGGTCGGCGGTGGCGGCGTCGGGCACCCGCAGCAACGCTTCCGCCAGCACCATCAGCGCCAGGCCCTCTTTGGTGGAAAGCGCATAGGCGTGCAGGAAATCCTCGACCCCGCCAAGACCGCCAACAAGCCCGCCGCTACCGGCGCGGATCGCCTCGACCAGCCGCGTGGCGCGCTGATCGATTTGCGCCTCGGCGGCGGCGCTGCGGCCGGCGTCCGCGATCAAAGCGGCGGCGATCTGCTCGTCCGGCGGCGCGTAGGGCGCGGCGAAAGGCGATATGTCGCCCGCGGCGGCGGCTAACTTTGCCGGCTGCATCGATCGGCCTCCAAACTCCCGCAACGACATTATCGTAAACGCGCGATTCTTGGCGGACCCGGACTAATTAACGAAGCGCCGGTGTTAGCCTTATCGTCATTGAGCCGCCGTATTCGAGCGCCGATATCTTGCTCTTTGCAACTGTATGTTCTTTGCTGCCGGCGGCGAAGCAAGCGACCAACGGTAAACGCATCGCCGGGTGCGCGCCGCCAGAGAAGGATCCGGGTTATGAGCGCGCGGCGCGCCGGCCGGTCGGCAATGGCCGGAATATGGGCGGGACTTTTGCTGACTGCCGGTTTGGCGGCCGGCGCCAGCATCTCGGGAGCCTTGGCGGCGGAAATCCCGGTCAAGTTTACCCTCAACTTCAAATTCGAAGGCCCGTCGGCGGCGTTCCTGCTGCCGCTTGATCGCGGCTACTACAAGGCCGAAGGCCTTAACGTCGCGGTCGACCCGGCCACCGGGTCCGACGAGGCGATCAAGCGCGTCGCCACCGGCGTCTATGACATGGGCTTTGCCGACATCAACGCGCTGATCAAGTTCCGCGACGCCAATCCCAAGACGCCGCTCAAAGCGGTATTCATGGTCTATAACCGGCCGCCCTTCGCCGTGATCGGCCGGCGCAGCCGCGGCATCACCGTGCCAAAGGACCTGGAAGGCAGGAAGCTCGGCGCGCCCACGGCGGACGTCTCCTTTGCCGAATGGCCGATCTTCGTTGCGGCCAATAACATCGACGCATCCAAAGTGACGATCGAGACCATCGGCGTTTCCGGTGCGCGAGCCGATGCTGGCGGCGGGCCAGGTCGACGCCGTCACCGGCTTGTCGTTTTCTTCCTTCGTCGACCTCAAGGAAAAAGGCGTTGCGGTCAACGATATCACCGTGCTGCTGATGGCCGATTACGGCGTCAATCTTTACGGCAGCGTGATCTTCGTGAACACGACATTCGCCGCCGAAAATCCCGGCGCCGTGAAGGCGTTCCTGCGCGCTTTCCTGAAAGGCCTCAAGCAAACGGTGAAATCGCCTGCGGCCGCGGTCGGCGGCGTGCTCGAGCGCAACAGCGCCGCCATAAAGGACATCGAGATCGAGCGGCTGAACATCGCCATCCGCGACAATATCGTCACGCCCGAGGTGAAGGCGAACGGCTATGGCGGCATCGACCAGGCGCGCTTTGCCGCGGCTATCGAGCAATTGGCGATCGCCTACAAATTCAAAGAAGCCAAGCCCAAGCCGGACGATATTTTCGACGGTGAATATTTGCCGTCCGCCGCCGAGCGCAAATTCAAATAGCGGCGCCGGCCGGCCGCATCATTTGATGCGTTCGAGAATGCTCACGTAATTCGCCACCGACGTTCCGCCCATGTTGAAGATGCCGCCGATGCGGGCATCCTTCACTTGCAGGTCGCCGGCGGTGCCGGTCAGCTGCATGGCGGTCATGGCGTGCATGGATACGCCAGTCGCACCGATCGGATGGCCTTTCGCCTTCAACCCACCGGACGGATTGACCGGCAGCTTGCCGCCCTTCTGGGTCCAGCCTTCTTTGATCGCCGTGGCGCCTTGCCCTTCCGGCGTCAGCCCCATGGCCTCGTATTCGATCAACTCGGCGATGGTGAAGCAGTCATGGGTTTCGACAAACGAAAGATCGCTTAATGCCAAGCCGGCATTCTTAAGCGCGCGCTGCCAGCCCACCGCGCAGCCCTCGAATTTGAGGATGTCGCGCTTCGACAGCGGCAGGAAATCCTGCACGTGCTCGGCGGCGCGGAACGCCACCGCCTTGTCGAGCTGGAGCGCGGTCTCAACGTCGGCCAGCACCACGGCCGCCGCGCCATCGGACACCAGCGAGCAATCGGTGCGCTTGAGCGGACCGGCGACGAAGGGATTTTTCTCGCTCTCGGTGCGGCAGAATTCGAATCCCAGATCCTTGCGCATCTGCGCATAAGGATTGCCGACGCCGTTCTTGTGGTTCTTGGCCGCGATCATGGCGAGCGCGTCGGACTGGTCGCCGTATTTCTGGAAATAGAGCCCGGCGATCTTGCCGAAAATGCCGGCGAAGCCGCCATCGATATCGGCCTCCTCGCGCACGTAGGACGCTTTGAGCAAATTGCGCCCGATCTCGGCTGCCGGCGTCGTGGTCATCTGTTCGACACCGACCACCAGCACGATGCGGGCCGAGCGCGCTTGGATCGCCTTGATCCCCTGATGCACCGCCGCCGAGCCGGTGGCGCAGGCGTTCTCCACTCGCGTCGCCCGCTTGAAACGCAGGTCGGGGGAGGCCTGCAGCACGAGGGAAGCGGTGAAATCTTGGGCAGAAAAACCGGCGTTGAAGTGGCCCAAAACGATTTCGTCCACGTCCTTGGGCGCTATTCCGGCGTCGGCCAGAGCGTCGGCCGCGACCTTGACGATCAGGCTTTCGACGCTTTCCCCATTGAGCTTGCCGAAGGGGGTATGGGCCCAACCCACGATAGCCGCGGTCATGGATGCCTCCTTTTGCCGAACTTTGGTCGCATTACCCGCCGATTGTGCCGCCCGGAGTCACCATATTCACAAGCCGGGGGCCGGGTGGCTTTGCCTGTCGTCCGCAGCCTAGATAGCCTAGCGTCGCCGCCTATGGAACCCTGCGCTTCCAAGGCCCCGAGGAATTTAACTGGACCGCGAACCGTGACATTTCGTTCTAAGCCCCCGCTTCCTGATCCTCGGCCTGGCCGCGACGGCCGCGCTGATGCTTGCCGGCGCCACCCGCGCCCAGGCCGAAGCGCAGCTATTGATCGAGGCCTCCACCGGCAAGGTGCTGCACGCCGAGAACGCCACTATGCCGTGGTACCCGGCTTCCGTCACCAAATTGATGACCGCCTACACCACGCTGCGCTCGATCAAGGAAGGCCGCCTCGGCTTCGACACGTTGCTCACCGTGTCGCGCAACGCGGCGGCGCAGCAGCCGACCAAAATGGGCTTCAAGGTCGGCACGCGGCTGACCGTCGATAATGCGCTCAAGATGCTGATGGTGAAATCGGCGAACGACGTAGCGGTGGCGATTGCCGAAGGCGTCGGCGGCTCGATCTCGGGCTTCGCCGACATGATGAACGCCAATGCGCGCCGGCTCGGCATGTCGCAAAGCAATTTCGTCAATCCGAACGGACTGCCGGCGGAAAATCATGTCACCTCGGCGCGCGATCTCGCCATCTTGGCGCGCGCGCTGATCCGCGAATTCCCGGAGGACGATTTCTACTTCCACGTCCACTCGATCCGCTACGGCAACCGGGTGATGAAGAATTACAATTCGCTGCTCGACCGCTATCCCGGCGCCGACGGCATGAAGACCGGCTTCATCTGCGCTTCCGGCTACAACGTGGTCGCCTCCGCCACCCGCAACGGCCGCCGCCTGATCGCGGTCGTGCTCGGCGCCTATTCCGGCGCGGTGCGCGCGCAGAAGGCGGCAGCGCTGCTCGAGCGCGGCTTCAACAGCGGCGGTTTGTCCTGGCTCACGCCCTCGCTCGGCACCGTCGATGCGCTGGCGCCGATCGACGCCCAGCCGCCCAACTTGCGCGACGAGATGTGCGGCGGCCACCGCAAAAAGCCGGCGGCCGAGGATAATAACGAAGAAGAGCCGGAGGATCAGTTGGTCGCCGGCAATGGCGAAGGCGGCAATGCGCAGGCCTTTTTGCTGTCGAGCCTGAAACCGGCCAACGGCAAATTCGTGCTCGGCCCCGCGGTCGACACCGAACCGCCGACCGTCGTGTTCACCGGACCGAAGGATCACCCCGACCAGGTGCAGGCGCCCGAGCACAAAGCTGCGCAAGGCGAAGGCCAAAGCGAAGACAAAGAAAGAGCCGGCGGAGAAGACCGCAGGCGCGGCCAAGCCCGCAAAGCCCGCCCACGCGGCCAAGCCGAAGGTTTCCGCGGCGGCGCAATGAGTGAGGCCGATAACAGCGCCCTACGGCGCCGGCCGCCGGACCCTATCGCGCTGACCGTGCTCACCGGATTTCTTGGCGCCGGCAAGACCACGCTGCTCAACCGCCTGCTCAAGGATAAAGCGCTCGCCGGCACCGCCGTCATCATCAACGAGTTCGGCGATGTCGCGCTCGACCATTTGCTGGTCGAATATGTCGGCGACAATCTGGTCCTCCTGCAATCGGGCTGCCTGTGCTGCACCATGCGCGGCGATCTGGTGGACGCGCTGGAAACGCTGCTGCGCGATCTCGACAACCACCGCTGCACATTCAATCGCGTGCTGCTGGAGACGACAGGCCTCGCCGATCCGGCGCCGGTGCTGCACACGGCCATGGCGCATCCCTATCTGGTGCAGCGCTACCGGCTCGACGGCGTCGTGACGGTCGTTGACGCCGTCAACGGCAATACGACGCTCGACGAGCACGCCGAAGCGGTGAAGCAGGCCGCGGTGGCCGACCGTATCGTGCTGAGCAAAACCGATCTGGCGAGTGCCGAACAGCGCGCGGCGCTGGTCGCCCGCCTGCATGCGCTCAATCCGGCAGCCACCATTCTCGACGCCGCCAAAGGCGAGGCCACGCCCGACCGGCTGCTCAATTGCGGGCTCTACGATCCGGCGCGCAAAATCCCCGACGTGAAAAAATGGCTGGCGGCCGAAGCTTACGCCGACACCCATGCGCATCACGGCCACGATCATCATCATGGGCAAGATCTTGGGCAAGATCATGATCACGGCCATGCTCACCTCGACCGCAATCGCCACGACGAGCACATCCAATCCTTCGTGCTCACCAGCGATGCCGCGATCCCTGCCGGCACGCTCGACATGTTTCTCGAACTCCTTCGCGCCACCCATGGCGCCAAGCTCCTGCGCCTGAAGGGCATCGTGAAGCTTGCCGAGATGCCCGACACGCCGGTGGTCGTGCATGGCGTGCAGCATGTCTTCCACCCGACCGCGCGGCTGGAACGCTGGCCGGACGACGATCACCGCACCCGGCTGGTGTTCATCACCCGCGACCTGCCGGAACGGACGGTCGCGCGAGCTGTTCGAGGCCTTCATGGGCGCCGCGGGTGTCGACCGTCCCGACCGGCAGGCTTTGACCGATAATCCGCTTGTGCCCTTCGGCGGCGCCGACCGCTGACCTCACGGGCCTTGTCTCTGACCCGCGACTCTTCGATGCTGGCATTTCCGGGGAATCACCTCCATGAGCTTCATCGCGCGCCTGATGGGCGACGTCGTCTTTCTCCAGAGCGCCCGGCGCACGCTGAAGATGACGACGCCGATTGCGAAGAATCCGTCGCGCGTGTTTCCGCATGTCATTGAGGAACTGGCCGCCCGCTATGGCGATGCGCCGGCGCTGATCGGCGCGCGCCAGACGCTGACTTTTCGCGGCCTTTCAAAACGCGCCAATCAATATGCGCGCTGGGCGCTGGCGCAAAATCTGGCCAAGGGCGAGACCGTGTGCCTGCTGATGCCGAACCGGCCGGAATACATGGCGGTGTGGATCGGCATCACGCAAGCCGGCGGCGCGGTGGCGCTGCTCAATACGAATTTGGTCGGCCTGTCGCTCGCGCACTGCATCGACCTGGTCGAGCCCAAACACATCATCGTCGCCGCCGAATACATGGACGTGATCGGAACGATCGCGACGCAGCTCAAGAGCAAACCCAAGCTGTGGGTTTACGGGCCGCGCGAGGGCGGCGAGCGCCTCGACATCGCGATCGAGGCGTTCGATGAAGCGCCGTTGGAATCAGCCGAACGGCCGGCGCTGACCATCGAGGACCGCGCGCTTTACATCTACACCTCCGGCACCACCGGCATGCCGAAGGCGGCGAACGTCAACCATTATCGCGTCATGCTCGCCAGTCATGGGTTTGCCGGCGTCATGGGCACCACGCCGAACGACCGCATGTATGACTGCCTGCCGATGTATCACTCGGCCGGCGGATTGGCGGCGACCGGCGCGCTGCTGGTGAACGGCGGTTCGGTGGTCATTCGCGAGCGCTTCTCGGCGCGCGAATTCTGGGACGACGTGGTGCGCAACGATTGCACGCTGTTCCAATATATCGGCGAGCTCTGCCGCTATCTGATGCATTCGCCGCCAAGCGCGAACGAGACGCGCCACAAATTGCGCCTCGTCTGCGGCAACGGCTTGCGGCCCGACATCTGGGAGGAATTCCAGGCGCGCTTTCATATTCCGAAGATCTTGGAATTCTACGCCGCCACCGAAGGCAACGTGTCGATGTTCAATTTCGATGGCAAGCCCGGCGCCATCGGCCGCCTCCCTTGGTACGTGGCGCACCGGTTTCCCACCGCGCTGGTGCGCTTCGACGTGGAAGCCGAGCAGCCGGTGCGCAATGAGAAGGGCTTCTGCATCGCCTGCGCGCCCAACGAAGTCGGCGAAGCGATCGGCAAGATCATCAACGACGCCAAGCAGCCGGGCGCGCGCTTCGAGGGCTATGCGCGCAAGACCGAGGACGACAAGAAAATCCTGCGCAACGTGTTCGAAAAAGGCGACGCCTGGTTTCGCACCGGCGATCTGATGCGCAAGGACGAAGGCCGGCTATTTCTATTTCGTCGACCGCATCGGCGATACCTTCCGCTGGAAGGGCGAGAACGTGTCGACCTCGGAAGTGGCGGAAGCCATCGACCGTTTTCCCGGCGTGGTCGAAGCCAATGTCTATGGCGTGCCGGTGCCGGGCAAAGACGGCCGCGCCGGCATGGCCGCGCTGGTGGCCGAGGGCAAGCTCGATTTTGCCGCCTTGCGCGCGCATCTCGTGCGCAGCCTGCCCGATTATGCGCGGCCGGTGTTTATCCGCATTCGCGGCACCATCGAGGTGACTTCCACCTTCAAACAGAAGAAGCTCGATCTGGTGAGCCAAGGTTTCGATCCCAGCGTGACCAGCGACGCCATCTATTTCAACGACGCCGAGCGCGGCGCTTTCGTCAAGCTCGACGCCGCGCTGCATGCGCGCATTTGCGAAGGTAAAGTGAGGCTATGAACGATAATCTCGCCAGCGCCGCCGATATCGTCACGTTCTGGCGCGAGGCCGGACCCAAGCGCTGGTTCGAGAAGGACGCATGCCTTCGACGCCGAAATCCGCCGGCGTTTCTTGCCCACTCACGAAGCGGCCGCCGCCGGCAAGCTCACGGCTTGGGAGCAAGACGCGCAAGGCGCGCTCGCGCTGCTCATTCTGCTCGATCAATTCCCGCGCAACATGTTTCGCGGGTCCGCGCGCGCCTTCGCCACCGATCCCATGGCGCGCGCGATTGCCGCCGGCGCGCTGGTGCGCGGCTTCGATGCGCGAGCGCCGGAGGGCATGCGGAGCTTCTTTTTTCTGCCGTTCGAGCATTCCGAAGATCTGGCCGACCAGGAACGCTGCATCGCGCTCAACAAGGCGGCCGGCGACGCCGATGGTTTGAAATGGGCGGAAATCCACGCCGACATCATCCGCCGCTTCGGCCGTTTCCCCCACCGCAATGCCGTGCTCGGGCGCGTCACCACGCCGGAGGAGCAGGCCTTCCTCGACGGCGGCGGCTTCGCCGGTTAGCGTAAGCGCATGACAAATTTCCACGGCGTCTTTCCCTATCTGGTCTCGCCCATCGATTCCGCCGGCCGCATCAAGACCGACGTGCTGGGCAAGCTCAGCGACGACCTGATCAAAGCCGGCGTGCATGGCTTGACGCCGCTCGGCTCGACCGGCGAGTTCGCCTATCTCAATCGCGAGCAACGCGAGGCTGTGGTGCGCTCAACAATCGAAGCGGCGCAAAAACGCGTGCCGGTGGTCGCGGGCGTTGCCTCCACCGCCACTGCGGATGCGGTGGCGCAAGCGAAGAATTATCAAAAGCTCGGCGCCGACGGCATCCTGGCGATTCTCGAAGCTTATTTCCCGCTGAAAGAACCGCAGATCGAATCTTATTTCCGCGCCATCGCCGACAGCGTCGACATTCCGGTGGTGATCTACACCAATCCGCAATTCCAGCGCAGCGATCTGACCCTCGATGTGATCGCACGCCTGAGCGAGCATCCGCGCATCCAATACATCAAGGATGCCTCCACCAATACCGGCCGCCTGCTCTCGATCATGAATCGCGCGCCCAAGATGAAAGTGTTCTCGGCCTCGGCGCATATTCCGGCGGCGGTGATGCTGATCGGCGGCGTCGGTTGGATGGCGGGCCCGGCTTGCATCGTGCCGCGCCAGAGCGTGAAGCTTTATGACTTGTGCCGCGCCGGGCAATGGCCGCAGGCGATGAAGCTGCAACGCGAGTTGTGGCGCATCAACGAAGCCTTCGCGCGCTTTAATCTTGCCGCCTGCATCAAGGCAGGCTTGCAGATCCAGGGCTATGACGTCGGCGATCCGGTGCCGCCGCAGGCAGCGCTTTCCGCCGATGAACGCAAGCAGGTGGAAGCGATTTTGGCCGACGTCGCCAAGCTCGAAACCGCCTGATTGACGGGCGCAAAGCGCCACCGCCCACCGAATGTTAACGATTCCTTGCTAACCGGTGACGATGGCCTCGCCGTCGCCCGCAATCCGGCCGCCGCCGGCGCGGAGGGAACCCGTGACGCTGATCGGTTCCGAGCCCGCAACGTCCGCCCCGCCGC
Source organism: uncultured Alphaproteobacteria bacterium (assembly GCA_963756805.1). Classification (GTDB taxonomy): domain Bacteria; phylum Pseudomonadota; class Alphaproteobacteria; order Rhizobiales; family Xanthobacteraceae; genus Pseudolabrys. The sequence continues at coordinate 185,952 of CAVWPH010000004.1, forward strand.
TGTCGTTTCGCGGCGCGATCGCGCGCGTGCGCGCGATTCTGTCCGAGCGCAGCGACAGCCGGCTCGCACAACTCGTCGCCGGCAAAGTTTTTCTGGTGCGCATCGCCTCGGCGTTTCTGGCGCTGGTCAGCCAAGTGTTGCTGGCGCGCTGGATGGGCCAATTCGAATTCGGCATCTACATTTATGTGTGGACCTGGGTGCTGATGATCGGCGCGCTTTCGGATCTAGGGCTGTCGTCGGCGGCGCGGCGCTTCATCCCGGAATACGTCGAACTCAAAGCGCTCGACCGGCTGCGCGGATTTCTGTCGGGCTCGCGCTGGCTTGCTTTCGGCATTGCCACCGCGATCGGCTTTATCGGCGCGCTCGGCGTCACGGCTGATCGCGCCCTGGCTCGATCACTTCCTGGTGGTGCCGCTTTATCTCGCCTGCGTGGTGATCCCGATCTACGGCCTGGTGCAGGCGCAAGCCGGCATCGCGCAATCTTACGACTGGCCAAACTTGGCGCTGATGCCGTTCTACATCTGGCGCCAGCTCACCATCACCGTGCTGATGGGCGCGGCCTACTTGCTGGGCGCGCCGACCGACGCGGTGACGGCGATGATCGTCGCCGTCGTCACCACCTGGGCCGTCACCGTCGGCCAGATGATCGTGCTCGACCGCCGCCTCAAGAACAAAGTGCCGGATGGCCCCAAGCGCTACGAGGCCAAGGCCTGGTTTGCCACCTCGGTGCCGATCTTCATCGTCGAAGGTTTTTATCTGCTGCTCACTTACGTGGACATCCTGGCGCTTGAGCATTTCGGCTCGCCCAACGATGTCGCGGTCTATTACGCCGCCGCGCGCATTCTGGCGATCGTCGCCTTCGTCTATTTCGCCATCGCCAGCGCCACCACCCACAAGTTCACCGAATATCACGTGTCGGGCGACAAGGCGCGGCTGGCTTCGTTCTTTGCCGAGACCATCAAGTGGACGTTCTGGCCCTCGCTGCTCGCTTGCGCATTGATCCTCGCCTTCGGCCGCCCGCTGCTCGGCCTGTTCGGCGGAAATTTCGAGAGCGCCTATCCGGTGATGTTCATTCTCAGCGTCGGCATGCTCTCGCGCGCCGCCGTCGGCCCGGCCGAACGCCTGCTCAATATGCTGGGCGAGCGCAAGCAATGCGCCTCCGTTTATGCCGTCGCCTTCGCGATCAATCTGGTGCTGTGCATCGTTCTCATTCCGCGCATCGGCATCGAAGGCGCGGCGCTCGCCACCTCGACCGCGCTGGTGGTTGAATCGGTTGCGCTTTATTTCGTCGCCAAGCGGCGGCTCGGCTTCCACGTCTTCATCATGGGCGGCAGGCCACGAGCTAAGCCTTCTCCCGCAGACAATCCTTCGGATCACTTTGCCCGTCGTCGTCATCGGCATGGTGTCGATGAAGGCGACCTCGCGCGGATATTCGTGGCCCGAAAGCCGCGTCTTGACGAAAGTCTGGATCTCGGACGCGAGCTTGTCCGACGCCGTCTGGCCCGGTTTGAGCACGATGAAGGCCTTCACGATCTCGGTGCGGATCGCATCCGGCTTGCCGACCACGGCGGCGAGCGCCACCGCCGGATGGCGAATGAGACAATCCTCGATCTCGCCGGGTCCGATGCGGAAGCCCGCCGAGGTGATCACGTCATCGTCGCGGCCGACGAAACCGATATAGCCGTCCTCGTCCATCACGCCTTGATCGCCGGTGATCATCCAGTCGCCGATATATTTGTCGCGCGTTGCTTCCGGCTTGCCCCAATATTGCAGGAACATCACCGGGTCGGGCCGCTTGACCGCGATCTGTCCCAATTCGCCGGCCTTGAGCACTTTGCCGTCGGCGCCGATCACCGACACGATGTGACCCGGCACCGGCTTGCCGATGGCGCCGGGCTTGAGCACGCCGAGCTGCGCGCAGGAGCCGAGCACCAGATTGCATTCGGTCTGGCCGTAGAACTCGTTGATGGTGAGGCCGAAGGCGGACTTGCCCCATTCCAGCGCCTCGATGCCGAGCGACTCGCCGCCGGAGGCGAGGCTGCGCAGCGCGAACGTGTAACGCCCTTGCGGGCTTTGCGCCGCGCGCATCATGCGCAGCGCGGTCGGTGGAATGAACGCGTTGCGCACCTGCGTTTGCGCCATCAGCGCGAAGGCCTCGTCCGGATCGAACTTTTCGATTTTGCGCGCCACCACCGGCACGCCGTGATGCAGGCTCGGCAGCAGCACATCGAGCAGGCCGCCGGCCCAGGCCCAATCGGCCGGCGTCCAGTAGCTGTCGCCTTTTTGCGGGAACGGATAATGCGGCAGTTCGGCGCCGGGCAGATGGCCGAGCAGCACGCGGTGGCCATGCAGCGCGCCTTTCGGCTGCCCGGTGGTGCCCGAGGTGTAGATCATCATGGCCGGATCGTCGGGCGCGGTGTCGACGGGCGTGAAATCGGACGACGCGCGCGCGAGTTGATCGGTGAAACTTTCGGCGCCGTCGCCTGCGCCGTCGATCGACAGCACGCAGGCCATTTCGGGCGCCTCGTTGCGAGCCTCGCTCAATTTGGCGAGGCCAGCTGCGTTGGTGATGAGCGCGCGGGCGCCGGAATTGCCCAGCCGGTAGCCGAGCGCGTCCGGCCCGAACAGCACCGCGATCGGCAGCGCGACCGCGCCCAATTTGTAGATCGCGATATGACAAGCCGCGACCTCGGGCATTTGCGGAAGCATGATGGCGACGCGGTCGCCGCGCTTGATGCCGTGCGCGCGCAGCACATTGGCGAGGCGGTTGGAGGTTTCGCGCAAGGCGCCGAAGGTAATCTCGTCGTGGCCGCCGTCGGCGCGTACATGCAGAATGGCGAGGCGGTTGGAATCGAGCGCGGCCCAGCGGTCGCAGACATCGACGCCGATATTGTAGCGCGCCGGCACCTGCCAGCGGAATTGGCGGTACAGCGTATCGTAGTCTCGCAAGTTGGAACCCAGCATGGCCGCGCAAAGCTAGTCAGCGTGTGGATGAGAGGTCCAGGGCGTGGCAGCTTTTAACCGCGCCCAAGCGCGCTACCCCTTCTTGTCGTCCGGGGCGGCCACGATCAGCGACCAATACACTTTGTATTTCGAGGCCGGCGTATAGACCGCGGCGATGCCCATGCGGGTGGCGCCGGCCAGCAGCATATTGGCGTTGTGCGGCTTGGAATCGCGCCAGCCGGAAAAGGCTTCCGCCAAAGTATGATAACCGGCGCTGATGTTTTCCGCCGCGACTTTGGCGTCGTAACCGGAGGCCTTGAGGCGCGCGACGAACGGCTTGCCGGCGTTGTGCTCGAGCTTGTCGCGCTTGGCCATCACTTCGGCCTGCGCCTGCGCCAATTGCATCAGCGCCGGATCGAGCGTGAGCGCCGGCAGATTATTGTTGGCGCGGTAACCGGAAATCATCGAGGCGGCGGCGGTGGCGTCAAGCTGCGCGCCCGGCTGCGCCAGATCGCGGTAGAACGTCGGCTCTTCCTTGGGCTGGCTGTCGACGACGCAGCCGGCAAGCGCTGTCAGCGCCAGCATCAACACGCTCAAGCGAATCGGCGTCTGCAATGACGGGTCTCCGAATCGGTCAGCCGGCGAAAACGGCCCGGGCCGGCATCTATCTGGTGCCGCCGCCCGCGGTCAACTAACATCGGCTTAATGGCTGTTCCACAAGGCCAAGGGCGGAACGCCCATCGAACGTCGCGGGGAGGATAGCATGAAGCGCCTGAGCCTCATTTTTCTGGCAGTCTTGTTGCTGGCGTCCGGCGTGACGAGTGCGCCGGCGCAAGACAAATATCCGAGCCGGCCGGTCAAGGTGATCGTGCCTTATGCGCCCGGCGGCGCCACCGATATCGTCGCGCGCGTCATCGGCGACCAGTTCCAGAAGATCACCGGCCAGCCTTTCGTCGTGGTCAACAAGCCCGGCGCCTTCGGCATGCTGGCGATCGACGAAATGGCGAAGTCGGCGCCCGACGGCTACACGCTGATGATCGGCAATGTCTCGACCAACGCCATCACGCCGGTGATCTACGCCAGCAAGATGAGCGTCGACTACGGCAAGAGCGTGGTGGCGGTGACGCGGCTGGTGGACGTGCCGGCGTTCCTGCTGGTGACGGCGGCCAATGATTTTCCGCCCAAGACGGTGGCCGAGTTCATCGACTACGCCAAGAAAAATCCCGGCAAGCTGCGCTACGGCACCGTCGGCATCGGCTCCTACCCGCATTACGACATGGCTTATTTCGCCAAGCGCGCCGGCGATCTCGACATTTCGAATCTGCCGAACAAGAACGGCGCTTCCGGCGTGATCCAGGATCTGTTGCGCGGCGACGCGCAGGCAGCCTTCCTCAACGTCGCCTCCACCGCCGGCATGGTGAAGGCCGGCAAGATCCGCCCGCTCGCGGTGGTCAATCACACGCGGCTCAAGGACTATCCGGATATCCCGACCATGGAAGAAGCAGGCTTTGCCGGCGTCGGCACGGTGGCCTGGCAAGGCGTATTCGCGCCGGCGGCAACGCCGCAGCCGGTGCTGGACGCGCTGTTTGCAGCCGTGACCAAGGCCATGCAATCGCCCGAGGCGGAAGAAAAATTCGCCAAGCAGCATTTCAACATCGTGCCGAACAAGTCGCCGGCCGAGGCCAAGGCCTGGCTTGTCGGCGAAATGGCGCATTGGAAAACCATCACCGACACGGTGAAGATCGCGCAATGAGGCGGGCCGTTAAGGTTTGATTAACCAGCCAACCGCTGGCAATTAACGGCATAAAAACCGGTCACGGCCTACCGTCAAAGCCATGGCCGAAACCTCCTCTGTCGCCATTGTCAGGCGCGATTGGCGCAGCGTCGCACTCATCGGCGGCGTCTGCTTTGCGGCGAGCTTTGCGCTGTTTCATTTTTGGCTGCACACGGCGCCGCTGGCGCTGGCCACGCTGACGACGGCGCTGGCGATGCTGCTGAGCTCTGGGTTCTTCGCCAGCCGCCTGCAACGGCAGAACACGGCGCATGCGCGTCGCGCTGCATAATATGACGCAAGGGCTGTGCATGTTCGATGCCGACGAGCGGCTGGCAGTGTGCAACCGCCGCTACGCCGAAATGTACAACCTGCCCCCCGAGATCGCCCGGCCCGGCACCAAGCTGAGCACGCTGCTCGAATACCGCGCCGCGCACGGCAACTTCTCGAGCAATGTCGACGAATATCGCGTCGAGCTGCTGGCCTCCATGGCCGGCGGCAAGATCAAGAGCACGGAAGTTAAATCCGCCGAAGGCCGCACCATTTTGGTCAGCAACCGGCCGATGCCGGACGGCGGCTGGGTGGCGACGCACGAGGACATCACCGAGCGGCGCGACGCCGAGCAAGAGCGCCTCGCCATGCAGGAACAGCAACAGCGCCGCGGCCGCATCGAACAGGCAATCGCAACGTTCCGCCAGCGCGTGGAGGATCACCTGCGCACGGTGGCGGACGGCGCCATGGCCATGCGCGCGACCGCCACCACGCTGTTCGAGAATTCCGAACTGACATCGAAAAGCGCCGAAAGCGCGGTGGCCGCCTCCAACGAAGCCTCCACCAATGTGGAAACCGCGGCGGTGGCCGCCGACGAATTGAGCGGATCGATCGGCGAGATCGCGCGCCAGCTCAGCCTCACCACCGACATCGTGCGCGCGGCCGTGAACGAAGCGCAGGGCACCAACAAGCAGATTACCGCGCTGGCGCAAGCCGCGCAAAAAATCGGCGACGTGATCATGCTGATCCGCGCCATCGCCGGGCAGACCAACCTGCTGGCGCTCAATGCCACCATCGAAGCGGCGCGCGCGGGCGAAGCCGGCCGCGGCTTTGCGGTGGTGGCGTCCGAAGTCAAATCGCTGGCGGTGCAGACCGGCAAGGCGACCGAGGATATCGCCAAGCTGATCAGCGCGGTGCAGAGCTCGACCGGCGGCGCGGTCGACGCCATCGGCCGCATCTCCGGCCGCATGAAGGAAATCGACAGTTGCGCCACCGCCGTTTCGGCCGCGGTCGAAGAGCAAAGTGCTGCGACCTCGGAGATTTCGCATAGCGTCGCCAGCGCCGCCGACGGCGCCAAGCTGGTGGCGTCGGCGCTCGGCGAGGTGTCGGGGGCCGCTGCCGAGACGCGCCATTCGGCGGAAAGCGTGCTTACCGCCTCGCAGGCGGTGGAAGCCGTCGCCGCCGAACTGCGCCGCGAAGTCGAGGGGTTCCTCGCGCGCGTGGCGGCGTAAGCTTGCTCCCCCTCTCCCCGCATGCGGGGAGAGGGTCGGGGTGAGGGGCTTTATCGACACACTCAGAATCGCGGAGAAGCCCCCTCACCCGACATGCTCGCTATTGCTCGCAAGTCGACCTCTCCCCGCGCGCGGGGAGAGGTAACCGCTGCCATTTTCGCCCTCTCAAATCGATATTTGCTGCATCGGCCGGCCGGCTCAGTTAGCTTTCCAGGCGAGCGGGAAACATCGCGGAGATGAAAATGCGGCTCGGCTACTTCACCATGCCGGTGCATCCGATGGACCGGGATTGGTCGGCAGACCTTGCGCGAGGACCGCGAGGCGGTGATCCTGGCCGACAAGCTCGGCTTTCACGACGCCTTCATGGGCGAGCACCTGACCGACGCCTGCGAGAACGTCACCAACAGCATGATGTTCCTGGCGACGCTGATCCACGACACCAAGCAGATCAAGCTCGCCACCGGCACCACCAATCTCGCGCAAATGCATCCGGTGGTGATCGCGGTCAATGCCGCGATGTTCGATCATCTGGCGCAAGGCCGCTTCATTATGGGCATTTCGGCCGGCGCGCTGACGTCGGATTCCGAAGCGATCGGAATTCTCGATCTCGACCGCAACAAGATTTTCGCCGAGGCGATCGACGTGATCTTGGCCGTGTGGGAGCGCGATCCGCCTTACGACATCGATTTCCCCGACAACCGATTCAAGGTCACCTTCGCGCGCACCGCGGCGCCCGAGTTGGGCGTCGGCGTGCTGGCAAAACCGTTCCAAAAGCCAAGACCGGAAATCGTCGGCACCGTGGTGGCGCCGTTCTCGCCCGGCGTGGTGCTGATGGGCAAGCGCGACTTCCATCCGCTGTCGGCGAACTTCCTGCTGGCCAAGCATTTAAAGTCGCATTGGGCGAACTACGCCAAGGGCAAGGCGGAAGCAGGCGCCAAGGCCGACATCGCCGACTGGCGCGTGGCGCGCACGATCTTCGTGGCCGACGACGACAAGATCGCTGCGCGCTATGGCCGCGAGGATGCAAAAAGTCCCTACCGGCATTATTTCTGGCAGATGCGCGCCAAGATGAAACGCGGAAACCGGCTTTATGTGTTCAAGAGCCACAAGGAACAGCCGGACGAGGAGATCACCGAAGATTACGTGATGGACAATTGCGTCACCTTCGGCACCGTCAACAAAGTGGTCGAGGCGATCCTCGCCATGCGCGAGGAGACCGGCGATTTCGGCGAACTGGTCTATGCCGGCATGGACTGGGTCGATCCGGCGCTTGCCAAGCGCTCGATGCAGTTGATGGCGGAAGAAGTGATGCCGCGGGTCAACGCGGCGATCGGAAAAAGCGCCAGCCGCGCGGCGGAGTGATCACCAGCCGTTCGCCATCCGCCAGATAATCCCGGCCAGCGTTCCGATAAACAGCGCGCCGCAGGCGAAGGTTTGTATCTGGAAGCCGCGGTGGCGGCCTTCGGCGGCGGCGCTGTAGCCGCGGATGTAAAGCACGCGGCCGACGATCCAGACCAGGCCCAAGAGCGCCGCGCCCCAGTCATTGACATAGAGCACGAAGAACCACAGCAGCGGCAGGAAGATCGGCATCCATTCCAGCGTGTTCTGCTGGACGCGGAAGGCGCGCTCGAAGTCGGCATGGCCGGTGGTCGCCGGCACCTTCACGCCGAATTTTCTGCGCGCCTTGGCGACCGCCAGGCCGGTGTAGAAATACAGAGCGACCGCCAGCAAGGTGACCAGCGCGGTGTAGTGCGGCATGTTGGTTAAACCTCTTGTTCAGTCGACGCGCCGCGGCGCGCATTTATGAATTCTAAAAATTGAAACGACGCGCTAGCGTATTGCCGGCAGCGGCGAACCCGACACCGCGGTGCCGCTTTGCTCAGGCTGGATACTGGCCGGCCCTTGATGCGGCCCTTGATGCGGACCTTGCGCGGGCGGCTGACCGCCGGCGGCCGGCGGCGCGCCGGTATTGGCGACCGTGTCCGGCGCGTTGCCCGGCAGCACCACCACGCGGGTGCCGACCTGCACGCGGCTGAACAAATCCTCGATGTCCCCGTTCAGCAGGCGGATGCAGCCCGACGACACGGTCTGCCCGATGGTCGAGGGCTGGTTGGTGCCGTGAATGCGGTAGAGCGTATGGCCGAGATAAAGCGCGCGCGCGCCGAGCGGATTGCCGGCGCCGCCCGCCATCATGCGCGGCAAATAGGGTTGCCGTTCGATCATCTCGGCCGGCGGAAACCAATCCGGCCATTCCTTCATCTTGGAAATGCGCTCGGTGCCCGCCCAGGTGAACCCTTCGCGGCCGACGCCGATGCCGTAGCGGATGGCCTGGCCGTGACCGAGCACGAGATAGAGATAAGTGTGCGGCGTATCGATGATGATGGTGCCGGCCGGCTCGCGCGTATCGTAATTGACCAGTTGCTTCTTGAGATTAGGCGGCAACTCCTTGGGCTGACCCTGCTCGGGCTGATCCTCGGGCGGCAGCGCGGCATTAGCCGTAGGCGGCGCCGCTTGCGGCGCTGCGCCCTGTGCGGGCGCCGGCCTGGCGCAGGACCTGGCGCAGGACCCGGTGCGTTACCTGGCGCGCTGCCGACCGCACCCGGCGGGCGGATCACGCCTTCTTCGTAACGGCCGGATGGCGCCGGCTGCGGTGCAATCTGCTGCACTTGCTGGCGCTGCATCTGTTGCTGATCGAGTTGATGGCCGTAGCCTGGCTGCGGTCCGCCATTGGGCGTTGCGAAGCCCGGCGGCGGCATCGAGGCCTCTACCTCATCGTCCGGATAAGGCAGCACGCGCTGCGGCTGACCGCCCTGAATCGGCGGCTGGTAATAGCGCTGGTAGCGCGTCCCCGGCGGCGGCGGCAGCTGCTCCTCCACGACGTCAGGCGGCGGCGCGCTGCGGTAATAAGGCTGCGGCGGCGGATAATTTTGCGCCACCGCAACGGCCGGGAAACCGGCCGCCGCCACTGGCAGCGCCAGCAAAATTACGGAAATTCGTCGGATCATCATCCACCTGTCGCGGCCAAGGCCGCCAGCCCCGGCCCTGAATTGCCCTTAGATGAAGGCACATTCAAGACCGGAACGCTAAAATCTCAATAACGTGATTTTGCGGCGCGATTTAAGCCTTTGTTGTCAGGGCTTTTTGGCCTCCGCCGCCAGCACCTGCTTGGCCACGCGGTGGGCGTCGACCGCGGCCGGGAAGCCGCAATAAATCGCAACCTGGCGCAGGATGGCGCCGAGTTCCTTGTGGGTGAGGCCGTTGCGCAGCGCGCCGCGGAAATGCGCCTCGAACTCATGCATGCGGCCGAGGCAGGCGATCATGCCGAGATTGAGCAGGCTGCGGTCGCGGGGTTTAAGGTCCTCGTCGGTCCACACCGCGCCCCAGGCGAATTCGTTGAGCAGGTCCTGGAATTTGCGGTTGAAGTCGTCGGTGTTGGCGACGGCGCGATCGACATATTCATCGCCCAGCACCTTGCGGCGCATGGCCATGCCGCGGTCGTAGAGTGCCTTGTCCATGGTGGTTGCCTCCCTGTTGGATCGCGCCATGTTGACAGAAATTGACCGATTTCGTCCATTGCCGGCCATGAAAGTCGCGATCGTCGGCGGTGGGATTTGCGGGCTCTCGCTCGCGCTGCATTTAAATCAGCGCGGCATCGAATGCCTGCGTCTACGAGCGCGCGCCCGAGATCAAGGAGCTTGGCGTCGGCATCACGCTGCTGCCGCATGCCATGCGCGAATTCAGCGCGCTCGGTCTCGGCGATGAACTGCTTGCCGCCGGCATCGAGAACCGCGAGAGCTGCTTCTTCAACCGCTTCGGCCAACTGATCTACAAGGAAGCGCGCGGCAAATTCGCCGGCTATCAATATCCGGAAGTCGGCATCCACCGCGGCAAACTGCACATGATCCTCGCCGCGGCCGCGCGCAAACAATTGGGCGCCGACGCGATCCGCACCGACTGGGAATGCGCCGAGCGTCGAACAGGACGAACGCGGCGCCACCGCGCATTTCAAGCAGACCTCGACCGGCAAGCCGCGCGAGCAGCATTACCGCCGACGTGGTGATTGCCTGTGACGGCATCAATTCGGCGATCCGGAAGCAATTCTACCCGGACGACAAAGTTTCGTTCGCCGGCATCAATACCTGGCGCGGGGTGACGCGGAGAAAGCCGATCCTCACCGGCCGCACTTACATGCGCGTCGGCTCGATCCTCACCGGCAAGATCGTGATCTATCCGATCGTCGACAATATCGATGCCGCCGGCAACCAGCTCATCAACTGGATGGCCGAGATCAAACGCGACAGCTTCGAACAGAACGACTGGAACAAACCGGGCGATTTGAGCGACTTCTTCCCGCTGTATGAGAGCTGGCGTTTCGATTGGCTCGACGTGGCGCAGATGATCCGCGATGCCGATCAAATCCTGGAATATCCGATGGTCGACAAGGACCCGATCGAGACTTGGACGTTCGGCCGCGTGACGCTCGCCGGAGACGCCGCCCATCCGATGTATCCGCGCGGCTCCAATGGCGCGGCGCAGGCCGCGATCGACGCCCGCACGCTCGCCGACTTCCTGCGCAGCGAAAGCGATCCGCGCCAGGCGCTCAAAGCCTATGAGGCCGCGCGTTCGGCGCCGGCCGCTAAAGGTCGTGCGCACCAACCGCGAGCACCCGCCGGATTTCATCAATATCAAGGTCGAGGAACTGGTCGGCGACAAGCCGTTCGATAATCTCGACAAATACATCAGCCAGGACGAATTGCGCGCGCTTTCCGACAACTACAAACGCATCGCCGGCTTTGCGCTGGCCGATGTGGCGCCCGGGCGGGGCTAAGCTAGGCGTCGCGGGGTGGAACTCAACCCCCGCCGCCTTGCCAAAGCGCGTTACTTCAATAGGTTAGGTCCCTGCCCGGCGGCATTTGTCCCCGGTTTCCCCGCTTTCCCTTAAGCACAGGATTTGGGCGCCCCGCGCGTTAATTGGACAGGCCACAGACTACAATGAACGGGCTTTTCCGATGCCGATCGCCGCATATGCATGGATGACAGCGACGAAGCGCTCATGGCCCGGGTCGCGCGCGGTGACGAGCCGGCGTTCCGGACGCTCGCGCGCCGCCATCTGCCGGCCATGGTCGGGCTCGCCCGCCGCATCCTCGGCAACGCCGCCGACGCCGAGGACGTGGCGCAGGAAGCCATGCTCCGCGTCTGGGTCCACGCCCCGCGCTGGCAGCCGCTGGCCGCGTTCCGCACCTGGCTCTCGCGCGTGGTGGTCAATCTTTGTCTCGATCGCAAACGGCGCGCGCCCTGGGTCGAACTGGAAGCGGCCGGCGACATCGTCGACCCGGCACCGGGCGCGACCGAACAGGCCGAGCACGACGAGCGCGACCGCATGGTGGCCGCGGCAATCGCGGAACTGCCAGAGCGCCAGCGCGCCGCGATCGTGCTCACTTACCGCGAGGGCATGAGCAATGCGCAAGTGGCGGAAATTCTCGACACCTCGGTGTCGGCGGTCGAGACCTTGCTGGTGCGCGGCAAGCAGAGCCTGCGCCGCGCGCTTGGTAGCGTAATCGAAGGGGACTAGGACCAATGGACGACAGACGGTTTGAAGATTTGCGGTTGGAAAAATTGCTCGCGCGCGCGCTTAAGCGCCCGGCGCAGACGCCTGACGCCGACGAGGCCGCCGCCGGACGTGTGCTGGCGCGGCTCGGCGCCTTGCCGCGGCAGAAGCTGCCGCTGTGGCGCTGGCCCGCCGTGCTGCTCGATTGGGAATTCGCACCGGCCTGGCCGCGCGTGGCGGCGCTCGCCGGTTGCCTTGCGATCGGCTTTGTCGTGGGCATCGCCGGCGTCGATCGCCATTTCGACCGGGTCGATACCGCAGCGGCAAACAGCGCCGATCTCGGCCTGATCGTATATGGCCCTGAGCCTTTGACCGGAGCGCGGCCATGACCATCGCCCAATTCGCCCCCAGCACAGATATCGCGCGGCTCCTCGCGCTGGCTGCTGCTCGGCTCGCTCGCGCTCAATTTGTTTTTTGTCGGCGTGACGGTGGCGATGGCTTATCCGCAGCCCGGCGCCCTCGGCCTGGGACCGCAACGTGTTCGTGCGCGTCGAGCGGCTGGCGGCGACGCTGCCGCAAGCCGACGCCGACCTGGTCAAGGGTCAAATGAAGGCCAATCACGCGGCGATCGCCGAGGCGCAGGACAAATATTTCGCCGCCCGCGACAGCATCCGCACGACGCTGCGCCAAGACCCATTCAAGCCCGAAGACATGCGCGCGGCCATGGCCAATACCCGCGCCGCGCGGCAGGCTTACGACACGGTAATCCAGGGCGTATTCGCGGGCGCGGCGGAGAAAATGTCGTCCGCCGGCCGCCACGCTTTGGCCGACTGGCGCGCCACCCGCAAACCCAATAACGACCGGCAATAGGCAGGATTTTAGCGTATATATTCGGCTTAAGCCTTGTTCCTGTGGCCGTTGAGAGTTGCCGGTATGCGTCGCGGACCTATGTCAGTGCGGGCGGGAACAAAATCGCAGGCGCAAACCGTCGTGACCATGACTTTCACCATCGGCCTGATGCTGCCGCTCGGCGGCTGCCTGCTCTCAGGCGACAAGCCCGAGCCCGGCATCGATATTCCGGCGGCCTATGACGGCGGCCCGCGCAATGAGGCGGCGGCGGAAGCAGCCGTGCCGCCGCTCGATTGGTGGCGCATGTTCCGCTCGCGCGAATTGACCGACATCATCGAGGCGGCGCGCGCCGGCAATCTCGATATCGCGGCAGCGATCGCCCGCATCGTGCAGGCCGACGCGCAGGCGCGCATCGCCGGTTCCGCATTGCTGCCCAATGTGGCGCTCAACGCCAGCGCCACGCGCTCGCGCTCATCGCAGACGCTCGCCGGTTCGTCCGGCTCATCCTCCGGCGGCTCGGAACGCGACAATCTCTCCACCGGGCTCACCGCCAGCTACGAACTCGACTTCTGGGGCAAAAACCGCGCCGCCCAGCGCGCGGCCGAGCAAACCGCGGTCGCCAGCCGCTACGACCGCGAAGTCGTGGGCTTAACCACCGTGGTCACCGCCGCCAATGCTTACTTTCAAGTGCTGGCGGCGCAGGACCGCTTGCGGGTGGCGCGCGAGAACATCGTCAGCGCCACGCGCGTGCTCAATTTGATCCAGCAGCGGCTCAATGCCGGCACCGCGTCGGCGCTCGAAATCGCCGAGCAGCAGAGCCTGGTCGATACCCAGCGCGCCGCCATCCCGCCGCTCGAACAGACGCTCAAGCAAAACCGCAACGCGCTGGCGGTGCTGATCGCGCGCTCGCCCGAACGTGTGCGCGTGCAAGGCGGCTCGCTTCGCGCCATCGCCATCCCGCGCGTGACGCCGGGCCTGCCCTCCGAACTGCTGGCGCAGCGCCCCGACATCCGCGAGGCGGAAGCCCAGCTCGCGTCGGCCAATGCCAATGTCGAAAACGCGCGCGCGCAATTTCTGCCCTCGATCACACTCACCGGCGAGGGCGGTTACCAGAGCGCGATCCTGCGCATTTTGCTGCGGCCGGAGTCGGCGTTCTACACGGCGACCGCGGGCCTGACGCAGCCGATCTTCGACGGCGCGCGCCTGCAGGGCAATCTCGATCTGCAAAAAGGCAGACAGGACGAATTGTTGCAGAACTACCGCAAGGCGGTGATCTCGGCCTTTGCCGACGTGGAGAACGCGCTCGACGCCATCCGCCAGACCGCCAATCGCGAGCGGCTGCAGCGCGACGTGGTGACGAATTCGCGCCGCGCTTTCAATATTGCCGAGGAGCGGCTACGCCAGGGCACCATCGATCTGGTCACCGTGCTGCAGACGCAGCAGACGCTGTATCAGGCCGAGGACTCGCTGGTGCAGTACCGCCTTACCCATTTGCTGGCCATCGTGAGCCTCTATCAGGCGCTCGGCGGCGGCTGGCTGCCGAAACCGGTGGAAGCCGATGCACGGTAAATTGCCAAAGGAAATTTGGGCGAAGACGAGCACGCGTAACCGCCGCTATTTGGCGATTGGCTTGATCGTCATCGTGATCGGCGCCGCGCTGATCTATGCCTTTACCGGCTCGGCGCCGCAGCAGCGCCGCAACCGCTTCGCCGCCGACGGGCCGGTGCCGGTGCTGGTGGCGGCCGGCTGCGCGCACGGACGTGCCGGTCTATCTCGACGCCGTCGGCACCGTCAAAGCGCTCAACACCGTGACCGTGAGCCCGCAAGTGGACGGCAAGCTGCTCTCGGTCGGCTTCAAGGAAGGCGACGACGTCAAGAAAGGCGACGTGCTGGCGCGCATCGATCCGACCACCTATCAAGCGACGCTCGACCAGGCGACCGCCAAGAAGGCGCAGGACGAGGCGCAACTCGGCAACGCCAAGATCGATCTGGAGCGCTACCAGCGGCTCGCCGCCACCAACGCCATCAACAAGCAGCAGGCCGACACGCAAGCCGCGCTGGTCGCGCAATATGCAGCACTCGTGCAATCCGATCAGGCCGCGGTCGAAAGCGCGCAGGCGACGCTCGGCTACACCAAGATCGTCGCTCCGATCGACGGGCGCACCGGCATCCGCATGGTGGATGAAGGCAATATCGTGCGCGCGTCGAGTTCGCCGGGTATCGTCGTTATCACCCAGATCAAACCGATCTCGGTACTGTTCAATCTTCCGCAACAGGATCTCGCCGACGTCAATACGGCCTTCGCCAAAGGGCCGCTCGCGGTCGACGCGCAGCGTTCCGACAATGACGCGGTGATCGATCGCGGCACGCTGCGCGTGGTCGACAATCAGGTCGATCCAACGACCGGGACCGTGAAGCTCAAAGCCGAATTTCCCAATGCAAATATCCAGCTCTGGCCGGGGCAGTTCGTCAATGTGCGGCTGCTGATCGACACGCTCAAGCAAGTGGTGGTGATCCCGACCGGCGCGGTGCAGCGCGGGCCGAACGGCACCTTCGTCTACGTCATCAAGGAAGATAACAGCGCTGCCATGCGGCCGATCCAGGTGCAAAAGCAGGACGAGGTGCAGACCGTGGTGGCGAGCGGCGTTACGCCGCCCGAGCGCGTGGTGACCACGGGCTTTGCGCGCCTCACCGATGGCGCCAAAGTTTCCATCGGCAGCGCAACGCCGCCCGCCGCCCGCCCGCAGGGGACGCGGCAGCGCAGCGGCCAGAAGCCGGACGGCGCGCAGCGTACCAATACGAAGCCGAACGCACCGCCAAACGCACCGCAATGAGCGTCTCTTCGCCCTTCATCCACCGGCCGATCGCCACTTCCTTGCTTGGCATCGCGGTGATGCTGGGCGGCGCGCTTGGCTATTGGTGGCTGCCGGTGTCGGCGCTCCCGCAAGTGGATTTCCCCACCATCCAGGTGACGACGCAGCTTCCCGGCGCCAATCCCGACACGATTGCGTCTTTGGTGACGGCGCCGCTCGAGCGCCAGTTCGGCCAGATCCCGGCGCTGCAGACCATGACCTCGGCGAGCTCGTTCGGCATCAGCCAGGTCACGCTGCAATTCGATTTGAACCGCGACATCGACGCCGCCGCGCAAGACGTGCAGTCGGCGATCAACGCCGCCGGCTCGACGCTGCCGCGCAACCTTCCCTACCCGCCGCTTTATTCGAAAGTGAATCCGGCCGACGCGCCGATCATCACGCTGGCGCTCACCTCCGACAGTATTAACCAGCGCGCGCTCAGCGACATGGCCGATACCATCATGTCGCCGCGGCTTTCCGAAATCACCGGCGTCGGCCACGTCTCGGTGCAAGGCGGCATCCGCCCGGCCATTCGCGTGCAGGCCGATCTGTCGCGGCTCGCCGCCTACGGCATCGCGCTGGAGGATTTGCGCACGGCGATCGTCGGCGCCAATGTGGCGGGGCCGAAGGGCGCGCTCGACGGCGCGCATCAATCCTACACCATCTCCGCCAACGACCAGATCGACAACGCCGCCATCTACAAGACGGTGACGGTGGCGTTCCGCAACGGCGCGCCGGTGCGCGTCAGCG
This sequence comes from uncultured Alphaproteobacteria bacterium, assembly GCA_963756805.1. Lineage (GTDB taxonomy): Bacteria > Pseudomonadota > Alphaproteobacteria > Rhizobiales > Xanthobacteraceae > Pseudolabrys. Next base: position 202,167 of record CAVWPH010000004.1, read on the forward strand.
ACGTCGCCGACGTGATCGACGGGCTGGAAAATTCCAAGGTCGGCGCCTGGTACAAAGGCGAGCCGGCCATCGTCATCGACGTGCAGCGCCAGCCCGGCGCCAATGTGATCGAGACCGTGCAGCGCGTGCAGGCGGAATTGCCGCGGCTGCGGCGCGCCATGCCGGCGGGCGCGCGGCTCACCGTGGTCAACGACCGCACCGAGACCATCCGGTCTTCCGTGCATGACGTGCAATTCACGCTTGTTCTGAGCATCGTGCTGGTGGTCATGGTGGTGCTGATCTTCCTGCGCACCATCCGCGCCACCATCATCGCCGGCGTGGCGCTGCCGCTGTCGCTGATCGCGACCTTCGGCGTGATGTGGTTTGCCGGATTCTCGCTCGACAATCTCTCGCTGATGGCGCTGACCATCGGCACCGGCTTCGTGGTCGACGACGCCATCGTCATGATCGAGAACATCGTGCGCCACATGGAAGACGGCGAAAGCCCGCTCGATGCCGCGCTGCGCGGGGCGAGCCAAATCGGCTTCACGGTGATCTCGCTGACGCTGTCGCTGATCGCGGTGTTCATCCCGCTGCTGTTCATGACCGGCTTGGTCGGCCGCATGTTCCGCGAATTCGCGCTCACGCTCACCATCGCGGTGGTGGCATCGGCCATCGTGTCATTGACGCTGACGCCGATGATGTGCTCCCGCCTGCTGCGTCACTCCGGCGAAAGCAGCGGCGGCGGCGCCTTCGCCGCACTGCAGGAGCGCATTAACGCTCTGACCGAACGCGTCGTTGCGTTCTATCACCGCACTTTGTTGTGGGTGCTGCGCCGCCAGCGCGAGACGCTGATCGTGACGCTGGTGACGCTGGTCGCGACCATCGGGCTTTATATCATTATTCCGAAGGGCTTCCTGCCGTTGCAGGACACCGGCCTGATCACCGCGGTGACCGAAGCCGGCACCGACGTTTCCTTCATCGAAATGCAGCGCCGCCAGCGCGTGGTGGAGGATTTGATCCGCGCCGACCCGGACGTCACCGGCGTGGTCTCGGTGATCGGCGTCTCCCCGCTCAACGCCACGCCCAATGCCGGGCGGCTCGCCATCACGCTTAAGGTCCGCAGCCAGCGCTCGTCGCATGTGGAAGAGATCATCGCGCGGCTCAAAGACAAGGTCGCCGGCATTCCCGGCATGACGGTTTATTTCCAGGCGACGCAAGACATCCAGATTTCAACGCGCTCGAGCCGCGCGCAATACCAGTACACGCTGGTCGGCACCGACGCGAACGAAGTCACCGACTGGGCCGACAAGCTTACCCGCCGGCTGCGGCGCGAGAAGGCGATGCGCGAGGTTGCCTCCGAAGCGCAGGAAGGCGGCTTGCGCGTGCAGGTCAATGTCGACCGCGAACAGGCCGGGCGGCTGGGCGTGTCGATGCAGAGCGTGACCGACACGCTCAATGACGCCTTCGGCCAGCGCCAGATTTCCACCATCTACGGCCAGTCCAACCAATACCGCGTCATCCTGGAAGCGCAGCCGCGTTATGCGCAGGACCCCGCCTCGCTCAGCAAGCTCTATGTCACCGGCGCCAGCACCTCGACCGGCACGGCGGCGACCGTCGCCAATACCGCGACCGGCACCACCAATACCAACACCACAGCGACGCCCAATTCAGTCACCGGCTCCAACCAGGTGCCGCTGTCGGCCTTTGCGCGTTTCGTTCGTACCTCGGCGCCGCTCGCCATCGCGCATCAGGAGCAGTTCCCCTCGGTCACCATCAGCTTCGATCTCGCGCCCGGCTACGCATTGTCCGACGCGGTCGCCAGCATCAGCGCCGCGCAGCAGGAGATCGGCATGCCGGCTTCCGTCACCGGCAACTATTCCGGCGACGCGGCGGAATTCTCCAAGTCGCTGGCCGGCGAGCCCTGGCTCATTCTCGCCGCCGCCATCACCATCTACATCGTGCTGGGCGTGCTGTATGAAAGCTTCATTCACCCGCTGACCATTCTCTCCACGCTGCCATCCGCCGGCGTCGGCGCGCTGCTGGCGCTGATGCTGTTTGGTTATGACCTGTCGGTGATCGCGCTGATCGGCATCGTGCTGCTGATGGGCATCGTCAAGAAGAACGCCATTCTGATGATCGACTTCGCGCTCGAAGCGGAGCGCCATCAGGGCTTGTCGCCGGAGGAATCCATCGTGCAGGCGGCGCTGCTGCGCTTTCGCCCGATCATGATGACCACGTTGGCGGCGCTGTTCGGCGCGTTGCCGCTGGCGCTCGAAAGCGGCACCGGCTCCGAATTGCGCAATCCCTTGGGCGTCACCATCGTCGGCGGCCTGCTGCTCAGCCAAATGCTCACGCTCTACACCACGCCGGTGATCTATCTCTACATGGAGCGGCTGCGCGTGCGGCTGACGCCGGCGCCCTCGCCCGCCGCCGCGCAAGCTGCGTCCGGCGCGGGGCCGTTCGTGAGTCTCCGATGAATTTCACATGAACTTCTCTTGGCCCTTCATCCGCAGACCGATCGGCACAACGCTGCTGGCGGTCGGTCTGTTTTTGGTGGGCGCCGCGGCCTATGGCTTGCTGCCGGTGGCGAGCCTGCCGAGCGTGGACTTTCCGGTCATCTTCATTTCGGCGAGCAGGCCGGGCGCCGATCCCAACACCATGGCGGCGACGGTGGCGGCGCCTTTGGAACGGCAACTGGGCACGATTGCCGGCGTCAATGAATTGACCTCGGTGAGCTCAACCGGCTCCTCACGCATCGTCGTGCAATTCGATTTGTCGCGCAGCATCGAGGGCGCCGCGCGCGACGTGCAGGCCGCGCTTAACGCAGCGCTCAGCGACCTGCCGACCGACATGCCGACGCTGCCAACCTTCCGCAAGGCGAACCCTGCGGCGGCGCCGATCCTGATCCTGGCGCTCACCTCCAAGACCATGCAGGGCAGCGAAATCTACGACGCCGCCGACAGCATAATCGTGCAGCGCTTGAGCCAGGTCGACGGTGTCGGCGATGTCAGCGTGGCCGGCTCCGAACAGCCCGCCATTCGCGTGCGCGTCGATCCGGCGCGGCTCGCCTCCATGGGCCTGTCGATGGAGGACGTGCGCACGGCCATCGCCAATTCCAATGCCGTCGGCCCGCTCGGCACCTTCGACGGCGACAAGCGCGCGGTCTCGATCGGCATCAACAATCAGCTGCGCAAGGCCAACGAATACGATCCGGTCGTGGTCAAAACCGTGAACGGCACCGTCATCCGGCTATCCACGGTGGCGACAATCACCCCGAGCGTGCGCAACAGCCGCTCCGCCGGCTGGTTCAACAAAGATCCCTCGGTGCTGCTGATCATCACCAAGCAGGCCAATGCCAACGTCATCGACACGGTCGACCGCATCTACGCGCTGCTGCCCGAGCTCAAGCAATGGGTGCCGGCGGGCTTGGAGATTTCCGTTTTGGCCGACCGCACGCAAACCATCCGCGCCAGCGTGCGCGACATGCAACTGACGCTCGCCGCCACCGTGCTGCTGGTGATGCTGGTGGTGTTCATGTTCCTGCGCCGCAGCGCGCCGACGATTGCCGCCGGCGTCACCGTGCCGCTGTCGCTCGCCGGCACTTGCGCGGCGATGTGGGCGGCCGGCTTTTCCATCGACAATCTGTCGCTGATGGCGCTGGCGGTCTGCGTCGGCTTCGTGGTGGACGATGCCATTGTGATGATCGAGAACGTATTCCGAAATTTGGAAGCCGGCCATTCGCCATTGCGCGCCACCATGCTGGGCGCCAAGCAGATCGGCTTTACCGTGGTGTCGATCTCGGTGTCGCTGATCGCGGCCTTCATTCCGCTATTGTTTATGGGCGGCATTGTCGGGCGCTTGTTCCGCGAATTCTCGGTGACGCTCGCCTTCGCCATTGCAGTCTCGACCGTGGTGTCGCTGTCGGTGACGCCGATGATTTGCGCTTATTTCGTCAAAGCGCCGCCGAGCAAGACCGCGACCTGGCTCGACCGGCGCGTCGAGGGCCTGCTCGCGCGCATGATCGCCTTCTACGACCGCACGCTCGGCTTTGCGCTCGAGCATCGCGCGCTGATGCTGCTCGTATTCCTTTCCACCATCGCGCTCACCGTCGGGCTCTACATCAAGACGCCGAAAGGCTATTTCCCGCAGGACGACACCGGGCTGATCTTCGGCGGCACGCAGGCTTCGACCGACATTTCCTTCGAGGCGATGGAGCAGATCCAGCAAAAGGCCATGGACGTGGTGCTGTCCGATCCGGCGGTGGCGGGACTGGGCTCCTCGGTCGGCGCTTCCGGCTTCAACGCCTCGGTCAACCGCGGGCGCCTTTTCATCAGCCTGAAGCCGCTCTCCGAGCGTCACAATGTGAGCACGCAAGCGGTGGTGGCGCGCCTGCGCGCGCGGCTCAACCAGATCCCCGGCATCCGCGTCTTCATGGTGCCGGCGCAGGATTTGCGCGTCGGCGGAAGGCAAAGCGATTCGCAATATCAGTTCACGCTATGGAGCTCCGACATCGACGAGCTGCAACGTTGGGTGCCGAAGGTGCTCGACCGCGTGAAGGACGTGCCGGGTGTCGTCGACGTCACCACCGACCGCGAGCAAGGCGGCTTGCAGGCGACCGTCACCGTCGACCGCACGGCGGCGGCGCGGCTGGGCGTGCGCCTGCAAGATGTCGACAACGCACTCAATGACGCGTTCTCGCAGCGGCAAATTTCGACGATCTATACCCAGCGCAACGAATATCGCGTCATCCTCGAAGTTGACCGCAAATATCAGCGCGACCCGACCGATCTCGCGCAAGTCTACGTGCCCGGCTCGGGTCATTCGCTGGTGCCGCTGTCGGCGGTGGCGAAGGTCGAGCGCGGCATCGCGCCGCTGGTGGTGAACCATCAGGGCCAGTTCCCGGCGGTTACCCTCACCTACAACATTAAACCCGACGCCAAGATCGAGGATGTCACTGCGGCGCTGTCGGCGGCGGTGGCGGAGATGCATGTTCCCGACATTATTCACGCCGACTTCGCCGGCGACGTCAAAGCCTTCCAGCAATCTGTCGGCGCGCAGCCGCTGCTGCTGCTGGCCGCGTTGATCGCGGTCTATATCGTGCTCGGCGTTTTGTATGAGAGCCTGGCGCATCCGCTCACCATCATCTCGACACTGCCCTCGGCCGGCCTCGGCGCATTGCTGGCGCTGCAGATTTCCAACACCGAACTGACGGTGATCGCCTTCATCGGCATTATTCTGTTGATCGGCATCGTCAAGAAGAACGGCATCATGATGGTGGATTTCGCGCTCGACGCCGAACGCCGGCGCGGCTTGCCGCCGGTTGCCGCCATTCGCGAAGCCTGCCTGGAACGTTTTCGTCCGATTCTGATGACCACGCTGGCCTCGATGCTGGGCGCGGTGCCGCTGGTGATCGCCATCGGTCCAGGCTCCGAGTTGCGCCGCCCGCTCGGCATCACCATCATCGGCGGCCTATTGGTGTCGCAGGCGCTCACGCTCTACACGACGCCGGTGATTTATCTGCTGCTCGACCGGCTGCACCGCAAATGGGGCGGCGCGCGGCCGACATTCATCCGCCGCCCGCCCAGCATCCAGCCGGCGGAATAGTCAAACCCCCAAATACCGGTGCTGCACATCGGCGTTAGCCGCGAGTTCGGCGGAAGCGCCCGACCACACCACGCGGCCGCGCTCGATGAGGAAATGGCGGTCGGCGACGCGGATGAGCGTGCCGACATTCTTGTCGATCACCAGAATCGACAATCCGGATTCCTTCAGCCGCGCCAGACAACGCCAGATTTCGGCGCGGATCAGCGGCGCCAGTCCTTCGGTCGCCTCGTCCAATATCAACAGCCGCGGATTGGTCATCAGCGCGCGGCCGATCGCCAGCATCTGCTGCTCGCCGCCGGACAATTGATTGCCCATGCTGCCCTCGCGCTCGGCGAGGCGCGGGAACAGCTCGTAGATCTTGGGCAGCGTCCAGCCGTTGCGCGCAACCGCCGTCGCCAGCAAATTCTCGCGCACGGAGAGGTTCGGAAAAATCTGCCGGCCTTCCGGCACCAGGCCGATACCGCGCTTGGCGATGGCGTAAGACGGCAGATCGCGAATGTCTTGGCCGTCAAAGCGGATAGAGCCTGAGCGCGCGCGCGTGAGCCCCATGATCGAGCGCACGGTGGTGGTCTTGCCCATGCCGTTGCGGCCCATCAGCGTCACCATCTCGCCGGGCGCGATGCTGAGCGATACGCCGAACAGCACTTGGCTCAGGCCATAACTGGTCTCGACCGCGTCGAGCGCAAGCACGGGCTCAACCATGGCCGGCCTCCTGCTCGCCCAGATAGGCGTCACGCACTTGTTTGTCGGCGCGGATCGCGTCCGGCGCGCCCGAGGCGATCACGCGGCCATAGACCAGAACCGTGATGCGGTCGGCGAGCGCGAACACCGCTTCCATGTCGTGCTCGACCAAGAGAATGGTGAACTCGGATTTCAAGGCGCGCAACATCGCCACCATGCGGGCGGATTCCTCCGGCCCTAAGCCCGCCATCGGCTCGTCCAGCAGCAGCAGGCGCGGGTTGCCCGCCAACGCCATGGCCAATTCGAGCAGGCGATGTTCGCCGTGACTCAATGCAGAGGCGCGTTCATTGGCGCGTTCGGCAAGCCCGACGCGCTTCAGCGCGGCTTGCGCCGGCTCGCGCAATTCCTTCTCGCTGCGCGCATTGCGCCAGAAATGAAACGAGTGCCCGGCATGCGCCTGCACCGCGAGCGCCACATTGTCGAGCACGCTCAAATCGAGAAACAGCGACGTGATCTGGAACGAGCGCGCCAGGCCGAGCCGGCTACGCGCATGCACCGGCAATTGAGTGATGTCGCGGCCCTCGAAGCGCACGCGGCCGGAATCCGGCGTCAGTTGCCCGCTCAATTGCGCAATCAACGTGGTCTTGCCGGCGCCGTTGGGGCCGATCACCGCGTGCAGCTCGCCGCGCTCGATTGAGAGCGCGAGATCGTCGGTGGCGACAATGCCGCCGAAGCGCTTGGCGAGACCATCGACCTGCAGCAAGGCTTCGCTCATGAGCGCACCTTCCGGTCGAAGCTGCGCAGCAGCCCGTCAATGCCGCCGCGCGCGAACAGCACCACCAGCAGCAGCAAAGGTCCGAGGATGATCTGCCAATATTCGGTAATGCCGGAGAGCACCTCCTCCAGCACCAAGAGCGCCACGGCGCCGAACAGCGGGCCGAAGGTCGCACCCATGCCGCCGAGCACCACCATGATGATGAGGTCGCCCGAGCGCGTCCAATACATCATCGCCGGGCTGACGAAATCGGTGTGATTGGCGATCAGCGCGCCGGCCAGCCCGCCGAGCGTGCCGGCGATGACAAAGCAGGTGAGCTTGTAGCGGTAGGTCGGAAAACCGATCGCGCGCATGCGGGTGTCGTTGGAGCGCGCGCCTTGGACCGCCAGTCCGAAGCGTGAATTCACGATGCGCCAGACCAGGTAAATCGAGCCGAACAGCAACGCCAGGCAGATGTAATAGAACTGCACTTTGTTGGTCAGATCGATGGGCGCAATGAATGTGCTGCGCTTCTGGATGGTGAGGCCGTCGTCGCCGCCATAACGCGCGATGCCGGCGACCAAATAATAGGCCATTTGCGCAAAGGCCAGCGTGATCATGATGAAATAGACGCCGCGCGTGCGCAGCACAACGCGCCGATCACCAGCGCGAACAACGCGCTGGCGCCGAGCGCCACCGGCCATTGGATGAAGCCGGTATAGATATGCTCGAACGCCAGCATGCCGACCGCATAGCCGCCGATGCCGAGATAGGCGGCATGGCCAAAGCTCATCATGCCGCCATAGCCGAGGATGAGATTGAGGCTGACCGCGGCCAGCGCCAAAATGACGATGCGGGTGAACAGCGTGAGCAGAAAGCGGTCATTGGCGAAATGCACATAGACCGGCAGCAGCACCAGCGCTGCCAGCAGCGCCACGGTCGCAATGGTGTGCGCGTTCAGCCGGGCTCTCATTTATTGCCCGCCGAGAACAGCCCTTCCGGTTTCACCACCAGCACGACCGCCATCAACAAATAGATCAACATCGAGGACAGCGCCGGTGCCGCGGTGGCCGCCGCTTCCCGGTTGAGCACCAGCCGCAGCAAATCGGGCAAATAACTGCGTCCGACGGTATCGATGAAGCCGACCAGCATCGCCGCCACGAAAGCGCCGCGCACCGAACCGATGCCGCCGATCACCGTGATGACAAAGGCAAGGATGAGGATGTTTTCGCCCATGCCAATTTGTACCGTGAGAATTGGCGCCTGCATCAGGCCGGCCAGCCCCGCGAGCGCGGCGCCGAGCCCGAACACCAGCGTGTAGAGCAATTTGATATTGACGCCGAGCGCGCCGACCATTTCGCGGTTGGAGGCGCCGGCGCGGATCAACATGCCGATGCGCGTGCGCATCACCAGGAAATAAAGAAAAGCCGCTACGCTCAACGACACCACGATGATGGAGAACTTGTAGGCCGAATACTGCACGCCCGGCAAAATCTGGATCGAGGTATTGAGCCATGACGGCAGCGGCAGGCTCATGCCCTCGGCGCCCCAGATCAACCGCACCGCTTCATCGAAAAACAGAATCAATCCGAAGGTGCCGAGCACGTGATCGAGATGGTCGCGGCCGTAAAGCCTGCGCATCACGATCACCTCCACCACCATGCCGACCAACAATGTTGCGCCCAGCGCCAGCACGGCTGCGAGTACGAAGCTGCCGGTCCAGGCCGCGAAGGTGGCGGCGAAATAGGCGCCGATCATATAGAGCGAGCCGTGCGCCAGATTGACGAGATCCATGATCCCGAACACCAGCGTCAATCCCGCCGCCAGCAGGAATAGCAGCAGGCCGAACTGCAATCCGTTCAGGCATTGCTCGATGAAGAGAGTCATGTCGCGCTTATGTTGAAGTTCGCCGAACCCCGGCAAGCAAACGGCGGCAGCGCGCCTGCGCCGCCGCCGTTTTTGTTCCGCAACCGGATCACTTCATATGGCACTGGCCATGGAAGGCGTCCTGGTTTTCCTTGACGATGGTGGCGACGGTCTTCAGCACGAAGTCGCCCTTGGCGTCCTTCACCACATCCTGCAGATAGAAAGCCTGAATCGGGAAGTGGTTGTTGCCGAATTTGAAGTCGCCGCGCACCGATTTGAAGTCCGCCTTTTCCAGCGCCTTCTGCACCGCCGCTTTGTCGGACAGATTGCCCTTGGTGGCGGCGACCGCCGAGGCGATCAGATAGGCGGCGTCATAGGATTGCGCGCCGTAGAACGACGGCTTCTTGCCGGGAAACTTCTTCTCGAAGTCGGCAACGAACTTCTTGTTGGCCTCGTTCGGCAGATCGTTGACCCATTCCTGCGCACCCGGCACGCCGAGCGCCAAGTCCTTCTGCAGCGGCAGCGACAATTCGTCGATGGTGAAGGCGGTGTAGAGCGGGATCTTGCCCTTCAACCCGGCCTGCGCGTATTGCGCCAGGAACTGCACACCCGCCTTGCCCGGATAGAACACAAAGATGGCGTCCGGATTGGCAGCCTTCGCCTTGGCGAGTTCGGCCGAGAAGTCGAGCTGCGTCGGCCATTTGGTCAGCTCCTCGCCGATGACCTTGCCCTTGAAGGTGGCGGCGACGCCTTGCAGCATGTCCTTGCCGGCGGCGTAGTTCGGGCCGATCAGGAACACGCTCTTCACGCCCTTCTGATTCATGTAGTGACCCATCGCCTGCGGCGTCTGGTCGTTCTGCCATGAGGTCGAGAAGAAATAGGGCGAGCAACCTTCGCCGGCGAGTTGATGCGGGCCGGCATTGGCGCTGATCAGGAAGGTCTTGGAGTCGAAGGCCGGCTTCACCGAGGCCAGCAGCACGTTCGACCAGATATAGCCGGCCAGAAAATCCACGTGATCGGACTCGATCAACTTCTGGGTCTTCTGCAAGCCGACCTCAGGCTTGAAGGTGTCGTCCTCGTAGATCACTTCGACCGGCAGGCCGCCCATCTTGCGGCCCATGTGGTCGAGCGCGAGCTCGAACGAGTCGCGCATGTTGTTGCCGATCACGGCCGCCGGGCCGCTCAAGGTCGTGACGAAACCGATCTTGACCGACTTTTGCTGGGCCACGGCCGGTACGCTTGCAAGCAGCAAGGCGCCCGCAACCAATAAGGCTTTACGCATGTTCTCCTCCCCACGGGCCATTCCGGCCCTTATGACTTAAGATGGCCTAATCTAGCGGCATCGGAGCCAAAAGGTCCACTGGCGAAACGGCTAAGTCTGGCGCGGATAGCTAAAATGCCTGACAACGCTTGGCTGTTGCCGGCGGCCGCGTGACCATTGACCGCATTGGCGGCCTTCCGACACTGTATGCATGGGGTTCCAGTCCCTGAAAAACGGCGGGTCGAGGCGGCCAATGAAACATAATTCCGATGCGAAGCTTGAGAAACATATTTCCAATCGAGGCTTGTGCGCATGACCCCCATCGTCGCCATCATCGCGCCCGGCAATATGGGCGCCGGCGTCGCCAAGCGGCTGACCGAGAATAAAGTGAAGGTGCTCACCTCGCTCGCCGGCCGCAGCGAGCAAAGCGCGGCACGCGCGCGCGAGGCCGGCATGACCGCGGTCGCCGACGCGCAACTGACCGAAGCCGATTTCCTGCTCTCGATCGTGCCGCCAGGCGAAGCGCCGGCACTGGCCAAGCGGTTTGGCCGGCGTGCTGACCGCCGCCAACAAGAAACCGGTTTATGTGGAATGCAACGCGATCAGTCCTGCGACCATGCTGGAGGTCGCCGGCACGATCGGCGCGACCGGCTGTCCTTTCGTCGGCGCCGGCATCATCGGCCCGCCGCCGAAACCAGGATCGACCAATACGAAGTTCTACGCCTCCGGTCCGGCGGCGGCGCAGTTCGCGACGCTCAACGACTATGGATTGATCGTGCGCGTGCTGGACGGGCCGCTGACCGCGGCCTCCGCATTGAAAATGTCCTATGCCGGCATCACCAAGGGCTTCACCGCGCTCGGCGCCGGCATGATGCTCGCCGCCGAACGCGGCGGCTCGGCGGCGGCGCTTCATGCCGAACTCGCCGAAAGTCAGCCGGCTTTGCTCGGCTGGCTCACGCGGCAGATGCCGAACATGTATTCAAAAGCCTATCGCTGGGTGGCCGAGCTCGACGAAATTTCTGACTTCGTCGGCAAGGACCGCGCCGAACATGCCATGCTCGAATCCGCCGCGCGGCTTTATGAGCGCATCGCCGCGGATGTCGACGGCGACAAGAAAGAGATCGGGGAGCTCGACAAGTTCCTCAAACTGCCATGAGCGAAGCGCCCATTCTGGTCGAGCAGCACCCCGGCTATCGCATCATCACTTTGAACCGGCCGGACAAGCTCAACGCCTTCAACGAGGCGATGCATGTCGCGCTGCGGGCGGCGATCGATGAGGCGGAAGCCGACGAGAGCACGCGCGCGCTGATGATCACCGGCGCCGGGCGCGCCTTCTGCGCCGGGCAGGATTTGGCCGACCGCCTCGCCAAGCCGGGCGAAACCGCCGTGCCGCGCAATACGCTCGACGTGCATTACAATCCGCTGGTGCGCAAGTTGCGCGCGCTGCCGTTTCCGGTGATCGCCGCCGTCAATGGCGTGGCCGCCGGCGCCGGCTGCAACATCGCGCTCGCCTGCGACATCGTGATCGCCGCCACGTCCGCGAGCTTCATCCAATCATTCGCGCGCATCGGGCTGATCCCCGATTCCGGCGGCACCTGGATTTTGCCGCGGCTGGTGGGGGAAGCCCGCGCGCGCGGGCTGGCGCTGCTGGCGCAGGAGCTGAAGGCGGAAAAAGCCGCGGAATGGGGATTGATCTGGCGCTGCGTGGCGGACGACGCGCTGATCTACGAGGCGCGGCGCATCTGCGAGCATTTTTCGGTCGCGCCGACGCAAGGCCTGGCGCTGATCAAGCGCGCGCTCGATGCTTCGAGCGGCAATTCGCTCGACGCCCAGCTCGATCTCGAGCGCGACCTGCAACGCGAGGCGAGCCTGCAATCCCGATTATGCCGAGGGCGTGCGCGCCTTCATGGAAAAGCGCAAACCGAATTTCACCGGCCGCAAGAAACCGTAAAAGAATTACGTCAGGGTCAGCTGTGCGGTCGGCCGGTCGATGTGGCCGCGGATCATGATGTTGAACGCCAGCACGATGCGGTCGTCGTTCTCATCGGCGCGGCCGTTCTCGACCGCATGCGGAAGATAGCTCGGCCAAATCAGCAGGCGGCCTTTTTCCGGCACGACCACGACGGCGGTCATGTTGTGCGGATTCATTTCGGAATGCGAGGGCTGGATCATCATCGCGCCCGGGCGCGGATCGCCGAACACGGTCGGGCCGCAATTTTTCGGCGAGCGCACGTAAAGAATGCCGCTCAGCAGGCAATTGGGATGGATATGCAGATGATGGCGGTGATTGGGGTGGGTGATGTTGGCCCACATATTGGTGATGTAATGCGAGTCGCGTTTGATCTTGTAGTAATCCAAAATTTGCCCGGACTCTCTGAGGATGAGATCCGCCAACTCCTTCATCTCCGGCAGTTCTTGAATGTTGTCCGGCGTGATGAAGACCCGCTCTTCCACCGTGCCCTGTTTCGCCGCCTGCATGGCGCGCAACTTGGTCTCGGCCCGGTCGCAGGCGGAGATATCGGATATTTTCCCGGAAAAAATCGTGGTCGGGAAAACCGTCATTGTCTGCCGCTGCAATAATTCCATCGCCGCCTCGGTTCGTTACGCCACCCGCCGCCGTACCACAGGATAATCGACCACATCGGGCCCGGGCTACCGGCCGCGCGCTTCGCGCCCGGGGAAACGCCCTTTGACAAACCGGGCACGGCGTCTATCGTTTGTATACATATGATGCCCTTGGACGCCAGGCCGATTGCCGCATGAAGCCAGCGCCGTTTATCCGCCATGTGCCGCGCACGCTCGACGAGGCGCTGACGATTTTGGCGAAGTGGCGCCGCAAGACGGCCGCGTGCTGGCCGGCGGGCAGAGCCTGGTGCCGATCATGGCGTTCCGGCTGGCGAAGCCGGCGCATCTGGTCGACATCAACGAGGTCGCGGGGCTCGACAAGATTTCCAGCGACGGAAAAGTTTTGAGCATCGGCGCGCGCGTGCGCCATGCGGCATTCCATAAATCCGTTGTCGATAATCCGCTCGGCAGACTGCTGACATTTGTGGCGCGCCACATCGCGCATTATCCGATCCGCATGCGCGGCACGTTTTGCGGCTCTCTCGCCCATGCCGACCCGGCATCGGAATGGTGCCTGGTGGCGGCAACACTCGATGCGACGATTGTCGCCAAGAGCACGCGCGGCGAGCGGCTGATCGCGGCGAAGGATTTCTTCGCCGGCATCATGTCCACCGCGCTGGCGGAAGACGAATTGCTCACGGAGGTGCGGCTGCCGCTGCTCGCCAGCCGACGCCAAATTCGGTTTCAACGAATTCAACCGCCGCGCCGGCGATTTCGCCATGGCGGCGGCGCTGGTCACCTATCGTCTGCAAGAGCGGCAAGATCACACAAGCGCGCGTCGGGCTTGGCGGCGCCGAGGCGAGCCCGCGCCGTATTACAGAAGCCGAAGCTGCGCTCGAAGGCCAAGCGCCGGGCGACAAAGTTTTCCGCGCCGCTGCGGAAGCGGCTGCAAAAGCCATCGATCCGCTGGAAGATCATCAGACCAATGCCGATTACCGGCGCGATCTCGTTCGCGCGGTGGTGCGGCGCGCGCTGGAGCACAGCGCAAAATGACTGCCCACACCAAAGGCTCCGGACTCAAATGGGTCGGCCGCGCCATCCGCCGGCTGGAAGATCCGGCGCTGGTCCAAGGTCACGGCCGCTTCACCGCCGATTTGCCGGCGGTGCATTGGGTGCGCTTCGTGCGCAGCCCGGTGGCGGCGGGAAAAATCGTGAAGATAGCCGCGCCGAAAGGCGCGCTGGTGATCACCGCCGCCGATCTCAAAGGCGTCAAGCCGATTTTGCCGATGCTGCACAAGTTCAACTACAGGCCGGTCGGGCAGCCTGTGCTTGCCGACGGTGTCGTGCGATTTGTCGGCGAGCCGGTGGCGGCGGTGGTGGCGGCGAGCCAAGAAGAAGCCGAGGACATCGCCGATCAGGTCGAACTGTCGATTGACGATACGCAGGCCGTGACCGACGCGCGCGCAGCGCTTTTGCCGCAAGCGCCGCAAATCCACCGGGAAGCGCCGGGCAATGTCATCGTCGAAGGTCAGGCGAAGACCTCCGGTTTCGACGCCGCCTGGAAAAGTGCTGCAAAAATCGTCAACGTCGAAGCGCGCTCGCATCGGCAAAACGCGACACCGATGGAGGCGCGCGCCGGGCATGCTTCTTACGACGCCTCGACTGGCCGCGTCACGCTTACCTGCACGACGCAAATGCCGCATCTCACGCGCACGGCGATTGCCGATGTGCTGGGGATGCCGGAAGCCGATTTGCGCGTGATCGCGCCCGATGTCGGCGGCGGCTTCGGACAGAAAATGTCGCTGGCGTCCGAATACGTGCGTGCTGGTCTGGCTGGCGCGCAAACTCAAGAGCAGCGTGGCCTGGACCGAGGACCGGCGCGAAAATCTGATCGCCGGCTTTCATTCGCGCGATCAATATATCTCGCTGCAAGGCGCCTTCGACAAGAACGCCAAGCTGATCGCGCTGAAAGCCGACATCGTCGCCAATGTCGGCGCCTATTCCTGCTTCCCCACCACCTGCGGCGTCGAGCCGCTGATGGCCATGGCGGAAATGCCCGGGCCCTATGACGTGCAGCACTACGAATGCCGCGCGCGCGGCGTGCTCACCAATACCTGCACCATGGCGCCCTATCGCGGCGTGTCGCGCCCCGTCATTACGTTCACGCTCGAACGGCTGATGGACAAGGCGGCGGCAGCGCTTGGAATCGATGCGGTCGAAATTCGCCGCCGCAACTTGATCGACAAGTTTCCCTACAAGACCGCGATGGGGCTGGAATACGACGAGGCCTCGTACAAGCAGACATTGGAGATGGCGGCGAAAGCCATCGACGTGCCGGCGTTCCGCAAGCGTCAGAAAGAAGCGCGCTCAAAAGGCCGCCATCTCGGCATCGGCTTTGCAACTTTCTGCGAGCGCACCGGTTACGGCAGTCCGGCTTTCGCCGCGCGCGGCATGGCGATCACGCCCGGCTGGGAGACCGTCATTGTGTCGGTCGACCCGTCCGGTTTTGTCGAAGCGCGCATCGGCTCCTCGCCGCACGGGCAAGGCTTGCGCACCACGCTGGCGCAGATCATCGCCGACGAAATCGGCGTTGCGCCCGACATGATCAAGGTCGTGCATGGCGACACCGATACGGCGCCTTACGGCTGGGGCACTTTTGCCAGCCGCTCGCTGGTGATTTCCGGCGGCGCCACGTTGATCGCCGCGCGGAAAGTTCGCGCCAAGCTGATCAAGATCGCCAGCCATTTGCTGGAGGCGGCGGCCGGCGACATCGTGCTCGCCGACGGCATGGCGAAAGTCGCCGGCACCGACCGCAGCGTGCCGATCGCCACCATGGCGCGCGAGGCCTACACGCAGACGCACAAGTTCAAGGGCGAGATCGAACCGGGCCTGACCGAGACCGGCAGTTACGATCCGCCCGGCACGTTTTCCAATGCCTGCCACGTGGCGATTGTCGAGGTCGATATCGAAACCGGGCGCGTCACGGTCGAGAAATTCCTGGTGGCGGAAGACGCCGGCCGCATCATCAATCCGATGATCGCCGACGGCCAGGTGCATGGCGGCATCGCGCAAGGCATCGGCAACGCGCTGCTGGAGGAAATAATTTACGACGAGAACGGCGGCATTCTCACGGCGACGCTGGCCGATTATCTGCCGCCGACCGCGCATGAAATTCCGCCGATCGAACTGCATCATCTGGAAACGCCGAGCGTGAATTCGATCACCAAGGCCAAGGGCCTGGGCGAAGGCGGCGCCATCGGCGCGCCGGCGGCGGTGATCAACGCCATCAACGACGCGCTGACGCCGTTCGGTGTGCAGATCGACGAAATGCCGGCGACGCCGCAGCGCATCCGCGCGGCGTTGCGGGCATCGGGGAAAGCCGCATGAGCGCGAAGACCAACATCACCCTCACCATCAACGGCCGCGATCATGCGATCGCGGTTGAGCCGCGGCGCACATTGGTGGACGCGATCCGCGAGGATTGCGGGCAGACCGGCACGCATATCGGCTGCGAGCACGGCATTTGCGGCGCCTGCACCGTGATCGTGGATGGCGAGCCGGTGCGCTCGTGCCTGATGTTTGCCGTGCAGGCGGCGGGCAAGAAAATTCGCACGGTCGAAGGTCTCGCCAATGGCGACACGCTGCATCCGATGCAGCAAGCCTTCATGGATCATCACGGGCTGCAATGCGGCTTCTGCACGCCGGGCTTTTTGATGTTGGCGGTGGGCGTGCTGGAGCGCGAACCCGACATCAGCGACGACGATCTGCTCGATGTGCTGTCGTCGAATCTCTGCCGCTGCACCGGTTATCAGAACATCATCAAGGCCGTGCGCGCGGCGGCCAAGGAGATGCGCAAGAAATGACCGCGCCGGTCAAATTCGTCGGCCGCTCAGTTCCCCGTCTGGAAGACCGCCCGCTGCTGACCGGCCAGGGCCGCTTCGCCGCCGATATTTCGTTTCCCGGGCAGTGGCATATGCGCGTGGTGCGCTCGCCCATCGCGCACGGAAAATTGAAATCGGTCGATGCGCGCGGCCGCGCTCGCGCTTCCCGGTGTGCATGCGGTGTGGACGCATCAAGACGTCGCGCACATTCCGCCGATCCCGTTTCGGCTTACCGGTCTCAAGACTCTGGAGCCCTATCAGCAGCCGGTGCTGGCTCAGCGATACGTGCGCTACGTCGGCGAGCCGGTCGCCGTGGTCTTTGCGGAAAACGCATATCTTGCCGAAGACGCCGCCGATTTGGTCGAGCTCGACATCGAACAAACCCGAGCAACGTTGCTTGCCACCGAGGAACCGGGCTTGTTCGAGCATGACCGTTCAACAGAAGCGTCAGTCCTGCAAAAAACGTATGGCGACGTGGATAAGGCTTTCGCCGGCGCGCATGCCGTTATTTCGCTTGAATTATCGATCGGCCGCCACTCGGGCGTGCCGCTGGAAACGCGCGGCGCCATCGCGCGTTATGACGAGGCGCGCGACGTTCTGGAAATGCACGGTGCCGCCAAAGTGCCGCATTGGAATCGCGACACGCTGGCGCAGATGCTCGGACGCAAGCGCGACGCTGTCCAGCTTTACGAAGGCCATGTCGGCGGCGGCTTCGGCATTCGCGGCGAAATCTATCCCGAGGATGTGCTGGTTTGCGCCGCCGCGCTGAAATTTCGCCGGCCGGTGAAATGGATCGAAGACCGGCGCGAGCACCTGATTGCCGCCAATCATTCGCGCCAGCAGCACCATAAAATAAGGGCGGCCATCGACGGTGAAGGGCGCATCCTCGGCATCGAGGATGAGTTCTTCCACGACAACGGCGCCTATATGCGCACGCATGCGGCCACCGTGCCCGACCTCACCGCCGCCATGCTGCCCGGCCCCTATCGCGTGCCGGCCTATCGCGCCATCGGGCACATCCGCCTCACCAACAAGACGCCCTGCGGCACCTATCGCGCGCCCGGGCGTTACGAATCGTCTTTCGTGCGCGAGCGACTGCTCGACGCCATCGCTGCGAAAGTGGGCGTGGACCGCGTCGAAATCCGCCGCCGCAATCTGATCGCCAAAAGCGCCATGCCTTATGCGCTCGGCCTCGATACGCTCGGCACGCATATTGTCTACGACTCCGGCGACTACGCGCTGCTGCTCGACAAGGCGCTGAAATCCGCCGGCTGGGACGCGCTACAGACCGAAATGAAAAAGCGCCGCGCCAGCGGCGAAAAAGTCGGCTGCGGCCTGGCGATGTTCGTGGAGAAAAGCGGGCTCGGGCCCTTCGACAGCGTGCGCATCGACATTGCCGCCGATGGCGGCATCGAGGTGGTCACCGGCGTTGCTTCCCTCGGCCAGGGCGTGGAGACCGTCATGGCGCAAATCTGCGCCGACGCGCTCGGCGTCGATTACGCGAATATCAAAGTCACCCACGGCCAGACCGAGCGCATCGACAAAGGCATGGGCGCTTTTGCCTCGCGCGTGACGGTGATGTGCGGGGAAGCAACGCGGCTCGCCGCCGTGAAACTGCGCGGCCAGGTTTTGCAGGCCGCCGCCGAATTAATGCAAGCGACCGTCGACAAACTCGATATCGTCAATGGCGAGATCGTGACCAAAGGTGGCGGCCCATCGATGCCGCTCGGCGAATTGGCGCGCATCGTCGGCGGCTTGAGCGCCGAGGATACTTTCGAATCCCGCCACATGGTCTATCCCTATGGCGTGCACATCGCCGTCGTGCGCATCGATGCCGACACCGGCGGCGTCACGATCGAGCGCTATGCGATCGCCTACGACATCGGCAGAGCGGTCAATCCGAAACTGGTCGAGGGACAAATCGCCGGCGGCCTGGCGCAAGGCGTCGGCGGCGCGCTGCTGGAGGAGTTCGTCTACAGCGACACGGGCGAGCCGCTGGCGGTGACCTTCGCCGATTATCTGATGCCGACGGCGCGCGAAATACCGGCGCTGTCGGTGCTCATCACCGAAGACGCGCCCAGCCCGCTCAATCCGCTGGGCTTGAAAGGCGCCGGCGAAGGCGGCGCCAATCCGGTCGGCGCCGCGATCGCCTCGGCCATCGACGACGCGCTGCAGCGTCCCGGAGCGGTGACGCAATTGCCGGTCACGCCGCAGCGGTTGAAGGCGCTTATGGCTTGAAATGCGGCTTGTAGCCGCCTGCGCCTTCTCGACACGGCCGGCGTACGGCATGCCGACATGGCCGGGAAACACCAGCGCGTCGGTCGATGCGCAATAGTCCAGCACCTTGCGGCGGCTGACCTTTGCCTGCGCCGCGTCTGAATTCTTCGGAAAATTCCAGTCCGGATAATAGACCTGCAGCAGATGGTGCCAGACGTCGCCGATGAAGGCGGCGCGCTGGCCTTTGCTTTCCAGTTTGAAGAACACATGGCCGGGCGAATGGCCGGGCGCGCCGTCGATCTCGATGAAATCATTGAGCCGGTGGGGCCCGCCGCTCACCAGATCGGCCTTGCCGTATTCAAGGATCGGCACCACGCATTCGCGGAAGGTGCCGAGCTCGGCCGGGCCTTCCTTCGGATCGGCGTCGACTTTCGAGAAATAATCGACGTCGGGCTTGGAAAATACGTAGCGCGCATTGGGAAATGTCGGCACCCATTTGCCGTCCTTTTGCCGCGTGTTCCAGCCGACATGATCGTGATGCAGATGCGTGCACATGACGATGTCGATTTCTTCCGGCTTGGCGCCGGCGGCGGCCAGCCGCTCCAGATAAGGCTCGTTCAGCATGCTCCCAGAACGGGCGGCCGGGCTTGAGCTTGTTGTTGCCGCAACACGAGTCGATCAGGATTTTCTTGCCGCCGAACTTCTAGCAGCCAGCTGTGCACGGCGAGCTTGATCTGTCCGGTCGTCGGCATCATAGTGATGCGGCGCCATCCAGGCCTTGTGCTCGGCCATATGCGCGTCGTTGAATTCGGGGAAAATGTCGCGCAGCAGATAGGAGGGAAGATTGGTCTCTTCGACACGCGTAACGGTCGCCTCACCTACTTTAAACACCGGCGTCTCCTAAAAATCATTCACGGGTCATCGGCGCGCCTGATAGAGATACTCCACGCAGCATGCCAACAGCGTCAAGGCACCGGGGAAAGCAGAAACGCCATGCCAACGCATCAATGACAGCAAGCCGCGGCTCAAAGCCCCCGCCGGCACCACCGACACCCATATTCACTTCTACGACCACCGTTTCCCGACGGCAAAGACCGCGGTGGTCAAGCCGGGCGACGCGCTGGTGCCGGACTACATGACGATGCGCGAGCGCCTCGGCATCGAGCGCACCGTGATCGTGCAGCCGTCGGCCTATGGCGCCGACAACCGCTGCACGCTGGAGGCCATGGCCGCGATCGGACCGAGCGCGCGGGCCGTCGTCGTGGTGGAGCCGGACGTCACCGACGCCGAGCTCGACCGGCTGACCAAGCTCGGCGCGCGCGGCATCCGCTTTTTCATGCTGGCCGGCGCGCCGCTGCCGATCGAAAGCCTGGAAACGATGGCGGCGCGGGTCGCGCCATTCGGCTGGCACATCGTTTTCCAGATGGATGGCCGCGATCTCGCCGACCGCGAGGCCTTGCTTAAGCGCCTGCCCTGCAAGGTCATCATCGACCACACCGGCAAGTTTCTGGAACCGGTGGGCGTCGATCATGCGGGCTTTCGCACGCTGATGCGGCTGGTGGACACCGGCAATTTCTGGGTGAAGCTGGCGGCGCCCTACGAGACCTCGAAGATGGGGCCGCCCAACTACGATGACGTCGGCATCCTGGCGAAGACTGCGGCGAAAGCCGCACCCGAGCGCATGCTGTGGGCGAGCAACTGGCCGTTTCCGGGCGACATAAAACCGGAACCAGCCTGGATGCTCGACATGCTGCTCGACTGGATTCCCGACGAAGCCGCGCGCCACAAGGCGCTGGTCGATAATCCGGCCGAGCTTTATGGATTCTAGCCGCGCGGCTTGTCTCGGAATTTGTCCATCAGCGCCTTGTCCTGGCCGCCGTCGATCTCGATCATGGTGCCGTTGACCATCTGCATCAGCGGCGAGGCCAGCATGGTCACCAAGTTGGCGACTTCGTCGACTTCGGCGATGCGCCCCATCGGGATCGAGGCCGGCGCCAGCTTGTCGGCGTCGGCGCGCGGGATTTTCATGTCGCGCGCCATGGCGTCCACAAGCCCTGCCCAGCGCTCGGTGCGCACCGGGCCGGGATTGACCGCGACGAAGCTGATGCCGTCCTTGCCGTATTGGCCGGCGAGCGAGAGCGTGAGGTTTTGTCCCGCCGCGTTGGCGGCGCCCGGGCAGATTTCCCAATAAGACGGCTTCACGCCGTCATTGCCGATCAGGTTCACCACGCGGCCGCCGCCCTGCTTGACCATGATGGGGAGCACGTAGCGCAGGCAGCGCACGTAACCCATGAACTTGAGCTGCAGCCCCTTCTCCCAATCGTCCTCGGTCAAATGCTCGATGACGCCGCCGGCGGCGGAGCCGGCATTGTTGACCATGATGTCGATGCGCCCCAAGGCTTTGTGGCCCTGCTCGATGAAATTTTTTGCGTCGTTGTCTTGACGCAGATCGGCGGCGATGGCGACGATTTTGCGCCCGGTTGCCTTGGCGATCTCGTTGGCGGTTTTTTCCAGCGGCTCTTTGCGGCGCGCGCAGATGGCGACATCGACGCCCTCTTTCGCAAACGCTAGCGCAATACCTTTGCCGATGCCTTCCGAACCGCCGGTCACCAGCGCGGTTTTGCCATTCAATTTGAGATCCATCGCATTACCCCGTTGTTATCGACGACGCTTATATTCCGATCGCCCGATACCGAGCATGATCATCCATGCATTCCAAATCGCAAAAATAAGGCAGCTCGCGTAACTCCCGGTGACGAGAAACAAACCCCAGCCAGCGCCCAACAGAATTGATATCGAACCGCCAAGTCCCACGAGGCCGGCAAACAAAACGAATAGGGCCCGACGCACGGAAAAGCCGCCACGACGGCGTTTTTCACTCACTGTCGAAGCCTTGAGCAGCAGATTGATCGGAAGCCACGTCAAATGGAGGTTTGCAACAGCAAGCCCAGCGCCGACAAACAGCAGGGGCAGTGGCGTGAGAATGACGGTCGCCTGTAGCAACGTGTCAACAAGGATCAAGGTCGTGTATTGCGCGCGCAGCCGGTACACGTCGTCATTGACGACTTCCTTGAGGTGGAGCGACGTTGCGACAAACAGCAATCCAATGAGCGCAGCCGATGACGTGCCGAGCATGACGTAAAGCTCGCTCCACCCTTCCAATCGATGCGCTGCCTCCATATCCGGTCCCTCACGCTCTCGCGGGCTTATGCGCCAGCCATCGCCCGGCTTCGGCCGGTCACCAGCGCGGTTTTGCCTTTGAGCTTGAGGTCCATGTGTTACTCCGTTTATTTGCGCGCTTTGCGAGCCGGGGTTTTTCCCGTCTTCTTCCGCCTGCCCGATCCCAATCAAGATCGACCACGAATTGAGCGCCACGATCACGAGCAGCGCGCCATAGCTGACCGTAACAAGGTAAAGGCCGACATTCGGCGATAGCAGCGTGAGCGCCGCGCCCGCGATGCCGATCGTAAGCGCAAGCAAATAGGCGACTCCCCGCCAAATCGCCCAGCCGCCGCGGCGGCCGATGTCCCGATTTTTATAGGCATAAAGATACGTATTCTTGAGCGGGATCCACATGATGACGAGATTGGCGGCAATGAGCGTGCCGCCTAGCAACTCGATCGGTTGCGGCGTGAGAACAACCATCGCTTCGACCAGAGTGAAAATCAGCATGTAGCTATTGTTGCGCGCTCGCGTTCGGTACGAGAAATTTTTCGTGATCTCATCAAGATGCAATGAGGTCGCGACAAACAAAAGGCCAAGCAGCGCCGCCGACGATGTGCCGAGCATCACATAGAGGTCGCGCCATAACTCGGGTTGAAATGCGGCTTCCATGATTCAGGCTCTCGGCTTATGCGCCAGCCAGCGCCCCGCTTCCGCAGAGGCGAACAGTTCGGCCAACGCCGCATTAAACTGCGCCGGTTCTTCCGACGGAATGTTGTGGCCCGAGCGCGGGATGATCAAGAGCCCGGCGGTCGGCGCGATGCGCTTCAAGAACACACTGCCGTCGATGCAAGGATCG
The DNA here is from genome assembly GCA_963756805.1 of uncultured Alphaproteobacteria bacterium. Classification (GTDB taxonomy): domain Bacteria; phylum Pseudomonadota; class Alphaproteobacteria; order Rhizobiales; family Xanthobacteraceae; genus Pseudolabrys. The sequence continues at coordinate 224,999 of CAVWPH010000004.1, forward strand.
TCCTCGTCGCCGACGATCACCAGCAGCGGCACTGCAAAGCGCTTGAGGTCGTCCTGCATCTCCCACAGCGTCGGGCGCTTGAGCTGGAGATTGAACATGGTCTCGGCGTGCCCTTTCGCCGAATGCTCGGCCAGCATGCGGGCGAATTCGGCGTGGCCGCGCGGATCCTTGTGCTTTTGCGGATGGCGCATCGGCGCGTCGGCATATTTTTTCGCCGCCGCCTCGATCCCCTCCTCGGCGAACATCTTGCCGGTCTCGGCGGCAAGCGCCTTCATCGCCTCGCGTTGTTTCACGTCGGGCGTCGAGCCCCAGCCGCAGCCGGCCGCCACCACCGAGAGGCAGCGCTTAGGATAATGGATGCCGACATGCAGCGCCGTGTAGGCGCCCATGGAGTGGCCGACCACATGCGCCTTCTCGATCTTGAGCGCATCCATCAGCGCGATGACGTCGTCGCGCGCGATATCCTGGCCGTATTTGGCGCCGTCCTCCGGCACGTCGGAAGGCAGGTAGCCGCGCTGGCTATAAGTGACGCAGCGATGCGACCGCGCGAAGTGGCGCATCTGCGCCTCGAAGCTGCGATAGTCGCCGGCATATTCATGCACGAACACGACAGGCGTGCCGCTGCCGGCCTCCTCGTAATAAAGCCGCGTGCCGTCGCGCGCCGAGATATGCGGCATTCCGTCCTCCGGCTGATGCCGGTAATTATTTGCATGCAAATGAATTCGGGTAAAGCCGACCGGCTACGCGCCGCCTACAGCAGGCCGCGCAAGGCCAGATGCAGGCCGAGCGCGAGCAGGCCGAGAAAGAAGCACAGCCGGAAGGTCGCGTCCTTGACCCTCCCGCGCACCAATTGCCCGAGCGGCATGCCGACCAGCACCGCGCCGAGCGCCACCAGCGAGGGCGCCGCCAGCGCCACATTCAATGCGCCGGCATGATAAAGCGCCGCGGCGAGCGTGACGGTGGAGACCGTGAACGACAGCCCGAGTGCCTGCACCAGTTTGTCGCGCTCGAATTGCATCGCCTGGATGTACGGAACGCCCGGCAGCGCGAACACGCCGGTCGCCACCGTGATGGCGCCGGTAGCGATGCCGACCAGAAAGCCGAGCCATGTTTCCATGCGCGGCGGCACCGAAAACTGCACCTTGAACAGACCGAGCCCGGCATAGATCGCCAGCGCTACGCCAAGCCAGACCGTTGCTTGTCCGCTGTTGCCGCTCGGCAGCGCCACCGCGCCGATAAACGTGCCGATGCAAATGCCGATGAGCATGGGCGCCATCCGCCGCGCCAGCGCCGGTAGGCCGCCGCCGGCCGCCAATTGCCAGATATTGGTGACCAGTGAGGGCACCAGCAGGATGGCGGCGGCCTGCGACGGCGTCATCAGCAGCCCAAGCAGGCCGATGGCCACGGTGGGCAGGCCCATGCCGATCACGCCCTTGACGAAGCCCGCCAGCAGAAACGCCGCAGCGGTGGCGGCAAGGATAGTCGTTGTGTCCACCGGCGCTTCCTGTGACTGCGGGCGGCGGACATTGCGTGAAGCGCAGCCTTGCGGCAATGCGGGAGACCGCAACCCTGCCTCCAGTTTTCGCGAAGCTGTTTTGCTGCGCTGCCCACTGAATTTTCGCTGCCGGCAAGTTGGGCAGCGGGATCACGCGTAAGCCGCCTAGTCTTTAGGCTAGGGATTCCCGGTCTGAGGCCGTAGGAGGCCAAACGATTGCGCTACAAATCGCTTGGTTTACGGCGCTTTTCTTTAGCCGAAACCTCAGGCATTCTAAGGCCAACGATCAAGAACCAATAAATTCGTCAGGGGAGGAGTTAAGTCATGAAACGCGTATTACTCGCCGCCAGCGTTCTGCTCGCGGCCAGCCTGATGCCGGTCACCGGCCAGGCCCAAGGCACCATCAAGATCGGCGTCGTGCTGCCCTATTCGGGCCAGTTCGCCGACGGCGCCAAGCAGATCGAGGAAGGTTACAAGCTCTACATGCAGCAGCACGGCAACACCGTCGCCGGCAAAAAGATCGAGATCATCCGCAAGGATGTCGGCGGCATCGCGCCGCCGGTCGCCAAACGCCTCGCCGAAGAACTCGTCGTGCGCGACAAGGTCGACATCCTAGCCGGCTGGCTGTTGACGCCGAACGCGATCGCCGGCTGCGGCGTATCGGCCGAGGCCAAAAAGGTTTCGGTGATCATGAACGCGGCAACCTCGATCATCGTCGACAAGTCGCCCTATTGCACGCGCGCAGCTTTCACGCTGTCGATGGTGACCCAGACATTGGGCAATTGGGCGGCCAAGAACGGCATCAAGAAGGCCTACACGATGGTGTCCGATTATGCGCCCGGCCACGATTCCGAGAACGGCTTCATCACCGGCTTCAAGGCCGGCGGCGGCGAGATCGTCGGCTCGGTGCGCATGGCGGTCGCCAATCCGGACTTCTCGGCTTACGTCCAGCGCGCCAAGGACCTCAATCCGGAAGCGATCTTCGTGTTCATTCCGGGCGGCGCGCAGCCGGCGGCTTTCGGAAAGGCGCTTGCCGAACGCGGCATCGACACCAAGAAAGTCCGCGTGATGGGCACGCAGGAACTGACCGACGATACCGCGATCAAGCAGATGGGCGACACCGCGCTCGGCATTATCACTGCATCGCCCTATGACCATAACCTCAAGACCAAGCGCAACCAGGAGTTCGTCGCCGCCTACCGCAAGGCGTACGGCGCCGAACCGAACTTCTTCTCCGCCGGCGGTTACGACGGCATGACTTTGATTTACGAAGGCCTGAAGAAAACCAAAGGCGACGCCAACGCCGACAAGCTGATCGCGGCGATGAAGGGCACCAGTTGGGTAAGCCCGCGCGGGCCGATGTCGATCGATCCCGCCACCCGCGACGCGATCGAAAACATTTATATCCAGCGGGTCGAGAAAGTCGGCGGCAAGCTGGTCAATGTCGAGATCGACAAGGTCCCGGAAGTACGCGACCCCGTGCACGAGGCGATGAAGAAGAAGTAATCGCAGGGTTTAAGCCCGATATTGGATGGGGCGGCCATGACGGTCGCCCCATCTTTTATGGATCGCCGCGCAAGCACCCATTAAGCTATCGGGATCGCTATCCCGCCAAGGAGCGCTGACGGCCGCCATGCTTCCTCCCGTCCTCGGTGTCCTGTTCGACGGCATTGCCTACGGGATGCTGCTGTTTCTGCTGTCGGTCGGCCTGTCGGTGACGCTGGGCTTGATGAATTTCGTCAATCTGGCGCATTGCGCCTTCGCCATGATCGGCGGCTACGTCACCGTTCTGCTGATGAATAGCTTCGGCTGGCCGTTCTTCGCCACCTTGCCGATGGCCTTCATCGTCACCGCATTGGTCAGCGTCGTGTTCGAGCGCTTGCTCTATCGCAGGCTTTATCGAGCCAGCGACCTCGACCAGGTACTGCTCACCATCGGGCTTGCCTTCATCTCGGTGGCGGTGGCGGCTTATTTTTTCGGCACCACCCAGCAACCGATCCAGGTGCCGGCCTATATGCGCGGCTCGTTCGACTTCTTCGGCCTCAACATCGCGGTTTACCGGCTGTTCCTGATCGGCGTCGGCGCCGTGATCACGCTGCTGCTGATCGGCGCGCTCGAATTGACACGCTTCGGCGCGCAGGTGCGCGCCTCGGTCGATAACCAGCGCATGGCGAGCGGGCTCGGCATCAATGTCGAGCGTACCTTCGCCGTCACCTTTGCAATCGGTTCGGGGCTGGCCGGCCTTGGCGGCGCGCTCGCCATCGAGATCGTCGGCCTCGATCCAAACTTCGCCTTCACTTACTTGATCTATGTGCTGATCGTGGTTTCGGTCGGCGGCCTCGGCTCCATCGCCGGCTCGCTGGCTGCCGCCATCCTGATCGGCATCAGCGACATCGCCGGCAAATATTACGTGCCGCAGCTCGGCGCCTTTTTGATTTATCTGGTGATGCTGGCGATCCTGATGTGGCGGCCGGCCGGCCTGTTCGGGAGACGCTGACATGTCTGTCATGACTGACAGGGCCGCCGGGCCGGTTAAATATCTTAAAGCGCAGACGCGCTGGCTTCCGATCGAGACCGTATTCTGGCTCGCGACCTTGCTGCCGTTTTTCGTGCTGCCGAATTATCTGCAACTCGCCAGCCAGATCGCCATCACCGCGTTGTTCGCGCTCTCGCTCGATCTCATCCTCGGTTATGCCGGCATCGTTTCGCTCGGCCACGCCGCGTTCTTCGGCACCGCCGCCTATACCGCGGGCCTGTTCTCGAAATTCGTCTGGGGCGAGCCGCTCACCGGACTGATCGTCGGCGGCCGCCGCCGCGGCGTTGCTCGGCTATGCCTCGAGCTTCGTGATCGCGCGCTTCCGGCATTTGACGCTGATCATGATCACGCTCGGCCTTGGCCTGTTGTTGCAGGAGGCGGCGAACAGCGCCGGCTGGCTCACCGGCGGCAGCGACGGATTGCAAGGCGTGCGAAATCTGGCCGCTGCTCGGCTATTTCAATTTCGATCTCTACGGCACCACGGCTTACGCCTATTCGCTCAGCGTGCTGTTCATCGTGTTCCTGGGCGCGCGGCGTTTGGTCAACTCATCGTTCGGCCTGGCGCTGCGCGGCATTCGCGAGAATTCGGTTCGCATGCCGGCGATCGGCGCCGCCAGCCGCGCCCACATCCGCAAGATCTACACCATCTCCGCGGCCATCGCCGGCATCGCCGGCGCGCTGATCGTGCAGACCACGCAAACGGTCGCGCTCGATTCGCTCAGCTTCGAGCGCTCGGCCGAATTGCTGGTGATGCTGGTGCTGGGCGGCGCCGGACGGCTTTACGGCGGGCTGGTGGGCGCAGCGATCTTCATGGTGGCGCGCGACCAGTTCTCCGGCATCGCGCCGCAATTTTGGTATTTCTGGATCGGCCTGATGCTGGTGGTGGTGGTGATTTTCCTGCCCAACGGCATTCTCGGGGGGCTTGTCGAAAATCTGGTCGCAATGGAGGCGGCGGTGAACGCAACCGCCCTTCCAGCAAAAGACGCGATCGCCAAGGGCGCGACCGATAAGAGCGCGATCGCTTTAGCGACCCGCGGCCTGTCCAAGAGTTTCGGCTCGCTGGTCGTCGCCCGCGACATCGAATTGAATTTGCCGGTCGGCGCGCGCTACGCGTTGATCGGGCCGAACGGCGCCGGCAAGACCACGCTGATCAATCTGATGACGGGAATGCTGCCGTCCAATGGCGGACAAATTTTCCTCGGCGGCGAGGAGATCACCGATCTCGAGCCGCAGGAGCGGGTGCGGCGCGGGCTGGCGCGCACCTTCCAGATCAACACGCTGTTCGCCGGGCTCAACGCGCTGGAGGCGGTGACGCTGGCCGTGTGCGAGCGGCGCGGCCTTGCGAGCCGGTTCTGGCAGAACATCGCCGAGCACCGCGACGCCATCGAGGAAGCGCACGATATTCTGGTCAAGCTGCGGCTGGGCGAGGATTGCTATCAGCCGACGCGCGAACTGCCTTATGGGCGTCAACGATTACTGGAAATCGCGCTGGCGCTGGCGACCAAGCCGAAAGTGCTGCTGCTCGACGAGCCGGCGGCCGGCGTGCCGCACGAGGAAAGCGGCGAGATATTCGAAGCGGTTGCAAGGCTGTCGGACGATCTCACGCTGCTGTTCATCGAGCACGACATGCATGTCGTCTTTCGTTTTGCCACCCACATCATCGTGCTGGTGGGTGGCGCGATCTTCACCGAAGGTTCGCCGGCCGAGATCGCCGCCGATCCGGGCGTGCGCGAAGTCTATCTGGGGACTCGCAAACATGGATGAATATCTTGGCTGAACCGCTGCTCCAGTTGCAGAACGTCACCGCGGGCTACGGCGACGCGGTGGTGCTGCACGACATCTCGCTTGAGTTGCCGGAGCACGGCAGTCTGGCGGTGCTCGGCCGCAATGGCGTCGGCAAATCGACGCTGCTGCTCACCATCATGGGCTACACGCAATTGCGCGAGCGGCAGCGTTTCGTGGCGCGGCCAGGATATTTCGAAGCAAGCCCCGCATCGCCGCGCCGCCAACGGCATCGGCTGGGTGGCGCAGGAGCGCGAAATATTCCCTTCTCTCACGGTCGACGAAAATCTTAACGTCGCCGCGCGGCCCGGCGACTGGACGCTTCAATCCGTATTCAAGCTGTTTCCGCGGCTGGCCGAGCGCCGCCGCAACATGGGCAATCAATTGTCGGGCGGCGAGCAGCAGATGCTGGCGACGGCGCGCGCGCTGATGACCAATCCGGCGTTGATGCTGCTGGACGAACCGTTCGAGGGCCTAGCGCCGGTCATCGTCGATGAATTGATTGCCGCGCTCAAGCTGATGCTGGCCGACCGCAAGATCGCCATCATCCTGGTCGAGCAGCACACCGAGATCGCACTCGAACTCACCTCCGAGGCGATCGTGCTCGAGCGCGGCGCGGTGGCGCATCGCGCAGCCTCGGCAAAGCTGAAAAACGACACCGCCACACTCGAACGGCTGGTCGGGTTGCGCGTGGCAGCGACGGCGTGACATTCTAGCGGTCAAATTGCGAGACACGTCATGGCTCCGATGATCCCGCGCGAACGCTCAGACTATTCGGCGATCGTCGACCGGCCGCCACTCAAGCTGCCGGGCAAAGCCCGCATCGTGTTCTGGACCATCGTCAATTACGAGGTGTGGGACATCGCCAAGCCGATGGCGCGGCAATTGCTGCCCGCGCCGACCGGCGTGCCGCTGATGCCGGACGTGGTGCATTGGGCTTTCCATGAATACGGCATGCGGGTCGGCTGCTGGCGCTTCCACGAATTGTTCAAGAAGCTCAAGATCAAGCCGACGCTCGCCGCCAATGCGCGCATTTGCGAGGACTATCCACGCGTCGCCGAGCAAGCGCGCGCCGACGGCTGGGAATTCATGGGCCACGCCTACGAGCAAGGGCCGATCCACAAAGAGGCCGACCAGGCCGGCATGATCAAGCGCACCATGGACATCATGGAGAAATTCACGGGAAAAAGGCCGGTCGGCTGGCTCGGGCCTGGCCTCACGCAAACTTTGGAGACGCCGGATTTGCTCACCGCGGCGGGCGTGAAATATATCGGCGACTGGGTCTATGACGACGAACCGACCGTGATCCGCACCACCAACGGCCCGCTGGTGACGCTGCCTTATACGATCGAGCTCAACGACATTCCGATGATGCTGATCCAGCATCACGAGAGCGATTATCTGCTCAAGCGCACCATCGATCAGTTCGACCGGCTTTATGCCGAGAGTGCCAAGCGCGCCAAGATCGTCGCGCTCGCCATCCACCCCTACATCAGCGGCCAGCCGCACCGCATTAAATATCTCGAGGCGATCTACAAATACGTCAACAAGCACAAAGGCGTGCTGCACTGGAACGGCGCGCAAATTCTCGACTGGTACAGCCCCCTCGCCGCCAAACAATTAAAGGCCGCAGAATGAATTTCCCCAAGCCCGCCGTCGGCATGCTGCCGAACGACCGCATCGCCTATTCGCCGATCCCTAACCGCAAGCCGCTGAAGCTGCCGAAGGGTGCGCGCATGGTGGTGTGGACCGTCACCAATGTCGAGGAATGGGACCCGACGCAAACCATGCCGCGCACAGTGTTGACGCCGCCGGCCGGCGGCTCGCCGATGCCCGACATTCCGAACTGGTGCTGGCACGAATACGGCAACCGGGTCGGCTTCTGGCGGCTGTTGCAGGTCTATGACGAGTTCAAGATTCCGGGCGTGATGAACATCAACGGCGCCGCGGTCGAAGCCTTTCCCGATATCGTCAAGGCTTGCGTCGAGCGCAACTGGGAATTCGTCGGGCATGGGTTCACCCAGCGCAGCATGCAGAAGGTCGAAAACGAGCGCGCGGACATTCGCAAAAGCGCCGAAGTTCTTCAGCACGCGACCGGCACGCGCCCGCGCGGCTGGCTCGGCCCCGGCCTGACCGAAACCTGGGAGACGCCCGATATTCTCTCGGAGGAAGGCTACGATTATGTCGCCGACTGGGTGCTCGACGACCAGCCGGTCTGGCTGAAGACGCGCGGGCGCCCGATCCTCAATATTCCCTACACGCAGGAGGTCAACGACGTCGCCATGATGCTGATCCAGCATCACAAGGCGAGCGAGTTCTATGAGCGGGCGATGGACCAGTTCGAGCAGGTCTATAAGGACGCCAAGGGCTCGGCCCGCGTGATGGCGATTTCGGTGCACCCCTACATCATGGGCGCGGCGCACCGGACCAAATATTTCCGCAAGATTTTCGAGAAGATCCGCAAGAAGAAAGACGTACTGTTCTGGTCAGGCAGCCAGATCGCGGATTGGTACATGAAGGCGGGGCCGAAGGCGCCGTAAGTTTGTTGACGCCGTCATGGCCGGGCTTGACCCGGCCATCCACGTCTTGCTTTATCAAAATGAAGGCGTGGATGCCCGGCACAAGGCCGGGCATGACGGTTGAGGGCGCGTGCAAATGACCGGCGCAACCAAAATCCCCGACAAGAAGACAGTCGCCGCTGAGACCGCGCGCATGTATCTCGACACCGGCGCGGTCCGCTTCATGGAGGACAAGCCCTTCATCTTCACGTCGGGCTGGGCGAGCCCGGTCTATAACGACTCGCGCTGGCTGATCTCGTTTCCCGACGTGCGCTCGGCGATGATGGATTTCATGGCCGCCGGCATCAAGCGCGACATCGGTCTGGACAAAATCGACGCGGTGGCGGGCGGCGAGACCGCCGGCATCGCGTTCGCCGCCTGGGTGGCCGAACGGCTGAACCTGCCGATGCAATATGTGCGAAAAAAACCGAAAGGCTTCGGCCGCGGCGCGCAGATCGAAGGCAAGCTCGATCCGGGTCAGCGCGTGCTGCTGGTCGAGGATCTTGCCACCGACGGCCGCAGCAAAGTGAATTTCGTCAAGGCGATCCGCGAGGCCGGCGGCAAATGCGACCACTGTTTCGTTATTTTTTTCTACGACATCTATCCCGAAGGCAAAAAGATCATGTCCGATCTCGGCGTGACGCTGCATGCGCTCACCACCTGGTGGGACGTGCTCGCCGTTGCCAAGGCGAGCGGCAAGTTCGAGCCGAAGATGCTGGCCGAAGTGGAAAAATTCATGAACGACCCCGCCGGCTGGTCGAAGGCGCATGGCGGCGCGGCGACGGCCGCGGAATAAAATTATTTCCGCTTCAACCGCGTCACCGCCAGATCGAGCGCCGATAAAAAGCGCGAGATATCTTGCCGCGCTTAAGCGGCGGCGGTCCGCGCGTGGTGGCGCCGGCGCTGCGCAAATCGGTAAGCAGATCGCGCGTCGCCAATGCCATGCCGATCGAATCCTCGGTGAACGGCTTGCCGGTCGAGCCGATGACGGTCGCTCCTTTTTTCACGCAACGGCCGGCCAGCGGGATATCGGCGGTGATGACGATGTCGCTTGCCGTCACGCGCTCGACGATCCAGTCATCGGCGGCATCCGGGCCTTCCGCCACGATGACGCGTTCGATCATGTCGGTGCGCGGCACGTTCATGAACGAATTGGCCACCACAAAGACTTTGAGGCCGTAGCGCTCGGCCACCCGATAGATTTCCGGCTTTACCGGACAGGCATCGGCATCGACAAAGATGCGAATGGCGGCCGGTTGTTTCTGATCTTCCATCGTGGTCCAATTCGGCAACGCATCAAGAAATAACGGAGGCATCAATGGCCAAGGCACGCAAGAAAGTCCAGGCAAGGCGAAAACCGGCTGCCCGCAAGGCCAATGCGCGGCGCGCGCTGAAAGCTAAAACCAAAGCCAAGCCGCGGCCGAAGCACAAATTCACCTTCAGCCATCACCGCGAGGAAGACTTCGACGCCGGCCTGCGCACTTACGCCAAATACCGCGACCTCGGCATCGCGCCCGGCGACCGGCGGCATGGTGCAGGCGCATGTGATCCGCATGGTCCCGCCGTTCCGGCCGGAGGAAGTCTCGACGCCGCATTACCACGACGTCGAATTCCAGATGGTCTACGTGCTCAAAGGCTGGATGACGACGGAATTCGAAGGCGAAGGCAAGCACACGTTTCGCGCCGGCTCGTGCTGGATCCAACCGCCGAAAATCAAGCATACGGTGATGGGCTATTCCGACGATTGCGAGTTGCTGGAGATCGTGTTGCCGGCCGACTTCGAAACGGTGACGCTGGACTAGCGCATGATCCCGAAAAAGTGGGTACCGGTTTTCGGTTAAGATCATGCGCAAACAAAAAGTGCGGGACGCATCGTAATTCAAGCTAAATGGATCACGCTCTAGATGGCCCGCATCAGCAACAAACCGCCGGTCACGATCACAAAAATGACCGCCGTGGCGCCGAGCACCGTGGTGACGTGCCGCCAGCCGAGCCCGATGATGGTTTTGACCGAGGTGCCCAAGCCCAACGCGCCGATCGCCAGCAGCAGGCCCCAGGTCGAGGCTTCGACCAGCACGCTTTTCACCGGCGCGTAAGCCGGCATCAGCGCCGGCAGCAGCGGCATCACGCTGTTCAAGGCGCAGAGCGCGAGGAACACGATGCCGAACACCGGCACCGGCACGCTCGCCTGCCCGTGCTTCTGGCCCATCCTTGTGAAATGCCAGCCGACGCCCAGCACCACCGGCAGCAGCAGGAACACGCGGAATAGTTTCACGATCACCGCGGTATTGCCGACCGGCACCGACACCGCGTAACCGGCGCCGACCACTTGCGCGACGTCGTGGATGGTGCCGCCGAGCATCACGCCGGTGGTCTGCGCATCGAAGCCAAGCAGGATGCACAGCGGCGGATAGACCAGCATGGCCAGCGTCGCCAGCGCATTCACCGCCACCACCACGAAGGCGATGTCGGCCTGCTTGCCGCGATAATCCGGCACCACGGTCGAACAAGCGAGCGTGGCGGAGGCGCCGCACACCGCCGTGCCGACGCCGACCAGCGCGCCGAAGCCCGGTCCGCGCCCATACAAACGCGCGAACACAAAACCGGAAACCAGCGTCGCCAGCATCGCGATGACGATCAGCGCCGCCGTCTCCGGGCCGAGCGCCGCGATGTCGGCCAAGGCCGACGCGCAATCCCAGCAGCGCCACCGCCCAGCGCAAGATCGTGCGCACGCAAAATGCCATGCCCGGCTGCACCGCCGCCCGCGCGGCAATCGGATTGAGCGCGATGCCGACCACCAGCGCGATCACCATGCTCGGGATGGGCACGGCTTTGGCAACAAACGGCGCGGCCACATAGCCGATCACGGCGACCAGCGCCGACAGCGCCACGCCCGGGGCATAAGTGACCGCCGTGGCCATCGACAGCGGCAAGGCTTGCGAATTCTCAACCGACACGCGAATTTCCCTGGGATTGAAAGGCGGCTAACGGCGGGCGGGAACAATACCGTTACCATAGGCGCGGCCGCGGCGCAGGTCGATTACCTGTGCGCGGAGTTTCTTACCAGGTGCCGGTCGCTACTGCTTCGTCCCCAGCCCGCGCATGAAGCGTTCGCGGATCTGCACCGGATCGCGGTCGGTCGCCGCGACGCCCGGCTTGTCGTCGATACGCGCGGCGATCAGGCTCGGGCCGCCTTCGGCCAGCGCGGACGCCATGAGCCGGTCGAATTCCTCTTCGTCCGCAGCCCAAGCGCTCTTGGCGATGCCGGCGCCGCGCGCAATCGCGACCAGATCGGCGGTCGATTGGCTGGCGGTCGGCTGCGACCCGGTGATCTGGTAGATGCCGTTGTCCCAGACAACAATCGTGAGATTTTTCTGCGCCAGCATGGCGACGGTCGCAAGACATCCGAGCTGCATCAGCAGCGAGCCGTCGCCTTCGAGCGCGACCACATGACGGCGCGGCTGCGCGATAGCCACTCCCAATGCAATTGGGATCGTCAGCCCCATGCTGCCCAGCATGTAGAAATTCTGCGGCCGCTTGCCGCTCGCCCATAGATCGAAATTGGAATTGCCGATGCCGCCGATCACCGCTTCTTCGCGCGTCAGCTTGCCGGCGAGCCGCTTGGTCAATTCGAAGCGGTTCATGACTTTGGCATTATGTGCGCCTCCGGCGCGTGGGGCATTGTGCGCGACGCTCATGACGCAAATACCTTGCCGCCGGTGAGCAGCGGCGAAAGAATGAGCGTGACCGGCGCCTGCGTCGCCACCGCCTGCTTGATCGAGCGATCGACAATGAAGCCCAGTTCGTCGAGCCGCGTAATGGTGTGATGCTCGACCGCGAGCGACGCCAACACCGGCCGCATGGTCTTGCACACCATGGCCTGGCCGAGATTGAACTCGCCGAGCGTGCCGCGCTCGGACACAAAGATCAGCGCCGGGATCTGACACGGCACCACCAGCGAGGCGAGCGCGTTCGGAATGGTGGCAAAACCGCTGAAGTCTGCATCAGCACGGCGCCGCGCATGCCGCCCATCCAGGCGCCGGTGACGATGCCGAGCGCTTCTTCCTCGCGCGTGGCGGCGAAGGTCGTGAAAAATTTATCGGCGTGCAGGCTTGCGATCAGCGGCGTGAACACCCGGTCGGGAACATAGACCGCGAGCTTGACGTCGTTCGCCTTGAGTGTCGCCTGCACGATCTCGTGCCAGCTGCCCGCGGGCCTTTGGCCGTCGGTTTTGGCGGGGGCGGCGCGTTCGTTCACGTCGTTTTTCTCCGGCGGCGGCAGGCTCAAGGCAACCCGCATCAAACGCCATTGCCGCAACGATCACAATAGCTTACCTTCATATCCAAACGCCGCTAACGAAAAAAATTTCTGCCACTAGGGGGAAGCCAATGGCCAAGATTCACTGGCTCGACGCACGCCCGTCGCGGCGTCGCATCATCAAAACCGCAGGCGTTTTGGCGGCCGGGATCGCCGCGCCAACCTTCCTGCGCATAAGCTCCGCATATGCCGCCTATCCGGACCGCGTGGTGAAAGTCGTGGTGGCCAATACGCCCGGCGGTCCGTCCGACATTGTCGGCCGCGTCGTCACCGCCGCGTTGCAGCAGTCGACCGGAAAGAACTTCATTGTCGAGAACCGCGGCGGCGCCGGCGGCAATATCGGCATGGGCTATGCCGCCCATGCGGAACCGGACGGCTACACACTCCTGCTGGCGACCAATGCCTATTCGGTCAACGCCACGCTCTACAACAAGACGCCGTACGACCCGCATAAGGACTTCGTCGGTGTCAGCGAACTGGCGTCCTCGCCCAATACCTTCGCCGTCAAGTCCGAACTGGCGGCAAAGACCATGAAGGAATTCGTCGCGCTCGCCCGCGCCAATCCGGACAAGTTCAACTGCGCCACGCCGCCGATCGGCACGACGCCGCAGATCCAACTTGAAGTTTTGAAGCTGCGCGAGAACCTGCCCAAGCTTGAAGACCTCGTTTTCAAGGGCGGCGGCGATGCGTTGCAGGCGCTGCTCAGCGGCACCGCGCAATTAAGCTCCGGCGCGCTGCCGCCGGCGGCGCCGCACATCAAGGCCGGCACGCTGCGCTGTCTGGCGGTGACCGGCGAAAGCCGCTGGCCCGACATGCCGGATGTGCCGACCATGGTGGAGGCCGGTTACCCGGATTTCGTCTTCGCCACCGACACCGTGCTGTTGGCGCCGGCAAAGACGCCGCCCGAGGCGGTCAAATGGCTGGAACAGGAAACGCTCAAGGTTCTCTCCACGCCGGAGATGAAAGAAAAACTCTACAAAGCCGGCTTCCAGGTGCGCCCGAAAGGCGCCGACGCGGCCTGGGCGCGCGTCACCAAGGAGATCGGCATGTTCAAGGACATCATCGACAAGGCCCACATCAAGAAGATGTAAGCATCGTGCACATCAAGACGATCGAGCCGATCGCGGTCGGCCTGCCGATGCGCAAGCCGGTGATCATGGCCGGCGAGGAAATCCGCCGCGCCGACAATGTGCTGGTGCGCATCGAGACCGACAACGGCCTCATCGGCTGGGGCGAAGCGGCCGCGGCGCCGCTGATGACCGGCGAGACGCTCGAGAGCATCGTCACCGCCGTGCATTATTTCGCTCAGGCCTTGCGCGGGCGCGCGGCGGCCGACATTGCCGGCGCGCACGCGGTCATGGACGGCCGCATGTATGGCAATCACGGCGCCAAGGCGGCGATCGACATCGCGCTGCTCGATCTGGCCGGCCGCGCCGCGGGCAAGCCGGTGCACGCATTGCTGGGCGCGAAGAAACGCAGCCGCTTGCCGCTGCTGGGCGTGATCGGCGGCGGCGATCTCGACGGCGACCTGCGCGATGCCGAGGCGAAGAAAGCCGAAGGCTTCACGGCCTTTAAAATCAAAGTCGGTATCGATACGGCGGCGAACGATGCCGCGCGTACGCGCGCCATCTGCAAAGTGCTGGGGCCGGGTTTGTTGATTTCCGCCGACGCCAATCAAGGCTTCAGCACCGACGAAGCGATCACCTATGCGCGCGCGGTCGCCGGCGCGGGTCTCGATTTTTTCGAGCAGCCGGTCGAAGCGCATGATCTTGCCGGCATGGCGGCGGTGCAGACAGCAGCGGGCGAGATCGCCATCGGCGCCGACGAAGGCATCCATTCGCTCGACGACATCCGCCGCCATCATGAGCAAAAAGCCGCGCGCGGCGTCAGCCTGAAAGCAATCAAGCTCGGCGGCATCGGCGCGGTGGTCGAGGCGGCACAGCTATGCGACCGGCTCGGCATGAACGTGAATATTTCCTGCAAGACCGGTGAATCGAGCGTGGCTTGCGCTGCCGCGCTGCACCTGGCGGCGGTCATTCCCAATATCGCCTGGGCGCTCACACTCACTCACACCGCGCTGGCCGAGGACGTGACGGCGCAACCCATCCCGACCGCGCGCGGCCATGCCGACGCGCTCGAGCGTCCGGGCTTGGGTGTCGATGTGGACGAAGACCGCGTGCGCCGCCACCGCGTGGCGATCGCGGTGCGGAATGTGGCTTGATTGTCCAACGCCCGTCTTCGCCCTCCGGGCTGCGACGGGCACCCGCTTACGAAGGCCTAGCCCGCCGAAGCTTTAGCGAAGGCGGGTGGCGGAGGGAGTGGGATTCGAACCCACGTTACGGTTTCCCGTAAACACGCTTTCCAAGCGTGCGCCTTCAGCCACTCGGCCACCCCTCCAAACTCGTCATCGGCGCACGCCCTTTTACATGAAGACGCGCGCGAGGCGCGCTTTTGTTACATGAAGACGCGCGCGGGGCGCGCTTTTGCGCCTTCAGCCACTCGGCCACCCCTCCAGATGAGATCTCGAACCGGCGCGCGCCTTCTTTACATCAACCCAGGCAACGCGCCCGATTTTTTGCCGCGCCCTGCCGGCTTGCCGCGCTGCGGAAAGCCAGCGGCGGCGGCACTATAGCCGCGGTCGAACGCCAGACAACCCGCCCGCCACGCGCCGAAAACAGCCGCAAGTATGCGCAATGACTTGCGTATATATGCAGTATTTACGCACATTGACCATTACGTAATTTACTGCGCAGGATGCCGACCAAGCCTAATCGCGTTGGATTTTCAGGGCGATAGCCGCGCACGGCCGGGATTTTGGTGTCGCAATGACGGGTGATCAGTCCGCGCTTCAATTGGTGCTTTCCGGCGATCCGGCGCTGTTCGCCATCGTCGAACTCTCGCTCCTCGTAAGCCTGAGCGCCGTGCTGTTGGCGGCGCTGATCGGCGTGCCGGTCGGCGCCTTCCTGGCGCTGACCCGCTTTGCCGGCCGCGAGGTCAGCATCGTCGTGCTCAACGCCATGATGGGGCTGCCGCCGGTGGTGGTGGGGCTGGCGGTTTATCTGGCGCTATCGCGCTCGGGCCCGCTCGGGTCGTGGGGAATCCTGTTCACGCCGCAAGCCATGATCATCGCGCAGACCGTGCTGGTGGCGCCGATCATCGCGGCGCTGACGCGGCAAACCGTCGAGGACCTGTGGGTCGAATACCGCGACGAACTCGCCGCCATGAATGTCGGCCCGCTTGGGCGCGTCGCGACGCTGATCTGGGACGCGCGCTTTTCGCTGGTGACGGCGCTGCTCGCCGGTTTCGGCAGGGCTGCGGCGGAAGTCGGCGCCATCCTCATCGTCGGCGGCAATATCGACGGCTTCACCCGCACCATGACCACGGCGATCGCGCTTGAAACGTCGAAAGGCGACCTGCCGCTCGCCATCGGCCTCGGCATGGTGCTCATCACGATCGTCGTCCTGATCAACGCTTTGGCCTGGGGCGCGCGCCGCGCCGGCGAACGCTACGCGGGGTGACCATGCGCCCGCCCGCAATAGACCTCCCGTTAATGCTCGTAGACGTGACCGATCGTCGCCGGCGAGGTGACGATCCTCGATCGCGTCACGCTGACGCTCGGCAGCGGTCCACCGACCGTTCTGATCGGACCGAACGGCTCGGGCAAGACCACGCTGTTGCGCGCCGCCATGGGACTTATCCCCGTTTCGCACGGCTTCATCACCTGGGGCGGACGCGAGGCGTCGCCGCCGACGCGGCGCGCCATCATGTTTCAGCGCCCGGCCATGCTCCGGCGCTAGCGCCGCCGGCAATGTGCGTTATGCGCTGGCCAAGGCCGGCATGCCACGTGACGCGCGCGCGGCGCGCACCGCCGAACTGCTCGCCGATGTCGGACTAAAAGGTCTCGACGGTCGGCCGGCGCGGCGGCTGTCCGGCGGCGAACAGCAACGCTTGGCGCTGGCGCGCGCATTGGCGCGCGATCCCGCGATTTTGTTTCTCGACGAGCCGACCGCCAGCCTCGATCCCGCCGCCACCAAGGCGATCGAGGACATCGTGCGCAGCGTCACCGCGCGCGGCGTCAAGGTGGTGATGTCCACCCATGACATCGGCCAGGCCAAGCGGCTGGCCGGTGAGATCGTGCTGCTGCATCGCGGCCGTTTGATCGAAAACCGCCCGGCAACGGAATTCTTCGCCGCACCGCGCAGCGAAGAAGCCCGCAAATTCATCGCCGGCGAATTGCTGGTCTGACAAGAAACCACAGAAGGAGGATTAAAATGTTCAATCACCGCTTACTCATTGCCGCCGTAGCGCTCGGCGCCGCTGTTTTCGCAGCGCCGGCGGCGAACGCGCAAGACAAGTCGATCGTCGTGTCTTCGACCACGTCGACGCAGGATTCCGGCCTGTTCGAATATCTGCTGCCGATCTTCACGAAGAAATCCGGCATTACCGTGAAGGTGGTCGCGCAGGGCACCGGCAAGGCGCTCGACACCGGCGCGCGCTGCGACGCCGACGTGGTGTTCGTGCACGCCAAGGCGCAGGAAGAAAAATTCCTCGCCGAGGGCCACGGCGTGAAGCGCTTCCCGGTGATGTACAACGATTTCGTCATCGTCGGTCCGAGCAGCGATCCCGCCGGCATCAAGGGCAAGAAGGACGTCGCCGACGCGCTGAAGACGATCAAGGCCAAGGGCGCGACCTTCTTCTCGCGCGGCGACCGCTCCGGTACGCACAGCGCCGAGCTGCGCCTGTGGAAGGCGGTCGGTATCGACATCGAGAAAGACAAAGGCCCTTGGTACAAGTCGCTCGGCCAGGGCATGGGCGCGACGCTCAACACCGCGGCGGCCGGCAACGGCTATACGCTGACCGACCGCGCCACCTGGATCCACTTCAAGAACAAGCAGAACCTGGTCATCGAGGTCGAAGGCGACAAGCGGCTGTTTAACCAGTACGGCGTCATACTGGTGAACCCGGCAAAATGTCCGAGCGTGAAAAAAGACCTCGGCCAGGCGTTCATCGACTATCTGGTCTCGCCGCAGGGCCAGAAGGATATCGCCGGCTACAAGGTCAACGGGCAGGAGCTGTTCTTCCCGGATGCCGACAATCCGAACGCCTGATGCGTGCGGGCGCGCGGGCGTTGCAAGAATGAAGTATAAGTTGCCATGCCCGTTACCCGCCGCACATTGCTCGCCACCGCTTCCGCCGCGCTGCTGACGCCAAGCAGCGCGCGCGCGGAAACCGTCATCGATGATGGCGGGCGCAGCATTACGGTGCCGGCCAAAGTGCGGCGCGTGTTTCCCGCCGGTCCGCCGGCCGCCATCCTGCTCTACACGCTGGCGCCCGATCTGCTGCTGGGCTGGCCGCGCGCCAACCGGCCGGAAGAATGCGCCTATATGCTGCCCGACATCTGCGCGCGTCCCGAAGTCGGCCGCCTCACCGGCCGCGGCAACACCGCCAATCTGGAGCTGGTGATCGCGCTCGAGCCCGACCTCATCCTCGACATGGGCTCGACGCGCGAGACTTTCGTCTCGCTTGCCAACCGCACGCAGGAGCAGACCGGCATTCCCTATGCGCTGCTGGACGGCCGCTTTCTCTCGCTGTCCACCAGCTACAAGAAACTCGGCCTGCTGATCGGACGCGAGCGCGAAGGGCTCGACTTCGAAGACTATTGCATCATGACGATGGGCGTCATCACCAACCGCATCGCCCATGTAGAGCGGGAAAAGCGGCCGCGCGTCTATTATGCGCGCGGCCCGCGCGGTCTCGTGACCGGCCTCGGCGGCTCGATCAACGTCGAGACCATCGAGCTGATGGCGGCGAACGTCGCCGCCGGCAACCAAGGCGGGCTTGCCAATGTGTCGATCGAGCAGGTGTTGTTGTGGGACCCGGAAGTGATCGTCACCATCGATCAGGATTTCGCGGCCAATGTGTTGCACGATCCGGCCTGGGCCTCGATCGCCGCGGTCAAAAATAAGCGCGTGCATCTGTCGCCGAAAATGCCGTTCGGCTGGGTTGATTTCCCGCCCAGCGTAAACCGGCTGATCGGCCTGTGGTGGCTCGGAAAAATTCTTTATCCCGATCTGTTCAAGGAAGACCTGCGCGAGCTGACGCGCGACTTCTATACGAAATTCTATCACGTGACGCCGACCGCGGCGCAGATCGATCATGTGCTGGCGGGGAGAGGCTAGTTGTCGCGCTCCGCTTTGCCCGGCTTTGCAATCGCGGTCGGTGTGCTGATCGCCGGGCTGTTGTTCGCATTCACCGTCGGCCGCTATCCGATTTCGCTCGGCGATCTCGTCGCACGTGTTGTTTGCGAAAGCGACCGGCGGCCAGGCGCACGTGAACGCGGCGGTCGAGAGCGTGATCTTGCAAGTGCGCGGGCCCGCGCGTGCTCGCCGCCGTCATGGTCGGCTCGGCGCTGGCCGTGGCCGGCACCGCCTTCCAGGGCCTGTTCCGCAATCCGCTGGTGTCGCCCGATATTCTCGGCGCTTCGTCGGGCGCTGCGCTCGGCGCCGTGCTCGGCATTTATTTTTCGCTCGGCATTTTCGTCATTCAGTTATTCGCTTTTATCGGCGGGCTGTTCGCGGTCGCCGCCGTCTACGTGATCGGCTCGATGGTGCGCTCGCGCGATCCGATTTTGGTGCTGGTGCTCACCGGCGTGGTGGTCGGCTCGCTGCTCGGCGCCGGCGTTGGCCTCGTCAAATATCTCGCCGATCCCTACAACCAGCTTCCGGCCATGACGTTCTGGCTGCTCGGCAGCTTATCGGCCACCACCGTCTCCGATCTCATTCCGCTGTTCGGGCCGGTCGCGGTCGGCGCCATCGTGCTGATGGCGCTGCGCTGGCGCATGAACGCCATGTCGCTGCCCGAGGAAGAAGCGCGCGCGCTCGGCTTGGCCACCGGACCTTTACGCATCGTGATTGTCGCGGCGGCGACGTTGGTGACGTCGGCGAGCGTCGCCACCGCCGGCATCATCGGCTGGGTCGGCCTCGTGGTGCCGCATCTGGCGCGTTCGCTGGTGGGACCGGATTTCGCGCGGCTATTGCCGGCGGCGGCCATTCTCGGCGGCGGCTATCTGTTGCTGATCGACACGCTGGCGCGCACCGCGGCGGAAGTTGAAATCCCGCTCGGCATTCTGACCGCGGTGGTGGGCACGCCGTTTTTCATTTGGCTTTTGGCGAGCGTGCAGAAAACATGGTCGTAAGAAAGATTTGGTCATGATCCTCTCCGGTCACGATCTCACCATCGGCTACACCGACCACACGGTCGGGCGCGGGCTCGATGTCGCGCTCAAAACGGGAGAGGTGCTGGCGCTGCTGGGGCCGAACGGCGGCGGCAAGACCACGCTGCTGAAAACGCTGCTCGGCCTGCTCAAGGCCAAGGCCGGCGAGGTGCGGCTGGGCGAACGCGCGCTCAGTTTCTATTCGATCCGCGACCGCGCGCGCATTCTGGCCTATGTGCCGCAGGTGCATGTCGGCACTTTCGCTTTCACGGTCGAGGCGGTGGTGCTGATGGGCCGCACCGCGCACGGCAATCTGTTCAGCCGGCCGAGCGCGCATGACCGCGACGTGGCGGCCGCTGCGCTCGATCGCTTCGGCATCGCGCGGCTGGCAGAGCGGCCTTACACCGAGATTTCCGGCGGCGAGCGGCAACTGGTGCTGCTCGCCCGCGCGCTGGCGCAGGAACCGCAATTCATCGTGCTCGATGAGCCGACTGCCAGCCTCGATTTCGGCAATCAGGGCAAAGTGATGAACGAGATTCGTGCGCTCGCCGAATCCGGCCACGGCGTGCTGTTCACCACGCACGATCCCAATCACGCGCTGCGCGCCGCCGACCGCGCTTTTTTGTTGCGCGAAGGTACGCGCATCGCCGAGGGACCGGTCAAAAACGTGCTCGAACAAAAACAGCTCGAAGCGCTTTACGGCGCGCCGGTTGAACGGCTGACCGATCCGCGAACCGGCGCGGTGGCGTTTTTGCCTGGCTAATTACTTGGCCTGCACCACCAGCGAATAACGCTCGTCGGCGGCGAGGCATTTGGCCTCCGGCAGGCCCAATTCCTTGCGCACGATATTGGTGCCGAGCACGATCGCGACCGCCTTGTAGAACGCGTGGCGCCGGCTCATGCCCTCGCGCCCCATGCCGCAGTCGGTGGACACCATCAGCCGCTCGGCCGGAATGTGCTTGAGCGCCGCGCGAATCTGCGCCGCCACTTGCTCCGGCTGCTCGACCTGGAGCGTGTGGTGATCGATGACGCCGATGGAAATCTTCTTGTCGGTGACAATCTTGCCGATGGCCTCGAGGTCGATGCCGCCGGACGACGACATCTCGAAAGTGACGACGTCGGCATCGATCTTGTTGTAGTTCTCAAGCGCCGCCTTGTAGCTCTGCACATCGGCGAACATGCGCTGCTGCGAAGGATTGCCCCAGCAGGAATGCGCCCACACTTCGGTCTTCGCGCGCAGGCCTTTGACGGTGCGATTGAATACTTCCATCATCAATTCCTGATTGATGACCTTGTCTTGGATCTTGCGTATCGCGATCAAGTGAAGCTGCGGCTCCTCGATCTGGATCACCGGGCAGCCGGCGTCGGCCAGTTCGTGATATTCCGCGTTGAAGGCGTCGGCGATGGCGAAAATCCGCTCTGGAATGCTCTTGTAATATTTGTCCTGCAGCGCGAAGGCGACGATCTCCGCCGAGACGCCGCCGAACTTCACCGGCTTTTCGGTGAAGCGCTGCGCCGCTTTCCACATCGCGGTGTATTGCAGGTTGCCGCGCCCGATCGGTCCGGTGATCACCGGCATGACGCGCGATTCCAGATAGTCGTGCAGGATGTGGCCGCGCGGAAACCAGATGCCGCCACGCCCGGCCGGCGTCGGCACCGGATGCGCGATATCGAGGCCGGTCATGTGGTTCGGCGGATAGGCGGTCCAGCTCTGGCCGCCGACGTCGTCGTCGAAGCGGCAGTCGCCGTCGGTGACGATGTCGAGACCGGCAAGTTCCTGGTCGCGCAGATAACAGGTCAGCGCGTCCTCGTATTGCTCGCGGAAGCGCCGCGAGACCATCGCCTCGAGGAAATGCCGGGTGCCGAGATTTTCGGTGTACCAGCTTGGCCGCGGCAGCGAGCCGGTGATGGTGGTCGGCAGAATGATGTCTTTGGTGGCGCGAAACATGGACGGCGTCTCCCCGGAGGCATTACTGGCGAGCCTTGGAACGGCCCGTTGTCGTTGCCATCTATCTTAGGATACAGGCGCGCCGCAGGGAACTGCAGGCACGCGATTTCGCCTTATATGATGGGGTGAAAATGCCCACTCGAGTGGGCAGCTAGAAAAAGGCTAGTCTGCTATAATCGCATCATGGACAAGAAGACCGACAGCTACATCATCCGGCCCAATCCGGCCGACCCGAGGCTGACCGAACGCGTCACCGGCATCGACCAGACCGGGGCCGCGATCGAGACCTCGGTGACGGTCGAGCGCGCGATGACGATCTTCCTCAATTCCCAGGAAATCGTCACCGCCATGACCATCGGCGACTATCCGGAATATCTGGCCATCGGCTATCTGCTCAACCAGCACATGCTGCTGCCCGACGACGTGGTCACCGGCGTGGACTACGACGAGGAACTCAGCGTTGTCGTCGTGCGCACCAAGCGCAAGACCAATTACGAGAAGAAGCTCAAGAAGAAAGTGCAGACCTCCGGCTGCGCGCAAGGCACCGTGTTCGGCGACCTGATGGAAGCGCTGGAGAACGTCTCGCTGCCGAAAGCGAAATTGCGCACGTCGTGGCTTTATGCGCTGACCAACAAGATCAACACCACGCCGTCGCTTTATCTCGAAGCCGGCGCCATCCACGGCTGCGTGCTGGCGCGCGAGGATCAGCCGCTGGTCTATATGGAAGACGTCGGCCGCCACAACGCGGTCGACAAGATCGCCGGCTGGATGTTCAAGGAAAAAGTTAAACCGGCCGACAAGATTTTCTACACCACCGGGCGGCTCACCTCGGAAATGGTGATCAAGTGCGTGCGCATGGGCATTCCGATTCTCATTTCGCGCTCGGGCTTCACCGCCTGGGGTGTCGAATTAGCGCGCAAGGCCAATCTCACATTGATCGGACGCGCGCGCGGAAAACGTTTCGTCGCGCTCGCCGGCGAAAGCCGCATCGTGTTCGACCAGGACCTTGCTTTTGTGGAAGAAGAAAGTTCGAAGCACCGGCGCAAAGCCGCCGTGCATGATGAGTGATGGCTGATATTCCCGTTCCCCCCACGCTCGGTCTCGTTCTTGCCGGCGGTCTGGCGCGCCGCATGGGCGGCGGCGACAAGGCGCGCATCGAGATCGGCGGCGTCTCCATCCTCGATCGCGTGCTGGCTACGCTGTCGGGCCAATGCGTCGGCATCATCATCAACGCCAATGGCGATCCGGCGCGCTTTGCCGATACCGGCCTCACTGTCGTGCCCGACAATGTGCCCGATCACCCCGGTCCGCTCGCCGGCATCCTGGCCGGGCTCGATTGGCTGGCGGCGCAGAACAATGGCGTGGAATGGATCATGAGCGTGCCGGGCGATTGCCCGTTTTTGCCCGACGACCTGGTGGAAAAGCTGCACATCGCCCGCCGCAAGATGGGCGCCGGCGTGCCGCTGGCCTGCGCGCGCTCGGGCGAATGGCGCCACCCGGTGGTGGGCCTGTGGCCGCTGGCGCTGCGCGCCGATTTGCGCAAGGCGCTGGTGGACGAGGACTTGCGCAAGATCGAGATCTGGACCGCGCGCCACGGCGTCGCCATCGCCGACTGGCCGGCGGAGCCGGTGGACCCATTCCTCAACGTCAATACGCCCGAAGACGCGGCGCGCGCCACGCGCATTGCGTTGCAACATAGTTGAGGCATTGTTCCGGCGGCGGAATATCGCAGCTTGAAGCGGCTCGCTTGGCGCCCATATCTGCTATAGTTGCAAGCTATAAGTCTGGGAGAGGAGCTAACAACATGAAAACATTCATCATCGCCTGTGCGGCGGCCATCATCATCGCGGTCGTCGGCGGGTTCGTGCTCAACGCTGTGCCGGACACAGCGGCCAGGGCCTTCACCACGTCCAACGTGCGGCTGGGCTGACGCTCAGCCTGCTCAGCCGATGAGCGCCGCGTAGGAGAGGAAGCCGACGCGGGCGCCCGGCTCGATCGACGTCACGTCTTCGGGAAACTCCAGCAGCCCGTCGGTTTCGGTCAGCGACGTCAGGATGCCGGCGCCGTCCTGCGGATGCTTGACCGCTTCAATCTCGCCGTCGGGAGCGCGGCGCAGCGCCACGCGCACATATTCGCGGCGGTCTTTCTTTTTCTTATAGGCGAACGCCGCGCGCACCGGCAGCGCCACCAAGCGTTGCGGCTTGGCGCCGGAGAGCCGCCGCAGCAGCGGCTTCACCACCCGCACGAACGTCACGAACACCGCTACCGGATTGCCCGGCAAGCCGACGAAGGCTGCGCTGTGGCCTGACGCGCCCGGGATCACGCCCATGGCCACCGGCCGGCCCGGCTTGATGGCGACACGCCAGAACACCAGATTGCCGATGCGCTCGACCGCGTTGCGCACATAGTCGGCTTCGCCGGTCGAGACGCCGCCGGACGTGACGATGAGATCGTGATCGGCGGCGGCCGCCTGCAAGCGCGCGCATCAGCTCGCTCGGCTGGTCGCGCAAAATTCCCAGATCGGTCACCGTGACGCCGAGCCGCTCCAGCAATTCGTTCAGCAGATAACGGTTGGCATCGTAGATCGCGGTGCCGCCGCGCTGCGATCCGGGCTCCACCACCTCGTCGCCGGTGGAGAAGATCGCCACTTTGAGACGGCGGCGTACGTCGAGTTCGGTGATGCCGAGCGCTGCGGCAAGCGCGATGTGTTGCGCCTCCAGCACCGTGCCGGCCGGCAGCACGACCTGGCCCGCGGGCACGTCTTCGCCGGCAAGTCTGCGGTTGGAGCCAAGCTTCAGGCCTTTCGGCACGGTGACGGCATCGCCATCCACCGTCACGTCTTCCTGCATGAAGACCGTGTCGGCGCCCTTGGGCATCGCCGCGCCGGTGAAAATCCGGATGGCTTCGCCGGTTTTCAGCGCCATGTCGGCGCGCGCGCCGGCGGTCAGCCGGCCGCCGATAGGAAGCCTGGTATCGGCATTGGGTTTGAGATCGGCGTGGCGCACCGCGTATCCGTCCACCGCCGAATTATCGAACGGCGGCAAATCGACCGGCGCCTTGATGTCGGCGGCGATGACGCGGCAGCGCGCGCCGTTGAGCTTTACCCGTTCGGTCTCGGCTACCGGCGCGACGCGCTCGCCGATCAGCCGCTCCATCTCGTCGAGCGGCATCAGCGGGCCGGAAAAGGCGAAACAGTCGTCGGTGAGTTGCGCCATTAAATTGGCACCGCATGCTTGAGCAACAGATCGGCGATCGCCTCAATGTCGTTGAGATCGACCACCGGCACTTTGGCCGCCGGCAGCGCGCTGTCGGCGGCGACCGCGACGATGTGCGGGTCGTCCGGATGGATCAGCGGCTTGCCGTTGGCGGCGCGGTGGATTTCGAGCTTGGGAAAGGCGTCGCGCTTGAAGCCTTCCACCAGCACCAGGTCGACCGGCGACATCTTGGCGGTCAAGGCGGGCAGGTCCCACTCCGGCTCCTCGCGCAGCTCGTGCAGGATGGCCCAGCGCTTGGCCGAGGAGATGATCACCTCGGTGGCGCCGGCGGCGCGGTGGAAGAAGGAGTCCTTGCCGGGCTGGTCGAGATCGAAGCCGTGATGGGCGTGCTTGAGGGTGGATACCTTCAAGCCGCGCGCCAGCAGGCACGGAATGAGCTTCTTGATCAGGGTGGTTTTGCCCGACCCGCTCCAGCCGGCGAGACCGATGATGCGCATGGCCCCCTTATAGCAAAACGCCCGGCTGTGAAGCCGGGTGATTTCACGGCGCGACCGAAAGGCTTAGACGGGATGGGCGCGCGGATCGCTGACACACACCGGCGACATCGCGCAGTGGGCGCAGCGGCCCGACGGCATCGTTTCCGGATTGAGGCGCGGCTCGGCGCCGATCCAGAAAAGGATATTGGCCAAAATGCAGTAGCCGGTCGCGGCAAACCAAATCATTGCGCTGCCGACGAAGCCGGTGAACAGGCCCCACCATGGGCTGTAGGCCAGAAACAATATGGACCCGAGCGTAATATTGACGCCAACCGTGACATAGATACGCCGCTCGAGATACCAGCGGTCGGTTTGCAGAAAATAGAGATTCCACCGCGTCGGCGTGGCCGATCCGAGCATCGGCTTGAACCCGAACAGGCGCAGCACATTGCCCACCGGGCAAAATCCGGTGAGCGCGACATTGATCGACACTAAGCCGGTCGCGGTCACGCCCAAAATCCACAACGGGTTTACAGCCAAAGCCAGCGCCGTGCTGGTTAGCAAAACCACGCCGGCAATCAGCCAGACAGTCCGCTCAATGTACCAGCGGTGGGTCGGGACGATGTAGACGCCTGTGCGAATTGCCATGATGCAAATATATCGCAAAAGCCGATCGCGCCGCCAGTGCGATTCTCGCGCGTCACAAAATCAGTCCGAGCGTGAGCAGCACGCTGAACAGGACTTGGGTGAGCACGGTTCGTACCAGGATTCGGTTGAAGCCGCGGCCGCGCGGCTCATGAACGAAGCGGTAAATCAACATTGCGGCCAGCGGCAATGCGATAAATGCCGGCCAAACATGGCCGCGCGGCAGCGCCTGCCCAATCGGCAGGAGGAGCGCAAAGGGAAACAGCATCAGCCCTGCATAGATCCAAATGGCTATGCTGGGACCGGCCACAATCGCCAGCGTCCGCCGCCCAACGCGGGTGTCGGCTTCGACATCACGGTAATTATTTACCAGCAAGACCGCGCCGGCCAACAAACCAACCGCCAAGCCGGCCTCAACTGCCGCCGCGGTAAGAGCGCCGGTGCAAAGCCAATAGGTGCCGCATACCGCGCCTATTCCAAAGAATGCCACCACGAACATTTCACCGAGCGGCGTGTAGGCGATCGGCCAGGGGCCGCCGGTATAGGCCCAACCCGATAGTATCGACAGAACACCGAGCAAGAAGATCGGCCAGCCGCCGATCACGACCAGATATGACCCCATCAGCGCTGCTATGGCGAAGCAGGCCAGCGCGCCGCGTTTGACCGTGGACGCGGCGAGCAGACCGGATGCGGTGACGCGCGCCGGTCCGACGCGATCTGGGCCGTCGCCGCCGCGTTCGGAATCGGCTGCATCGTTATGTAAGTTGGTGCCGACTTGAATGAACGCACTGCCGATCAGCGCCGCCGCGACAACCGGCCAACGCAACTCAGCTCGCACAGCCCAAGCGAGCGACGCGCCGACCGCAACAGGGGTCGCCGAAAGGCTGAGCGTGCGCACACGCGCCGCCATGATCCAGGCTGATAGGTTCATGACCGAGAAAGATTATAGCAAAATCCGGATCGCTGTTACGTGGGTTGCGCGGCAGGCCGGAGCTTCGGCGCGCGGCGCCCCGGTTCAATAAAAAGCAAAACGCCCGGCGGTGAAGCCGGGCGTTTTTTTATTGGCGATTGAGGATGCCGGCTATTCGGCCGGCCGCATGCGGCCCGATGGCGCCGCTCCCCTGCATTTCTCCCTCGACCAAAGATTGTGGTGCTCCTTGGCCCAGTTGAGATCGACCGTGCCGTCGGCTCATCGACTCGAAGGCGCCTTCCATCCCGAGCGTGCCGAGATAGATGTGCGCGATGATCAGCGAGATGAACAGCACGCCGACCACGCCGTGGAACACCTCGGACAGCTCCATGTCGCCGACGTTGAGCCCGTAATAGAACGGGAACATCAGCATGAAGCCGCAGATGATCATGGCCGCGCCGCCGAGCACGATGAGCCAATAGAGCAGCTTCTGGCCGGCGTTGAACTTGTGCGCGGGCGCATGTGGCGTCGGCCTTTGCCCATGCCGCCGCCGGCCTTGAGCCATTCGCACGTCGGCCGCGGTCGGGAAGTTGTGCCCGATCCACATCAGGAACATCAGCACCACGCCGATGGTGAAGGCGAAGCTGAGAAAATTGTGCACGTATTTCGCCCATTCCGACCAGTCGCTGAACGCCTGCGGCGACATCAACGGCAACAGCAGGCTGCGGCCGAAGCTGATATTGAGGCCGGTGAGGCCGAGAATGACGAACGAGGTGGCCGTGAGCCAATGCACGAAGCGCTCGAACGCGTTGAAGCGCACGATCGTGACGCCCGGAACGGCCGGCCTTCGATGCGCATGGTGCCGCGCCACAGATAGAAGATGATGAGCAGCGCCAGCATGCCGAGGATGGCGATGCCGCCGATCCACTTCAGCGTGACGGTGCGGAATTCGCGCCATTCGCGGCCCGGCCGGGTGAATGAGGTTGCCGGCTTTCTTATCGGGAATACTTACTTGGCCCGAGATCGCGCCACCACGAAGCTGGTTCAAGAGCTGTTGTTCGCTGGTCGCGGCCGGTGGCCCGCTTTGCGCCGAAACCGGTGCAGGCGTCGCCATCGCGAACACGACTGCAAGGGCCAGCGCGCCGGCGATCAAGCGCAAATGCGCAAAAATTTTCGCCATGCCATTCCTCCCATGATTTCCAAGTCTTTTTGAGTGGCAAAACCGGCGGCGCGCACCTTTAAGGCACGCACCGCCGATCAGGATCAGGTTGCGATCGATTCCCGATAGGCCGTCTGCCAGCCCCAGGCGCCGGAGCCGTAGCCGCGCTTGGCCACCCGCTCCTTGTAGATCTTGGCGATGACGTCGCTGTCACCGGCCAGCAGCGACTTGGTCGAGCACATCTCGGCGCACAGCGGCAGCTTGCCTTCGGCCAGACGATTGGCGCCGTATTTCTCGTACTCTTCCTTGCTGCCGTCGGCTTCCGGTCCGCCGGCGCAGAAGGTGCACTTGTCCATCTTGCCGCGCGAGCCGAAGTTGCCGACTTTGGGATATTGCGGCGCGCCGAACGGGCAGGCGTAGAAGCAATAGCCGCAGCCGATGCAGATGTCCTTGGAGTGCAAGCACCACCGCGTCGGCGGTCGTGTAGAACGCATCCACCGGACATACCGCAGCGCAAGGCGCGTCGGTGCAGTGCATGCAGGCCATGGAGACCGATTTCTCGCCCGGCTCGCCGTCTTTCAACGTGACGACGCGCCGACGATTGATGCCCCATGGCACCGCGTTTTCGTTTTTGCAGGCCGTGACGCAAGCATTGCATTCGATGCAACGGTCGGCGTCACAAAGGAATTTCATGCGTGCCATGTTATTTCTCCTTTATTGGCGCCTTACGCCGCCTCGATGCGGCACAGGGTGACTTTGGTTTCCTGCATCTGCGTGACCGAGTCATAGCCATAGGTCCCGCACATGTTTGAAGCTTCGCCCAAGACATAGGGATCGCTGCCGGTCGGATATTTCGACCGCAGGTCCTTGCCCTGCCAGAAGCCGCCGAAGTGGAACGGCATGAAGGCGACGCCGGCCGCAACGCGCGGGGTGACCAGCGCGTTCACCAGCACCTTGCCGCCTTCCGGTGAGTGCACCCAGACTTTGCCGCCGTCCTTGACGCCGATCTTGCTGGCGTCTTTCGGATTGACCTCGCAGAACATGTCTTGCTGCAGTTCGGCGAGCCACTTGTTGGAGCGGGATTCGTCGCCGCCGCCCTCGTATTCGACCAGACGGCCGGACGTGAGGATGGTCGGGAACTCCTTGGAATGATCGACCTTCTGGATCGAGGCATAGAGCGTCGGAAGGCGCCAAGCCTTACGATCGGTATAGGTCTGATATTTCGGCAGCAGATCGCGGCGCGCCGTGTAAAGCGGCTCGCGATGCAGCGGCGTCGGATCCGGGAATTCCCACACGATGGTGCGGGCCTTGGCGTTACCGAACGGCGCGCAGCCATGCTTGATCGCGACGCGCTGGATGCCGCCTGAGAGGTCGATCTTCCAGTTCACGCCGCCGATCTTCTTGTCGTAGTCGGCCGTGGCTGCGGCGTCCGCCGTCGCATCAGGTTTCTTGGCACCCGCCACTTTCTCGATCGCCGCAAGCTCGTCGGCGGTGAGGTCCTTGTCCCAGCCAAGCTTCTTGAGCATGGCCATGGTGAATTCGGGATAGCCGTCCTTGATCTCCGAGTCCTTCGAATAGGACCCCTCGGCCAGGATGTTCGTCCCGTTGTGCGCGACGCCGAAGCGGGCGCGGAAGGTCAGACCGCCTTCGGCCACCGACTTGGACGTGTCGTAAAGGACCGGCGTGCCGGGATGCTTCATCTCCGGCGTGCCCCAACACGGCCATGGCAGGCCGTAATATTCGCCCTTCGCCGGGCCGTCACTGGCCAGCAGCGTGGTCGGATCGAAGGTGTGCTGGTTGGCCATGTGCAGCTTCAGCCGCTCCGGCGACTGGCCGGTATAGCCGATGGTCCATGAGCCGCGGTTCCATTCGCGCGTGATGTCTTCGATCACCGGCTCGGTGTTCTTGACCTCGATGTGTTTGAACATCTCCTTCTCGAAGCCGAGCTTTTTGGCGAACAGATACATGATCTCGTGGTCGACTTTGGCCTCGAACCACGGAGCAAAGACCTTCTCGCGCCATTGCAGCGAACGGTTCGACGCGGTGACCGAGCCGGAGGTTTCGAACTGCGTGGTGGCCGGCAGCACGTAGATGCCGTCTTTGCGGTCGGGAATGATCGAGGCGAAAGTCGGCACCGGATCGACCACGACCATCAGGTCGAGTTTCTCCATCGCCTTCTTCATCTCGGGCAGACGGGTCTGCGAATTGACCGCATGGCCCCAGTAGACCATGGCGCGGATGTTGTCCGGCTGGTCCATGTTGGCCTTCTTCTCGAGCACGCCGTCGATCCAGCGCGACACCGGGATGCCTTTGCTCTCCATCAGCTTCTGGCTGGCGAAGCGGCCCTTGATCCATTCGTAATCGAGGTCCCAGACGCGCGCCCAGTGCTTCCACGAGCCGGCGGCCAGGCCGTAATAGCCGGGCAGACTG
Source organism: uncultured Alphaproteobacteria bacterium (assembly GCA_963756805.1). GTDB lineage: Bacteria > Pseudomonadota > Alphaproteobacteria > Rhizobiales > Xanthobacteraceae > Pseudolabrys. The sequence continues at coordinate 255,683 of CAVWPH010000004.1, forward strand.
TCGGCGAGCAGGCACACGTCGGTGGCGCCCTGCACGTTGTCATGGCCGCGGAAGATGTTGGCGCCGCCGCCCTGCACGCCGATATTGCCGAGCGCCAATTGCAGCGACGCAATAGGCGCGGGTGTTGTTGTTGCCGTTGGTGTGCTGCGTGCCGCCCATGCACCAGACCAGGGTGCCGGGCTTGTTCTCGGCCATCATTTTGGCGACGCGTTCGAGCTGCGCGCCCGGCACGCCGGTGACGCGCTCGGTCTCTTCCGGCGTCCACTTCATGACTTCCTTGCGCGTATCGTCCAAGCCGTAGACGCGCTGCTTGATGTATTCCTTGTCCTCCCAGCCATTTTTGAAGATGTGGTAGAGGATGCCCCAGACCAGCGCGACGTCGGTGCCCGGACGCATGCGCACAAATTCGTCGGCATGCGCGGCGGTGCGGGTGAAGCGCGGATCGCAGACGATCAACTTCGACTTGTTGTTCTCTTTCGCTTTCAGGATGTGCTGCACGGCGACCGGATGCGCCTCGGCCGGGTTCGAGCCGAACAGAATCATCAGCTTCGATTTGTGCATGTCGTTGTAGGAATTGGTCATCGCGCCATAGCCCCAGGTATTCGCGACGCCCGCGACCGTGGTGGAATGGCAGATGCGCGCCTGGTGGTCGCCGTTATTGGACCCCCACATCGCGTACATCTTGCGGAACAGGTAGGACTGCTCGTTGCTGAATTTGGCGGAGCCGAGCCAATAGACCGAATCGGGGCCCGAGGCTTTGCGGATCTCGAGCATCTTGTCGCCGATCTCGTTGATCGCCTGGTCCCACTTGATGCGGGTCCACTGGCCGTTCACGAGCTTGAGCGGATATTTGAGACGGCGCTCGTTGTGAGCATGCTCGCGCACCGAAGCGCCCTTGGCGCAGTGCGATCCCATGTTGAACGGGCTGTCCCAGCCTGGTTCTTGGCCGACCCAGATGCCGTTCTTCACTTCGGCGATGACCGTGCATCCGACCGAACAATGCGTGCAGACCGATTTGACGCGCGTGGCGCCGGCGGTCAGCGGTCCCGCAACGGCCGCGTCGGCCTTGCGCACGCTGCCCGGCATGACGCTCGCCAATGCCACACCACCGGTGAGCAGGCCTGAGCGCACCAGGAAAGCGCGGCGGTCGAACGCCCCGTTAGCAACCGGCGATAGTGCTTGCTGCAGACGAGTGGCCCTTGCGGCGCCGTCGGATTTCTTTCTGAGCATGGCTTCCTCCTGAATTCGGATCGTCACGTCCCGGTGCGTCGCGCCGGGCGGCGGAATTAATCGGTGGCGTTAGAAGCGCGCGAGGCGGTAGTAGGTTTTTACTTCTTCGGTCTCGCGATAGCCCTTGTGCTGCGGCTTGGCCTCTTCGGTCGCGGCGCTCACGCCGCTGACGGCGGCCGCGGAACTCGCTCCCGCCGCGCCGATGGCAAGGCCCGCGCCTTTCAGCAGACGACGGCGATCGAGCCCGACTGATTCTTCGTTAGCTTTGCGCATTGTCAGTCCTCCGCATGCGAAAAAGTGAAACGCCGCGGCGAGCAAGCCTCGCGCGGCGACGATGAGCGCATCGATGAATTGGAATTGCGAATTTGGAATACAGCGGCGCGACCGGACAGATCGCCCGAATGGGTCATGGCTTGTGCTGAGCCGTAATGAGACAGCGTCACGGCAGCCATTCTGTTTCCACTCCCAGTAGCCCGGCGTTCTTATAGCGTCGCCCTATAGCTTCATTATTCTAATTATAGCTCGCTGCTATGGAGATAAACAATGCGCGTGACGCCGCATTCCGCGAAATTCGTCGTGAGGGCGGCATAAAGATTTGTTGCACCGCAAAATAAATTTGGCACCCCAAAATTTTGCCCACCGGCATCCGGTTGTCGGAGCAAACGATGGCCGCCAGAGCCAAAGGCCTGCGGCTGTTGCTTAAGGCACACTGCCGCGCATCAGGTGCAATATAAATTTAGCGTCAGTATTGCTGCCCACCGCGCAAGCGAAGTGGGAGCGGCACGCCGAATTCTAGATTTTGCTCTTGTCGTTCGGGAACTCGCCGGCCTCTTCGACCAGCTCACCTGCGGCCAAGGGTCGCGGCGCATCATCCGGCGCCTCAGCGGCGGCCTCGTTGCCTGGCGCCGCCGCGGCTTGCGATTCGCTCGCAAGGCTTTTGCTCGGGCCGCGCCTCCGCCGGCTTGCCGCCGGCTTCCAACAATTCCTTCTCGAGCTTTTCCTCGGCCTCGTCGAAATAGCCCTTGCCGACCCTGTAGCTGGTCTGCGCGAGCGTGATCGGCGTGTCGACGATATTCAAATCTTCGCAGTAGTCGTTGAGGCCGTCGAGATTGGCGAGGACGGGATCGCTCACCCACAGCTTGCGCAGCGCCGCGCGCCGCAATGTCTCCGGTACATTCTTGGCAAGAAACACCGTGTAGTCGGATTGAAAATTCAGTCCTTCGATCGGCGGCAGCGCCGATAGTTCCGCGTCGGTCATGGGCGCGGTGACCGTATCGGTATCGCCGGTCGGCGGTGCGGCCGCTGGCTGCTGGCGTTCGAGCGCGGAAGCGGGCGCCTCTCCGGCGGCGTCGCTGCGGCGCGTCTTGGCTTCCGCGTCGTGCGGCTCCGCCGGCAAAGCGCCGCCGCGGCGGGCGGCCAGCTTGCGCTGCGACCAACGGGAAAGTTTGGCGGTGACGTCGTCGCTCACGAAACACCCCGCTCGCGTTCGGACGGCGGCCGCTGGCCGCCGTAGTCGTCGTTGTGGCGCCGGTTCCGGCGTTTCTTGAACGGCTCGTCGACATGATGGTGCGGCGACGAATTCCTGCACCCAGGCCATGATCTCCGGCGGCATCGTCACGCCCTCGACGATGTCGTCGCCACCCGTCGTATAGCCCATCGCTTCATAGGGGCAGGCGGTCGCCAGGAACGGCAGCAAATTCCAGGCCTTTGCTGTCCTCGTTCCGCCGCAACACGACGAAAATGACCGGCGGGGTCTGCGACAGGTTGGTGAGATAGCCTTCGGTCTCGCCGCGAAACAGCTCAAGGTCGAGCGTGCAGTGGAATTGCACCCAGCCATCGCCTTCGGCCAAAACCGCGCCGGGCGCCGACGCCGTGCGCGGCAAGACGCCGATCGGACGCCAGACATGGTCCTGCCACGGATGGTCGCTCGCGCGCCGCTCGATCACGACGCTGATGGGCATCACGGCGTCGGCCGGCATGATCGCTACCCGTTATTCAAGGCGGCAATCGTCACTCGCGATTGACGCGATAATAGTTCTTCACGTCCTCGGAATTCGGATTGTAGCGGGCCTTCTTCTTTTCCGCGTCCAATTCGGCGGCGACCGCCTCGCCACTGGCGAGCGTCGTGGCCGCAGCGGCGGTCACCGCCGCCAAGCCTGCGCCTGCACCCATCGCACGCAGGAAGTCGCGACGGCCGAGCTTTCCATTGTCTTTTTTCATGTGCCTTTCCTCCTCGAAATGATCGTCACGGGGCGCCGCCTGCCTCAACCCGGCAGATCGAACGCTTCCGCTTCGATGTCCATGAAGATACGTCCTAGCGAACCCAGTTGCCGATAGAAATTGGCGGCTTTCGCGCGCTCCAGATCGGTAAAGAAGCGGCCGATCCACGGCGCCATGTATTTTTCGAAAATCATGCGGTCGGAACCGGCCGGCGCCGGCAGCATGCCGCTCGCCAGTCCCGCCATGATCTCACATAGAATTCCGGCGTGGTCCTCCGGTTCCACCACGCCTTCGCTGCGCTCGACGCCGATGGCTGCAAGATCGTCGCGCAGCCGCGCCAGCGGGCGCTCGTGCAGGAAGCCCGGAAAGATAATAGGAGCCATAGGGCAGCAATTCGCCGCGGCCGATGCCGATGAACAGGTCGAAATATTCGCGCTCGACGCCGGCCGCATCCGCGTTGGACGCGGCCTCCGCCAAGGCGATGTGCGCCACGCCGAGCGGCGAAGGATCGCCGCGCAGTTCGGACAGGCGCTTGAGCATGTCGGCGTCCGGCGCGTGCGAGAGCAAGGCCGCCAGCAGCGCATATTCCTGCGCCCGCGCCAGATCGATGTCGTCGACGTCGCCGGTTTTGCCGTCGCCATAAAGATCGGGCCGCAGGATCGCGCGCCCGACGCCGGTCAACGCCTCGACCGTGAGAACCCGCTCGGCGGGAATGCGCGCCCAATTCGACACCGACGGCTGCGAGATACCGATGCGGCGCGCGAGCTCGGTGACGCCGCCGGCTGCGCGGATGGCTTCCTGAAGGCCGCGATCTGTCGTGTCGGTCTTAGTCATGGTTCCTTTGTAGCATATAATGCGGCGACTGCGGTCAGCCAACCGCCTCCAGATGACGGATCGGCAGGCCGGTCGACCAGATTCTGCGGTTTCATGCGGATCAGCTTGTCCGCGGCCATGCTCAGGATCAGATAGACCGGCTCGCCTTTGACCTTGTCGAGCACCACCGAGGGATCGCGGAACGTCAGCCGGAACAATCCGACCACCCGTCCCATGGTCGTCTCGTCGATCTCCTCGCCGTTCCACAACAGGTCGCCGATCTTGGTCGAGTCGGCATCGAGCCCGACATACCAAGCGAGATTGACTTCGCGCAGTTCCTTGAGCGGCTCGACGGTGACATCGACGCCAAGAATATGCGCGACCCAAAGCTGCATGGCTTTGGCCAAGGCCTCGAGCCCGGAACGGCCGGTGGTGAGATCGATCGCCATGTCGAACTGGTCGCTGCGCTCCCAATAGCTCGCCGCATTATCGGCGTTGAGCACGTCGATCTCGGCCTCGGCCGGTAATCCAAGCATGGACACCAGCGGCGACACCGAGGCCGGATTTGTGCCGCCCACGGTCTCCTCGTCGGCCGCGATCAGCGATCCCTCATGCAGCGTCACGCGCTGGGTGCGGAAGAACAATTCGGCCGCGCGCACCACTTCCGGATCCTCAACGCCGTCAAGCGCGTTGCGCAGGATCACATGCACGAGCTGGGCGATGAACAAAGGCGGCGTATTGCCGAGATCGCGCCGCATCAGCTCGGCATAGGCAGCCTCCAGCGTCTTGTGGCGCAGCAGGTGGTCGCGGAAGGCGATCAACATCTGCCAGTTTTCGCGCGCATCGGCGTCGGCGATGGCCGCGATATCTGATGCTGAAACCGGCATGCGCGGATCGGCCAGCAATGCCGAATACAGCGTGCGCTCGACCGCGCAGGCTTCCGGCGGCGGCACCAGTTCGGGGCGCGCCAGATAGACTTTGAGGAAATCGTCGGTCACCAGCAGGCCGCCGCCTTCGTCGCGGTCGAGCAGATGATGGCCGCAGGAGATCCAGAAGTCGTTCATTTGCGCTCCCGTTCGGTCAGCGCAATGAGATCGACGGAGTCGCCGGGCTCAGCTGCTTCGTCCTCGCCCTCGACCTCGAGGAAGCTGAAGGCGCGCGCCGGTTTCGGCCCGTTGCGCGGCTTCAAGCTGCGGAAGGATTCATGCACTTCGCCATCTTCGTAGGTGCGATGAATGGCAATGAGCGTGTCCTGCGGCTCGCTGCACAGACGAGGCCGCGAACGTCACTTCTTCCTCCGCCGCAGCGCGCGCGGCATCCATGTCGGGCGCGCCGAAGCTTTCGACCAGCCGCTGCGCCAGCGATTCCACCACCATGGTGCGGTCGGCCTCGCTCGCCTCGACGATCTGCACCAGCGTCGACCAGCCCAGCGAACTGACGCCGAGGAAGCCGCTGCGAAAGGCCGAGCGCGCTTTGCCTTCGAGCTTGGTCGGATCGCGATCCCAGAACACGAAGGCGCCGGGCACCGCCCACTCGCCGGGCTCGGCCGATTTCTCGAATACAAAAGTATCTGATTGATCGAGCTGGATGGTGCGCAACAACTTCATGCCCGCGGTCCCTTGGTCTTGGGATCGAGCCAAGCCGGTTTTGCCAGCCGCGGCAGGAACGCCTGTCGTTCGATTTCGGTCTTGCCCGTGCCGCGCGTCAGCAGATCGCCGTTGTCGTCAATGCTGCGGTGGGCGCCGCGCTCGCGTGGAAGCCGCTCCAGATAACTGCGCGCCACCGTGTTGAAGCCGTGCTCCTGCCACGAATCGACATAGACCATGAAATGCCGCGCGAAACTCTCGACCAGCTGGCCGGCGAGCAGGTCGGTGAACCCTTCTTCCTCAAGTGCGGTGGCGTGCGGGCTCACCCCCGGCTCGGCGCTGGCCAGCGTGGCGGTGCGGATCATGGCGCCGAACACCAGCCAAGGCGGGATTTCGTCTTCTTTAATTCCTTTCGGCCAGCCCAAGCGGCCGCCGCCCACCAGCCCCACATTGACCCAGATCGAATCCGGCCAATCGACGGTGATGGAGGTTTCCGGCTGCGCGTGAGCGGCCAGCGCATCGACCAGCGCCGCCATCCCGGCATAAAAGGCGCGCCGCGCCTCGCGCAATGGCGTCTCCGGTTCCAGCACCACGGCGAATTCGGCCAGATCGAAACGGCCGATATAGACCAGCGTGCCGGCGCCTTCCTTCGCCGCAATCGATGTCGCATGCGCGAAAGCGTCGCCCACCTCGCGCAGCTTCACCAGCGTGAAGGGCGGCGGCAGCATCAATTCACCCGCTATAAGACTATCGCGCGATTCCAGCGGCATTCGCTCTCACTGTTACTTTCTTGTTTGAATTACTATAGTTATAGCCTTAGGAGGTCCCGAAGTCAGTCCCGCGGCTTCGTGGATGACGATCAAGGCAAATGCCGGGTGCGGCATTTTGCGCAGAAGTACGAGCGGGCTCAGCACAAAGGTTAATGAGCCCGATGGCCGAACGGCCGCGTAACATCCTGATCTGTTCCTGCGACGACACCATGCCGCTTGACGGCAAGGCGGTGGAACGCGCCTGCCACGGCGCCGCGGTGGCCGAAGGCCGCCAGCTCTGCCGCGCCGAGCTTGAGCGCGTGCGCCAGGCAGCTTCCACCGGCGCGCCGGTCACCATCGCCTGCACCCAGGAAGCGCCGCTGTTTGGCGAAGTAGCGGCGGGAATCGAAGGCAGCGGCGCCATCACCTTCGTCAACATCCGCGAAAACGCCGGCTGGTCGAAGGACGCAAAAGCTGCGGCGCCCAAAATTGCGGCGCTGATCGCGGCCAGCGTCGAGCCCGCGCCGGACGTTCCTTATGTGAACCTCAACAGCGAAGGCGTCACGCTCGATCTACGGCAAAGACGAGCGCGCGCTCGAAGCCGCCAATCTGCTGAAAGATCATCTCGACATCACGCTGCTGATCAAGCCGGGCACCGACATGACGCCGGCGCGTACGACCGACTTCCCAATCGTGCGCGGTAACATCCGCCAGGCCAAGGGCCATCTCGGCGCCTTCGATCTCACCATCGACGACTACGCCGCGCCCAGCCCGTCCTCGCGCGACGCGCTCACGTTTGGCCAAGCGCGCAACGATGCGCAGTCGCGCTGCGACATATTGATCGATCTTTCCGGCGGCGCGCCGCTGTTTCCGGCCGCCGACCTGCGCGACGGCTATTTGCGCGCCGATCCGGGCGATCCGGCGGCGATACTGCGCGCGGTGCTCAAAGCGCGCGATCTCACCGGCAGCTTCGACAAGCCGCGCTACATTACTTACACCGAGGATCTGTGCGCGCATTCGCGCTCCAAGATCGTCGGCTGCCGCCGCTGTCTCGATCTTTGTCCGGCCGGCGCCATTGTGCCGAACGGCGACCACGTGGCGATCGACGCGAAAATCTGCGCCGGCTGCGGCCAATGCGCCGCCGCCTGCCCGACCGGCGCGGCCGCTTATGCTCTGCCCTCCTCCGACGCGTTGATGCGCAAATTGCGCACGCTGCTTGCCACCTACCGCGAAGCCGGCGGCAAACAGGCGATCATCTTGTTTCATGACGGCGAGCATGGCCGCGACACTGATCGATGCGCTGGCGCGCCATGGCGACGGATTGCCGGCGAATGCGCTGCCGGTGCAGATCAACGAAGTGACGCAAATCGGCCTGGAATCGGTCGCGGCGGCATTTGCTTACGGCGCTTCCGCCGTGCGCTTTCTTGTTCGCGCCAAGCCGCGCCACGATATCGCGGGCCTCGCCCAGACCGTGGCGCTGGCGCAACCGGTGCTCGCCGGGCTTGGATTTGCCGGCGCGCGCGTCGAAACCATCGAGACCGACGATCCCGATGCGCTGGGCAGCGCGTTGCGCGCGATTGCATCGATGGACGGCGCCGCCAAGCCCGCCACTTTCGCAGCCGTCGGCACCAAGCGCGAAGTGGTGCGGCTGGCCTTGCGCGAATTGCATGGCGTGGCGCCGAAGCCGGTCGATGTGGTGGCGCTGCCGCCGGACGCGCCGTTCGGCACCGTCGAGGTCAATGTCGAAGGCTGCACGCTGTGTCTGGCTTGCGTCTCGGCCTGCCCGACCGGCGCGCTGTCGGACGATCCCGAAAAGCCGATGCTGCGTTTCGCCGAGGACGCCTGCGTGCAATGCGGGCTGTGCAAGACCACCTGCCCGGAAAAAGTGATCACGCTCAAGCCGCAGATCGATTTCCGCGCGGCGACCGCGTCTGCCCGCGTCGTCAAGCAGGAAGAGCCTTACGCCTGCATCCGCTGCGGCAAGCCGTTCGGCGTCAAGAGCTCGGTCGAGCGCGTGGTGGCCAAGCTCGAAGGCCAGCATTGGATGTTCAAGGATTCAAAAAAGCGCCTCGACGTCATCAAGATGTGCGCCGACTGCCGCGTCAACGCCATGTCGGAAGAGAAATTCGATCCCTTCGCCGGGCCGGGCCGCCCGGTCGTTCGCACCACCGAAGATTATATCCGCGAGCGCGATCTGGAAAAGCTCAAGCAAGAATACGACGCAAAGCAAAAATCCTGATCGATCGCATCGGTACGCTATGGCCACGTCCGCCGCCCTCAAACGCATCCGCACCAGCACGCTGGAAATCGCCTACGAGGAAAGCGGGCCGCCCGACGGCGCGCCCGTCATCCTTTTGCATGGCTGGCCCTACGATCCGCGCGTCTATGACGGCATGATTGCGAAATTGTCGGCGGCGAAAGTGCCGGTCGATCGTGCCTTATCTGCGCGGCTTCGGGCCACGCGCTTTCTGTCGGCTGCTACGCCGCGCTCCGGCCAGCAGGCCGCGCTCGCCAATGACCTCAAGGAATTCATGGATGCGCTCGCCATCAAGAGCGCGGCGCTCGTCGGTTATGATTGGGGCGGGCGCGCCGCCTGCATCGTGGCGGCGCTTTGGCCGGACCGCGCGCGCTGCCTGGTGACCGGCAACGGCTACAACATCCAGGACATTCCGAACGCGAACAAGCCGGCGGCTCCCGAGCAGGAGCTGCGCTACTGGTATCAATATTATTTCCACACCGAACGCGGCCGCGCGGGGCTGACCCAAAACCGCCGCGCCTTCATTCGCCTGCTGTGGCAGCTCTGGTCGCCGAATTGGCCTTTCGACGACGCCACCTTCGAGCGCTCGGCGCCGTCCTGGGATAATCCCGATTTCGTCGAGGTTACGATCCAGTCTTATCGCCACCGCTACGGCAACGCGCCGGGCGATCCGGCGCTGGAGCCGATCGAGAAGCAACTCGCCGCGCAGCCGGCGATCCCGGTCCCGACCATCGTGCTGCAAGGCGACGCCAATGGCGTGGTGCCGGACATGTGGACGAAATATCGCGACGTTTCACCGGCCGATGCCGAAGAGCGTGTGTTTCCCGGCGTCGGCCATAATGTTCCGGCGGAAGCGCCGGATGCGGTCGCGCAAGCGGTGCTCGATTTGATCCGCGCTACTTGACCGTCGCTTTTTTCAGAAATTCCATCAGCGCCTGGCGGTCTTCGGCCGAGCCGATTTTCTGCTCCGGCATTTTGGTGCCGGGCGTGTAGGTCATCGGGCCGACCTCGAACATTTTCGACACCGTCTCCGGCGTCCACACGATGTTCATGTGCTTGAGCGCTTCGGAATAATGATAGCCGGGCAGCGACGCGATTTTGCGGCCGAAAATTCCGTGCAGGCTCGGCCCCGCTTTGTTGCCTTCGTCGGGCGAAAGCGTGTGACAGGCCACGCAGTGGCGGAAAACGTCGGCGCCATGATCGCCGGCATAGGCCTTGAGCGGATCGTCCGCCCCGCCCGCCACGATTGAGCCGATCTGGTCGCCGGTCACCGCATCCCAGCGCCGGATCATGCGGTCGGTGCCGCCGGTCAATATTGTGCGGCTGTCGGGAAAGAACGCCACCGACCAGACCGGCAGACCGGGGCCGACCAGCGTGCGTTCGACCTTGCGCGCTTTCGGTCGATCACCGCCACCGAACCGCGGATGCCGGCGGCGGCGACGAGCTTGCCGTCCTTGGAGATAGTGACGGCGATGATCGGCGTCGGCGAAGCTTCGACATGCCCAAGCATCTCGCCATTGGGCGAAAGGAAATAAACTTTGCCGTCGGCGCCGGCGGTGACGATCTCGCCGTCGGGCGCAACCGCCACCGAGTTGAGCGGCGTCGGCAGGTTGCGCACCACCACGCCGTCGCCGGACAATTGCCAGATGCGCAAGGTGGCGTCGTAGCCGGCGCTGATCAATTGCTTGCCGTCCGGCGTGAAAGCGACGCCGTTGACGCTTTGCGCGTGGCCTTGCAGCACGCGCGGCGTGCCGCCGGTGAGCGGCCATAGCCGCGCGGTGTGATCCCAGGACGCCGACGCCAGCGTCGCGCCGTCCGGCGATACCGCAAGGCCGACGATCGGGCCGGTGTGGCCGTCAAGAATGCTGTCGGGCTGCTGCTTGCCCGGCGACCAGATCGCGATATGCGCGTCGGCGCCGGCGGTGGCGATGCGGCCGTCTTTGAGCCAGGCGACCGCGTTCACCGCATTGTCGTGGAAGCGCATCACCTGCTCGGCGACGTTGCGCGTGAGCGACCAGCGGATGGCCGAGGTATCGAAGCTGCCGGAAATGGCTTCCTTGCCGTCGGGCGAAATCGCCAGCGCGCGCACCGGCCCGCCATGGCCGCGCAATTGCGCCTGCGCCGCGCCGGCCAAGGGCAGCAGCAACAGCGCGACACACAGGCGATTGATCCAAAATGACATGACGGTGGTCCGGTACGCAGTCCTCGCTAGCGGGGAAATTAGCCGTCAGCGGGGCGCATGCCGAGAGCGGCGATGCGCTCCCGTGTCGCAGGGTCGCGCAGTGCCGCCAGAAACGCCTGCACCGCAGGGCGATCTTTGCGGCCGTCAACCAGCAGAAAATCGTAATGTTCCGGCGCCACCGGCAGAAAGCCGAGACCATAGAGCTTGGCCACCGGCTCGATGGCGACGCCCCAGTCGGCGCGGTTTTGCGCAATCGCCGCGGCCACCGCGTTGTGCGACTTCGGCTGGTTGGCATAGCCGGCGGGCTTGGCGCCCGCGAGCAGGCTGTCGATGAGCACGCGCGTGCCGGAGCCGGCATTGCGGTTGACCATCAGCGCGGACGTATCGGCCAGCGCGGATTTCAGAGCGTCGGCGGCGCTTTTGTTGTCGAAACGCGCATCGCCCGGCCGGAACAAGATGCCCTGCATGCGCTCCCAGCCGCGCACCAAAGTGAGGCCGGACCCGGCGAGATGCACATTATATTGTCCGCTCTCGGGATCGATCAGATGCACCGGCGCCAGATCGCATTCGCCGCGGGTCGCCGCCGCCACGCCGCCGAGACTGCCGACCGCGAGCGTGCGCGCACTGAAACCGCGCTCCGCCAGCGCGCCCACCACCACGTCGAGCGCCACGTCGTGGCTGCCCATGATGACGAGATCCGGCGCCTGCGCGGCGCTGCCGATCAGAGTCACTTGCACATTGCTGCCGGCATCGAGCGCGGACGCCAGTTGATCGATTTCCAGAAAACCGTCGGCCTGCGAAAAGCTGGTGACCGAGCCGGAGCCCTTGCCGGTCGGAAAGGCAATCGTGCCCTCTCCGCTCTCGATCAGCGACACCAGCACGAATTCCTTGCGTCCTAGTTCTGATGCGACGCGCACCGGCACCGTGGCGGTGACGGTTTCCGCGGCTTCCGGCGGCAGGCCTGCACGCGCGCGGATCACCGGCGCAACGAATGCGTGGAAGGTGAAAATCGCCGAGGTGGGAAAACCCGGCAGTACAACAATCGGCTTGTCGCCGATGACGCCGAGGCAAAGCGGCTTGCCGGGCTTGAGCGCGACGCCGTGCACCAGAATGCCGGGCTTGCCCAATCGCGATACGATGGCGTGCGACAGATCGCCGGCGCCTTTCGAGGTGCCGCCCGAGAGCACCACGATGTCGGCTTCCTCGAGCGCGCGCCGCACGGCTTTTTCCAGCACGCCGGCGTCGTCGGGAAAAGCGCCGAAGGCAATCGGCTCGCCGCCGGCTTCCTGCACCGCGGCGGCGATAATCGCGCCGTTGCTGTCGTAGACACCCGCCGCTTTGAGCGGCTTGCCGGGCGCGACCAATTCGTCGCCGGTGGAAAGCACCGCCACTTTCGGCCGCCGCACCACGTCGATGGTGCCAAGCCCGCAGGCGGCCAGCATGCCGATCTCGCGCGCGCCGATGCGCGCGCCGCGCCGCAACAAAGTTTCGCCGCGCGCGATGTCGGAGCCCGCGTATGAAATGAATTGTCCGGGCGCAGCGGCGCGGCGCAGCTCGATCGACGGCAGGCCGCCTTCGATCAATTCGGTCTGCTCGATCATCACCACGCAGTCGGCGCCGCGCGGGATCACGCCGCCGGTCGCGATCGTGGTGGCGGTGCCGATTGCTACTTCCAGCGCCGGCGCATCGCCGCAGGCGATCACTTCCGGATTGAGTTGAAACAATTTCGGATTGCTGTCGCTGGCGCCGACGCTGTCGGCCGCGCGCAACGCAAAGCCGTCCACGTTGGAGCGGTCGAACGGCGGCGCGTCGACCGCGGCCACCACGTCATGCGCAAGCACCCTTGTCGAGCGCCTGCGCCAAGTGGCACGCTTTCGGCCGCAAGCGGCGTGAGATCGAGATGCCGCTCGAAGCGCGCGCGCGCTTCCTCCGCCGACACCACGTCGAGGAATTGCTCCTGGCGCGCCGCCGCGCGCACGCGCGCGATCAGATCGGAAGCCGCCGGCGGCCGCGCCTTGCGCTTGTCGCTCATGCTGATGTGTCTCACGGCCAAGCCCATACCTGCACTTGCGAGCCTACGGAATAGCCCTCGCTCTCCGCCGGCACCAGGATCCAGCCGTCGGAGCGGGCGAGCGAGGACAGCGGCAGATATTTGCTCGCCAGCGGCTCGGCTTTGTCGCCGTTGCGCCGCACCGGCACGACTTCGGCGAGACCGACCGTCGACGACACCTTGCGCGCCAGCGTCAAAGTCTCGGCCGGCTCGCTTCTCATCTTGGCGGCGGCGAGCCGTTCCAAGATGCGCCGCCCCACCAGCAGCCAGACGGCGAGCGCCGCATCGAGCCTTCCCGGCAGCAGCAGCACCGGCCGAATGCCGACATAGCCGAACGCGGCGGTCTCGCCCGGCGCCAGCGCGATGCCATGCACGCTAACCTTTCCTTCGCGCGCCAGCGTCTGCACGCTGGTATCGCTGCGCCCGCTGCCGGTGCCGCCGATGACGACGATGGCGTCGGCGTTTTCCGCCACCAGCACGCCGCCGAGATTGCGGCCGGCGTCGTCGAGCCGCGCCGCGCCGCCGCGCCGCTCGATATCGGACGCCACCAGCCGCGCGGCGGCGACGATGATGGCGTTGCCGCGCAGCGGCAGCACGCGCACGCGCGGCTCGCGCACGGTGACGCGCGCCAACCCAGCGGACGCAAACGCCGCAAGATCGGTCATGCTCAGCCGGTCGCCGGCATGGCGCAGCGGGATCGCCGGATCGCAATCGCCGCCCGCCGCCAGCACGCCGTCGCCGGGGGTGAGGGCGACCAGCGCTTCGGCGCGGCCGCCGGTCAGCTTGACCGCATCGAACGGCGCCACGCTGTCGGTGTCGGGCGGCAACGGCTGGCCGGCTTCGATGCGCGACGGCGCCTCGGCCAGCATCGCGGGCGAATAGCCGCCGGCGCCGATGCGTCAAATCGGCGTTGAGCGCCCAGCCGTCGAGCAGCGCTAACGCTGCGCTTGGACGCGCCGGCGCCGAGGCATCGGTGGCGAGCGTGCGGCCGGCGGCGGCGGCCACGTCGATGGTGCGCGGGGTGACGGGTTTGACGTCCGTGTCGATCGCCGCCAGCACCTCGGCCAGCGGCGTCAATCGCGTGATCGTCTGTATTGCCTCGGACGCTAAAGCCATTGGCTTGCTGATTTGACCTTGTTGCGGGCGAACTATTCAGTTTACCTCAACAAAACGCCGGGCACAGCGAGGCTTTTATGCGCAGGCAAGACGTCAAGCCATGACCGAAAAGACCATGAATCTGCGCGGCCTGAAATGCCCGCTGCCGGCGCTGCGGGTGGCCAAGACGCTGACAGGGCTTAAAGAGCGGCGATCTGATCGTCGCCGAATGCACCGATCCGCTGACCGTGATCGATATTCCCAATCTGCTGCGCCAGACCGGCGACAAGCTTGAGGACAAGGCGGAAGCCGACGGCGTGCTGACGTTCAAGATAAGGAAGAAGTGAATGCGATGAGCGGAGCCCGCTCTTCGCTGCCTCGCTCTGTCGACAGACGGACTTCGGCGGATACGCGCCAGCGAAGCTTCAGCGGTATCGAGCATTACCCGTCTCGGCCTTGGCTATGACCAGCCGCTATAGCTGCCGTGAAGGAGCGAAGGCTGGCGGAGAGGGAGGGATTCGAACCCCCGATACGGTTGCCCGTATGCCGCATTTCGAGTGCGGTGCATTCAACCGCTCTGCCACCTCTCCGGAGCCCAAAAAGAGCCTGAAAAAGCCCTGTTCGAACAGGCCGCTATGTAACCAAGCGGGGCAAGAGAGACAAGAGCGAGACAAGAGACAGACGAGGGTCCGCGGGCGTATATTGCGCCGCCCGAAAGGATTCCGGCCGCCAGCCGGCATGACAATGCCAGACGCGCCCAAATTCGACCACCTGCGAGGAGAATTGCGCAACATCGGCTTGACGCTGGTGCTGGTCGCGCTCGTCACGGCCTTTGTCTATGGCCTGGTGGCGGAGACCGGCCTGCATCACGGCTCGGTCGTCTACCTCATTCCGGTGGTGATCGCGGCCACGCGCTGGGGCGTGGTCTCGGCGGTGGTGGCCGCCGTCACCGGCGCGTTCGCCTCCGCCTTCTTCTTCTATCCGCCGCTCTACAGTCTGCGCATCACCGACCCGCACGAGGTGCTCAACCTCATTTTGTTCATTTTCGTCGCGGTGGTGGTGAGCCAGCTCGCAACCCGCCTCAAGCGGCAACTGGAGCTGTCGCGCCAGCGCGAGATCGACATGCGCGATCTCTATGCCTTCTCGCGCCGGCTGGCGGTGGCGTTCGACGTGCGCGACATCCACGCCGCGATCGAAGATCATCTCGCCGCCGTCATGCAGCGCAAGGTCGTGCTGTTCGCCAGCGCGCGCGAGGCGTCCGCCAGCAGCGGACGGCACGCCGGCGTCGCGGTGCCCGAACTGGTGCTGGCCGCGGTGGTCGAGGCCGCCTCTGAAAACCGTGACGGCGACGGCACCGCCACGATCGCCGCCGACAACGGTGAAATCTGGCTGGTGCGCGCGGTCTCGCCCAAGAGCTCCGAGTTCGGCGTCATCGCCATCAATCTCGGCCGCGAAACGCAGGAAAGCACCAACGAACTGCGCATCCGCGTCGATGCGGTGCTGGCCGACGCCACCGCCACGCTCGAACGTCTGGGCGTCGCGCATGCCATCACCGAGGCGCGCATGCGCTCGCAGACCGAACAATTGCGCGAGGCGCTGATCGGCTCGGTCAGCCACGAATTGCGCACCCCGCTCGCCTCGATCATGGGGGCCGCCACCGTGCTGGGCGCGGCGCCGGCGCTCCAAGGCGACAAGAAGCTGCAAGCGCTGGTGCACGACGTACGCAACGAGGCCGAGCGCCTCAACAACGACATCCAGAACCTGCTCGACGCCAGCCGCATCAGCAGCGACGGGGTCATGCCGCACATGGAATGGGCGGATCCCGCCGATATCGTCAATTCGGCGATCGAGCGCTGCCGCAACCGCCTGTCCGGCCACAGTCTGGCCACTCGACCTGCCGCAGGATTTGCCGCTGGTGCACGTTGATCCAGTGCTGGTGAAGCAGGCGCTGGTGCAACTGTTCGATAATGCCGTGAAATACTCCCAACCCGGTACGCAAATCTCGGTGTCCGCGCGCACGAGCGACGGACGCCTGATTCTCAGCATCCGCGACGAGGGCGCCGGCCTCACCCCCGCCGAACATTTGCGGATGTGGGACCGCTTCGCGCGCGGCGAGCGCCACGCCGCGACCACCAGCGGTTCCGGCCTCGGCCTGTGGATCGCCAACGCCTTTATCGCCACCAACGGCGGCAAGATGAATGCCGTCAGCGCCGGTCCCGGCTTGGGCACCACGGTGGCGATCGACTTACCCGTGACGCAAGCCGCCGTCCCGCAACTTGAAAGCGATGCAGATGAGTGACTCCTCCCCGATCGTACTCGTCGTCGACGACGAGATCCAAATCCGCCGCTTCCTGCGCACCGGCTTCGAGCTCAACAACTTCATCGTGCATGAAGCCGGCAACGGCGCCGAAGCCATCCGCTCGGCGACGCTGCGGCCGATCGACCTGGTGATCGTCGATCTCGGCCTGCCCGACATGGACGGCTCCGAAGTGGTGGAGCGCATCCGCTCCTGGTCGAGCGTGCCGATCATCGTATTGTCGGTGCGCTCGAACGAGGCGCAGAAAGTGCGCCTGCTCGAACTCGGCGCCGACGACTATGTGGTCAAGCCATTCGGCATGGCCGAGCTGCTGGCGCGCGTGCGCGTGGCGCTGCGCCGTCAGATGCGCGCGGTGAGCGGCGAGCCGATCATCAAAGTCGGCCCGCTGACCATCGATCTCTCCGCCCGCGCCGTGACGCTCAATGGCGCCCGCCTGTCGCTGACGCCGAAGGAATACCGCTTGCTGCAAGTGCTGGGTCAGCACGCCGGCAACGTGGTCACGCACCAGCATCTGTTGAAAGAAGTGTGGGGCACGATCCACGTGCACGATACGCATTACCTGCGCATCTTCGTGCGCAAGCTGCGCCAGAAGATCGAGCCGCATCCGGAGTTCGCCCAAGATCCTGGTGACCGAACTGGGTGTCGGCTACCGGCTGGCGCAGTCGGGCAATGAGGTCGAGACCGCAGCGGCAGGAACTGCCCCGGCGCCGGCCCATCCGGAGCCCTGAACGCCGCAATCCGCGGTTAACGAAGGGCCGCGGCGAGCCAACCTTACGCCCGCGCCCTTTCTTGACAGGCCGCACCCTTCCCCGCCATAAGCATGCCATTGCGGGCCTTCGGGTCCGCATGCTTTTTCAAGGGCCTTTAAGCCCTTAAAAACACAAGCAAATCAGACTGAAAGAAGCCGGTCCGGACATTCCGAGCACCGGGGTCGAACACAAGGGAAGAACGATGTTCGCAGTCATCAAAGCCGGCGGCAAACAGTACCGGGTGGCCGCCGAAGACGTGATCCGGATCGACCGGGTGAAGAGCGAGCCGGGCCAGATCGTCGAATTCGGCGAAGTGCTCGTGCTGGGCGGCGATACTCCGCAGCTCGGCACGCCGACGATTTCGGGCGCGACGGTTGCCGGCGAGGTGCTTCAGCACACCCGCGGCGACAAGGTCATCGCTTTCAAGAAGCGCCGGCGCAAGAATTCGCGCCGCAAGCGCGGTTACCGCCACGAGTTTTCGGTGATCCGCATCACCGAAATCCTCACCGGCGGGGCCAAACCCTCCAAGACTGCGGCCCCGCGGCCCAAGCGCGAGCCTAAGCCGAAAGTCGAAGGCGAGGCTGCGGCCGCGCCGAAAGAGGCCAAGAGCAAGACCAAGGGCAAGAGCACGGCCAAAGCCAAGAAGCCAGCCGCAAAAAAGCCCGCCAAAGCGGCTACAAAAGGTAAGAAGAAGTGAGATGATTCCGTCACGGAATCAGTGTAAGAGTAACAGGCGAATTCGAGAGAGCACTCATGGCGCATAAGAAAGCAGGCGGTTCCTCACGCAACGGTCGCGACTCCGCGGGCCGTAGTTTGGGCTTGAAGAAGTCGGGCGGCGAAATCGTCGTGGCCGGCAATATTCTTGCGCGCCAGCGCGGCACGACCTGGCATCCGGGTCGCAATGTCGGCGTCGGCGTCGATCACACGCTATTCGCGCTCGTAAACGGAAAAGTTCAGTTCGCTACCAAAGCCAAAGGCCGCAAATACGTGTCCGTCGTACCGATGACGGAGACTGCGGCCGAATAAGACGGTAGACCAAAAATCGAGGTCCGCCGGTCATTCAGTCAAACCGGCGGGGCCTTTTCAGGGCTTCGAGAGGGGGAGACGGGTGACCGGCTCCCCCTCTTCGCTTTTTTAACTGGAGCCCGTGCCATGACACTCTGCGAAACGATACCAAGCGAGCCATTCAGAGAAGGCAGTATCCCCGTCCTCGAGACCAAGCGGCTGGCTTTGCGCGCGCCGCGCCTCGAGGACGCTAAAACGGTGATGGCGCTCGCCAACGATCGCCGCATCGCCGAGAACGCCGCGCGCATTGCGCATCCCTATCGGATGGCGGATGCCGAAGGCTTCATTACCGGCGCCAACAAAGCGGGCGGCGAAGCGGCGTTCCTGATTACGCTGCGCGACGAAACCGTGATCGGCGCCTGCAGCATCATCCAGCAGGAGCAGATGGCCGAACTCGGCTATTGGCTCGGCGTGCCGCACTGGGGCAAAGGCTTTGCCACCGAGGCGCTGCACGCAGTGATCGATTATGCCTTCACCGATCTGGCGCACGAATCCGCTGCAGGCGGGCGCCCGCGTCACCAATCCGGCCTCGCGCCGGGTGCTGGAGAAGTGCGGCTTCCAATGGACCGGCGTCGGGCTTTACCGCATCAACTCGATCAAGTCCTCGGCGCCGATCGACCGCTTCCGGCTCGAGCGCGGCATCTGGACCGCGATCAAGGGCTGGGGCCGCGTCAAACGGGTGATGTGAGGCACTCGGAGGCAAAGCCATGTATCAGCCGCAGCATTTTCGCGAAGAGCGGCTCGCGGTTCAGCACGCGCTGATCCGCGAGCATTCGCTCGGCCTCCTGGTCACGGCGGGACCCGGCGGGTTGCAGGCGAACCACATCCCATTTCTCATCGACAGCGACGCTTCGGAACGCGGCACGCTGCGATCGCACCTTGCGCGCGCCAATCCGCAGCTTGCGGAGCTTGCTGCCGTCGAGGAGTGTCTTGTCGTATTCCAAGGGCCGCAGCACTACATCAGCCCGTCGCTCTACGCGACCAAGCGCGAGACGGGAAAGGTCGTGCCGACCTGGAATTACATCACGGTTCACGCCTGGGGCCGGCCGCGCGTTATGGACGATGCGGCGTGGCTGCGCCGGCAGATCGAGGATCTGACGACGCATAACGAGGAGACGCGGCCCGCCGCATGGAAAGTTTCCGATGCGCCGGAGGCGTTCGTCGCCGCGCAGATCAAGGCGATCGTCGGGCTTGAAATCCCGATCGCGCGCATCGAAGGCAAATGGAAAGTCAGTCAGAACCGGCCGGCGATCGATCAAGCCGGCGTCGTCGCCGGGCTGCGCGGCCAGAGCGGCGATGCAGACGCGATGGCGGAGCTGGTCGCCGAGCGCATCAAAAAGGTGACGTGATGGAGCGTAAACTCGTTTCATCCGGCGCGATATTCGAGCCGCAAATCGGCTTTTCGCGCGCGGTGCGCGTGGGCGCGCATATTGCCGTTTCCGGCACCGCGCCGCTCTTGGCCGGCGGCGGCACCGCTTGTCCCGGCGATCTTTATGGCCAGACCAAACGCTGCCTTGAGATCATCGAGACGGCCATCAAAGAGGCCGGCGGCAAACGCGAGCATATCGTGCGCACGCGGCTGTTTTTGAAAGACATGAGCAATTGGCAAGAGGCCGGCCGCGCCCATGGCGAGTTTTTCAAGGACATCCGCCCGGCCTCGACCATGATCCAGATCGTGCAAGCGATCGACCCGTCATGGCTGGTCGAGATCGAAGCCGACGCCATCGTGGCGTAAGCAGGCTTCGCCGTTCCGCTGTGCGGGGGTGGGCCGCTGGCGTATCCCGCGAAGTTGGGTAAAAATAGCGCCCTGCCCCGACCGTCTCTGCCAGGAGGACGCTCATGCCCTACGAATTCGACCAATTCATCGCCGATTGCCGGACGGCGCTCGCGCGCGATCCCGGCCCCGCCGGCCGCGAACAGGTGGTCGCCAATCTGGAACGCCTGCTCGGCAATCCTGAGTTCATCCAGAAATATTGCGGCGACGACCAGCCGCGCGGGCTGAAAGTTCTCTACGAGGATCCCAAGCTCGGCTTCCAGGTGCTCGCGCATATCAACGACAAGGCGCGCGTGTCGCCGCCGCACGATCACGGCGACTCCTGGGCGATCTACGGCCAGGCCACCAAATACACCGACATGATCGAATGGGAGCGCGAGGACGACGGCAAAGATCCCAAGCACGCCAAGCTCAAGCCGGTGAAGAAATATCGCCTCACGCCCGGCAAAGCCGGCATCTACCAGGACGGCAAGATCCACTCGATCGATTATCCGGATTACGCGCGCTTCGTGCGCGTCACCGGCACCAATCTCGACAAGATCAACCGCATCAAGATCGATCTGAAGACCGGCGTGGTCGAGCAGATGTACGCCCAGCAGGCGTCATGAACCTGCACGCGGCCGCGTCCACGGCCAAGCTCCGCCCGGTCACCGCCGCCGCCGTCAAAGCCATGCTCGGCGACGGCGGCGAACTCGCGCTCATCGATGTGCGCGAGGAACTGACGTTCTCGCAAAATCATCTGCTGTGGGCGCGCAATGCGCCGCTCAGCCGGCTGGAACTGCGCTTCGCGCGCGCTGGTGCCGCGCAAGAGCACGCGCATCGTGCTCACCGACGACAATGACGGCTTGTCGCAACGCGCCGCCGCGGTGCTGGCGCGCGCCGGCTACAGCGATCTGTCTTATCTCGACGGCGGCACGGCGGCTTGGGAAAAAGCCGGCTACGTCACCTTTTCCGGCGTGCACGTGCCGAGCAAGGCCTTCGGCGAATTCGTCGAGCACGACAGCGGCACGCCAAATGTGAGCGCGCAGGAACTCGACGCGCTGATGCGCAGCGGCAGCAAGATGGTGGTGCTCGACAGCCGGCCGTTCGACGAATATTCACGCGTCTCGATCCCGACCGGCATCAACGTGCCGGGCGCCGAACTGGTGCTGCGCGTGCACGACATCGCGCCCGCGCCGGACACGACCATCGTGGTCAATTGCGCCGGCCGCACCCGCAGCATCATCGGCGCGCAGTCGCTGATCAATGCCGGCGTGCCCAACAAAGTGGTGGCGCTGCGCAACGGCACCATGGGCTGGCATCTCGCCGGGTTCACGTGCGCCAGCGGAAAATCCGACCGCGCGCCGGATTATTCGAGCGGCGGCCTCGCCTGGGCGAAGGCGGCGGCGGAAAAAGTCGCGCGCAAATTCGGCGTCGAGCGCACCGACCGCGCCACCGTCGAACGCTGGCGCGCCGACGCCACGCGCACGACTTATGTTTTCGATGTGCGCGATCCGGCCGAATACAAAGCCGGGCATTTTCCCGGCGCAATCTCCGCGCCCGGCGGACAACTGGTGCAGGCGACCGATCTCTATGCCGGCATGCTGGGCGCGCGCATCGTGGTGAGCGACGAGGCGGAAGTGCGCGCGCTGATGACCGCGTCCTGGCTCAAGCAGATGGGCTGGCGGCAAGTCTACGTGCTGCCGGAGGCCGGAACCGAGACCGGCGATTTCAAAGCCACCATCCTCGGCTCGGCCCCGGCGGACGCCGCCGTCGATCCGTCCAAGATCATCGAGATCGACAACGTGTCGATCGTGGACCTTTCGACCAGCCCGCATTACCGGCGCGGGCATATTCCCGGCGCCTGGTTCGCCATCCGCGGCCGGCTCGACCGCGCCATGCCGAAAATTCCGCTGCGCCCGATGATCGTGCTCACCTCGGAAGACGGCGTGCTCGCCGGGCTCGCCGTCGAGGAAGCGCGCGCGCTCACCGACGCGCCCGTGCATTGGCTCAAAGGCGGCAACGCCGCCTGGGCCGCAACCGGCGCGCCGTTGTCGACCGCGCCAAAGCTGGCGGACGAGCCGCTCGACGTTTGGCTCAAGCCTTACGAGCGGCCGAACGACAACGAAGCCGCCATGAAGGCTTATTTGTCGTGGGAAGTCGATTTGCTGGAGCGCATTAAGAAAGACGGCACGACGCATTTTCTCATATGCACGGCGCAGCGTAGCCGCGTCACGGCGGATCGGCGAAGGACGGCGGCTTTTTCCAGAAACGTTCGCGCACGAAAATATAAATGCCGGCGGCAATGATGATGGCGGCGCCCGCCAGCATGGCCGCGCGCGGGATGTCGCCGAAGAAAATAAACCCGAAAATGATCGCCCACACGATCGTCGTATATTGATAGGGCACCACAACCGAGGCCGGCGCCAGCTTGAGCGCGCGGTTGATGCAGAAATGCGCCAGCGTCGCCACCGCGCCGAGCACGCCAGCAGCGCGACCGCCGGCAACGTGAGCGCCACCCAGGTGAACGGCGCGATCACGGCGCCGAACAACAGCGCGCCGACCATCTGCGCCGTCACCAGCACGGTGTCGGAGGTGCCGCGCACCAGCCGCGTGCAGATCATCAACAGCGAGAACGAAAAGCTGCCGGTGATGGCGACCGCCGCCGGCCAGGACAGGCTCTGCGCCGACGGATTGAGCGCGATCATCACGCCGATAAAACCGGCGATCACCGCGGCCCAGCGCCGCCAGCCGACATGCTCGCCCAGGAGAAATGGCGACACGGCGGTCACGTAAATCGGGCTGGCCAGATAAAACGTCATCACATCGGCGAGCGGCATGTAGGCCAGCGCCCAATAAAAGCAGGACAATTCGATGGTCGAGAAAACCGGCCGCAGCCATTGTATGAATGGGCGCGGCGCAGCGCGAAAGGCGCCCCGCCCTTCGCGCCAGATGAACGGCGCCAGCAGCACCAGCGCCGCCATGCTGCGCAACAGCAACAACTGGCCGACCGAATAGGTGCCGATCAGCCATTTGCCCAGCGCATCGTTGAGCGCGAAGAAAAAAATACCGGTCAACATCAGCCCAATGCCCGCCAATGCGGCGATGGCGGCGCCGCTTGCGAAGACTGTGGATTCATGGCGGCGGACGGTATAGATGCGGACCGCGAAACGGCCCCGGCGGGGCTGGTATCTATGCGCCTTTGCCCCGTTCCGGCAAATCGCCGATTGAGATTGAGACGATGAAATTCCTCGACGAAGCCAAGGTCTATATCGCGTCCGGCAGTGGCGGCAACGGCTGCGTGTCGTTCCGGCGCGAGAAGTTCATCGAGTTCGGCGGGCCGAACGGCGGCGACGGCGGCAAAGGCGGCGACGTGGTCGTCGAGGCGGTCAACGGGCTCAACACGCTGATCGATTACCGCTACCAGCAGCACTTCAAGGCCAAGAGCGGCGGCAACGGCATGGGCAAGGACCGCCACGGCGCCAACGGCAAGGACGTGGTGCTCAAGGTGCCGGTCGGCACGCAAATTTACGAGGAGGACGGCGAGACGCTGCTCGCCGATCTCACCGCAAGTCGGTGAGCGCGTGACGCTGATGACCGGCGGCAATGGCGGCTTCGGCAATGCTTATTTCAAGTCGTCCACCAATCGCTCGCCGCGCCGCGCCAATCCCGGCCAGCCCGGCGAGGAGCGCACCATTCGCCTGCGGCTGAAATTGATCGCCGATGCCGGCGTCATTGGATTGCCCAATGCCGGCAAGTCCACGTTCCTCGCCACCGTGAGCGCGGCCAAGCCGAAGATCGCCGACTATCCCTTCACCACGCTGCATCCGCAGCTCGGCGTGGTGCGCGTCGACGAGCGCGAATTCGTGCTGGCCGATTTGCCCGGGCTGATCGAGGGCGCGCATGAGGGCGTCGGGCTGGGCGACAGATTCCTCGGCCACACCGAGCGCTGCCGCGTTCTCTTGCATCTCGATCGACGGCACCGGCGAGGACGTGGCCGCCGCCTACACGACCGTGCGCGGCGAACTGGAAGCCTAC
The DNA here is from genome assembly GCA_963756805.1 of uncultured Alphaproteobacteria bacterium. Taxonomy (GTDB): domain Bacteria; phylum Pseudomonadota; class Alphaproteobacteria; order Rhizobiales; family Xanthobacteraceae; genus Pseudolabrys. The sequence goes on from CAVWPH010000004.1 coordinate 279,787, forward strand.
GGCCACGGCCTCACCGACAAGCCGGAGATCGTGGCGCTGTCGAAAGCCGACGCGCTGACGCCGGAAGCGATCAAGACGCAAGCCGCGAAATTGAAGAAAGCCTGCAAGCAGACGCCGCTGGTGCTGTCATCGGCCTCCGGCCAGGGCGTGCCGGAAGCGCTGCGCGCGCTGCGCAAGGTGATCGATGGCGCGAGCGAAAACGCCGACGCGGCGTCAAAAGAAGCGGTGTGGCAGCCGTAGCTCCCTCCGTCGACCCGCACTCCGTTCGTCACCGTCGGGCGTGATCCAGCGCTCCACGAGTGGAAGATACTTGAGACTGTGGTCACCGCTTCGTGGAGGAAGAATCGGAGCGTAACGGAAATTCGGTAGGAGCCGACATGCAAACCCGCGCAGCCGTTGCCTGGAAGGCCGGCGAGCCGCTCACCATCGAGACCATCGACATCGAAGGCCCGAAAGCGGGCGAGGTGCTGGTCGAGATCAAGGCCACCGGCATCTGCCACACCGACGCCTACACATTGTCGGGCGCCGATCCGGAAGGAATTTTCCCGGCGATTCTGGGCCACGAGGGCGCCGGCATCGTGCGCGAAGTCGGCCCCGGCGTCACCACGCTGAAAGCGGGCGACCACGTCATTCCGCTCTACACGCCGGAATGCCGGCAGTGCAAAACCTGTCTGTCGCGCCGCTCCAATTTGTGCACCGCCATCCGCGCCACGCAGGGCAAAGGATTAATGCCGGACGGCACGTCGCGCTTCCGCTGCGACGGCGATCCCGTGTTCCACTATATGGGCTGCTCGACCTTCGCCAATTTCACCGTGCTGCCGGAAATCGCACTCGCCAAAGTGCGCGAGGACGCGCCCTTCGACAAGATTTGCTACATCGGCTGCGGCGTCACCACCGGCATCGGCGCCGTCATCAACACCGCGAAAGTCTGGCCGGGCGCCAATGTCGCCGTGTTCGGGCTCGGCGGCATCGGGCTCAACGTCATCCAGGGCGCCACGCATGGTCGGCGCCGACAAGATCATCGGCATCGACTTCAATCCGGCGCGCCGCGACATCGCGGAGAAATTCGGCATGACGCATTTCATCAATCCGGACGAGATCGGCAAAGACAAAGTCGTGCAGGCGATCGTCGATTTGACCGGCGGCGGCGCCGATTTTTCGTTCGAGTGCATCGGCAATGTGCAACGTGATGCGCCAGGCGCTGGAATGCTGCCATCGCGGCTGGGGCGAGAGCATCATCATCGGCGTCGCCGGCTCGGGCCAGGAAATCGCCACGCGGCCGTTCCAACTGGTCACCGGCCGGGTCTGGAAGGGCACCGCCTTCGGCGGCGCGCGCGGGCGCACCGACGTGCCGAAAATCGTCGACTGGTACATGGACGGCAAGATCAATATCGACGATCTGATCACCCACACGATGCCGCTCGACAAGATCAACGATGCCTTCGATCTGATGCACGAAGGCAAGTCGATCAGGAGCGTGGTGGTTTATTGAGTATTCCGCTCGTGCCCGCGAAAGCGGGCATCCAGCAATTAAATTTTTTGCTCTGGATCCCCGCTTGCGCGGGGATGAGCGGCGATAACACGCCGCTCACTTCGTGCAAAGCCGGCGCGGGCCCTCGGTCGGCTGATAGGTGCAGTCCGACGCGGTGAACGAGTGATAGGCCGCCGTGCACGCCTCCACATGGCAATTCGCCGCCGCGGCCGGCGCCTCCGGCCGGGGCGTCAGCGCCTTGGTGAAGGCTTCGGGCGGCGTGATGCCGCCGGGCGTGGCGTAAGGCGGCAGCGCCTGAATGCCCGTCGCCGCCGGCGCCGGCTCCGATACCGGCTGGCTCTCGGTCATGACCGCGCGCTCGATATGGCGCGTCGGCTCGACCAGCAGATCGCTCTGCATCGCCACGCCAAACAGCGCGACCAGCGCGACCGCAAGATAAAGCAGGAATGGCATGACGCAGACTTTAAACTTTATTGGCGCCTGGATGCAAACGCGGGGCGCGGCCCCAATTTCCGTCAAAATAGCACCGGCCACGCCGTCCGCGCGGCTGAGGGAAAGGGCGATTGAGCGAATGACGCCGCGCAGTCTGAGCGGGTGAGCAAAAGTGGAACTAATTTGGCGTGGCAAAGCAGCCATTTGCCGCGAAGAGATTTATCGTTGCAGCGGGACGAATATGCTTCCCAAGGTTCCACGATGGGTATAGCGTCTATACACGAGGCAAAAAGACCGGTCATTTTTTGAGTCTGCGTTCTTAGAGAATATACGGTCGATCCAGTCGCGCGGTTTCGCTAAGCGCCGCCCTTGGGCCTCTAGAAAAAGATGACACGAGAAATTGCCGCGGCTCCATGTGAGCGCGCGGTGGGAGGATTCGTATGCTCAAGGCCGTTGCGCGGCTTCTGCCGCTATTGTTTCTATTTGCCGTCATTGGCGGCCGCGTCGAGGCCCAGCAAACTAATAAGCCGCCAAATTTAAATTTAGGCGACGCCGTGGTTACCGGATTTTCCGGCACGCTGCGCCCGCCGGCAAGCGCGCCGGCAAAATCCGCAATCGATCACACTTTCATAAACCCGGACGGTCCCTCCGCCCGCGTCGTCGGCGTCGGCAAGCCCGGCTATGTCTGGGACGGCCGCTTGTATGACGCGCCCAAGCCGTTCGACGTGCTGGCCAAGGATGTCGGCCAGGTCTTCGGCGTCGCGCTCGACGACGCCACGCCACCCAATATCTATCTCGCCGCCACCTCCGTGTTCGGCCTCAATATCGTCCGGCGCGGCCGCGACGGCCTGCCCGAGCGCCGCAAGAACGGCGGCCCGGGCGCCGGCTGGATGAAGGGCCAGTTCGGGCTCGACCTGCAGGGCGGCCCCGGCGCCATCTATAAAGTCGACGGCGCGCACCGGCGCGGTCACTCTGTTCGCCAATGTCACACTCAACGGCGTGCCGAACCCAGGCCCGGCCTCGGCAATCTCGCTTTCGATTCCGCGCACAAGCAATTATTCGTGTCGGACCTTTACACCGGCATGATTCACCGCTTCGCGCTCGACGGCAGCGACCGCGGCGCGCATTACGACCACGGCGTCGCCGGCGCTGACCGCCGCCAAGCTTCCGCCGGTCGCGTTCGATCCGAAGAACCGGCCCAATATCGCCAGCGATCGCTTCGACTGCGAAGACCCGAACAGCTGGGGCTACGCCCCGCCGCGCGCCGCGTCTGGGGCCTGGCCGTGCATGACGGACGGCTGTTTTATTCGGCGCGCAACGGCGCGCAGCGACGGCCCGCAGATATGGTCGGTCGGCATCGCGCCGACGGCAACTTCGCCGCCGATCCGCGCTGGGAGCTCGACGTTCCGGCCAAGCCCGGACCCTATGCGGTTTCCGATATCGCCTTCTCGCAGAGCGGCGCGATGATCCTGGCGCAGCGCGCGCCGTCGCCGGCGCTTACGATTATTTTGCGTTCACGCAAGCCGGCGAGCCGCGTGTGCTGCGCTATTGGCTGAAGAACCCGGACGATCCGACGACGCCCAGCCGCTGGATGCCGGCGCCGGAAGAATACGCCGTCGGCTTTGCCGGCGACTATCGCAACACCAATGGCGGCGTCGCGCTCGGCTATGGCTATGACAAAGACGGCGCGCTGCGATCGGAAAGCTGCGAGGCCGCGCTTTGGACCACAGGGCAAAACCTGCGCAACAATCCCGCGCTGCGTCGTCAGCTCGAGCCCGGCGGGCCGCTGGCGGTGAACGGGCTGCAAGGCAGCCCGGCCGATCTGGTGCGCGATGCCAACGCGCCGCCGACGCTCAGCTATTTCATCGACTACGACGACAAGTTCGACGACGCGCGCGCCAGCGGCCACATGGGCAGCGTGCGGATTCTCACCAAGCCTTGTTCGGAATCGGCCATCGCCAGACGCACAGCGGCACCCGCCAATGTGTCGTTCATCGGCGGTCGGCCGCCGCACACCTGCACGCCGACCTGCATATGCCCGCCGGGCACCGTGCTCGAAGGCAAGGAATGCGTGAAGAGGCACCCGTGCCCGGATGGGCAGATTTACAATCCGAAAACCAAGGAATGCGGCTGCCCGCCGCACACCCGTGGGTCAACGGGCACTGCCGGCCTGAGATCATGAGTACCCGCCGCACAGCTGCCGGCCGCCGCTGGTCCTCGATCCGATTACCGGCGCTATGCGTACCGCCGAAGCACGAATGCCTGCCACCCCTGGTTCTCGATCCGATTACCGGCCTATGCGTGCCGCCGAAGCAAGAATGCGGGCCGCCGCTGGTGCTCAATCCGAAAACCGGCTTATGCGAATGTCCGCACGGCGGCGTGCTGCAGAATGGACGCTGCGTGCCGCAGGTTTGCCCGCCGCCGCTGGTCCCCGGCCCGTGCGTGGATGGAATCCCGATCGATTTCGGCATCGAAAAGACCGGCGAAACGAGTCCTCCGGTCGATGTGCCCTGGTATGCGTTCCACATAACGGTCACCAATCATGGACCGGGATCGGCCGCTGCCGGCACAATCACGGTGACCGATATCGTCCCCAGCGGCATGACATTCACCGGTGTTTCCGGGGCCGGCTGGACCTGCAATCCGAGCAGTGGAGGCCCGGGCACGCATATTACCTGCACCTATAACCTCGCCACCAATGCAGGCGACGTGCTTGCCGTCATCGACATCACCGCCAAGGCCGATGGCAATGGCCCGTTCCCACCCTTCACCAATTGCGCGTTCGTCGCGCCTGCCCGGGTTCGGGCGAACGACACCAACGCGTCCAACAACGAGGCCTGCGTCACGGTGAGCAAGCCCGGCGATCTCACGGTGAGAAAGCTGGTCAAGAACAACTCGCCCATCGCGCTGCCGCCAATGACCTTCCCGATCACCGTGAACTGCAGCGGCACCGTCACCAACATAGAATCTGCCAAATGGCGGATCGCAGACGATCATCAACATTCCAATTCCCAGCACCTGCACGGTGAGCGAGGGAACGATCGTAACGCCACCTAATGCTTGTCCGCCGCACACGGTTCCGACGTGGTCAACGAGTTATTCGCCGCCGAGCCCCGTCCCCGTGACCGGGACCGGCACGATCGAGACGATCACCAACATCCTGGACTGCCGCCCGGAGAACATCTGCCCGCCGCCGCAAGTTCCGAATGTCGACGGCATCTGCGTATGCCCGCCGCCGATGGTCATGAACCAACTCAAGATCTGCGTCTGCCCGCAAGGCACCAATCTGGTCGATGGCGCGTGTGTGCCGGTCGACATCTGCCCGCCGCCGATGGTGCCGGGCCCTGTTGCCGGCCAGTGCATTTGCCCGCAAGGCACCCAACTGGTCGATGGCAAGTGTGTGCCGGTGGATATCTGCCCGCCGCCGCAAACCATGATTCCTGGCGCCGGTTGCCATTGCCCGGACGACATGGTGCTGGTGGACGGAAAATGCGTGAAGCCGGACAAGCCGAAGCCCTCGAAATCGTGCAAGCGCGGCTTCCACTGGAACGGCGACATGTGCGTCAAGAACAAGACCCAGCCAAACGAGGAACGTCCACGCGAACGGCGAAGGCTCGAAATTCCGAACTTCCCCGGCGGCTTCGGCGGCGGTGGCGGCGGTGGCGGAGGAATGGGCGGCGGCGGCCAAGGCGGCCAACAAGGCGGCGGCAAGCGCTAACGCAAAATCGCAAAACTGCCCCCCGGATTTGATCCGGGGGGCAGTTTTTTTTAGAAAAATCCATATGCCGGCGCGTGCATGACGGCGCTACAAAACCCATGCTAAACCCTCGGCGTCATTAACCGCCGCCGGGACCATGTCCAAATCACCGTCGCTCAAGGATTTTCGCCGCATCGTCGTGAAGGCCGCTTTGATGCCAACCGCAAGCTATCTAAGCTTGCGTCACATGCGAGCGTAGCAAAATTTGTAAGGCGTCCGGTACCGCAGCCCAGATCCAAGACAAGAGCCGCCGATGCAGGAGTGACCTTTTCTAAGATTGCACGCTCTTGCTCGTCTAAAAATCTTCCATAAGAATTTTCAAATCGCTCTTTGTCATAGTACCGCGCCAATCGATCATAATAGTCGATAACGACACGATCTAATGCCAAACTTAGCCACCATCGTTGGCGCCAAAGCCAAGCCGTTCACTACTTTGGTAATCCGACACGTGTTGCTTCTGCGTCGAGCTTAGAGCTCAAGCAAGTCGCTCGATCGGCATGCCCCCCGGACCCGCCGCCTGGAAATTGTTTCGAGCATGTCGTCGCAAAGTTATTCAAGTATGTTCTGTAATAGTTTATTAGTTTTCGTCCCAAAGCAGCATTTGAATTATCAATGCACCCGATCCTCTGATTTTCCGTTCCGTTCGGATTGCACTCGGTCGCAGACGTAGGAGACGAACTCCCCAAAAACATTAGTGCTACAAAGATCGCGCAAGCGACCGAAGTAATTGTTTTTTCTGGCGACATAAAGAATCTCCCCCATAGAAACTTTTGCGCTGCAATGTTAGTTTGCCCCAACCAAGGAAACTTTGCAACTGTCGCGTGCAGTCGAATTCCTGACTCAATTGGGTAACGACTAAGTCTCACGTTGAGTATGGACCGTTTAGCCGTGGCCGCCTGTTAACGCTCATTTGCCCCCGTGCTAAACCCGCCCGCGCTAATCACCATCATCGCCCCGGCGGTCCTCTAATATGTCTCAAAGCCCGTCCCTCACCCACGTTTTCGCTGCGAAAATCCACCAGTATAGCCGCCGAGGCAAAAGGCCGATCATTTTTCAGGTTTGCGTTTTAGAGAATATACGGCCGATCTAGTCGCACGGCATCAGCTGAGCGCTGCTGCTTGGGCCTTCAAGAAAAATAAAGCGCGGATCGCCGCGGCTCCATTCGAGCCGCAGGTGGAGGATTTTACGGCCATGATGACGCGCGGCTTGTGCCGCTATCGCTCTATATTTGTCGCCGTTCTGAGGCCGCGCCGAAGCGCAACAAAAAAAAAAACCGCACCGAACTTGAATTTAGGCGACGCGGTGGTCACCGGATTTTCCGGCACGCTCGGCAACGCCGAAAAGCGGCGCGCGGCAGGTAAATCCGCCATCGATCACACCTTCATCGATCCGGATGGCGCTCGGCGCGCGTCGTCGATCTCGGCAAGCCGGGCTATGTCTGGGACGGCTGCCTGTTCGCAGGCGCCCAAGCCCTTCGACGTATTGGCCAAGGACGTCGGCCAGGTGTTCGGCGTCGCGCTCGACGATGCCACGCCGCCCAATATCTACCTCGCCGCCACTCGCTGTTCGGCCTCAACATCGTCAACCGCGGCGCGCGACGGACGCCCGGAGCGCATGAAGAAAGGCGGACCCGGCGCCGGCTGGATGAAGGGCAGTTCGGGCTCGAACTGCAGGGCGGACCGGGCGCCATCTACAAGGTGGACGGCCGCACCGGCGTGGTTACGCTGTTTGCCAATGTCACGCTCGATGGCGTGCCCAACCGGGCCCGGCCTGGGCAATCTCGCCTACGATGCCGAGCACAAGCAGTTATTCGTGTCGGATCTCTACACCGGCATGATCCATCGCTTCGCGCTCGATGGCCGAGAACTCGGTCCGCCATACGACCACGGCGTCACCGGCCGCGACCGCGGCCAACGCTTCCGGCGCAGGCCTTCAATCCCGAGAACCGCCTCAATATCGCGAGCGCCGATTTCAACTCCGAAGACCCGGACACCTGGGACTTTGCGCCGGCCGGCGCGCCGGGTCTGGGGCCTCGCCGTGCATGACGGCCGGCTCTATTACTCGGCGCGCAACGGTGCGCCGCGAGGCCCGCAGATCTGGTCGGTCGGCATCGAACAGCGACGGCAGCTTCGCCGGCGATCCGCGCTGGGAGCTCGACGTGCCGGCACAGCCGGGACCGCTATGCGGTTTCCGATATCGCCTTCTCGCAAAATGGCGCGATGATCCTGGCGCAGCGCGCGCTGATCGCGGCCTCTTACGACTATTCCGCTTTCACGCAAGCCGGCGAGCCGCGCGTGCTGCGCTTCTGGCTGAAGGATCCGAACGATCCGCCGTCGCCCGGCCGCTGGAAACCGGCGCCGGAAGAATATGCCGTCGGCTTTGCCGGCAACGACCGCAACACCAATGGCGGCGTCGCGCTCGGCTACGGCTATGGCCGCGGACGGCATGTTGCGACGGAAGCCTGCGAGGCCGCGCTGTGGAGCACCGGACAAAACCTGCGCAACAATCCGGCGCTGCGGAGCCAGCTCGAACCGGGCGGCCGCTGCTGGTGCATGGGCTGCAAGGCAGCCCCGCCGAAAGGTGCGCAATGCCAACGACGCCGCCGAGGACGAGCTATTTCGTCGATTATGACGACAAGTTCGACGACCCGCGGGCAACCGGCCACATCGGCAGCGTGCGATTCTCACGCAAGCCTTGCCGCGCGCGGCATCGCCAGCGCGCAGTCGCGCCACCGTCATTGCCACGTTCATCGGCGGCCCGCACCGCAAGCCTGCAAGCCGACCTGCATATGCCCGCCGGGCACCGAGCTCGAAAGGCAAGGAATGCGTGAAGCGGAATGTCCGGATGGGCAGGTGTTCGATCCGGCTATGGCGCGTGCAAGCGCCGCGGGCACCGTGATGAAGGACGGGATGATCGCGTCCAGAGGAAGCCGAGCAGCAGCGCGATGAGACGAGGCGCGGCGCGGGCGGGAGGAGGGCGAGGGCGAGCGGGCGCGCACCGGCGGGCGGCGGGCGGGGCGCGGCGAGCGGCGGCGGCGCGGGGGCGAGGGGCGGCGGGAGAGGGGCGGCAGCGGCAGACCGTGAAGGAGGCAAGAGAGGGCGACGGGCCCCCCGGGCCCGTCCGTGAGCCCGTGTCCGCGCGCGCAGCGGCCCGCGACACAGGGCGCCCGGGCCATACCGCGGCCCCGCCGGCCGGAGGCCCATGCCGGCGTTCCACCCTGCCGCCTTGGTGCCGGCGTGGACGCCGCCGTACACGACCCTTTAGAACCATGACGTGCACAACACGGATGACATGCCGAGAAGCCAGCCCATCGACATCGACGTCGGCATCGCCAAGACCGGCGGGACGACCCCTGCGTGAAGCGCCGTATATGCTCACGACACGGCACCATGTGGGAGCCAGTTGGCCGTCCGGGCAACGACACGTGACGGACACCGCCCCAACGACATGACGTCCCCCGTCGCCCGTCCATCCGGCCCGTACCGCTGGACAAACGTAGCTGCCCCTGGCCGCCCCATCGACCAACACGACATGCCACCCCGACCGGCACGGCGCCATCCCGCCATATACGAACACCGCGACGGTCTCGGTAATCCGAGTACGGGCTATGTGACAGTATCCGGAAACATAGGCGCCACCGATCACGGTGGCGAAGCCAGCCGCGTGTTGCACGCCACCGGCAACCTTGAACTCCGAGCGGCATCTGCACATGTCCGCCGCCGCAGGTCCTGCAGTACAGTAACAGTGGCTTGGCGGGCACCTGCGTGAATCCGTCGCCGCCGCCGCCACGCCGTCTGCACGCCGCCGCAGATCATGATCCCCGGCGTCGGCTGCCGTTGCCCGGACGACGAAGTGCTCGGTGAACGGAAAATGCACAAGCCGCTCGTCTGCGAGCGGCCGCTGGTCCCCAATGCCGAGCAACACGGACTGCGTCTGTCCGGACCATAAAGTGCTTGCGCCGACGGGAAATGCGTCGAGGTGGAGAAGCCGAAGCACCACACCGTGCAAGCGCGGCTATGTCTGGAATGGCGACATGTGCGTCAAACGCAAGACCGAACCTGCGTGAACATATCACGCGAAGGCAAGCCCGGCATCAGGCTCCCCGGCGGATTGCAACTCGGTGGCGGCACCGGCGCGAACCGCGCGCGGCGGCAATAACCCGACGCCGCGGTAAGCGCTAGGGCCGCGTCGCGAAAAACCGTCCCCCGGATTTGAAAGTCCGGGGGCGGTCGATTTTGAAACCGGCGCCTGGCCGGCGCATGACGGCGCATCAAATCCCATGCTAAACCCCCGGCGTCATTAACCGCTGCCGGGACCATGTCGAAATCACCGTCGCTCAAAGATTTCCGCCGCATCGTCGTGAAGGTCGGCTCGTCGCTGCTGGTGGATTCATCCGCCGGCCAGCTCAAGCGCGACTGGCTGGCGAGTCTGGCCGCCGATATCGCCGCGCTGCATAAAGATAAGCGCGACATCCTGGTGGTGTCGTCGGGCGCCATCGCGCTCGGCCGCGCCGTGCTCAAGCTGCCCGCCGGCAACCTCAAGCTCGAGGACAGCCAGGCCGCCGCCGCCGTCGGCCAGATCGCGCTGGCGCGCGCCTGGTCGGAAGCGCTGGGGGAGCGCAGCCTCACCGCCAGCCAGGTGCTGCTCACGCTCGGCGACACCGAAGAGCGCCGCCGCTATCTCAACGCCCGCTCGACCGTCGACAAGCTGTTGGAATGGCGCAGCGTGCCGGTGATCAACGAGAACGACACCGTCGCCACCACCGAAATCCGCTACGGCGACAACGACCGCCTCGCCGCCCGCGTCGCCGCCATGATGAGCGCCGATTTGCTGGTGCTGCTCTCCGACATTGACGGGCTTTACGACAAGCCGCCAAATCTTGATGGAAAAAGCGAAGGCAGCGGCGCCAAGCTGGTGCCGCTGGTTGCGCGCATCACGCCGGAGATCGAGGCCATGGCCGGCGCCTCCGGCAATGCGCTGTCGCGCGGCGGCATGCTGACCAAGATCGAAGCCGGCAAGATCGCCACCACCGCCGGCGCGCATATGGTGATCGCCTCGGGACGCGTGGCGCATCCGTTGCAGGCGGTCATGGATGGTGCGCCGTGCTCCTGGTTCCTGACGCCGGCCAATCCGGTGACCGCGCGCAAGAAGTGGATCGCGGGTTCATTGGAGCCGCGCGGTTCGCTGACGATCGACGCCGGCGCGGTGCGCGCTTTGCGCTGCGGCAAAAGTTTATTGCCGGCAGGCGTCATCACGCGTCGACGGCGCTTTCGGGCGCGGCGACGCCGTGCTGGTGCGCGGGCCGGACGGCGCGCGAAGTGGGCCGCGGGCTGATCGCCTATGACGCGGACGACGCCGACAAGATCAAAGGGCGCTCGTCCGCCGACGTGCTGCTGATTTTGGGATTCACCGGACGTACCGAAATCATCCACCGCGACGATCTGGTGTTGGGCGGGGAATAAGCGGAGCTCGAAGGCTGAGCAAGGCCGAGCAACGCCGCGCAATGGTCCTTCTGCGAGCATGAAACCGGCCGTTCGCGCGTTTATCCCCGCGTTTATCCCCGGACCGAAAAGCCCGCGACCAATTGGCTCACGCGACGATTTGGCGAATTGCGCGCGCGGGTGCTGCGGCTGCATTTTGACGCGGAAGCCACGGCGGGCCGGGGCCTAGCATGAAACCTGCACCCCACCCCGGCCTTGCAAGCTGCGGCATTAAGTCGAAGGCGCGTTAGCCGGAGACAACGACTTTCCCCCAAGGGGCCTTCGGGCCCCTCTTTTTTTGCGCGATCGCGGTTTGGCGGGGGCGGTCGGCCATTGGCCTAGTGCGCAACGCGCCTAGGCGCGCATTGCGGCCTGGTTCACTGGCCGACCCTCAATGGCGGCGGCGGGCGCGGGCGGAGCGCCGGTCCATTGGCCTAGTTTTGCGCTTGGTCGGTTGATTGGCCGGGTGCAACGGCAGGCGGAAGAACGTGCCGTCGGGGAACTCGAGATAGCGGCTAAAGACCTGCACCTGGCCCTCGCCGCCGCGTTTTCCTTCGATCACGAACTTGGTGCCGACCGGAAAGCGGCTGGGAAGACGGCTTGAACGCGATGTCATGACTGCCTCCACGCGCATGATCCCGAAAAGTGGGTACCGGTTTTCGGCCAAGATCATACGCCAATTGAATTGCCGCACCCTGCCTACCCAATGTGTAGACCGATTGACCGGTTCAGCCGTACCGGCGGTTATCCACGCTATCCCCAGGCAAAACCTCACCGAAAACCGCAGATCGGCCGCAATCCGGCGATCTCGCCGGAAGCCACCCGACGTGATAGGAACCAGCGGGAATAAGGGTTTAACGGGCTTATCCGGCATGAGCGCGCCGCTGAAAAGCATCGAGGGAACGGGCGATATTGCCGCAGCCATGGCCGAGATCGGCCGCGGCGCGCGGCAGGCTGCCCGCGTGCTGGCGCTAGCGCCACGGCGCAGAAGGACCGCGCTTTGGAGCTCATGGCCGCGGCCATCCGGGCGCAATCGGCGCGCATTCTGGCCGCCAATGTCGAGGATATCGCCGAGGCCAAGGCCTCCGGCATGAGTGGCGCCTTTCTCGACCGCCTGACGCTTGATGCGGCTCGTATCGAGACCATGGCCGCCGGTATCGATGCCGTGCGCGCGCTGCATGACCCGGTCGGCGTCGTCACCGAGAACTTGGACGCGACCCAACGGCATGACGATCGAGCGCGTAAAAGTGCCGCTCGGCGTCATCGGCATCATCTACGAAAGCCGACCAAACGTAACGGCCGACGCCGGTGCGCTCAGCCTGAAAGCCGGCAATGCCGCCATTTTGCGCGGCGGCTCAGACAGTCTGCGCACCAGCCGCGCCATCCATGCCGCGATCGAACACGGCTTACGCGAAGCCGGATTGCCCACAGCCGCGATCCAACTTGTCCCCACCCGCGACCGCGCCGCCGTCGGCTTGATGCTGACCGGGCTGGACGGACATATCGATGTGATCGTGCCGCGCGGCGGCAAAGGTCTTGTGGCGCGCGTGCAGGCGGAAGCGCGCGTACCGGTGTTCGCGCATCTCGAAGGCGTCTGCCATGTCTATGTGGACAAGGCAGCCTCGCTCGATATGGCCAAGAAGATCGTGCTCAACGCTAAAATGCGCCGCACCGGCGTCTGCGGCGCGGCGGAAACGCTGCTGGTCGATCGCGCGGCGGCGGCGACCCATCTCAAGCCGCTGATCGAGATGTTGATCGCCGCAAAATGCGAAATCCGCGGTGATAAAGCCACGCAAGCGGTCGATGGCCGCGTCAAGCCGGCGAGCGAAGAGGATTGGTCAACCGAATATCTCGACGCCATCATCGCCACCAAAGTGGTGGACGGTGTCGATGCGGCCATCGCGCATATCGAACGCTATGGCTCGCATCACACCGATGCGATCATCACCGAGGATAAAGCGACCGCGGATAAGTTTTTGCGCGAGGTGGATTCGGCAATCGTGCTGCACAATGCCTCGACGCAGTTCGCCGACGGCGGCGAATTCGGCTTCGGCGCCGAAATCGGCATCGCCACCGGCCGCCTGCATGCACGCGGGCCGGTCGGCGTGGACCAACTCACTACGTTCAAGTATCGAATCCACGGAAGCGGTCAGATCCGGCCGTGAAACCGCAAAGACCCGCCGTTTCCGAGCGCCTGCTTCCTCCCCACGCGCCCGGCATGAGGATCGGCCTGTTCGGCGGAACCTTCGACCCTCCGCATCTGGCGCATCTGGGAGCCAGCCTGCTGGCGCTCAAACGGCTCAAGCTCGACCGCGTCTGGTGGCTGGTTACGCCCGGTAATCCGCTCAAAAACACCAGCGGGCTGGCGCCGCACAATTTGCGTATCGCCGCCGCCCGCGCGCTCACCAATCATCCGCGTATCGATGTGAGCGGTCTCGAAGCTGTCATCAAGACGCGATACACTTATGACACCATCAAGTGGCTGCTCAGCCGCTGCCCGCGCGTCCACTTCGTCTGGATCATGGGCGCGGATAACTTACGGAGCTTTCACCGCTGGCAGAAATGGCGCGGCATCGCGAACAAAGTTCCGATCGTGGTCGTCGACCGGCTGGGTCCCAGTCTTTATGCCGGTGCCAGCCCGGCGGCGCAGGCATTCGCCTTCGCCCGTATTCCGGAACACGCCGCGGCCTCTTTGCCCTACCGCAAGGCGCCGGCCTGGACTTTCCTGCACGGTCTCAAATCGCCGCTGTCGTCGACCGCGCTGCGCGCTTTGCGGCGCGGGGGAAAACCGCTGTCCAAGAAATCTGCCAAAAAGAAGCCGCCGGCAAAGAAGGCCGCAAAAAGCGGCAAGAAGCGCAGCACGCGCCGTGCAAAGGTGAACACCAAGCGCAAGGGTGGCATGGGTAGTAAGCGGCGTACGAAATAGCTATCTTTTAACCAGCCTCGATCAGAATCGAGGCGAGTGCTACGAACCGAAAGGATCCGGTACCCTGGCAACAACTGCACTCCCACGGGCGGCCAGTCGTTCGCCCGGCCCCACCTCCCGGCGCCCCGACGCCAAGGAGACTCTCCGCCTCATCCTCGCGCGCCTGGACGACATGAAGGCCGAGGACAGCGTCACCATCGACCTCACCGGTAAAACCTCCATTGGCGATTTCATGGTCGTGACCACCGGCCGTTCGAACGTCCATCTTGCCGCCATCTCCGACAATGTCGTGAAGGCCCTGAAAGCCGCCGCCATTACCGGCGTTCACGTCGAGGGCTTGCGCCAGGGCGACTGGGTGCTGATCGACGCCGGCAGTGTGATCGTGCACGTGTTCCGGCCGGAAGTGCGCGACTTCTACAATCTGGAAAAGATGTGGTCGAGCGGCCGCTCGCCCGCGCGCTCATCAAGCTGATAGATTAGGCGGCATGCGCATCGTCGTTGCCGCCGTTGGACGCTTGAAGAAGGGGCCGGAAACCGAGCTTTCCGAGCGCTATCGCAAACGCACAGCGCAAACCGGCCGTGCCCTCGGCCTGCGCGACGTCGAAATCATCGAAATCCGGGAAAGCCGCGCGGCCGAAGCGGGTAAGCGCATGATCGAGGAATCGATCGCGCTCGCCAACGTCATTCCGCAAGGCGCCGCCATCGTGCTGCTCGATGCGCGCGGGGATAACGTCGACAGCGCCAGCCTTGCCGGCAAATTGGCGAAATGGCGCGGCGACGACCGGCCGGCGGTGGTGTTCATGATCGGCGGCGCTGACGGGCTGGCCGCCAGCCTGCACGAAAAAGCCGAATTACGGCTGTCGTTTGGGGCCGCCACCTGGCCGCATCAACTGGTGCGGGTCATGCTGCTGGAACAGCTCTACCGCGCCACCACGATTCTGACCGGGCATCCCTATCACCGGGCCTGATCGGTCTTAATCCGGACGCAATGAATCCGGATCAGAAGATCCTAGTGCCCCGCTTCCGAAGTTCGTGATACATCGCAGCACGCTTAGACACGAACTTCGGAAGCCAAGGGGCACTAGCAAATATACGATTCTAGTGCCGCTTTCGATTTGAAGTTCCTGAATGAGATTGCGGCAGGCGATGCAGGAACTTCAAATCGGCGGCACTAGTTGCCATAACCAGCGGGCGTAACTTGGACTTGATGATTTGCTTTGGGGGGCACAATCGTCTTAATCCGCGCTTCGCGCTCATGGCGGGGCTCGGTTTCATATTGCCGGTCGCGCTTGGCCTTATGGCTCCGGCGCGGGCGCAGCAACCGGCCGCCCAAAACGACAAAGCCGTAAAACTCGACGCGCTCAAGCAGCATGATGAAGAACTCAAGGCTGCGCGCGAGCGGCAGCGCAAATCCGCCGACAACGAGGCCGCGCTCAAGCGCGAGATCGAAGAAATCGGCGCCGATCGCCGCAAACTCAATCAGGCTTTGATCGATACGGCCGCACGCACCCGCGCCGTTGAAGCCAAAGTTTCGGCGACGCAAACGCGGCTCAAGCCGCTCGACGAAAAAGAGCAGGGCATTCGCAAGTCGCTCGATGGCCGCCGCGCGGTGATCGGCGAAGTGCTGGCGGCGCTGCAACGCATCGGCCACCGTCCGCCGCCGGCGCTGATGTCAAGTCCTGAGGACGCATTGCAAGCGGTGCGCACCGCCATGCTGCTGGGCGCGGTGCTTCCCGAAATGCGGCACGAAGTCGATGCGCTCGCCGGCGACCTCAAAGACCTGCTGAATGTGCGCAAGGCGATCGATACCGAGCGCGACCGGCTCAAAGCCGAGGTCGCTTCGCTCGACAATGAGCGCACGCGCATGACCGCGCTGATCGGTCAAAGGCAGAAGCAGCAAGTGGAGCGCCAGAAAGCGCTCGAAGCCGAGCGGGCGCGCGCCACCGAATTCGCGCAGCAGGCGGACAATATCAAAGATTTGATCGCCAAGCTCGAGCAGGGGCTGGATCCCGCGACTCGGGCCGCGCGCGAAGCGGCGCGCACCTACACCAGCCCGGCGCTGTCGGCGCTGCACGATCCGGGCCGATTGACGCCGGCGGTCGCCTTCGCGTCGTTGCGCGGGCAAGTTCCGATTCCAGTTAATGGGGTCAAATTGAGGGGATTTGGGTCGCCCGATGAAGCTGGCGGGGTGGAAAAAGGCGTTTCCCTCGCAACCAGAGCCGGCGCCCAAGTCACCGCGCCGGCCGACGGCTGGGTGGTCTATGCGGGTCCGTTCAGATCTTACGGCCAACTCTTGATACTTAATGCCGGCAACGGGTATCATATCTTGCTCGCTGGGATGGAACGGATATCAGTTGATCTCGGGCAGTTCGTGCTGACCGGAGAACCCGTTGCGGTGATGGGAAACGGCTCCCATATCGCCGCTATCCTCGCGACAGGTTCCAGCCAACCGGTGCTCTACGTCGAGTTTCGTAAAGACGGGATTCCCGTCGATCCAGGCCCATGGTGGGCTTCTGGCGAAGGTGAAAAGGTTCGCGGATGATGCGCAAGACCACACTCATTCTACTCGGCGCGGCGGCAGGAGCGGCGATGACGCTGCTCGCTACTCAACCGCGGTTGATCTTCGTCGGGGCGAGCGCCAAAGCAGCGGCGGCGGACACTTACCGCCAGCTCAATTTGTTCGGCGACGTGTTCGAGCGCGTGCGCGCCGACTATGTCGAGAAACCGGACGACAGCAAGCTCATCGAAACCGCGATCAACGGCATGCTCGCCGGGCTCGATCCGCATTCGAGCTACATGGATCCGAAGAGTTTCCGCGACATGCAGGTGCAGACCCGCGGCGAATTCGGCGGGCTCGGCATCGAAGTCACCATGGAAGACGGCCTGATCAAGGTGGTGGCGCCGATCGACGAAACGCCCGCCGCCAAAGCCGGCGTCATGGCCAACGACATCATCACCCAGCTCGATGGCGAACAGGTGCAGGGACTTACCCTGAACCAGGCGGTCGAGAAGATGCGCGGACCGGTGAACACCAAGATCAAACTCACCATCATGCGCAAGGGCGCCGAAAAGCCGATCGAGGTATCGATCACGCGCGATGTCATCCGGGTACGCTCGGTGCGCTCGCACGTTGAAGGCAGCGATGTCGGCTATATCCGGCTGACGCAGTTCAACGAACAGACCACCGACGGGCTGAAGAAGGCGATTGCCGACATTTCGGCGAAGATCGCCAACGACAAGCTCAAGGGCTACATCATCGACCTGCGCAACAATCCGGGTGGCCTGCTCGACCAGGCGATCTCGGTGTCGGATGCGTTCCTGCAAAAGGGCGAGATCGTGTCTACCCGCGGCCGCAACGCCGAAGAGACTCAGCGCTTCAACGCGCGGGCGGGCGACCTCACCAAGGACAAGCCGGTGATCGTGCTGATCAATGGCGGCTCGGCTTCGGCGTCGGAAATCGTCGCCGGCGCGCTGCAAGATCATAAGCGGGCGACGCTCCTGGGCACCCGCTCGTTCGGCAAGGGCTCGGTGCAGACCATCATACCGCTCGGTTCCGGCAACGGCGCCTTGCGGCTGACCACCGCGCGCTACTTCACGCCGTCCGGCCGCTCGATCCAGGCCAAGGGCATCACCCCGGACATCGAGGTGCTGCAAGACGTGCCGGAGGAGCTCAAGGCCAAGACCGATACCAAGGGCGAGGCCTCGCTGCGCGGCCATCTCAAGGGCGATGCCGGCAAGGAACAGACCGGCTCGCAGTCCTACATCCCGACGGATCCCAAGCAGGACAAGGCGCTCAATACGGCGATGGAGCTGCTGCGCGGGACCCAGGTCAATTCGGCCTTCCCGCCGAATTCCAAGGCGCCGGTGCCGAACTAAGCTCTGGCGATCACAACCGATAAGTTCCCGCGGGGCGGCCCTCAAGGCCGCCCCGTTCGTTTGAGGGGCTAACCGACGGGCCGTAAAGAGTCCGCGTGGTAGACTCTGGCCGATGATTCGCGAGGATTTCAGGCTGTGGCGCCGGATGATCTGAACGCCCCTCTCGGCCAGGACAAACGAAAAAAAGGTCCGAAGCTGCCGGCCGCCGCGCCGCAACTGCTGGCCGGCGCGCTCGGGCTGTTCGGCATCGCTGTCGTGGCCTGGGGGATTTTCGTCAACGATCCGCTCGGCGGCGAGCCGATGGCGGTGGTCGCGACCAAGCCGCCGGCCGCCAACCAAGCGGCCGCCGGCACCGGCGACGGCAAGCCGCATTCGCGTTACGACGGACCGGCCGACAAAGCCGCCCCCGTCATCACCGCTATGCCCGGCATGGCGCCCGCGCCATTGCCTCCCAACAGCAAAACCGTCACCATCATCGACGGCTCCAACGGCAAGCGCCAGGATGTGGTGATCCCCGGCAATGCGAATGGCGCAGCGGCCAAGGCGCCGGTCGACCAGCAACTGCTTGAAAATTCGCGCCACGGCGCCATTCCAAAGATTGGCGCGGACGGCGTGCGGCCATTTGCATTCTACGCGCAACCGATTGCCTTGCCGCCTTCCAAGACCGACGCGCCGCGCATCGCCATCGTGATCGGCGGCATGGGCATCAGCGCCTCGGGCACCGCCGACGCCATGGCGAAATTGCCGGGGCCGGTGACCTTTGCCATCGCGCCCTATGGCGCCGATCTGGCGCAGCTCGCCTCACGCGCACGGGCGGACAAACATGAATTGCTGCTGCAAGCGCCGATGGAGCCTTATGATTATCCCGACAACGATCCCGGCCCGCAGACGCTGCTCACCACGCTCTCGGCCGATCAGAACATCGACCGCCTGCATTGGTTGATGAGCCGCTTCCAGGGCTATGTCGGGATCGTGAGTTACATGGGCGCGCGCTTCACCGCCTCCGAACAGGCGCTGGCGCCGGTGCTGCGCGAGGCCGCCAAGCGCGGGCTCATCTACATGGACGACGGCGGCTCGCCGCGCAGTGTCGCCGGCCAACTCGCCGGCAGCCATAACCTGCCCTTCGCCAAGACCGACATCGTCGTCGACGCGGTGCCGACGCCGGTCGAGATCGGGCGTGCGCTGGCGCGGCTGGAAATGGCGGCGCGCGATCACGGCAGCGCCGTCGGCTATGCCACCGCGCTGCCGGCCACCGTCGAGCGCATCGCCGAATGGGCGAAGAAGCTGGAAGCCAAAGGCATCGTGCTGGTGCCGATCACCATGGTGGCGGTGAAGGCGAAGTCATCGTAACGCCTTTGTCCCGGGCGCGGCGCAGCATCGCTTGATGACGCGCCGCAGACCCGGGATCGCAACGAATCAATTCTTGACGGTCCCGGCTCTGCGGTGCATCGCCATAAGCGCGTTTACGCGCGTCTTGCGACGCGCTATGGCGCTGCACCGCGTCCGGGACAAGAGCTCATCATGCCCCCTTATGAATCGCTGCCCTACCGCCCTTGCGCCGGCATCATGGTGTTCAACCGCCAAGGCCAGGTGTTCGTCGGCCGCCGCACCAGCGGCCCCGAACATATCGACATGACGCATGTCTGGCAGATGCCGCAGGGCGGCATCGACGAGAACGAAGACCCCTACAAGGCCGCGCTGCGCGAGCTCTATGAAGAAACCAGCATCCGCTCGGTCGATAAGCTCGGCGAGATCGCGGACTGGCTCGCTTACGACATTCCGCGCGACATCATCGGCGAGGCCTGGGGCGGCAAATACCGCGGGCAGAAACAGAAATGGTACGCGCTGCGCTTCACCGGCGCGGAAAGCGAGATCGATATCGTGCATCCCGGCGGCGGCGCGCATGAGCCGGAATTCATCGCCTGGCGCTGGGTGGGTTTAAGCGAATTGCCCGACCTGGTGGTGCCGTTCAAGCGGCAGACCTATGAGCGGGTGGTCAAGGAATTCGGAAAGTTCGCGACGCTAGCGCTGCTAATGCATCGCCGTGCCGGTCAAATGCCGGTCCACGGTCTTGTAGTGATCGAGCCGCGTGATCAGTTTGTCGAGTTCGGAGCCCGGCTCGGTTTTCTCGATGCGGCTTTCCAGTTCGCCGATGCGGCTGGTGATCGTTTCGCGGTTGAAGTCCTCGACCGCTTCCGCCACGTCGGCGAGCACGGTCAGGCCCTGCGCCGACACCTCGGCGAAACCGCCAAGCACGACGATCTTCTGCGCGGCGCCCGTGCCGTAAACGGTGAGAATTCCCGGCCGCAGCGTGGCGACGAACGGCGCATGGCCGGCGAGCACGCCGAAATCGCCTTCGGCGCCGGGCACATCCACCTGCTCGACTTCGCCCGAGAACAGGAGCTTTTCCGGCGAGACCAGTTCGAAGTGAAACGTTGCCATAGACTAAACCTTGATCTTGCCGCTCTTGACCGCGAACCCGAACGCCAGCCCGATAATCCCGCCGACCAGCGCGACAATCGCGATGTGTTGCACCTGGCTGCTGGTCAGTTCGCCGCCGCCGCGCGCGACACGATTGCCTTGCACTTCGATGTTGATCGGACCGAAGTGGATTTCGGCCGTTTCCGGCCGCGTGAGATAGCCACCGAGCGCGCCGATGAGAAGGCCGACCACCAGAAAGACCACCAGCGGATTTGATTTCATGCGGGACCTCGCCATGATTTAAGCTGCTTCGGCCGCGAGCTTCTTGCCCTTTTCGACCGCCTCTTCGATGGTGCCGACCATATAGAACGCGGCCTCCGGCAGGTTATCATACTTGCCTTCGCACAGTCCCTTGAAGCCCTTGATGGTGTCGGCGAGGTCGACCAGCTTGCCGGGCGAGCCGGTGAACACTTCGGCGACGAAGAACGGCTGCGACAGGAAGCGCTCGATCTTGCGCGCGCGCGACACCGCCAGCTTGTCCTCTTCCGACAATTCGTCCATGCCGAGAATGGCGATGATGTCCTGCAGCGCCTTGTAGCGTTGCAGGATCTGCTGCACCTGGCGCGCCACGCCGTAGTGTTCTTCACCAACAACCAGCGGCGAGAGCATGCGCGAGGTCGAATTCGAGCGGATCGACCGCCGGATAAATGCCCTTGGCGGCGATGTCGCGCGACAGCACGGTGGTGGCGTCCAAGTGCGCGAACGAGGTGGCCGGCGCCGGATCGGTCAAGTCGTCGGCCGGAACGTAAATCGCCTGCACCGACGTGATCGAGCCTTTGTGCGTCGTGGTGATGCGCTCCTGCAGCGCGCCCATGTCGGTGGCGAGCGTCGGCTGATAGCCCACGGCCGACGGAATACGGCCAAGCAGCGCGGAGACTTCCGAGCCTGCTTGCGTGAAGCGGAAGATGTTGTCGACGAAGAACAACACGTCCTGTCCCTGATCGCGGAAATATTCAGCGACGGTCAATCCGCTCAAGCCAACGCGGGCGCGCGCGCCCGGCGGCTCGTTCATCTGGCCGTACACCAGCGCGCATTTGGAGCCCTCGACCGAGCCTTTGTGCGGGTCCTTGTTGACGCCGGACTCGATCATTTCATGATAAAGATCGTTGCCTTCGCGGGTGCGCTCGCCCACGCCGGCGAACACCGAATAGCCGCCGTGCGCCTTGGCGACGTTGTTGATCAGCTCCATGATCAGCACGGTCTTGCCGACGCCGGCGCCGCCGAACAGGCCGATCTTGCCGCCCTTGGCGTAAGGCGCGAGCAGATCGACGACCTTGATGCCGGTGACCAGAATTTCCGCTTCGGTCGATTGATCGGTGTAGGTCGGCGCCTCCTGGTGGATGGCGCGCATCGCCTCGCCCTTCACCGGGCCGGCTTCATCGACCGGCTCGCCGATCACGTTGATGATGCGGCCGAGCAATCCTTGGCCGACCGGCACCGAAATCGGCGCGCCGGTGTCGGTGACTTCCTGGCTGCGCACGAGACCTTCGGTGGCGTCCATGGCGATGGTGCGCACCGTCGACTTGCCGAGATGCTGGGCCACTTCCAGCACCAGCCGGTTGCCGTGGTTCTTGGTTTCCAGCGCATTCAAGATCGCCGGCAGGTCGCCGTCGAACTGCACGTCGACGACGGCGCCGATGACCTGGGTGATTTTACCGACTGCATTATGTGTGGTGGCCATTGTAATCCTCTTAGAAACCAGATTCCTCGGACTTAGAGCGCCTCTGCTCCGGAGATGATCTCGATCAGTTCCTTGGTGATCATCGCCTGGCGGGTGCGGTTATAGGTGAGCGTCTGCTTGCGGATCATTTCGCCGGCATTGCGGGTGGCGTTATCCATGGCGCTCATGCGCGCGCCCTGTTCGGAGGCGGCGTTTTCAAGAAGCGCGCGGAACACCTGCACCGACAAATTGCGCGGCAGCAAGTCGGCGAGGATATCTTCCTCCTCCGGCTCGTATTCATAAGCGGCGGCGGGGCCGGCGGCTTCCACCTTCTCGAACACCGGCGGAATGATCTGTTGCGCGGTCGGGATCTGCGCGATCACCGAGCGAAAGCGCGAGAAGAACAGCGTGCAGACGTCGAAGCCGCCTTCGTCGAACAAAGTTGTGATCTTCTTGGCGATCATCTCGGCCTGCTCGAAACCGATCTGCTTGATGCCGCGTAATTCGATGGTCTCGATGATCAGCCGGCCATGCAGGCGGCGCAGCTGATCCGCGCCCTTGCGGCCGACGCAGAGGATTTTGACTTCCTTGCCCTCATTCGTCAGCGCATTGGCGCGCTCGCGCGCGAGCCGCACGATCGATGAATTGAACGGGCCGCAAAGCCCGCGCTCGGCGGTGCAGACCACCAGCAAATGCACTTTGTCGGCGCCGGTGCCGGCCAAAAGCTTGGGCGCGGAATCGCTGCCGGCAACGGCCGCGGCGATCGAGCCCAGCACCTTGCTCATGCGTTCGGCATAGGGACGCGCGGCTTCCGCCGCCGCCTGCGCGCGGCGCAGCTTGGAGGCCGCGACCATCTGCATGGCCTTGGTGATCTTTTGCGTCGCCTT
This sequence comes from uncultured Alphaproteobacteria bacterium, assembly GCA_963756805.1. Lineage (GTDB taxonomy): Bacteria > Pseudomonadota > Alphaproteobacteria > Rhizobiales > Xanthobacteraceae > Pseudolabrys. The sequence continues at coordinate 302,778 of CAVWPH010000004.1, forward strand.
GGTCGAAGCCAGGCGAACGCGCATGTCCTTGAGTGAGGCCATCAGTCTTATCCAGTTGTCTCCGGCGGCGACAAGCCCGGCACCAGGCAGGTAATGACAGACTTTCTCAAGTAAACGTCTTGGCGTAGCCGTCGACCACGCCCTTGAGCTTGGCTTCGTCGTCCTTGGACAAATCGCCGCTCTTGCGGATGCTAGTCGAGCAGGTCGGCGTGCTTGCCGCGCATCAGCGAAAGCAGCCCGCTTTCGAAGGGGCGCACGCGCGACACCTCGAACTTGTCGAGATAGCCGTTGACGCCGGCATAGATCACGGTGACCTGCTCTTCCATCTTCATCGGCGAGAACTGCGGCTGCTTGAGCAGCTCGGTCAGCCGCGCGCCGCGCGCCAGCATGCGCTGGGTGGTGGCGTCCAGGTCCGAACCGAATTGCGCGAAGGCCGCCATTTCGCGGTATTGCGCGAGCTCGCCCTTGATCTTGCCGGCGACCTTTTTCATCGCCTTGGTCTGCGCGGCGCTGCCCACACGAGACACGGAAAGTCCGACGTTCACCGCCGGACGGATGCCCTGGTAGAACAAATCGGTTTCCAGAAAGATTTGCCCGTCGGTGATCGAAATCACGTTGGTCGGAATGTAGGCCGACACGTCGTTGGCTTGCGTCTCGATGATCGGCAGCGCGGTGAGCGAGCCGCCTTTGTTGTCGTCGTTCATCTTGGCGGCGCGCTCGAGCAGGCGCGAATGCAGATAGAACACGTCGCCCGGATAGGCTTCGCGGCCGGGCGGGCGGCGCAGCAGCAGCGACATCTGGCGGTAGGCGACCGCCTGCTTCGACAGATCGTCATAGACGATGACGGCGTGCATGCCGTTGTCGCGGAAATATTCGCCCATGGTGCAGCCGGCGAACGGCGCCAGGAACTGCATCGGCGCCGGATCGGACGCGGTGGCGGCGACGACGATGGAATAGTCGAGCGCGCCCTGCTCCTCCAGCACCTTCACGAATTGGGCGACGGTGGAGCGCTTCTGCCCGACCGCGACATAGACGCAATAGAGCTTGATCTTCTCGTCGGTCTGCGCGTTGAGCGGCTTCTGATTGAGGATGGTGTCGAGCGCGATTGCGGTCTTGCCGGTTTGGCGGTCGCCGATGATCAGCTCGCGCTGGCCGCGGCCGATCGGGATCAGCGCGTCGATTGCCTTGAGGCCGGTGGCCATCGGCTCGTTCACCGACTTGCGCGGAATGATGCCGGGCGCCTTGACGTCCACGCGCTTGCGCTCGGTGGACTTGATCGGGCCCTTGCCGTCGATTGGATTGCCCAGCGCGTCGACCACGCGGCCGAGCAGACCCTTGCCGACCGGCACGTCCACGATCGAGCCGGTGCGCTTGACGGTCTGGCCTTCCTTGATCTCGCGGTCGGCGCCGAAGATCACGATGCCGACATTGTCGGTCTCGAGATTGAGCGCCATGCCGCGCGTGCCGTTCTCGAACTCGACCATTTCGCCGGCCTGCACATTGTCGAGGCCGTAGACGCGGGCGATGCCGTCGCCGACGGAAAGCACCTGGCCGACCTCGGAGACTTCGGCTTCCTGGCCGAAGTTCTTGATCTGCTCTTTCAGGATGGCGGAAATTTCTGCGGCGCGGATGTCCATCAGCGGGCCTCTTTCATCGCAAACTTGATTGCATTCAATTTGGTGCGGAGCGAACTATCGACCATGCGGCTGCCGACCTTGACGATCAGCCCGCCGATGATTGCCGGCTCGACTTTGACTTCAAGGTCGATGTCTTTGCCGCCGGTCACGGACTTGAGCGCGCTTTTGAGCGCGTCGATATTCTTGTCGTTGAGCGCTTCGGCGACGGTGACCTGCGCGACCACTTCGCCCTTGTGCTTGGCGACCAGGCTGCGAAAGCCGCGGATCATGCCGCGCACGGCGAACAGCCGCCGGTTGGTGGTGATGACGCGCAGGAAATTGGCGGTCAGTCCCTTGATGCCGGCCTTGTCGAGGATCGCCTGCAACGCCTTCAATCGCTCGTCGGTGCCGAACACCGGACTGCGCACCAGGCGGTTGAGATCGGCGCTGGAAGCGATCAGCGCATCGAACTGTTCGAGGTCCTGCTTGACGGTATCGACGGCCTTCGCTTCGAGCGCGAGCTCGAACAGCGCCGAGGCGTAGCGGCCTGCCATTCCGGAGATAAACGGTTCTTCGCCTGCCACAGGGACGCTCGTTTTTTTCAGCTCGTTCACAGGCCGGGCGCCGTCGCGGGTGGGCGGCGCAAATTATTGGAATCCAAGAGGGAATTCCGATTCACGGGACGTCTTTTGGGGACGTCGCGGAAGCCCGCGGAAACCCCCATGAATTCGAGGGGCTAGCTAACATAGGGGCAAGGGCGGTGCAACACGCGGGCCATGCGCGAGCCTTGCGCGCCGGCGGTGCTTGGCGGCCACCGGCAATCGGACTGGGCGACAAATTTGCATCGCTGGGTTGCCTCGCCATCGGTGGCCCTCCGCTATAGCTTGCGCGCTCGCGTTCGAACCCTGCCGGGAACCGATGGCGCCATCGAAGGCCGACGACAAAGTTGCCGCGACGGCCAAGCTCCTGGTCGTGCTCTTGGCATTCGCCTGGGGCTTCAACTGGATTGCCGCGGCGGTCGCCTTGCGCGAGGTCTCGCCCTGGAGCCTGCGCTTTGCCGGCTCCGGCATCGGCGCGGCGACACTGTTCACCGCGGCCGTCATCACCGGCCATGATTTGAAGGTGCCGCGCGGCGAGCATGTGCACATCATGATCGCCGGCTTTCTCAATGTCGCGGCGTTTCAGATCTTGTCGGGCTTTGCGCAACTGAGCGGCGCGACCTCGCGCGCCATCATCATCACTTATTCGATGCCGATCTGGACCACGGTGCTCAGCCGCCTCGTGCTCGGCGAACGGTTGACGCCGATCCGCGCCATTGCGTTCGGCTTATGCGTCGCCGGATTGACGGTGCTGGTATGGCCGCTGTTCGCGACCGGCTTTCCAATTTTCGTGTTCTATTCGCTCGGCTGCGCGCTGAGCTGGGCGGCCGCGACCGTCTACATCAAATGGGCGAAGGTGACGATCGAACCGCTGGCCAACGCGGCCTGGCAATTGCTGTTCGGTCTTTTGTTCATTGCCGCCGGCACGTTTGTGTTCGAAGGCTTTCCGCATTTATGGCCGCTGCATAACGAGACCGTGCTGGCGATTTTGTTCGTCGGCATGTTCGGCGTCGGACTGGCGCATTTCCTGTGGTGGACCATTGTCGGGCGGCTGCCGGCGATCACGGCCTCGCTCGGCTCGCTGCTGGTGCCGGTGGTCGGCGTCAGCGCCTCCGCGATCATTCTCGGCGAAAAGCTGACCGTGTCCGACATCATCGGCTTCGCGATGATTTTCGCCGCCGCGGCCTGCGTGCTGCTGCAGCCGAACGTGCAGCACACCGAGATGCCCGAGTGATGAACCCAAGCCGGCCCAAAGACGCAGGCGTGAGCGCCAAGCTGCTGGTCGTGGTGATGGGGATGGCGTGGGGATTCAATTGGGTCGCCGCCCGCTTCATTCTGGAAGCGCTGCCGCCGTGGACCATGCGCACGATCGGTATCGGGCTTGGCGACTTGACGCTGTTTGCCGCCGCCGCCGTCTCCGGCGCCACGCTCGCCGTTCCGCGCGGCGAACGATCCAAGATTTTGATCGCCGGATTTTTCAATGTCGCGGTTTTCAGCGTCGGCTCCGCCTATGCGCAAGTTTTCGGCACCACCTCGCGCGCCATCGTCATCGCCTATTCGATGCCGATCTGGTCGGCGCTGCTGGCGCATTTCGTGCTCAAGGAAAAGCTCACGGCGCTGAAACTTTCCGCGTTGGCGCTATGCGCCATCGGATTGACGATTCTGATCGCCCCGCTGGCGCGCGTCGGCTTTCCACTTGGCGCGTTGATTGCACTTGGCTGCGCCTGGAGTTGGGCGGCCGGCACCGTCTATCTCAAATGGGCGAAAATCCGCACGTCCACTTTGACGGCGGCAGCCTGGCAACTGCTGTTCGGCTGGCTGATGCTGGCGGCCGGGATGCTGATTTTCGAAGGTGTGCCGCATTTGTGGCCGCTGCCGATCCATGTGCTGGCCTGGATCGGTTACAACGGCTTCATCGGCATGGGGCTCGCTTATTTTCTCTGGTTCGTCATCGTCGACCGGCTGCCAACCACGACCGCCTCGCTTGGCTCGCTGCTGGTGCCGGTCGTCGGCGTCATCGGCTCGGCCTGGCTGGTGGGCGAGCGGCCGAGCCTTTATGACATGATCGGATTTGCCTTCATCTTCGCCGCCGCGGCCAGCGTGCTGTTGCAGCCGACAATGCGGCACGATGAATTGCCGGAGTAGTCTGGAGCGTGATCTTATCCGCAAAGTGACTTCTCGCTTGAGCATGATCTTATCCGAAAACCGGTTCCCACTTCGGGATCATGCTCTTTTCGCTTGAAATCGTACTGATAACCTTCCGACGATGCGGCACGACGAATTGCCGGAATAAAGTTCACAAAAAGCTCATCGGATCGACATCCACTTCGAGCCGCACATTGCCTTTGCGGCTTGGGCGCGGCGGCTAAGCCATTGCCGCAAATAAACCGAGAGATCGAAATTGCGCGGCGATTTCACCAGCAAACGAAAACGATGCCGTCCGCGCACCACCGCGATCGGCGCTTCCGCCGGGCCCAACACACGCACCTGCTCGTCCTTCGGCGCGCACGACACAAGCGCGCGGCCATAAGCTTCCGCCGCGTGCCGCTCATTGGCGGTGATCACCAGACTGGCGAGGCGTCCGAACGGCGGGTAATGCGTGCGCTCGCGCAATTCGATCTCGCTCGAATAGAACGCATCGCGGTCGCCCGATATCAGCGCCTTCATCACCGGATGCTCGGGCTGGTGCGTCTGCAATAAGCCGGCGCCGCGGCCTTCCTCGCGCCCCGCACGCCCGACCACCTGATGCAAAAGTTGGAATGTGCGTTCGGCGGCGCGCGGATCGCCGTTGCCGAGGCCCAGATCGGCATCGACAATGCCGACCAGATTGAGCTTGGGGAAATGATGGCCCTTCGCCACCAATTGCGTGCCGATGACGATATCGAAACGCCCTTGCGCCACGTCGTCGAGTTCGGCGCGCAGGCGCTCCATCGATTCCACCAGATCGCTCGACAGCACCAGAATGCGCGCGCCCGGAAACAGCTCGGCCGCCTCGTGCTCCAGCCGTTCGACGCCGGGGCCGATGGCCGCGAAACTTTCGGTGGCATGGCAGTTCGGACATTCCGCCGGCGGCGGCATGGAGAAGCCGCAATGGTGGCAGACGAGCCGTTTCCTGAAGCGATGATCGACCAGCCAGGCGTCGCAATTCGGACATTGCAGGCGAAAGCCGCAAGCGCGGCACAGCGTGAGCGGCGCATAGCCGCGGCGATTGAGGAACAACAGCGCCTGCTCTTTGCGTTCGAGCGCGGTCTGCACCGCTTCCGCCAATCGCGGTGAGATGAAGCGCCCGCGCGGCGGACCTTCGCGCCGCATGTCGATGGCCTCGATCGACGGCATATGCTGGCCGCCGAAACGTTCGAGAAGCTGGATTCTCTTGTAGCGCCCGCGCCGCGCGTTGACTTCCGATTCCACCGACGGCGTCGCCGACGCCAGCACCACCGGAATTTTCGCCACGCGGCCGCGCACCACCGCCATGTCGCGGGCGTGATAATGCGCGCCGTCTTCCTGCTTGTAGGCCGGATCATGCTCCTCATCGACGATGATCAGGCCGAGATCGGCGTAGGGGAGAAACAGCGCCGAGCGCGCGCCGACGACCACCGATACTTCGTTGGCGGCCACCGCGGCCCAGGTGCGCGCGCGCTTGCGTGGTGAAACTTGCGAATGCCATTCCGCCGGCAGCACGCCGAAGCGTTCGGTGAAGCGGTCGAGCGATTGCGCGGTGAGCGCGATTTCCGGCATCAGGATCAGCGTCTGGCGTTTCTTGCGGATATTCTCGGCCACCGCCTCGAAATAGACCTCGGTCTTGCCGGAGCCGGTGACACCGTCGAGCAATGTCACCGTGGCGCCGCCCTGATCGACGATGGTGCGCAACGCGTCGGCGGCGGCGAGTTGCGTCAACACGAATTCGGGCTTGCGGAAATCCGGATCGGGCGGCTCGGTCACCGGCTCGCCCGGCAGCACGACAGTTGCGAGCGTGCCTTCGTCGATCAATCCATCGATCACGCCGGCGCTCACGCCGGCTTCGCGCGCGGCGTCGCCTTTGGCACGCGTAAGCCCGTCGGCGAACAGCGCCAGCACGCGGGCGCGCGCCGGCGTCATGCGTTGCGGCGGCGGTCCGGCAAGGTGCACGCCGATGCGCTCACGCTCGGGACCCAGATGCTCGCCCATGCGCAACGCCATGCGCAGCACCATGCCGCGTGGGCTGAGCGTGTAGTCGGCGACCCAGTCGACGAAGGTGCGCAGCTCGTTCTCTGAGCGGCGGCACGTCGAGCTTTTCGCCGACATCCTTCATCCGGTTGTGCAGGCGCGGGCTGGGCGTGGCGTTGTCGGCCCAGACCACGCCGGTCGCCTCGCGCGGCCCGAGCTGCACCGTCACCAGGTCGCCGGGGGCAAGCTCAATGCCCGCCGGCACCCGGTAGGAATAGGTCTGGTCGAGCGCCACCGGCACCAGAACATCGACAAAGCGTGTTGCCATGGGGATTTGTGTGGCCGATTCCGCGCGCTTAAGGAAGGGTGAAGAAAGCGGTGCCACTCTTCCCGGGCATGAACGACTTTGCCGCCGCCCCCGACGTTGCCGCCGAGATCGCCCGCTGGCTCAGCTATCTCGGCGCCGAACGGCGCATGTCGCCCAAAACGCTGGACGCCTACCGGCGCGACGTCGGCCAGTTCCTGTCCTTTCTCGCCGGTCATTTGGGCAGCGCGCCCACGTTGCGCCAGCTCGCCAAACTCACGCCGGCCGACGTACGCGCTTTCATGGCGGCGCGCCGCGGCGAAGGCGTCGGCAACCGCTCGCTGATGCGCGCCCTCGCAGGCACCCGCTCGTTCGCCCGCTTCCTGGAGCGGAACGGCAAAGGCAAAGTCGGCGCGTTGTCGGCCGTGCGCTCGCCCAAGCTGGCGCGGCCGCTGCCGAAACCGTTGGCCATTGCGGCGGCCAAGCGCATCGCCGATGCGGATCTGCGCGCCGGCGAAGCGCGCGAGCCGTGGATCATTGCCCGCGATGCCGCGGTGCTGGGTTTGCTTTACGGCGCCGGACTGCGCATTTCCGAAGCGCTCAGCCTCAAGCGCAAGGACATCGACGGCGCGCGCGACGCGATCACCGTCACCGGCAAAGGCAACAAGACGCGCATGGTGCCGATGCTGCCGCAGGTCAACCGGCTGATCGCGGACTATGTCTCGCTATGCCCAAGTTTGCCTGCGGATGGTCCGCTGTTTATCGGCGCGCGCGGCGGGCCGCTCAGCCCTCGCATCGTGCAATTGGCCATGGAGCGCCTGCGCGGCGCGCTCGGGCTGCCCGACACCGCAACGCCGCATGCTTTGCGCCATTCCTTCGCCACCCATTTGTTGGCGCGCGGCGGCGATCTGCGCGCGATCCAGGAACTGCTCGGCCATGCTTCGCTGTCGACCACGCAGGTCTACACCGCGGTCGATACCGAGCGTTTACTCGAAGTTTATGCCAGCGCGCATCCGCGCGCGTAATAAAGGCCGCAATCCAGCCCTGGTACTCTTGCGCGGGCTTAGGCTTTGCTATCATCGTTGCCGCTGTCCAACCTGGAGGGGGCGATGAGCGCACACGAAAATATGGAACACGCCGAGCATGCCGAACATGCCGCGCATTCGAACAGAGGCATCGCACTTCTGATTGCGTTGCTCGCACTATTCTTGGCTTTTTCGGAGACGCTCGGCAAAAGCGCGCAAACCGCGTCGCTCGCTTATAATGTCCAAGCCAGCGACACGTGGGCCTTCTTCCAGGCCAAGACCATCCGCATGACCGTGCTGCGCACCGCCGCAGAACAAGTGGAGCTTAACGCCGACACGGTGGCCGACGCCGGCGCCAAGGCACGCTTCCTCAAGACGGCCGAAACCTGGAAAAAGACCGCCGAGCGCTACGACGATGACGAAAAATCCATGGAGGGCCGCAAGCAGCTTGCCGAAAAGGCCAAGGTGTTCGACGAAAAGCGCGAAATCAAAATGGAGCGCTACGAACAATATGAATTGGCTTCGGCTGCGTTTCAGATCGGCATCGTGATGGCATCGGCGTCCATTATCACCGGCATGATGATTCTGGCCTGGATATCCGGCGGGCTAGGCTTGGTCGGGCTCGCCTTCACCGCACTCGGACTTTGGGCCCCGCACGCCGTCCATTTATTCTGATTAAGCCGTCCGGTTGCGATAGGCGCGGCGGCGCATGCGCATCAGCCGGCGGATGAATTTTCCGGCGCGCTGCGGCTTGAGCAGCCACATCAGCTGACGCGCGCGGGCGCGCACCGGCTCGGTGATCTCGTGCGCCCAGTCGCGCGCCCACATGAACCAGTCGAACATCCGCCTGAACCACGCCATCTGCAAAAGCTTGTCGCGCGTTACGTCGAAAATGAAAGCGGTGACGCCGAGGCCGAGCAGTTTGGCGAGGATCAGCACCAGCCCGACGGCGAGCCATTGCCGCTTGGCGAGGAAATAGACCTCCAGGAATTTCAGCGGCAACAGCACGATGAGTGGAATGACGAACACGATCAGCGTCGCCCAAGGCGGCAGATCGCGGATCAGCTGGCCGAGCCAAATCTTGACCCGGCCCCAGGGAACGAGGCTGACGATGCGCGCGACCAGCGGCTCGAGGTGATCCCACAGCCACGCTTCCAGCAGGAACAGAAGGGCGAGAAAAACCCAGAGCGGGCGGAGCCAGCGGCGCATGGGGGACATGTAGGAGCGATTGCGGCCGGAAGTAAGGCGCAAAAAGCTACATATGAATGGCGCGTTTTGCGACCGCCATGGCCGCTTCCTTCACCGCTTCGGGCAGCGTCGGGTGGGCGTGGCAGGTGCGCGCGATGTCCTCGGCCGAGGCGCCGAACTCCATGGCAATGACCGCTTCCGCGATCATGTTGCCGGCGTCGGCGCAGACCAGATGCACGCCGAGCACGCGGTCGGTCTTGGCGTCGGCCAGAATTTTCACGAAGCCATCGGTGGTCATGTTGACCTTGGCGCGGCCATTGGCGGTGAAGGGAAACTTGCCGACATTGTAGGCGACGCCGGCGGACTTTAATTCTTCTTCGCTTTTGCCGACGGTGGCGATTTCCGGATACGTGTAGACCACGTTCGGAATGGCGTCGTAGTTCACATGGCCGGCCTGCCCGACCAGAATTTCGGCCACCGCGACGCCTTCGTCTTCGGCCTTGTGCGCGAGCATCGGCCCGGCGATCACATCGCCGATCGCCCAGACGCCGGGCACATTTGTTGCGTAATAATGATCGACGAGGATACGGCCGCGCTCGTCTTGCTTGACGCCGAGTTCCTTCAAGCCGAGGCCTTCGGTGTAAGGCACGCGGCCGATGGAAACGAGCACGACATCGGCCTCGATGGTTTCCGCCGCGCCGCCTTTTGCCGGCTCGACGGTCGCCTTCAACCGCTTGCCCTTGCTGTCCACCGCCGTCACCTTCGACGAAAGCTTGAACGTCATTCCTTGTTTTTCGAAAAGCCGCTGGGCCTGACGGCGCACTTCGTTGTCCATGCCGGGCAAAACGCCGTCGACGAATTCGACCACCGTCACCTGCGCGCCCAACCGGCGCCAGACCGAACCCAATTCAAGCCCGATCACGCCGGCGCCGACAACCAGCAAATGTTTCGGCACTTCGCCCAGCACCAGCGCGCCGGTGGACGAGACGATGCGCTTCTCGTCGATCTCGATGCCTTTCAGCCGCGCCACATCGGAGCCGGTGGCGATGACGATGGATTTTGTTTCGAGCGTCTGCGTTTTGCCGTCGGCGCCTTTGACCTCGACCTTGCCGGGCGCGGCGATGCGGCCGGCGCCGAAGAAGGCATCGATCTTGTTCTTCTTGAGCAGGAACTCGACGCCTTTGACGTTGCCGTCGACGCCCTGGTCCTTGAACGCCATCATGGCTTTCAGATCGAGCTTGGGCGCACTCACGCCGATGCCCATCTTGCCGAACGAATGGCCGGCCTCCTCGAACAATTCGGAAGCGTGCAGCAGCGCCTTCGACGGGATGCAGCCGATGTTCAGGCACGTGCCGCCGAAGGTCGCGCGCTTCTCGACCACGGCGGTTTTCAGGCCGAGCTGCGCCGCGCGAATGGCGCAGACATAGCCGCCGGGGCCGGTGCCGATGACGATGAGGTCGTAGGCCATTAGGCTTACAAATCCAGAACCATGCGCGCCGGGTCTTCCAGGCATTCCTTCACCCGCACCAGGAAGGTGACCGCCTCGCGGCCGTCGACGATGCGGTGGTCGTAGGACAGCGCCAGATACATCATCGGCCGCGCCTCGATCTTGCCGTCGTGCACCACCGGCCGCTCCTGGATCTTGTGCATGCCGAGGATGCCCGACTGCGGCGCATTGAGGATCGGCGTCGACATCAGCGAGCCGTAGACGCCGCCATTCGAAATCGTGAACGTGCCGCCTTGCATGTCCTCGATCTTGAGCTGGCCGTCACGCGCGCGCTTGCCCATTTCCGAAATCGTCTTTTCGATCTGCGCCAGCGACAAATGGTCGGCGTCGCGCACCACCGGCACCACCAGGCCCTTCTCGGTGCCGACCGCGACGCCGATGTGGTAATAATTCTTGTAGACGAGGTCGGTGCCGTCGATCTCGGCGTTGACGGCGGGGATTTCCTTCAAGGCCTGGATGCAGGCGCGCACGAAGAAGCCCATGAAGCCGAGCTTCACGCCGTGCTTCTTCTCGAACAGTTCCTTGTATTGATTGCGCAACGCCATCACCGCGCCCATGTCGACCTCGTTGAAGGTCGTGAGCATGGCGGCGGTGTTCTGCGCATCCTTCAGGCGGCGCGCGATGGTCTGGCGCAGCCGCGTCATGTGCACGCGCTCTTCGCGCGCGGCATCGTCGGCCGGCGATGGCGCCCGCATCTGCGCGGCGCTGGTGGCGGAAACGAGGGTCGGCGCGGCGGCGGCGCGTTCGATCGCCGCCAGCATGTCGCCTTTGCTAACCTGCCCGCGCACGCCGGAGCCTGCGACCTTGGCGGGATCGACGCCGCTTTCGGCCGCCAGCTTGCGCACCGAGGGCGGCGCCGGCATTCCGCAGGCCTGCGGCCGCGGAAGCTGGCGCCGGTTTCGGCGCCTCGGCCGGCTTTGCGGCGGGCGCGGCCGGCTTTGGCGCGGCACCGACGCCATCCTTGATCTGGCCGAGCACGGCGCCGACGCCGACGGTCTCGCCGTTTTTCGCAGCGATCTCGGAGAGGACGCCGGCGGCGGGCGCCGGAACTTCCAGCGTGACCTTGTCGGTCTCCAATTCCACCAGCGGCTCGTCGACGGCGACGCTGTCGCCCGGCTGCTTGAACCATTTGCCGACGGTGGCTTCGGTGATCGATTCGCCGAGGGTCGGCACGCGGATGTCGGTCATCATTCAATCCTTGCAAATCGCGCGGCGCAGCGCGCAGCTTTAACCGAGCGCCTCGTCGATAAACTGCTTGAGTTGCGCCAGATGCTTCGACATCTGCCCGACCGCGGTCGAGGCCGACGCCGGGCGCCCGGCATAGCGCATATTGCGGTGCTTGGCGCCGATCTGGTTCAAGACCCATTGCAGGAACACGTCGACGAAGAACCAGGCGCCCATGTTGCGCGGCTCTTCCTGACACCAGACCATCTCGGCCTGCTTGAAGCGCGACAGCTCGGTGACCAGCGCCTTGGACGGGAACGGATAGAGCTGCTCGATGCGCAGCAGATAGATGTCGTCGATGCCACGCTTCTCGCGCTCGTCGTAAAGATCGAAATAGACCTTGCCGGAGCACATGACGACGCGGCGGATCTTGTCGTCGGCCACGAGCTTGATCGTCTCGTCCGGAAGAAATTGCGCGTCGTCCCACAACAGGCGGTGGAACGTGGTGCCGGTCGCCAATTCGTCGAGGCGAGAGACCGCGCGCTTGTGGCGCAGCAGGCTTTTCGGCGTCATCAGGATCAGCGGCTTGCGGATCTCCCGCTTCAATTGACGGCGCAGCGCGTGGAAATAATTCGCCGGCGTCGTGAGGTTCGCCACCTGCATGTTGTCTTCCGCGCACATTTGCAGGAAACGCTCGAGCCGGGCGGACGAATGTTCCGGCCCCTGGCCTTCGTAGCCATGCGGCAGCAGGCACACGAGGCCGCACATGCGCAGCCACTTGCGTTCGCCCGACGAAATGAACTGGTCGAACACCACTTGCGCGCCATTGGCGAAATCGCCGAACTGCGCTTCCCACAGCGTCAGCGCATTCGGCTCGGCGGTGGAGTAGCCGTATTCGAAACCGAGCACGGCCTCTTCCGACAGGCTCGAGTTGAGCACCTCGAAACGTGCTTGGCCTTCGCCCAGATGATTGAACGGCGTGTGGCGCTCTTCGGTCTCCTGATCGAACAACACGGAATGGCGCTGCGAGAAGGTGCCGCGCTCGCTGTCTTGCCCGGACAGCCGCACCGCATTGCCGTCCTTGAGCAATGAGCAGAAGGCGAGCGCTTCAGCCGTCGCCCAATCGATCCCCTCGCCGGTTTCGATCGCCTTGGCGCGATGATCGAGAAATCGCTGGATGGTTTTGTGGACGTGGAAGCCTTGCGGCACCACCGTGATCTTCTTGCCGATCTCGCGCAATTCGGCCAGCTCGATGCCGGTATTGCCGCGGCGCGGATCGTCGGCGTCACGCGCAGCCTTCAGGCCCGACCAGCGGCCGTCGAGCCAATCGGCCTTGTTCGGCTTGTAGCCGCTGCCGGCCTCGAATTCAGCTTCGAGACGCGCGCGCCAGTCGGCCCGCATCTTCTCGACTTCGCCCTCGGTGATGACGCCTTCGGCGATGAGCCTCTTGCTGTAAATTTCCTGCGTGGTCGGATGCGCGCGGATTTTCTTGTACATCAACGGCTGGGTGAACGAGGGCTCGTCGCCCTCGTTGTGGCCGAAGCGCCGGTAGCAGAACATGTCGATGACCACCGGCCGCTGGAATTTCTGCCGGTACTCGGTCGCAACCTTCGCCGCATAGACCACGGCTTCCGGGTCGTCACCGTTGACGTGGAAAATCAGCGCCTCGATCATCTTGGCGACGTCGGAGGGATAGGGCGAAGAGCGCGAGTAGCGCGGATAAGTCGTGAAGCCGATCTGGTTGTTGACGATGAAATGGATCGAGCCGCCGGTGCGGTAGCCTTTCAAATCCGACAAGGCCGAAACATTCCGCCACCACGCCTTGGCCGGCGAAAGCCGCGTCGCCGTGCATGAGCAGCGGCATCACCATGGTGCGCTCATCGGGCGTTGCGCCGTGCTGATCCTGCTTGGCGCGCACTTTGCCGAGCGTCACCGGATCGACGATTTCCAGATGCGATGGATTGGCGGTGAGCGACAAATGCACTTTGTTGCCGTCGAACTCGCGGTCGGACGACGCGCCCAGATGATATTTGACGTCGCCGGAGCCTTCGGTCTCGTCCGGTGTCGCCGAGCCGCCCTTGAATTCGTGGAACAGCGCGCGGTGCGGCTTGCCCATCACCTGGGTCAAGACATTGAGGCGGCCGCGATGCGGCATGCCGAGGCAGATTTCGCGCACGCCGAGATTGCCGCCGCGCTTGATGATCTGCTCGAGCGCCGGGATCAGCGACTCGGCGCCGTCGAGGCCGAAGCGCTTGGTGCCGGTATATTTGACGTCGAGGAATTTCTCGAAGCCTTCCGCTTCCACCAGCTTGTTGAGAATGGCGCGCTTGCCTTCGCGCGTGAAGGTGATTTCCTTGTCGCGGCCTTCGATGCGCGCTTGGATCCAGCTTTTCTGCGCGGCATTCGAAATGTGCATGAACTCGACGCCGATGGTCTCGCAATAGGTGCGGCGCAGAATCGTGACGATCTCGCGCATGGACGCGAATTCGAGGCCGAGCACCATGTCGAGGAAAATCTTGCGGTCGAGATCGGCTTCCTGGAAGCCGTATGAGCGCGGGTCGAGCTCTTCTTCGTTTTTCTCCGGCTCAAGCCCGAGCGGATCGAGCTTGGCATGAAAGTGACCGCGGATGCGGTAGGCGCGGATCAGCATCAGCGCGTGGATGGAATCGCGCGTGGCCTGCTGCACATGGGTCGGCGAAATCTCGACGCCCTTAGCTTGCGCATGGCTGCGAATCTTGTCGCCGAGGCCCTTCTCGACTTCCTGCCAATTGCCGTCGAGCGCGGCCGTCAGTTCGCCATCGGCCAGCAGCGGCCAATTCGGCTTTTTCCAGGAGGCGCCGCGCGCGCTTTTGGTAACGTCGGCGGCTTCGTCCTTCAGGCTCTCGAAAAACGTGCGCCACTCGGCATCGACCGCGGCCGGGTTGCTCTCGTATTTGGCGTAGAGGTCTTCGATGTAGGCGGCGTTGCTGCCGTAGAGGAAGGAAGTGCGGGCAAAGGCTGCGTTGGCGTCCTGGCGGGACATGAGCGTTCTATCCTTGCGGGGCCCTTAAAAGCCCCGCGGCTGCGGCAGCGAAGCCAATGCCCCGCGACCGCCCGGCGATGCGTTGTCTTAACTCTATCTATGACTTCCGTAAGTCAACGAAAGACCTAAGGACTGAATCAGGATTTCAGCACTTCTACCAGGGTCTTCCCGATCCGGGCAGGGGATGGTGATACCTTAATTCCCGCCGATTCCATTGCCGCAATTTTCGACTCGGCATCGCCTTTGCCGCCCGAAATGATGGCGCCGGCATGGCCCATGCGGCGGCCGGGCGGCGCCGTGCGCCCGGCGATGAAGCCGACCATGGGTTTCTTGCGGCCGCGCTTGGCCTCGTCCTTGAGGAACTGCGCGGCGTCTTCTTCCGCCGAGCCGCCGATCTCGCCGATCATGACGATGGATTCGGTCTTCGGGTCGGCCAAGAACATCTCCAGCATGTCGATGAATTCGGTGCCTTTGACCGGGTCGCCGCCGATGCCCACGGCAGTAGTCTGGCCCAAGCCCTCGCGGCTGGTCTGGAAAACCGCTTCATACGTGAGCGTGCCGGAGCGCGACACGATGCCGACTTTGCCGGCTTTGAAGATGTTGCCCGGCATGATGCCGATCTTGCATTCGCCGGCGGTCATCACGCCCGGGCAATTCGGCCCGATCAGCCGCGACTTCGAACCGGACAGCGCGCGCTTGACCTTGACCATGTCCATCACCGGGATGCCTTCGGTGATGCAGACGATGAGCGGGATCTCGGCCTGGATCGCTTCGGCGATCGCGTCGGCGGCGCCCGGCGGCGGCACATAGATCACGCTGGCGTCGCAACCGGTTTTTTCTTTTGCCTCTGAAACTGTGTCGAACACCGGCAGATTGAGATGGCTGGAGCCGCCTTTGCCGGGCGAAGTGCCGCCGACCATCTTGGTGCCGTAGTCGAGCGCCATTTGCGAATGAAACGTGCCGTTCTTGCCGGTGAAGCCCTGGCAAATGACCTTGGTGTTCTTGTCGATGAGGATCGGCATTACGCGGCACCCTTCACAGCCTTGACGATCTTCTGCGCGGCGTCGTCGAGATCGTCGCCGGAGGTGACGTTGAGCCCGGACTCTTGATGATCTTCTTGCCGAGATCGACATTGGTGCCTTCCAGGCGCACGACCAGCGGCACTTTCAATCCGACTTCCTTGACCGCGGCGACCACGCCTTCAGCGATCACGTCGCATTTCATGATGCCGCCGAAAATATTGACCAGGATGCCCTTCACGTTGGGATCGGACGTGATGATCTTGAACGCCGCCGTCACCTTCTCCTTGGTGGCGCTGCCGCCGACATCGAGGAAGTTCGCCGGCGCCATGCCGTAGAGCTTGATGATGTCCATGGTCGCCATCGCCAGGCCCGCGCCATTGACCATGCAGCCGATCGAGCCATCGAGCGAGATGTAGTTGAGGTCGTATTTGGAAGCTTCGACTTCCTTGTCGTCCTCTTCAGTCAAATCGCGCAACGCGACGATGTCGGGATGGCGGTAAATGCAGCCGATCGACCATCGAGCGAGATGTAGTTGAGGTCGTATTTGGAGGCCTCGACTTCCTTCTCGTCTTCTTCGGTCAAATCGCGCAGCGCGACGATATCGGGATGGCGATAGAGCGCGTTGCCGTCGAAAGCGACCTTGGCGTCGAGGCAAATGATCTTGTTGTCCTTGGTCACCACCAGCGGATTGATCTCCAGCATGCTCATGTCTTTGCTGGTGAAGGCGGCATAGAGCTTGGGGAGAATATCCCCCACCTGCTTGGCGAGATCGCCGGTGAGCTTGAGCGCCTGCGCCACGGTGCGGGCGTGATGCGGCATGATGCCGGTGGCCGGATCGACCGAAAACGTGAGGATCTTTTCAGGCGTCTTGTGCGCCACTTCCTCGATGTCCATGCCGCCTTCGGTGGAGACCACGAAGGCGACGCGCGAGGTTTCGCGATCGATCAACGCCGACAAATAAAACTCGCGGTCGATGGCCGAACCTTCCTCGACATAGAGCCGATTGACCTTTTTGCCCTGCGGGCCGGTCTGATGCGTGACCAGCGTCGAGCCGAGGATGCGGGTCGATTCCTTTTTCACGTCGTCGATGGATTTCACCACCTTGACGCCGCCGGCTTTGCCGCGGCCGCCGGCGTGGATTTGCGCTTTCACGACCCAAACCGGGCCGCCCAATTCCTTGGCGCCTTTGAGCGCCTCGTCGACGGAAAATGCCGGCGCGCCGCGCGGCACCGGCACGCCGAATTCGCGCAACACCGCTTTGGCCTGATACTCGTGAATATTCATGGATTAAGTTCCCGGCGCCGCCGGCGCTTTCTAGTTGCCGAGGTTGGGCGCGATCTTTTTGCAGGCGTCGACCAGGCCCTGCACCGTGGCGACCGATTTTTCGAACATGTCGCGTTCAGCCCCGCTGAGATCGATTTCGACGATTTTTTCGACGCCCTTGGCGCCGATCACCACCGGCACGCCGACATAGAGGTCCTTGACGCCGTATTCGCCGTTGAGCCATGCGGCGCAAGGCAAGACGCGGCGTCTTGTCGAGCAGATAGCTTTCCGCCATCGCAATGGCGGAAGCCGCCGGCGCGTAGAAGGCCGAGCCGGTCTTGAGCAGATTGACGATCTCGGCGCCGCCATTGGCGGTGCGCTTGACGATTTCATCGATGTGCGCCTGCGAGGTCCAGCCCATCTTCACCAGATCCGGCACCGGAATGCCGGCGACCGTCGAATAGCGGATCAGCGGCACCATGCTGTCGCCGTGACCGCCGAGCACGAAAGCCGTGACGTCTTCGACCGATACGTTGAATTCGTCGGCGAGGAAATATCTGAAACCGAGCGCTGTCGAGCACGCCGGCCATGCCGACGACTTTCTGCTGCGGCAGTCCGGAGCATTTCTGCAGCGCCCACACCATGGCGTCGAGCGGATTGGTGATGCAGATCACGAAGGCGTTGGGCGCATATTTCTTGATGCCGGAACCGACCTGCTCCATCACCTTGAGATTGATGTCGAGCAAATCGTCGCGGCTCATGCCGGGCTTGCGCGGAACGCCGGCGGTGACGATGCACACATCGGCGTCCGCGATTGCCGTCGTAGCTGTTGGTGCCGACGAACTTGGCGTCGAAATCGTTGACCGGCGAGGATTCGGCGATGTCGAGCGCCTTGCCCTGCGGGATGCCTTCCATGACGTCGAACATCACGACGTCGCCAAGTTGTTTGAGGCCGATGAGGTGGGCGAGCGTGCCGCCGATCTGGCCGGCGCCGATCAACGCAATCTTTTTACGCGCCATGATGGGAAAGCTCTCAACTGAAGAAGCCGCGGGGCGCGGCCAAATGTGACTTATCGAGTTTGCTGTATTGCAGCAATACGCCGCCGCTAGCGACGTATCCGGCTTCAGGCTGTGTATACATTATACCAGCAGACACCTCACCTTAAGTCCAGCGCAAATTGAGGCGGCGGTCAGCGTTTATGGCCGCCCATGTCCTGCATGATTTCCAACTGGATTTGCTGGATTTCGGCCAGCCGTTCCCATTGGCGGTTGATCAGGTGATCGATCTTTTCGTGCAGGTTTCGGATTTCGAGTTCGGCCTTGAGATTGACCCGGTAGTCGTTCTCCGAGCGCAGCCGGTCCTTCGCTTCCTGCCGCTTCTGGCTCATCATGATGATGGGCGCCTGGATCGCGGCCAGACACGAGAGCACCAGATTGAGCAGGATGAACGGGTAGGGATCGAAAACCCGCCGCGTCACTGCCCAGACGTTGAAGCCCATCCAGACGACGAGCACGATGAAAAACAGTCCGATAAAATTCCAGCTGCCGCCGAAATCCGCGACCGTATCGGCCGCCCTCTCGCCAAATGTGCGTTTTTTATCCCAAGCAGCCTCGATATCGCGCGCCACCGTCGCTTCGCGCGCGAGGCTTTCGACCACCTGCCGATCCAACAAGGACAGCTCGCCGCGCTCGCGCTCGAGTAGATCGGCGACATAGCGGGTGCGGTAGTCGCTGACGTGACGGCCGCAGACCACATCGTCGGCGGATAAATTTGGGTGCTCAGCCGTCATCAGGCCGGCGATGGCCGGGCGCACCATACTGAAGCGGATCGGTTCGCGTGCTTCCTTGCCGCAAATTGCGCAATGCGGACGCTTACGCGGCGGCGACGTCGCAGCGGGAGTTTGTTCGGGCATAACCGTGCCTCCTCGCGAGAGTAGCTTTAAGTCTCCACGATTTTCTCGGACCAGTCCAAGCCTTGCCCCTGCCGCGGCCCATGCGGCAGGCCGAGATAAGACTGCGAGCGCATCTCGATCAGCCGCGACGCAGTGCGCTTGAATTCCTGCGCCTCGAAGCCTTGCTCGCCACGATAAAGCTCGTCCGGCTGCGCCTGCGCCGAGGCGACGAGTTTCACCGCGTGATCGTAGAGCGTATCGATCAGGATAATGAACCGCTTGGCCTCATTGCGGCGGGCAAAATCCATGACCGGAATGTGGTCGATGATGATGGTGTGGAATTCGTGCGCGATCTTGAGATAGTCCGAGGCCGCCAGCGGCTGCGCGCACAAATCGTTGAACGAAAATCGCGCCACGCCCATGGCCGCCTTCGGCACGCGCACGGCATGGCCCTTCACGATCAGTTCCTGCGGCGCGCCGCCATTTTCGCCGGCCAGCCGGAGCCAGGTCTCGTCCAGCGCCGCGTCGGCTTTTGCATCGTCCGGCACATACCAGGTCGGCATGCCGGTGAGTTTCTCCAGCCGGAAATCGGCGCGCGCTTCCAGCCGCACGACGTCGCAATAGCGCTCCAGCAAGCCGATGAACGGCAGGAACAGCGCGCGGTTGAGCCCGTCTTTGTACAATTCGCCCGGCGGCAGATTTGAGGTCGCCACCATCACCACGCCGAGCTCGAACAAACGCGTGAACAGCCGCCCCAGGATCATGGCGTCGGCGATGTCGGTGACGTGAAATTCATCGAAGCACAGCAGCCAGGCTTCGTCGTAAAGCGCGGCGGCGGTGCGTTGGATCGGATCCTGCTCGGGGTTCGCACCATTTTTGATGTCCTGCCGATAGGCATGAACGCGCTCATGCACGTCGGCCATGAACTCGTGGAAATGGACGCGGCGCTTGCGCACGGCCGGGCTGGTCTCGAAGAACAGGTCCATCAGCATGGTCTTGCCGCGGCCGACCTCGCCGTAGACGTAAAGCCCCTTGAGCGGCTCATCGGCCTTTTCGCGCTTCGCGAACAGCCAGCCGAGCGAGGACGATTTGCGCGCCAGCCTGTGCTGGTCGAGCCGGCGCTCGAGCGCTGTCAGGTGCTCGCGCGAGCGCTTCCTGGCCGGGATCGGCCTCGATCTTTCCGGCCGCGAGGAGCGCCGCGTAGCGGGTGCTGAAGGTTTCGGACATGGAACCGTGGAAAACGGGCGGGCGGCTGAGACCTAGGGTGATCCGCGCCCTCTGTAAATCGAGGGCCGAAAGCGGTGCCTATTTGCTGCGCAAGAGACTGCGGTAAGTTGTTGTTAGCCATGCGCTTTTTGCAACGCCGGGTCGCATTTCGCGAGATTCGGTCGCTTTTTTGCTGCAATGCACCATATAGCTGAGGACAGGCGATTCGCTTTGTTTGCGGGCCGCTAGAGGAAACGCCGTTGGGCAGGGCGGCCATTGAGGAGACCGATATGAGCGAGCCTTTGCCGGACAGCGGCACGATCCGCAAATTGTGGATCAGCGAGACCGACGCCTATCGCGACCACCTGCTGCGCCTCGACCAGGAAAGCCGCCACCGGCGCTTTTCCGGCGCGGTGTCGGACGATTTCATCGCCCGCCACGCCGCGACCGCGAACGAAATGGGCGTGGTGGTGCACGGCTTCTTCGTCGACGGCGTGCTGCGCGGCGCCGCCGAATTGCGCCGGCTCGGCTCGCTGTTCACGCACGAGGCGGAAGCAGCCTTCAGCGTCGAGCAGCCCTGGCAGAGCCAGGGCGTAGGCACCGTGCTGCTCGAGCGCACGCTGCTCTCCGCGCGCAATCGCGGCATCAACTCCTTGCACATGCATTGCGTCGCCGACAATCAGCGCATGCAGCAGCTGGCGCTCAAGTTCGACGCCGATCTCACATTCGATTTCGGCAGCGTGGTCGGCGAGGTCGATGCCGCGCGCTCGACGCCGCTGTCGCTGATGCGCGAGGCGATGGCCGATGCCGATGGCGTCGCCAACGCCATGCTCGACGCCCAATCGCGTTTGTTCGGGCCGGCGTAATCAAGCGCTCAGCGGGTAACTCGCCTCGACCACGTAAGGCCCGCCGCCGGTCGAGGCGCGCGAGGAAAACAGCACAAAGCGCGAGACGCGGAACGGCGAGGTGCGGAAGAACCCGCGCGCCGCGAGATAATCCGCCACGTCGCGGCTGGACGATTCGCGCAAGCGCGCCAGCGTCACATGCGGAATGTATTTGCGCCCTTCCGGCTCCAGGCCGATGCGCTGCATCAATCGTTCGTGCTCGGCATGCACATCGAGCAAGGCCTGCGCCGGCGCAACCGCGGCAACCACCGCGCGCGGCTTGCGGCCGCCGAACGAAATGACGTCTTGAATGTGCAGTTCGAAGGCGTTGCGCTTGACCCGCCCCAGCATGGACGCGACTTCATGGGCGACGATGTCATCCACGTTGCCGATGAAGCGCAGCGTCAGGTGATAGTTTTCCGGGTCGATCCAGCGCGCGCCCGGCAATCCGCCGCGCAAGCTCGCCAGCGCCTGGCCGACATCGGCCGGAATTTCGACACCGGTAAAAAGGCGCGGCATAGCAGTCCACTTTTTATTGGCGCGCGATCTTTTCCGAAAACCGGTTTCCATCCCCGATCGAGCCGGGGACATGCTTTTCGGGATCACGCGCTCCGCTTATCGGCCGCGCGCGGCCCGCGCACGGGAAATCAGATCTTCGACGCTCGGCAACATCCGCTCGACAATCACATCGACGCCGGCGGCATTCGGATGCATGCCATCGCCCTGATTCAATTTTGGATCGGCGGCTACACCGTCAAGGAAGAACGGATAAAAGACGACCGCGTGAGTCGAGGCAAGCGCCGGATAAATTTCGTCGAAGGCCTTGGCGAATTCCGCCCCCAAATTGGGCGGCGCCTTCATGCCGGCGAGCAAGACGGAAATGTGACGCGCGTCGAGCTTGCTCAAGATGGTGTCGAGCGCTGCTTTGGTGAGCTTCGGATCGATGCCGCGCAAGGCGTCGTTGGCGCCGAGTTCGACGATCACCGCCTCGGTTTCTTGCGGCACCGACCAATCGAGGCGGCCAAGCCCGCCGGACGCCGTGTCGCCGGAAACGCCTGCATTGACGACGCTCACGTCGATGCCCTTGGCTTTGAGCGCCGCCGCCAGTCTTTCCGGAAAGGCCGATTGCACCGGCAGGCCAAAGCCGGCGCTGAGCGAATCGCCCAGCACCACGATTTTCACCGGGCCATCGGCCGCCCTAGCGACAGGCGCCAGCACGCAAACAAACGTGACCATGACAATCGCCACAAGGCGCTGGACCCGGCCGGGTTTTGCCCCATATGTGCGGGATCGTGAACGGTAGAACCTCATGAAAGCACCATCCCAGGCGGGGCCGGCGATAACGCAGGGCGCTATAGAACTTGCCGGCGTCAATCTCTCGCTCGGGCAAGGAGCGGCCCGCGTTCATATCCTCAAAGACATCGACTTGAATATAGGCAGCGGCGAGGCCATCGGCCTCATCGGCCCGTCCGGCTCCGGCAAATCCACGCTGCTGATGGTGATGGCGGGCCTTGAGCGCGCCGACACCGGCACTGTCACCGTGGCGGGCGAGGATCTAAGCGCGCTCAACGAAGACGCGCTGGCGCGCTTTCGCGGGCGCAATGTCGGCATCGTGTTCCAGTCGTTCCATTTGATCCCGACCATGACCGCGCTGGAGAACGTCGCGGTGCCGCTGGAATTGGCCGGTGTCGACGATGCCCATGCGCGCGCGAGCGCCGAACTCGCAGGCGTCGGGCTTGGCGAGCGGCTGCATCATTATCCGGCGCAACTCTCAGGCGGCGAGCAGCAACGCGTGGCGCTCGCCCGCGCGCTGGCGCCTAATCCGGCGATACTTGTGGCCGACGAGCCGACCGGAAACCTGGACGAGGACACCGGCAAGCAAATCATCGATCTGCTGTTCGCCGGGCATGCCCAGCGCGGCACCACGCTGGTTCTGGTCACGCATGATTCCGCGCTGGCCGCGCGCTGCGGACGCGTGCTGCGGCTGCGCTCCGGCCATATCGACGGCGATGGCAAGACATGAGTGTGCGCGGCGCAAGCTGATCGTTGGCTGCCGCTGCGCTTTGCCTGGCGCGAATTGCGCGGCGGTCTGCGCGGCTTCTATGTCTTCATTGCCTGCATTGCGCTCGGCGCCATGTCGATTGCCGGTGTCGGCTCGCTTGCTTCCAGTCTCGCCGATGGGCTGGCGCGGCAGGGTCAGGTCATTCTCGGCGGCGATCTGTCTTTCACGCTGGTCCAGCGCGAAGCCTCGCCGCAGGAACTTTCCTTCCTGCAAAGCCGCGGCAAGGTTTCAAGCGCCGCCACGTTGCGCGCCATGGCCCGCACCGCCGATGGCAAGGCCACGCTTGTCGAATTGAAAGCGGTCGACGGCGCCTATCCGCTGTTCGGCCAGGCTGTGCTCGATCCGCCCGGGCCCTTGGCCGCCGCGCTCGCGCAACGCGGCGGCGTGTTCGGCGCCGCCGCCGATCCCATCCTGCTGACACGGCTCGGCGTCAAACCGGGGGCGCGGCTGACGATCGGCAGCGCGGCTATCGAAATCCGCGCCGCGCTCACGAGCGAGCCTGACAAGCTCGCCGGCGGCATCGGCTTTGGTCCGCGGCTGCTGGTGAGCCAAGACGCGCTGCGTGCCACCGGTCTGTTGCAGCCGGGCAGTCTGGTGCACTGGCATTATCGCCTGCGCTTGCCGGCCAACGATACGACCGATGCCGCGGCCAAAGCCGTGACGGCGCAAGCACATTTGCAGTTTCCCGAAGCCGGCTGGGACATCCGCAGCCGCGGCAATGCCTCGCCGCAGCTCGAACGCAATGTCGAGCGTTTCACGCAATTCCTCACCATCGTCGGATTGACCGCGCTGCTGGTCGGCGGGGTCGGCGTCGGCAATGCGGTGAAAAGCCATCTCGACCGCCGGCGCGAAGTCATCGCCACCATGAAGGCGCTCGGCGCCAGCGGCGGGCGCGTGTTCGCGATCTATCTGACGCAAGTGATGCTGCTCGCCTGCGTTGGCGGCGCCATCGGAATGGCGCTCGGCGCGATTTTGCCGTTCGCCGTCGCCTGGACTTTGGGCGCCATCATTCCCTTGCCGATCGAGCCGGCGCTGCAACCGGCGGCGTTGGTGCTGGCGCTGGTCTATGGCTTGCTCACCGCGCTGGCCTTCACGCTTTGGCCGCTCGGGCGCGCCCATGACGTGCCGGTCGGCGCGTTATTCCGCGACGCCGTGGCGCCGCAACCGCGCTGGCCGCGCAAGATCTATATCGCTTTGACGGCTGTTGCCGTGATGGCGCTGACCGCGCTGGCGGTGCTTATGGCCTACGACCGGCGCGTCGCGCTTATCTATATCGGCGTCGCCGCAGCCGTGTTCGTGCTGCTGCGCCTGGTGGCGGCACTGCTGATGTTCGCCGCCCGCCACGCGCCGCGCGCGCGCTCGACCGTGTTGCGCATGGCGGTCGCCAATATCCACCGCCCGAGCGCGTTGACGCCAACCGTCGTGCTCTCGCTCGGGCTGGGCATCGCGCTCCTGGTGACGGTGATCGAGATCGACGGCAATCTGCAGCAGCAATTCGCCAATGAACTGCCGGCCAAGGCGCCGTCGTTTTATTTTCTGGACATTCCGTCAGCCGATGCCGAACGCTTCGACGACTTCGTGCGGGCGAAAGCGCCAAGCGCGCGGCTTGAGGAAGTGCCGATGCTGCGCGGGCGTATTATTTCCGCCAATGGCATAGCGGCCGAAAATATCAAACCGAAAGAAGGCGCCGCCTGGGTGCTGCAAAGCGACCGCGGCATCACTTATGCCCGCGACGTTCCCAAGGGTTCGCGGCTGGTCGAGGGCCAATGGTGGGCGCCGGACTATGCCGGGCCGCCGCTGGTCTCATTCGAGAAAAAAATCGCCGACGGGCTCGGCCTCAAACTCGGCGATCCGGTCACCGTCAACGTGCTCGGCCGCAATATCACCGCGCGCATCGCCAACATGCGTGACGTCGACTGGCAGAGTCTCAGCATCAATTTCGTGATGGTCTTTTCGCCGCATGCTTTCGACGGCGCGCCGCACACTCACCTCGCCACGCTCACTTATCCCAAATGGCGGCACGCCCGAGCAGGAAGGATCGATCGTGCAGGCGGTGGCCGACGCCTTTCCCATGGTCACCGCCGTGCGCGTGAAGGATGCGCTCGATGCGATCGGCGCAATCGTCGCCAATCTGGTGCTGGCGATCCGCGGCGCCAGCGCGATCACGCTGCTGGCGGCGGCGCTGGTGCTGGGCGGCGCGCTCGCCGCCGGCCACCGCTATCGGGTTTATGACGCGGTGATTCTGAAAACGCTGGGCGCCACGCGCTACCGGCTGCTGGCCGCCTATACGATCGAGTATTTGCTGCTCGGCGCCGCCACCGCCGCCTTCGGCGTGCTCAGCGGCTCGCTCGCCGGCTGGCTGATCGTCACAGATTTGATGCACTTGCGCTTTGCCTGGTTGCCCTGGCCGGCGCTGACCGCGGCGTTCGGTGCGCTGGCGGTGACGGTGGCGCTGGGGCTGATCGGCACCTACAGCGCCTTGGGGCAAAAACCGGCTTCCGTGTTGAGGAATCTATAGTTTTTGCGACATTCCGCCGCGCCGGCTTTGCCCCTGATGGCCAACGGGCTTTTCGGCTATACTGGGATCACCTGAACGTTAACGATCCGCCATGATGCGGGGTCATCAAGGGGCCATATCTGGCACCCAGACTAAGCAATAACTAGATTTGAGACACGAGCGCGACGGCTATCGCCGGCGCGCCTGACGTGACCGGCGCAAAGCCGGGACATAAGAGAGGGAACTTCGATGTCGGACTTCGACCGTAACATCTCTGCCCGCGGCCGCGTCGGCGCCGTACCGGCAGTCGCGATCGATGCAGGCCTGCGCGCCTACATGATCCGCGTTTACAATTACATGGCCGCCGGCGTCGCTCTGACCGGCGTCGTCGCCTGGTTCACCTTCAATGCCGCCGTGCAGACCAGCGCGGCCGGGCAACTGGTGCTGACCGACTTCGGACGCACGATCTATGGCGGCCCGATGATGATCGTGCTGTTCCTTGGCACGCTCGGCCTGGTGTTCTTCATGAGCTTCCGCATCAACAAGCTGCAGGTCGGAACGGCGCTGACGCTGTTCATGCTCTACGCCGGCCTGCTCGGGCTGATGCTGTCGTCCGTACTGCTTACATATACCCACGCCTCGATCGCCCGCACGTTCTTCATCACGGCGGCCTCGTTCGGCGCGCTTAGCCTCTACGGCTACACCACGAAACGCGATCTATCCCCGATCGGCTCGTTCCTGGTCATGGGCCTGTTCGGGCTGATCCTGGCGATGGTCGTGAACATCTTCCTCAAGAGCTCGGGGCTCGACTTCGCGATCTCCGGGATCGGCGTGCTGATCTTCGCAGGCCTCACCGCCTGGGATACCCAGCGCATCAAGGAAATGTATGACGTGAACGACGACGGCACCGCCTCCGGCCGCAAAGCGGTGATGGGCGCGCTCACGCTCTATCTCGACTTCATCAACTTGTTCCTGTTCCTGCTGCGCTTCATGGGCGACCGGCGCTAACGCGCCGTTGGGCGATCGGCGCTAGCCACTAGCTGAACAGATCGAATCGACGCCCCGGCCTAGTGCCGGGGCGTTTTCGTTTTAGTCATTGCCGGGCTTGACCCGGCAATCCATCATCTTCGAAATAGGATGGATGCGCGGGTCGAGCCCGCGCATGACAGGATCAGGAATGACCGTTTCCGTCCGCCCCGCCACCGTCGCCGATATCCCGGCCATTACCCGCATCTATGCCCATGCCGTCGAGCACGGCACGGCCTCGTTCGAGCTCACTCCGCCGGACGAAGCCGAGATGACGCGGCGGATGAACGAACTCATCTCCAATAATTTTCCCTATCTCGCCGCCGACGTCGACGGCGCGCTCGGCGGTTACGCCTATGCCGGGCTCTACCGCACGCGGCCGGCTTATCGGGACACGCTCGAGGATTCGGTTTACATCGCGCCCGACATGCAAGGCCGCGGCATCGGGCGCGCGCTGCTCAAGGCGCTGATCGAGACAGCGGCTGCGCGCGGCTTCCGGCAGATGATCGCGGTGATCGGCGACAGCGATCAGGCGGCCTCGATCGCCCTGCACGCAAACCTGGGCTTTGCTTATGTCGGCACGCTTCCGAATGTCGGCTTCAAGCACGGCCGCTGGCTCGACACCGTGCTGATGCAGCTGGCCTTGGGCCCGGGCAGCACGGCGCCGCCGAACCGCTAGCCTGCCACCAACGAGAGTTGCGAACGGTCGATGGCGCGCAGCACGCGCTCGAGTTCGTGGCCGCGGCGCACGATCAGTCCGGTCGCCGAGATCACGCTATAGGCGCCTTGGCGGCGCGTCAGCTTGGGATTTTTTTCGATACGGTAGAGCGGGACTTCCGAGGCGCGGCGGAACACCGAAAACACCGCGCGGTCTTTGAGAAAATCGATGGCGTAATCGCGCCATTCGCCGGCGGCGACCTTGCGGCCATAAAGATCGAGAATGCGGTTGAGTTCTCGCCGGCTGAAAGTGACTTGCGCTACGGGGGCGGGGCCATGTCGTGCCGGGGTTCCGCCCCCGGGGGACTGGCTGGGATCGATTTCGCCGGAACCGAACGTCATGCGGCGCCTCCTTTTCTTGAGCCCAATGATCGCGCCGGGACCGGCTCGCCGCAAGTGATTCATCCAGGCAGGACGGCCCAAGAAACGAGCAAAAACGCCACGCCGATGATCACGAACACGTTAAGTGAACCATAATAACGCCCAATTTCGGCCAATCGCCGGTCATGCTGGGGGTCGATAAAGCTAGCGTTGCCTCAAAGGCCCGGTCCGGTTCGAGCGCCGGATTCCTCAGCCCCCCAGCCCCCCGGGGCTCAGCCGACCGGGCCAAGTTGAGTTCAGCGTACGGTTCAATCCCCTAAGTCTTCGGGCCGGCTAGTCGCCGGCCCGATTTTTTTATGCCGTTTCGGAATTCGTCGTTGCCTCCGCCGCGATGGAGGAACTTCAAACCAAGCCGCACTAGAAATGGATGTCCTGTTCGAATCGCAACTGAGGCTGCAAGGGTGCGATTCAGTGCACTGGCGCTGGCGCAGCGCCGAGCATCAGGCCAGGGTTGGCGGCGGCGCCGCTCTGCACCACGACATCGAGGCGGTCGATGTCGGCAAGCGAGAAATCCTTATCGGCGAGATTGGCCACCGGCAGGCTGAAACTCTCCGCCTTGCCGGTCCATTCGCCGAGCTTCACCCAGCGGCGCACCACATTCGTGTAAGTCAGCGTATGGCCGCGGTTCTCGCCGCGTGCGATCGCGACCTCGCGCCTTGGCGGTGACCGGGCAAAGCCACACCTCGGCATTGCCGTGCTCGCTTTCGCCGGCCGGGACATTCACCGTCACTTTGCCGTCGGCGACCGCCATCGTCACCGGCAACGTCAGCGGTGCGGCGGAGCGCCTCGTTTGCGCGATCGCTTGTTCGATGGCGGCCTTGTCGCTGCCGAGCACATGCACGATGCCGTTGACCACGACCTGCGGCGTGTAGATCTCGCGGTCGCCGCGCGTAACGGCATAGGCGCGCTGGCGGTTGGAATGGCCGTGCAAGGCCAGCGTGTCCTTCCAGCCGAGATAATCCCAGTAATCGACCGGCAGGCTCATGGTGATCGAGAGAAGGATCATGCGCCAGCTCGCCGAGCACTTTGTCGGCCGACGGACAGGACGAGCAGCCTTGGCTGGTGAAGAGTTCGATGACGGCGCGCGGCTCGCCGGCGGAAGCCGCCGAAGATGCTGTCGCAAGCGCGCCGACCGCGGCCGCAAAAGCGATGTGGCGATAGTTCATGGCGGTCCCACGATCTCCCCTGCCCGATGAGGCAGCATATAGAGCGCCTCACCGATCACCCGCCACTCAATTCAAGGTGAGCGAACATTGGCCGCCCGCGGCGGCCAAATCGCCGCTCAACCGGCCAAATGGCGCAGCACGTATTGCAGAATGCCGCCGTTTTTGAAGTAATCCAGCTCGTCCAGGGTATCGATGCGGCAGATCAGCGGCACGCGCTTGAGCGTGCCATTGCCGGCGACGATTTCGGCGATCAGCCGCTGATGCGGCTTGATCTCGCCATGCAGCCCTCTGATCGTGACCTGCTCGTCGCCCTTCATGCCGAGCGACTGCCAGGATGTGCCTTCCTCGAATACCAGCGGCATGATGCCCATGCCGATCAGATTGGAGCGGTGGATGCGCTCGAAGCTCTGCACGACGACGGCGCGGATGCCGAGCAGCAGCGAGCCCTTGGCCGCCCAGTCGCGCGACGAGCCGCTGCCGTATTCCTTGCCGGCGAACACCACCAGCGGAACATGATCGGCTTTGTAGCGCATGGCCGCGTCATACATGGTCATGCGTTGCTTCGAGGGATAGTGAACGGTGAAGCCGCCTTCCACGCCCGGCACCATCTGGTTCTTGAGCCGGATATTGGCGAAGGTGCCGCGCATCATCACTTCATGATTGCCGCGCCGCGTGCCGTATTGGTTGAAGTCGGCGGGCTTGACCTTGTGCCCGACCAGATATTTGCCCGCCGGTGAATCAATCTTGATCGAGCCGGCCGGCGAAATGTGGTCGGTGGTGATCGAGTCGAGGAACAGGCCGAGCACGCGCGCGTCCACGATATCCTCGAGCGGCTTGGGATTGCGTCCCATGCGCTCGAAATAAGGCGGGTTCTGCACGTAGGTCGATTTCTTGTCCCAGCCATAGGTCATGCCGCCCTTGACGCTGATCTTGCGCCAGTTGGCATCGCCCCTGAACACATCGGCGTATTTCTTGGCGAAGATCTGCCGGGTGACGTTCTTGGCAACGAAGGTGCCGATTTCCTTGTTCGTCGGCCAGATGTCGCGCAAGAAAACCTTCTTGCCCTTCTGATCGGTGCCGAGCGGTTCTTTCGCCACGTCGATCTGCATCGACCCGGCGATCGAATAGGCGACGACCAGCGGCGGCGACGCCAGATAGTTGGCGCGCACATCGGCATTGACGCGGCCTTCGAAGTTGCGGTTACCCGACAGCACCGCGGCGGCGACCATGTCGTTTTCGTTGACGGCCTTGGAAATCTCCGCCGGCAGCGGACCGGAATTGCCGATGCAGGTGGTGCAACCGAAGCCGACCAGATTGAAACCAAGCTTGTCGAGATCTTTTTGCAGGCCGGATTTTTCGAGATATTCCGCAACCACCTGCGAACCGGGCACCAGCGAGGTTTTCACCCACGGTTTGGCGGTGAGCCCGCGCGCGGCGGCTTTGCGCGCCACCAACCCGGCGCCGATCATCACGTTCGGATTTGACGTGTTGGTGCAGGAGGTGATGGCGGCGATCACGACGTCGCCATGGCTGAGATCGTGTTTGCGGCCGGCGACCGGCACGTGCTTCTTCATTTCGGACGCCTTGCCGAATTCCTTGTCCATCGACATGGCAAAGCCGGCTTTGACGTCTTTCAACGCAATGCGGTCCTGCGGACGCTTCGGTCCGGCAAGCGAGGGCTCGACCGTGCCGAGATCGAGTTTCAGAATGTCGGTGAACATCGGATCCGGCGTGGTCTTGGTCCGGAACATGCCCTGCGCCTTGGCATAGGCTTGCACCAGCGCCACGACCTCGGCCGGACGGCCGGTATCCTTGAGATAGCGGATGGTGTCGTCGTCGATCGGCGAGAAGCCGCAGGTGGCGCCGTATTCCGGCGACATGTTGCCCAGCGTGGCGCGGTCGGCGATGGTGAGATGGGCGAGGCCCGGACCGAAATATTCGACGAACTTGCCGACAACGCCGCGCTTGCGCAGCATCTCGGTGACGGTGAGCACCAGATCGGTGGCGGTAACGCCTTCCTTCAGCTTGCCGGTCAGCTTGAAGCCGATCACCTCGGGCAGCACCATCGACAGCGGCTGGTTGAGCATGGCGGCTTCCGCTTCGATGCCGCCGACGCCCCAGCCGAGCACGGAAAGTCCATTGACCATGGTGGTGTGCGAATCGGCGCCGACCAGCGTGTCGGGATAGGCGACCTCCATGGTCGCCGGTTTGCCGTCGACCTTCACCTTTTCCTTCCGGTTCCACACCACGCGCGACAAATATTCCAGATTGACCTGGTGGCAGATGCCGGTGCCGGGCGGCACCACGCGGAAATTATCGAACGAGCGCTGCGCCCATTTCAGGAACTTGTAGCGTTCCTGGTTCTGCCGGTATTCCTCATCGACGTTCTTCTTGAACGCCTGATTGTTGCCGAAGAAGCTGACCGCGACGGAGTGGTCGATGACCAGATCGACCGGCACTTGCGGATTGATCTTCTTGGGGTCGCCGCCGAGCATTTTCATCGCGTCGCGCATGGCGGCGAGATCGACCACCGACGGCACGCCGGTGAAATCCTGCAGCAGCACGCGCGCCGGCCGGAACGCGATCTCGCGTTCGGAGGATTTAGTCTTGAGCCATTCGGCGACCGCCTTGATGTCGTCCTTGCTGACCGAGCGCCCGTCTTCGTAGCGCAGCAGATTTTCCAGCAGCACCTTCATGGAGAAAGGCAGGCGGGAAATCCCCTTCAGGCCATTTCTCTCGGCGGTCGGAAGACTAAAATAGGCGTAACTCTTGCTCCCCACTTGCAGGGTCTTGCAGCATCGAAAACTGTCGAGAGAAGTCATGTCGGCTGTTCCATTCCCGGCCCAAGACATCGGCGGGACTTCGGTCTAAGCTCTTAGCAAGACAGGATATTTCTCGCTCGGGGAGACTTCGGTCCGAATTCCAATTCACAATCGCCGCAGGTGCGGGCTTATAAGGTTTTTTCGCGCCCAACGCCATATTAACGGGGGACCATCCGCATAAGATGCGCAAAATTATCGTGGTTTTGCGGGGCCGCCATGGCCCCTCCGCATGGCGCCGACCCTTTCTGGCACCCCTGATGCAGCTTAATGCCGACAATCTGGCCTGTATTCGCGGCGGGCGCGAAGTTTTCGCAGGGTTGAAATTCAGCCTATCCGACGGCGAAGCCATGCTGGTGACCGGGCGCAATGGCGCCGGCAAATCCTCGCTGCTGCGCCTGATTGCCGGGCTGGTACGGCCCTCGGCGGGCCGGCTGGAGCTCGATGGCGGCGAGGCGGAGGCGAGCATCAGCGAGCAGGCGCATTACGTCGGTCACGATGACGCGGTGAAACCCTCGCTCTCGGTCATTGAGAACCTGCAATTCTGGGCCGAGTTCCTGGGTTCCGGATATTTCGATGTAGCGGCGGCGATAGCGGCGGTTGACCTTGCGCCTCTCGCCGACCTGCCCGCCGCCTATTTGTCGGCTGGGCAACGGCGGCGGCTGTCGATCGCCCGGTTGGTGGCGGTGGAGCGGCCGATCTGGCTGCTCGACGAACCAACCTCCGCGCTCGATGCGCCGTCGCAGGCCCGCCTTGCCGGCTTGATGCGCGACCATCTGGCGGGCGGCGGCATGATCGTGGCGGCGGCGCATGGGCCGATCGGCCTCGAGCGCGCCCGCGAATTGAAATTGGGGGCCGCATGAGCCCGTTCGCCACATTGGTCGTGCGCGACATGCGGCTTGCCATCCGCGTCGGCGGCGGCGCGTTCATGGGCGCGCTGTTTTTCCTGATCGTGGTGGTGATGATGCCGTTCGCGATCGGCCCCGATCTCAATTTGCTGGCGCGCATCGGCCCGGCGATTTTGTGGCTGGGCGCGCTGCTGGCGAGCCTGCTGGCGCTCGACCGGCTGTTCGCCACCGATCACGACGACGGCTCACTCGACCTCATGATGATGGGCCGCTTGCCGCTCGAATTGGCGGTGGCGGCGAAAGCCATCGCGCATTGGCTCACGACCGGATTGCCGCTGGTTGTGATCTCGCCGGTGCTGGCGCTGATGCTCAACGTCGATCTGCACGCCATGGGCCCGCTGGCACTAACGCTGCTCGCCGGCACGCCGGCGCTCACCTTCATCGGGCTGATCGGCGCCGCGCTGTCGGTGGCGCTGCGGCGCGGCGGCTTGCTGCTGGCGGTGTTGGTGCTGCCGCTGACGATCCCCGTGCTGATCTTCGGCGTGGCGGCGGCGAACGAAGCCATCGCCGGACTTGACACGTTCGGTCCAGCTTTCACCATTCTTTGCGCACTAAGCTTGGCGAGCCTGGTGTTGGGTCCGGTCGCCGCGGCTGCCGTGCTGCGCTACGGACTGGAATAAGGCCAAGCCCATGATAAGAGACCGCCAATGGCTGTGATCGATCTCGCCAACCCGACGCGTTTTCTGCGCATCGTCAGCCGCGTGTTGCCGTGGCTGGTCGCCGCGACTGCGCTGGCCTTGGCGTACGGTCTGGTGCGCGCCATCGGCGCGCCGGACGATTACCAGCAAGGCGCCACCGTCAAAATCATGTTCCTGCACGTGCCGGCGGCCTGGCTCGGCATGATGGCGTGGGGACTGATGAGCGTCGCCGCCTTGGGCACGCTGGTGTGGCGGCATCCGCTGGCGGATGTCGCCGGCAAGGCGGCCGCGCCGATCGGCGCCGCCTTTACCTTCATCTGCCTCGTCACCGGCTCGCTCTGGGGCCGCCCGACCTGGGGCACTTACTGGGTGTGGGACGCACGCCTCACCTCGGTGCTGGTGCTGTTCCTGCTCTATCTCGGCGTGCTGGCGCTCTATTGGACGGCGGAAGATCCCGGCCGCGGCGCCCGCGCGGCGGCGATCCTCACGCTGGTCGGCGCGGTCAACATCCCCATCATCAAGTTCTCGGTGGACTGGTGGAACACGCTGCACCAGCCGGCTTCGATCCTGCGCATGGGCGGCTCGGCCATCGCGCCTTCCATCTTGTGGCCGCTGCTGATCATGGCCGGCGCTTTCACGCTTTTATTTTTCACGCTGCATCTCGCCGCCATGCGCAATGAAATATTGCGCCGGCGCGTGCGCGCCATGCGACTGATGCAAGCGCAGGAGATGGTGGGAGCGCACACTTGAACCTCGGACCGCATGCCGATTTCATCATCGCCGCCTATGCGGTGACCGCATTCGTGGTGGCTGGCCTGATCGCCTGGGTCATTCTCGATCATTTGACGCAACAGCGAATTCTCGACGATCTCGAGGAGCGCGGCATCACGCGGCGCGCGCGCAAAGGCGGATCATGAGCACAACGCCGAGCGAACCTCCGGCAAGCCGCGGCGCAATATCCTGGTGCTGTTGCCGCTGGTTATTTTTCTCGCGCTGGCGGGCCTGTTTCTCTACCGGCTCGGCAGCGGCGATCCTTCGCGCATCCCCTCGGCGTTGATCGGGCACGAGGCGCCGCATACCGATCTGCCGCCGATCGCCGAACTCGCGCGCGATGGGCAGCCGATCCCCGGCGTCAGCAACGCCACCTTCGCCGGCAACGTGACGCTGGTGAATGTCTGGGCCTCGTGGTGCGTGCCCTGTGCCGACGAAGTGCCGTTCCTGGAAAAGCTGTCAAAGGACAAGCGCATCCAGCTGGTCGGCATCAACTACAAGGACGCCCCCGCCAATGCGCGGCGCTTCCTCAACCGCTACGGCAATCCGTTCGTCGCCACCGGCGCAGACGCGAGCGGCCGCACCGGTATCGATTGGGGCGTCTATGGCGTGCCGGAAACGTTTGTGGTCGGCCGCGACGGCCACATCGCCTACAAGCTGGTGGGGCCGATCACGGCGGACAATCTCGTCCGCGTGCTTGAGCCGGAAATCGTGAAGGCTTCGGCCAAACGTTAGTGCTTCTTATCCGTGCTGTATTTCACCAGCAGCGGATATTGCAGCGCGCCGAACAAGAACGTCAGCGGCACCACACCGAACAATTTGAAGCTCACCCAGAAATCGGTCGTCTGGGTGCGCCAGACGATCTCGTTGATCACGGCGAGCAAAAGAAAAAACAGCGACCAGCGCCAGGTTAGCTTGCGCCAGCCTTCTTCGGTCAGGTGGAATACCGATTCAAACAATAAGCCAAGCAGCGGTTTGCCGAGCGCAAGGCCGACCAGCAGCGTGCCGCCGAACAGCAGATAGATGATGGTCGGCTTGAGCTTGATGAACAAGTCGTCGTGCAGCACCAGCGTCAGACCGCCGAACACCAGCACGATCACCGCCGTGACCAGCGGCATGATGGCGACATGCCGGGTCATCGCATAGGAAACGGCGAGCGCGATCAGCACCGCCGCCATGAAGGCGCCAGTCGCGGCATAGATGCCGAATTTCGCGTTGGCGGCGAAAAACAGCACCAGCGGCCCGATGTCGAGCACCAGTTTCAGCGCGGGATTGAGTTGTTTCTTTTCCGGCATGGCTCTTTCTTGTTGTCAGGTTTCCAGTCCGACGATGGCGCGGGCAAAATCGCGTGCCGTAAATGGCGCCAGATCCTCGACGCCCTCGCCGACACCGATAAAATGCACCGGCAATCCGAATTTAGCGGCGATCGCCACCAGAATGCCGCCGCGCGCGGTGCCGTCGAGCTTGGTCATCACCAAGCCGGTCACGCCCGCGGTCTTGCCGAAAATTTCCACTTGGCTGAGCGCGTTCTGCCCGACAGTGGCATCGAGCACCAGCAGCACGGCATGCGGCGCGCTCGGCTCTACCTTGCGCATCACCCGCACCATCTTTTCCAATTCGCTCATCAGTTCGGCGCGGTTCTGCAAACGGCCGGCGGTGTCGACCAGCACCACGTCCACGCCTTCCGATTTGGCGGCGGTGATCGCGTCGAACGCCAGCCCCGCGGCGTCGGCGCCCGGTTCGCGCGCCATCACGCTTGCACCCGTGCGCTCGCCCCAGATTTTCAGTTGATCGATGGCCGCGGCGCGAAATGTGTCGCCGGCCACCATCATCACGGACTTGCCTTGGCCGCGAAACTTGGCGGCGAGTTTGCCGATGGTCGTGGTCTTACCCGAGCCGTTGACGCCGGCGACCAGGACGACGAATGGTTTGGCGGTGATTTCAAGCGGCTTCGCCACAGGCTCGAGCACTTTCTCGATCTCGCCCGCCAGCAGCGCTTTGACGTCATCGGGCGCGATGGCCTTCTCAAAACGGCCCTCGCCGAACGCCGCGGCGATGCGGCCCGCGACCTCCGGCCCCAAATCGGCGCGGATCAATTCGTTTTCCAGTTCCTCCAATGCGCCGGCATCGAGTTTGCGCTTGGCTACAAGATCGGTAATCGCGCCGCCGAGCGCGGAGGACGAGCGCTTGAGCCCGCCGCTCAAGCGTTTCCACCAGCCTTGGTCTTGCGCGCTGTCGTTCATAATGCGCCCGTGATACCCGTTTCGGCGTCTATTTGGTAACTCAATATGACAGCGGAAGAGATGCTCGCCCGCCTGCTTTACCGCGACGGGCTGATGCTGGTGGTGGACAAGCCGGCGGGTTTCGCGGTGCATCGCGGGCCGAAGGGCGGCGAGAGCCTGGACGATTATTTCGACGCGCTGCGCTTTGGCCTGCCGCGCAACCCGTCATTGGCGCACCGGCTCGACAAGGACACATCCGGCTGCCTGGTGCTCGGCCGCCACCGCAAGGCATTGGCGCTGTTGGGCAAGCTGTTCAAGCAAGGCAAGATCGGCAAGATCTATTGGGCGGTGGTGGAAGGCGCGCCCGCCACCGAGGAAGGCCGCATCGATATTCCGCTCGGCAAACTCGACGAGGCGCGCGGCTGGTGGATGAAACCCGATCCGCATGGGCTGCCTTCGTCGACGACGTGGAAGGTCATGGGACGCAGCGGCGGCCTGACATGGCTCGCGCTCGAGCCGCTCACCGGACGCACGCATCAAATCCGAGTCCATTGCGCCGAAATGGGTTTTCCCGTGGTCGGCGACAATATTTACGGGAGCGCGCCGCGCAGCGGCGGGCCGCCGTTGCATCTGCATTCGCGCGAGATCGTGGTTCCGATTTCCAAGAACAAGCCGCCGGTGAAAGTCATCGCGCCGGTGCCGGAGCATATGCGCGAGCGCCTGATGGCTTGCGGATGGAGCGGTGAACTTAGTAAAGCTGCGCCTTGATCTTCTCCGGCGCCTCGCGGTCGTATTTTTCGCCGCCGAGCTTGCCCTGGCTCAGCTCGGCTACGATGGTGCCGGTCGACGGCAGACTCTTGCGGTCGATTTTGGTTTCCGCGTCCCACAACTTCGAGCGCACGATCGCCTTCGAGCAATGGAAGTAAGCGGTCTCGACGTGGACGATGAGCACGCAACGCGGCAGCTTGCCGTTGACCGCGAAGCTCTGCATCAGCTCGGGATCGATCGAAATCGACGCGCTCCCGTTCACGCGAAACGTCTCGCCGACGCCGGGAATCAGGAACAGCAGCGCGATGCGCGGGTCGCGCAGGATGTTGCGGAAGCCGTCGAGGCGGTTGTTGCCGGGCCGGTCGGGAATGGCGAGCGTCTTGTCGTCGAGGACGCGCACGAAGCCGCGCGCGTCGCCTTTCGGCGAGCAGTCGAGCCCCTCCGGCCCGCCGGTCGCCACCGCCACAAACGGCGCCGCTTCGATCAATTTGCGATAGCTGCCGTTGATGTGGTCGATCTCCTTGACGATCGAATTCGGATTTTTTTCGCCGTAGAGCGCTTCAAGCTGCGTCACGGTCGTTATCAGATGATCGCTCGCGCTCATGCTCGTTCCCCCTAAGCGGCCAATAATTGCCGGCCGTCGTGGCCCATCATCGTCAGATCGAGAAACACCCCAGGCTCGACCGGCGCATTGAGCCGCACCGCGGTGAACTGCTCGGTGCGGCCGATGCCGCCACGTTCGGTCAATACCAGCCGCCGCGTACCCACCTGAGCGGAGAGATGCGCGCGCAACGCCGCCTCGCCTTTTTCGCGCAAACGCTGCGCGCGCTCCTTGACGATCGCGCGATCGATAAGCGGCATGCGCGCGGCCGGCGTGCCTGGCCGCGGCGAAAACGGAAACACGTGCAGCTGCGTGAGCCCGCATTCATCCACCAGATCGAGCGAGCGCGTAAACATTTCTTCGGTCTCGGTCGGAAAGCCGGCGATGATGTCGGCGCCGAAAACGACGTCGGGCCGCAGCCGGCGCATGGTGTCGCAAAACGCAATGGCATCGCCGCGCGTATGCCGCCGCTTCATGCGCTTGAGAATGAGATCGTCGCCGGCCTGCAGCGATAGATGCAGATGCGGCATCAAGCGTGGTTCATGGGCGAAGGCATCGATGAGATCGCTGTCGGCTTCCACCGAGTCGATCGAGGACAGACGCAGCCGCGCCAGCTCCGGCACCTCGCGCAGAATTCGCTTCACCAGCGCGCCCAGCCGCGGCGTTCCGGAAAGATCCGCGCCGTAGCTGGTGATATCGACGCCGGTGAGCACGATTTCGCGGTAGCCGTTCTCCACCAGGCGCTGCACCTGCGTCACTGCGTCCTGCATCGGGACCGAGCGGGAATTGCCGCGGCCGAAAGGGATGATGCAGAACGTGCAGCGGTGATCGCAGCCGTTCTGTACTTGCACGAAGGCGCGGGTATGGCCGTCGATACTATCGACCGCATGCAAACGCGCCTGGCGAACCGCCATGATGTCGCCGACGGCGACCCGCTCGCCCGCGTTTGTCCACGTCCGCGCGTCGAACTTTTCTTCGTTGCCGATGACGCGATCGACCTCCGGCATCTTGGCGAAAATGTCCGGTTGCGCTTGCGCCGCGCAGCCGGTGACCACGATGCGTGCGCCGGGACGCTCG
This sequence comes from uncultured Alphaproteobacteria bacterium, assembly GCA_963756805.1. Lineage (GTDB taxonomy): Bacteria > Pseudomonadota > Alphaproteobacteria > Rhizobiales > Xanthobacteraceae > Pseudolabrys. Next base: position 341,269 of record CAVWPH010000004.1, read on the forward strand.
CGCTTGAGACGGCGGATGCTCTGGCGCGCCTGGCGCACCGCTTCCGCGGTCACCGCGCAGGTGTTGAACACCACGGTGTCCGCCGGTTTCCGCGCCCGCCGCCGCGCGCCGGATCACTTCCGATTCGTAAGTGTTCAGCCGGCAGCCGAAGGTGACGACATCGATGCTCATACCGCGCCCGCCTTGGCGAACAGCGCGGGATCGAAGCGGCCTTCGAATTCGAATTCCACCGGCCCGGTCATCAGCACGTGGTCGTCCTTCTCGCGCCATTCGATGGCGAGCTCGCCGCCCGGCAGCGTTATCTTCACTTTGCGGTTGGTGCGCTTGAGCCGCGCGGCGGCAACAGCTGCTGCGCAAGCCGCCGAGCCGCAGGCGCGCGTCAACCCCGCGCCGCGTTCCCAAGTGCGGATGACGATGTGGTCGCGGTCAGACGATATGCGCCAGCGTGATGTTGGCGCGCTCCGGGAAAGATCGGGTGGTTTTCGAGTAGCGGCCCGAACGCGTGAGGTCATAGAGCGTCCACATCCTCGACCCAGAAGATGGCGTGAGGATTGCCCATGTTCACCACCGACGGCGAATGCAAAATCGGATTGTCGATCGGTCCGATCTGCAATTCGATGGCGCGGGTGTCGCGAAACTCTTCCGCTAGCGGAATTTCGTTCCACTTGAAGCGCGGCGCCCCCATGTCCACGGTGAACATCCCGTCCGCGCCCTTCCAGCAATTCAAGATGCCGCTGGTCGTCTCGAAACTCAGCGCATCCTTTCCGCTTTGCTTGGCGACGATATCGGCGACGCAACGCATGCCGTTGCCGCAGGCGCCGGCTTCCGAGCCGTCGCTGTTGTAGATGCGGATGAAGGCTTCGGTGCCCGGCGTGCGCGGCGGATAGAGCGCCATCAGCTGATCGTAAGGCGCGCCCGCAGGACCGGCGGCCGCCTTCGCCTCCGCGGCCGCGATGGCGCCGCCCTTCGCGCGCAGGTCGACCACGACGATCTCGTTGCCGGCGCCGTTCATCTTCACGAAAGATTGGTTGGCGAGCGCGCCCATAAATTCAGCCGAAGTGGATTGTTACGTAAGTTTCGCCCAATTTATATGGCGAATGAACGGCGATTGGCCAGAGGTCATGCTCCAGCGGCCGTGCTAATGTGCCATTGGGCGCCGCGAGTCGCCGGGACCGCCGCCCCTTTATGACGGAGAACCGCGATGCAATGCATCCGCCTGGCGGCGTCGATTGCCGTTGCCGTCTTGCTCGGCGCCGGCCCGGCATTGGCGCAAAGTCCGCCGCCGGCCGCCGAGCGGACCGTGCCATCGCCTTTGCAGCCGGGCGACGCCTTCGGCCAGGAAGTGACCTTGCCGGCGCGCACCATCATCTACCTGAAGGGCCACAGCACCTGGGACCAGGCCTTCGCGACGCTGGTCGATGCCTTCAAGTCGCTCAACGAATATCTCGACAAGCAGGGCATCAAGCCGACCGGCCCGGCCATGTCCATCTACACGCAGACCGACGACGCTGGTTTCAATTTCGAAGCGGCGCTGCCGGTTGCCGAGGCGCCGAAGAATCCGCCGAAAGGCGACATCGCCGTCGGCCAGGCGCCGTCCGGCAAGGCATTGAAATTCGTCCATCGCGGCTCTTACGATGCTATGGACTCAACCTACGAAGCGATCACCAATTATCTCGACGAAAAGCAGCTCGAGGCCAAGGACGCGTTCGTCGAGGAATATGTCTCCGACCCGCTCACCACCGCGGCGGACAAACTGGTGATCAATGTCTTCGTGCCGGTGAAGTGATTATGAAATTGTTCTGCGTGCTGTTCGCCACTCTTCTCGGCATGGCAACGGCTTTCGCCGCCGAGCAAGTCGTGACGTTTCCCAGCGCCCACTACCTTGTCGGGTCGCTTCAACAACGTCTCGCGCGCGAGCGCGGCGAGCCGCTCAAGCGCGCGCCGGACGAAATGATCAAAGGCTATTTGTTGCGGCCGGACGGCGACGGCCCGTTCCCGGCCGTGGTGCACCTGCATGGCTGCGGCGGCTTGCTGGAGAAGCGACGCATCGCCGATGGCAAGCAGTTTACCAACTGGGGCTATGTCACGCTGCTGGTGGACAGCTTCGCCACGCGCGGCATCAAAGAGGCGTGCGCCGGGCACGCGATTCCATCGCGGCAAGCGGATGCGATGGGCGCCTTGATCTATCTGTCGAAGCTTCCCTTCGTCGATCCGACCCGCATTGTGGTGGTCGGCTATTCGCAGGGCGGCTCGGCCGCGCTCAATATCGCCTCGGTCCAGCCAGCCGAACTTTTCGAAATGCCGGCTGGCCTCAAATACAAGGCCGCGGTCGCTTACTATCCGTCCTGTAGCGCGGCCGACGACGAACTCGCCATCCCGACGCTCATTTTCATCGGCGAACTCGACGACTGGTCATTGGCGGCGGAGTGCCGGCGCATGATGAACCGCCAGGACGGCAAAGGCGCGCTCGTGAAGCTGGTCATATTTCCCGAGGCCTTTCATTCATTCGACAGTCCGTCCACCGGCTATGGCGTCCGGTATTTCGGCCATTGGCTCCGCTATAACGCCGATGCGACCGAGCGCGCGGCGGCGCAAATGCACCGCTTCCTGAAGGTCGAATTGGGCCATTGAAGCTGCCTTGACTAAGGCCTACCCCGCCCCTAGGTTCCGCCCGTTCTTGCTAAAGACGTAAGACGACCAACTCGCCGCCCGGTCCTTTGAGAGGCCGGAGGCCCCCGCCCGACAGCGCAATGCGCCCTCGGGCGCTAATGGTGTTTGAAGACGCATGTTCGATAGCCTGTCGGAAAAACTTGGCGGCATTCTCGACCGTCTCACGCGGCGCGGCGCGCTGAGCGAGGCCGATGTCGACGCCGCCTTGCGCGAAGTGCGCCGGGCGCTGCTCGAAGCCGACGTTGCGCTCGATGTCGCGCGCGCCTTCACCGACAACATCAAGAAGCACGCGGTCGGCGTCGAGGTGATGAAGTCGGTCACGCCCGGCCAGATGGTCGTGAAAATCGTGCACGACCAATTGGTCGAGACGCTGGGCGCGCAAGGCCAATCGATCGATCTTAATGCGCCGCCGCCGGTCGCCATCATGATGGTCGGCTTGCAAGGCTCCGGCAAAACCACCACGACGGCGAAGGTTGCCCGGCGTCTCACCGACCGGCAGAAGAAAAAAGTGCTGATGGCCTCGCTCGACGTGCGACGGCCGGCCGCCATGGAACAGCTCGCGGTGCTCGGCCGCGAAGCGCAAATCGATACTTTGCCCGTGGTCGAGGGCCAGTCACCGCAACAAATCGCCAAGCGCGCGCTCGAAGCCGCGCGTCTGGGCGGTTACGACGTGGTGCTGCTCGACACCGCCGGCCGCACCACGCTCGACGACGAGATGATGAAGGAAGCGGCCGAGGTCAAGCGCGCCGCCAATCCGCATGAAGTTCTGCTGGTGGCTGACGCATTGACCGGCCAGGACGCGGTGAACCTCGCGCGCGCCTTCGACGAACGTGTCGGCCTCACCGGCATTGTGCTCACGCGCGTGGACGGCGACGGCCGCGGCGGCGCGGCTTTGTCCATGCGCGCGGTCACCAACAAGCCGATCAAGCTGATCGGCACCGGCGAAAAACTCGACGCGCTGGAGGAATTCGAGCCCTCGCGCATCGCCGGCCGCATTCTCGGCATGGGCGACATCGTCGCGCTGGTGGAGAAAGCCGCCGAAAATATCGATGCCGAAAAGGCCATGCGCACCGCCGAGAAGATGCGCAAGGGTCAGTTCGACCTGACCGACATGCGCGAGCAGCTCAACCAGATGGCGGCGATGGGCGGCATGAGCGGCCTGATGGGCATGATGCCGGGCGTGGCAAAAATGAAAAACCAGATCGCCAATGCCGGGCTCGACGACAAAGTCCTCAAGCGCCAAGTGGCGATCATCGACTCGATGACGCCGAAGGAGCGCCGCAATCCGGACCTGCTCAAGGCCAGCCGCAAGAAGCGCATCGCCTCAGGCTCCGGCACCACGCCGGAAGCAATCAACAAGCTTTTGAAAATGCACCGCGGCATGGCCGACATGATGAAGGCCATGGGCTCAGGCAAGCGCGGGCCGATGGCCGGCCTTGCCGCCGCGATGGGCATGGGCTCCGGCATGCCGTCGCCGCAACAGATGGCCGAGATGGCCAAGAAAATGCCGGGCGGCCAGATGCCCGCCGGCATGCCCAATTTGCCGCCGAATTTCCCCGGGGCGCCCGGAATGCCGGGCCTCGCTGGAAAACTACCTGGATTGCCGGGCGGATTGCCCGGTCTCGGAAAAAAGAAGTGATCAATCGTTAGGAAAGGAACACTGCAATGCTCGTCATCCGCATGGCCCGCGCCGGAACCAAGAAGCGGCCGTTCTATCATATCGTCGTCGCCGACTCGCGCTCGCCGCGCGACGGCCGTTTCATCGAGCGGCTCGGCTTCTTCAATCCGCTGCTGCCGAAGGAAAAGACCGAGCGGCTCAAGCTCGATCTCGAAAAAGTGCAGGCCTGGATGAAGAAGGGCGCGCAGCCGTCCGACCGCGTCACGCGCTTCCTCGACGCCGCCGGCATCATGAAGCGCGAAAAGCGCAACAATCCGGAAAAGGCGATCCCGCGCAAGGAACGCAAGGCGAAGGAAGAGGAAGCCACCAAGGCCAAGGAAGCCGGTGACGCCGCCGCCAAGACCGCGGCTACCGTGAAGGCCGCGACCGACAAGACCGCAGCCGACAAGGCCAAAGCCGACGCGGCAGCGAAGCCGGCCGAAGCGCCTGCGGCGAGCTGATGCTCGCCGTCTGACGAAGCCGTGGCCGACCGCATCCGCGTCGCTCGCATCGGTGCCGCGCACGGGATTCGCGGCGAAGTGAAGCTGTGGTCGTTCACCGAGGATCCGATGGCGGTCAACAGCTACGGTCCGCTGGAAACCGAGGACGGCGCCCGGCGTTTCGAGATCGAGACCTTGCGGCCGGGCAACAATTTCCTGGTCGCGCGCATCGCCGGCGTCGCCGACCGCAACGCGGCCGAGGCGCTGTGCAATCTCGATTTGTTCGTGCCGCGCGAAAGACTGCCGCCGATCGAGGAAGAAGATACCTATTATCACGCCGATCTGGTCGGCCTGTCGGTGGTGGATAAAGACGGCATCGCGCTCGGTACGCTCAAGGCGATCCATAATTTCGGCGCCGGCGACCTGCTTGAGATCGAGCCTGCCGGCGGCAGCGACACGCTGATGGTGCCGTTCACCGACGCCACGGTGCCGGAGATCGACATGAAGGCGCGGCGCATGGTGGTCGTGCTGCCGGCCGAAATCGGGACGAAGGACGAAGACTGACGATGTGGCGCGCCAGCGTGCTCACAATTTTTCCGGAAATGTTTCCCGGGCCCCTGGGCATAAGCCTGGCCGGCAAGGCGCTGGCGTCGAAGATCTGGTCGCTCGATACCCACGACATCCGCGAGCACGCCACCGACAAACACCGCACCGTCGACGACACGCCGGCCGGCGGCGGACCCGGCATGGTGATGAAGGCCGACGTGCTGGCGGCGCGCGCTCGATGCGCTGCCGCAAGATGCCCGCCCGCGCCTGCTGATGAGCCCGCGCGGTGCGCCGTTCCGGCAACAACACGCCGCGCAGCTCGCCGCCGGTCCCGGCGCCGTCATTATCTGCGCGCGCTTCGAGGGCGTGGACGAGCGCCTGATCAAAGCGCGCCGATTGGAAGAGGTTTCGCTTGGCGATTTCGTGCTGTCGGGCGGCGAGATCGCGGCGCTGGCGTTGATCGATTCCATCGTGCGCCTGCTGCCCGGCGTCATGGGCAAGGAGGCCTCCGCGGCGGAAGAAAGCTTTGCCGACGGCCTGCTCGAATATCCGCAATACACCAGGCCCGCCGAGTTCGAGGGCGAGCCGATCCCGGACGTGCTCACCTCCGGCGATCACGCCAAGGTTAAGGCCTGGCGGCGGGCGCAAGCCGAGCGGCTCACGCGCGAACGCCGGCCGGACCTATGGGCGGCCTATTTGGCCCGCCAGGGAGCCAAAAACGGCCCCAAATCCACAGGGTGACAAGCCCAAGGGATTGGTCTAGAAGCTCGCCAACCCATTCAGCCTACTCAAGGACAGCGCGCCGGATGCTGGCGCTGCCGACGGAGAATTCGACCATGAACCTCATTCAGACACTCGAAAAAGAACAGGTGGAGAAGCTCTCCGCCGGCCGGGAAATCCCCGACTTCGCGCCGGGCGACACCGTGCTGGTCAACGTCAAGGTGGTGGAAGGCGAAAAGAGCCGCATCCAGGCCTACGAAGGCGTGTGCATCGGCCGCTCCGGCCGCGGGCTGAACGAGAACTTCACCGTGCGCAAGATTTCCTACGGCGAGGGCGTCGAGCGCGTGTTCCCGCTCTACGCGCCGATGATCGACTCGATCAAGGTGGTGCGCCGCGGCAAAGTGCGCCGCGCCAAGCTCTATTATCTGCGCGGACTGCGCGGCAAGAAGGCGCGCATTTCGGAAGCGCAAGGTGCGGCCGGGCCGGAAGCGGCCGAGGCTGCCGCCAAGAAATGAATCGGGCCGACCATCCGAACCTGCATGAAGGGGCCGCAATCCGGCCCCTTTTTCTTGAGCGCTTGCGGGGCTAAATAAGACGTAAGTAACGGAGACTTCGACGATGGCCAAGCCGCGCACGCTGTACGACAAAATCTGGGACGACCATCTGGTGGACGAAGCGCCGGACGGCACCTGTCTCATCTATGTCGACCGTCATCTGGTGCATGAGGTGACCTCGCCGCAGGCCTTCGAAGGCTTGCGCGCCGCCGGGCGCAGAGTGCACGCGCCGGATAAGACGCTTGGCCGTGGTCGACCACAACATCCCGACCTCCGACCGCCACAAGCCCAATCCCGATCCGGAATAGCGCCGAGCAGATCGCGGTGATGGCGCAGAACGCCAAGGATTTCGGCATCGAATATTTCGGCGAGTCTGACAAGCGCCAGGGCATCGTCCACATCATCGGTCCCGAGCAGGGCTTCACTTTGCCCGGCACCACGATCGTGTGCGGCGACAGCCACACCGCGACGCACGGCGCGTTCGGCGCGCTCGCGCTTGGCATCGGCACGTCCGAAGTCGAGCACGTGCTGGCGACGCAGACATTGATCCAGACGAAATCGAAAAACATGCGCGCGGTGGTGGACGGCAAGCTGCCGCCCGGCGTCACCGGCAAGGACATCATCCTCGCCATCATCGGCGAGATCGGCACCGCCGGCGGCACCGGCTATGCGCTGGAATATGCCGGCGAAGCGATCCGCGCACTGTCGATGGAAGGGCGCATGACCGTCTGCAACATGTCGGTGGAAGGCGGCGCCAAGGCCGGCTTCGTCGCGCCCGACGAGAAGGCCTACGCCTATCTGAAAGACAAGCCGAAGGCGCCCAAGGGCAAAGCCTGGGACGAGGCCATGCGCTATTGGGAAACCTTGCGCTCGGACGACGGCGCGCATTTCGACCGCGAGATCAGGCTCGACGCCGCCAAGCTGCCGCCGCTGGTGACCTGGGGCACCAGCCCCGAACAAGTCGTCTCGATCAATGGCCGCGTGCCGGTGGCGGCCGACATTCAAGACGAAAAGAAGCGCGTCGCCGCCGAACGCTCGCTCGGCTACATGGGCCTCAAGGGCGGCGAGAAGCTGACCGACATCAAGCTCGATCGCGTGTTCATCGGTTCCTGCACCAATGCGCGCATCGAGGATTTGCGCGAAGTCGCGCGCGTGGTCGAAGGCAAGACGGTCAACGCCGCCGTCAACGCCATGATCGTGCCGGGCTCAGGGCTGGTGAAAGAGCAGGCGGAAGCCGAAGGCCTCGACAAGATTTTCAAGGCCGCCGGCTTCGACTGGCGCGAGCCGGGCTGCTCCATGTGTCTCGCCATGAACCCGGACAAGCTCGCGCCCGGCGAGCGCTGCGCCTCGACGTCGAACCGCAACTTCGAAGGCCGCCAGGGCTACAAGGGCCGCACCCATCTGGTGTCGCCCGCGATGGCTGCGGCGGCGGCGATCGCCGGGCATTTCGTCGACATCCGCGAGTGGAAATAGCGGCGCGGAACGCAGCCGCTATTCGACGCGATCCACCACGAAACTTTCAGGCGCCAAGCCCGCCTGATAACGCTGCCACATGGTCACGTAAGCGGCTTCGATTTGGCGCGTCAGGCGCGCCGTATCGAATGGCGGCCCGCTCGCCTTTGCCCGCATCAATTTTTCCCTGATGGACGCGAGCAGCGCACGATCGTTTGCAAGCTTCAACGCCAGCGCTTCGTAGTCGGCCATGGAATTCGTTATCAGCTCGGGAAGCCCGAGCACCTGCAAGAGGCTGCCGGCAATGCGCGAGGTATAGACGTCGCCGGAACAAGTGAGCAGCGGTAACCCCGCCCATAAGGCGTCGTTTGCGGTTGCGCCGGCGTTGAACGGAAACGTGTCCAAAAAGATGTCAGCCAAGCGATAGCGCGCGAAATAATCCGCATAGTGTTCCGTCCGGCGCGAAAATATCAGCCGCTCGGGCGCAATGCCGTGGGCGGCCGCTTGTTTGCGCAAATTCGACACCACCGCTTCATTATCGAACGGCAGCCACAAAACGCTGTCGTCAATGCGTTCGAGCAACCGCATCCAAACAGCGAACATGTCCGGCGTGATCTTGAACGATGCGTTGAATGAGCAAAACACAAAGCCGCGCTCCGGCAGCCCTTGGCTGGAGCGGCTTAGCGTGCGCTCGGCATTGATGCGCTTGGAATCGCTTGGCTGAAAACTGTCCGGAAGACTGACGACTTTTTCCGTGTAGAAAGGCTCCGAACCCTCGGGAATGACGTAACGGTCGGCGATGATGTAATCGATGAAATCGGCGCCCATCGTCCCGGAGAAGCCCAGATAATTGACCTGGATCGGCGACGGGCGGCAGTTGAAAATATCCGACCGCGACTGGCCGTAATATCCGTTCAGGTTGACCAGTATTTCTATTTTGTGGTCCTTGATCATCGCCGCTGCGGCGCGGCCATCCAGCTTTTCGACATTGATGATGTTGTCGAACGCGGCGTTTATTCGCTGCCGGGTGTCGCTGCCGTCATCCGACCCGTTATCGAAAGCAAATAATTCGAAGCGGCTGCGGTCGTGCAACTCGAACAATTCGATCATGAGCCGCGCCACCACGTGGCTGCGCAGTTCTCCTGACACGTAGCCAATGCGAATCTTGTTGTTTTGATAGCGCTCGCCCGACCACAGTTTCGCGGCCGGCGCCGGAAATCCGGCGGCGCAGTAGATCTCCGCGCAGCGCTTGGATTCTACCAGCGAATTTGTCACGGCCTGGAAGCAGAACGGCGAGACGACTTCTTTATCCGCCATGAGATCGCTTTTAATTTCCGCGATCAGCGGCGCGATATTGCTCCATTCGCATGACAGCATTTTTTGATACAGCAGATCGCCTTTGGCGAATTTGTAATCGGGATCGAGCTTGAGCAATTTCATATAAGAGGCGGCGGCATCTTCGTGTCTGCGCAATTCACTCAGCGCCAGCGCGTGGCCAAGCCAGCCGTCGGCGAACTGCGGGTCAAGTGTTGTCGCCTTGTCGAAAGCCGCAAGCGCCTCTTCGTTGCGTTTGAATTTTTGCAGCGCTTCGCCGTGCACGGCCCATGCCGCGGCCGACTGCGGGTCTAATTGCACCGCTTTGCTGCTGGCGGAAAAAGCCTCGTCGAAGCGCCGCTGACCGATGAGGCATCGGCGAGATTGCAATAGGCTTCGACAAAAAGCGGATTGATGCGCACCGCTTTCTCGAAGTCGGCGACGGCGGCGTCGATGCGGCCGAGATCGAGAAGGGCATTGCCGCGATTGTAAATCGCCTCGGCATAATCCGGCGCCCGCTCGATCGCCCGGTCATAACATGCGATCGCCTCGTCGAAGCGCTTGAGGGCTTTCAGCGCATTGCCGCGATTGAAAAGCGCCCTAACAAAATTCGGCTCGATCGCAACAGCATCGTCAAAGCTGGCCAGCGCGTCGCCGGGGCGCCCGAGATCGAGCAGCGCAGCGCCGCGATTGTTGAGCACATCGGCATTTTTCGGCTCGAGCGCGAGCGCCTTGTCGTAGCAGCCGAGCGCCTCGTCGATACGCTTGAGCTCGAACAAGGCATTGCCGCGATTATTGGAGGCGGCCGCGATGTTCGGATTGATCTTGATCGCGCGGCGAAACTGCTTTTCGGCCAGCTCGAATTGGCCGCGCTGCAGGAAAATCATGCCCAATAGATTGGCCGCGTCGAACTGTTTTGGATCGGCGCTTAAGATCCGCTGATAAATGCGCTCGGCTTCCGCGAGATTGCCGGCCTTATGGCAGGCGAGCGCGTTGGCAAATTCAGCGCCAAGATTGCGCAATGGCCCGCCGGCGCCCGCCGGGGCGCCATGACTGCCGCGTCGTTTGGTCATTGGCTGCGCTCGCGACCCGTGATTTGGCGACCAGCTATCACCCCCGCGAGGCGCGAGCAAACAAACGGCCGCTCACAGGGCAAAGCGTGCTGTCGATCAAACGCGGAAGCGCAGCGCCATCAGCACTGCCGCGCGCGCCGCAAGACCCAGTGGCCGTGCCGCCAGACCTTGACGCTCACATAGCCGCAGGCCGGCACCGCGTAATAATGCGGGCGCGCATAGTAGGGATAGTAAGGGTAGCCACCCCAGGCGAACGCGGCCGCCGGGCCCCAGCCCCAATAGCGGTGGCGCCAATAGGCTTCGGCGCGGTCCGGCACGATGGAAATCGCGCCGGCGATCAAGCTGGCAAAGACGAGAAATTTTACGAGCTTCGACATCGTCGGTCCTCCGATGCCCCCCGGCGATTCGAGTTATAGCAAAACCGAACGGCCCCGTGGGCCTTAGTCCCACCAGCAGCTCGTCTTCGGCACGATGACCGTTCCGCTGACCCTAAATTCTTTTGCCAGCCAGGATCGGCAATGCCGGGTCGCGTTGCTGTGGCGCGGATGGATGGTGACGCGCGGCCGCGCTTGCGCCGAATATTCATGGGTGTATCCGCTGGCCGCTTGGCCGGCCCGGTGGCCGTCATAGCTGAGCACCTGCCCCGGCTTGTCGTCGCAGCCGAAGAACTCCGCCGAAGCAGGCCGCACGGCGCCCGCCGTCACGGCGGCAGCCAGCGCCAGAAGCCCAAGGCCGGTCCACAATCCACGCATCGCGATCCTCACGCCTTAATGGTTAACGGTCGCCTATTTTGGCTGTTGCGTCAACCACTTGGTTGAATCCCGCGAGCTGGCTTAGAAGGTGCCTATGACGCGCCAAAACACGGATTCCCCGGTCTGGCGGGGCATTTCGGCGCCCTCGCTGGCCGAATTCGAGGCCTTGGCGGCCGAGGCTTTTGCCCGGCTGCCCCGCCATTTCCGCGACCTCTGCGAGGGCGTGGTCATCCGCGTGGACGATTTTCCGGCCGAGGAGGTCATGGACGCCATGAACCTCGAGAGCGAATTCGACCTGCTCGGGCTGTTTCAGGGGGTCGGGCTGCCGTTCCAATCCGCCACAACTCCGCAACCGCTGCCAAACCTGATCTGGCTCTATCGCCGCCCCATCCTCGACTACTGGGCCGAGCACGAGGATAACCTGGGCGCCATCGTGACCCATGTGCTGGTGCATGAAATTGGTCACCATTTTGGGCTATCCGATGATGACATAGCAGCCATCGAAGCGGCGGTTGACTGAATCCTTTCGTCGTTAACCGCTTCGCGCTAAGCCTTTCGCCTGCGGAATTGGAAAGACCATGGACAAATTCACCACACTCGAAGGCGTCGCCGCGCCGTTGCGGATCATCAATATCGACACCGACATGGTGATCCCCAAGCAATATCTCAAAACGATCAAGCGCACCGGCTTGGCCAAAGGCCTGTTCTCGGAAATGCGCTACAAGGACGACGGCAGCGAAAATCCGGATTTCGTGCTCAACAAGCCGGCCTATCGCAAAGCCAAGATCCTGGTGGCCGGCGATAATTTCGGCTGCGGCTCTTCGCGCGAGCATGCGCCCTGGGCGCTGATGGATTTCGGCATCCGTGCGGTGATCTCGACCTCGTTCGGCGATATTTTCTACAACAACTGCTTCAAGAACGGCGTGCTGCCGGTGCGCGTATCGCCGGAGGATTTGGAAAAGCTGTTCGACGACGCCGACCGCGGCGCCAATGCCACGCTCACCATCGACCTGGAGAAGCAGGAAATCCGCGGGCCCGACGGCGGCACGATCAAGTTCGAGATCGATGCGCACCGCAAGCACTGCATGCTCAACGGTCTCGACGATATCGGTCTGACCAAGCAGAAGAACGCCAAGATCGTGAGCTACGAGGACAAGGCCAAGGCGGCGCGGCCGTGGGCGTGAGGTTTGCGCTTGCCGTGATGGCGTGCGCGCTCGCCGTTGCGCCCGCGTTGGCGCAGAAGTCGACCGAGGACGGCTTGCGCGATTGCGAGAAACTCGCCGCCGTCAAATTCAAACAAGAAAATCCGGCGTTCAAACGCTTCGAGATCGTGCGCGCGGATATCGAAGAAGATAAATTCGCCGACAAGGTCGGCACGCAATTCGTTTCCACCATTTATCACGGCAAGGCGGCGTATCAGGCCGCCGGCGCGCCGGACAATGTCCGCTTCATCTGCCTGCACGGCGGGCTCGGCAAAGGCGCGGTGTTCGTCTACACGCTGCCGCTGAACTAGCCCGCCGCAATCGCCTCCGCGATCATCACCGTGCGCCGCGCCATGTCGGCGTGCAGCCGCTCGACCATGCGGCCGTCGAGCGAGACCACGCCTTTGTCTTTGTTCTCGGGCAAGTCGAAGGCCGCGATCAACTTGCGGGCTTGCGCTACGTCCTCCGCCGATGGCGAGAACGCCTTGTTGCAGGGCGCGATCTGGTTGGGATGGATCAGCGTCTTGCCGTCGAAGCCGAACTCGACGCCTTGCGCGCATTCGGCGGCAAAGCCTTTCTCGTTGTCGAGATCGTTGTAGACGCCGTCGAGAATATCGATGCCATGGATGCGCGCCGCCGCGACGCAAGTCGAAAGCCACGCCAGCATCGGCGCGCGGCCCGGCACCAAACGCGCGCGGGTATCCTTGGCGAGATCGTTGGTGCCCATGACGAAGCCGGACAGGCGGGATTCGGAATCGCGCGCTTCCGCCGCGATCGACAAAATGTTGAAGATCGCGAGCGGCGTTTCGATCATCGCCCACACCCGCGTCTTGTGATCGATATGCATGTCGAGCAGGCGGCGGCCGACCAGCTCCAGCGTGTCGGCGGTCGACACTTTGGGAATAAGGATGGCGTCGGGCGCGGCATGGGCGGCGGCGGAAAGATCGTCGGCATGCCAGGGCGTATCGACGCCATTGACGCGGATGAACACTTCGCGCGCGCCGAAGCCGCCGGCTTTCACCGCCTCGGCCACTTGCTTGCGCGCGGCCTCCTTGGCATCGGGGGCGACCGAATCCTCCAGATCGAGGATGATGCCGTCGGCGGGCAGCGTTTTCGCCTTCTCCAGCGCGCGGGCATTGGAGCCGGGCATATAAAGCACGCTGCGGCGCGGGCGGACGGTCATGGTCTAATCCTTGGCGGCCGGGCCTAGCCTAGCGGCGGAACAAGCGGCATGCCACTCCCGGCCTGCCGGCAGAACACGACTCTTGCGTTGCCCGGGCCAGTGTGAAAATGAAACGGCGAATGCAGCGGGAGTACGATGGAATTTCCCCAGCGATTGATCGACGGCTATAGCGCCTTCACTGATCGAGCGGCTGCCAATCGAGCAGAGCCGCTATCCGCGCGCTGGCCGAGGCCGGGCAGCAGCCCGAGATCATGGTGATCGGCTGCTGCGACTCGCGCGTGTCGCCCGAGGTGATCTTCGACGCGCGGCCGGGCGAATTGTTCGTCGCGCGTAATGTCGGCAATCTGGTGCCGCCCTATACGCCCGACGGCGCGCAACGCGCCGTATCGGCGGCGCTCGAATTCGCCGTTCAGGCGCTCAAGGTGAAGCACATCGTCGTGCTGGCGCATGCGCAATGCGGCGGCATCCGCGCTTATCGCCGAAGAGGGTCCGCCTTTGTCGCCCGGCGACTTCATCGGTCATTGGATGGCGCTGATCGCACCGGCGGCGAAGAAGGTCGGACCGCGCGGCGAGCGCTCGTTCGCCGATTACCTGACCGCGCTGGAGCAGGCCTCCGCGGTGCAGACGCTCGACAATCTGATGACGTTCCCTTGCGTGCGCATCCTGGCCGAGCGCGGCAGACTTAAGCTGCACGCGGCCTATTTCGGCGTGGCGAGCGGAGGTTTATCGGTTTTCGATAGCGCAAGCGGCAAGTTCACGCCCGTGGCTGCGGAACAGCACGCGAAGACGTTTCAGAGCGCCGAGGTTTTAGATTTTTCTTCGTACATCTCCGCGCAAGGGTGAGAGGGACGAAGCTTACGCCGCCTTTTTCTTCGCCTTGATCAGCTTGCGGTTGATCAGGCACTCGGCGATCTGGATGGCGTTGAGCGCCGCTCCTTTACGCAAGTTATCCGACACCACCCACATTTGCAGGCCGTTATCGACGGTCGGGTCGGTGCGGATGCGGCTGATATAGGTCGCGTCCTCGCCGACGCATTCGTAGGGCGTGGTGTAACCGCCGGGTTCGTGCTTATCGATCACCAGGCAGCCGGGCGCATTGCGCAGGATTGTGCGCGCTTCCTCGACGCTGATCGGGTTTTCGAATTCGACATTCACCGCTTCCGAATGGCCGACGAACACCGGCACGCGCACGCAAGTGGCGGTCAGCTTGATTTTGGGATCAAGAATCTTCTTGGTCTCCATCATCATCTTCCACTCTTCCTTGGTGTAGCCGTCCTCCATGAACACATCGATCTCAGGAATGACGTTGAAGGCGATGCGCTTGGGAAACTTCTTGTTCTCGATTTCGCCAAGCGTGAACACCGCCTTGGTCTGCGAGAACAACTCGTCCATGGCGTCCTTGCCGGCGCCGGAAACCGATTGATAGGTCGCCACCACCACGCGCTTGATCGTGGCCTTGTCATGCAGCGGCTTGAGCGCGACCACGAGCTGCGCGGTCGAGCAATTCGGATTGGCGATGATGTTCTTCTTGGTGAACCCGCTCAGCGCGTCGGCATTCACCTCCGGCACCACCAGCGGCACGTCCGGGTCCATGCGCCAGGCCGACGAATTATCGATCACAACGGCGCCTTGCGCCGCGATCTTGGGCGACCATTCCTTCGACACGGCGCCGCCCGCCGACATCAGGCAAATATCGACGTCGGAAAAATCATAATGGTCGAGCGACTTCACCTTCAGCGTCTTGTCGCCGAACGAGCATTCCTGCCCCATGCTCTTGCGTGAGGCCAGCGCCACGACTTCGTCGGCGGGAAACCTCCGCTCGGCCAGGATGTTGAGCATTTCGCGCCCAACATTGCCGGTGGCGCCCACCACGGCGACCTTGTAACCCATTGCTAACTCTCCAAAAACCTTCTCCGGCCGAGGCCCTTCAACCGCAGCCGAATGGCAGCGGTTCTAGGCGAGAACAGCCTCAAGACAACGGCGGCCGGCTTTGCGCGCTGGCTAGCGTATCTAGGTGAAATCTTCGTTGAATCCATGGCGGACGCGCATGTCATTCAATCGCCGCGGCCGATGACAGCTATCAGTCCGGTTCATCATTCGGAATGGATTGGCATCAATACACCGTTCCCGGCTGCGGCCGCTCGAATCTCAATTGCCGGACTGTCTGCGCTGCAGCGCGGCAACGAATCTTCGTGACTGGACCGCATTCCAATTGACCGGCGCGCGAATTCATCGTTTCATATTCAAATAAGAATAACTATCGACCCGGCGGTGGCCGGGCCAACACAAAACTCTCGGGGGAGAGGAAACGATGATCACACGACGTCACCTATTGGGGACGGCGGGCGCGGGTACAGCGCTTGCGGTTTCCGGGATTGGATTTCCTGAACTGATCGAAGCACAAGCCGCCGGCGCCGGATTATCGCCCGGCGTGCCTGCCGGGATCGGCAGCTACGTCACCATGGGCACGCTGCCCGGCAAGAAGCCGCTCATTCAACTCGCCGACCGGCCGCCCAATTTCGAATCGCCGCTGGAATATCTGCGCACGCCGATCACGCCCAATAATGAATTTTTTGTCCGCTATCACCTGTCGGACATTCCGGAGGTCAAAGCCGAGGGCTACAAGATCGCGGTCGGCGGCGACGGCGCCAACGGCACCGCCGAGATCACGCTCGCCGATCTCAAAGCCATGCCGGCGGTCGAAGTGGTCGCGGTCAATCAATGCTCGGGCAACCGGCGCGGCCTGTCCAATCCGCATGTCGCCGGCGTCGAGTGGGGTTACGGCGCCATGGGTTGCGCGCGCTGGAAAGGCGTCAAGCTCAAGGACGTGCTCGACAAAGTCGGGCTCAAGAAAGAAGCGATCGAGATTTCGTTCAACGGCGCCGACGGCCCCGCGGTCGAAAAGACGCCCGACTTCATCAAGAGCATCCCGACCTGGAAGGCGATCGAGGATTCCAACCATCATCGCCTACGAGATGAACGGGGCGCCGTTGCCGCATTTCAACGGTTACCCGGCGCGTCTGGTGGTGGCCGGCTGGACCGGCACCTATTGGATGAAGCATCTCACGCAGATCAACGCGCTGACCAAGCCGCTCGGCGGGTTCTGGATGAACCCGGCCTACCGGCTGCCGGTCGGCGCATTCCCGATCAGGGACCGCTTCATCACTCAGGAAACCGCGACCAACACGCCGATCACCGAGATCGTCGTCAATTCATTGATCACCAGCCATCGCGACGGCGCCAAGGTGAAAGCCGGCAAGGTCGAAGTGAGCGGTCTGGCCTGGGACGGCGGCTACGGCATCAATTCGGTGCAGGTGTCGACCGACGGCGGCAAGACCTGGACTTCCGCCAAGCTCGGCCAGGATCTCGGCCGCTTCGCATTCCGGCCCTGGAGCTTCGAGCTTGCGGCCAAGAAGGGCAAGAACACGGTGATGGTCAACGCCATCAACAAACTCGGTCAGGCCCAGGTCCCGACACTGATCTTCAACGGCGCCGGCTACCACAACAACGTGATGCAAAACATCACGCTAACGGCTTAAGGGAGGGCACCATGCGCATATTCGCTATCGCTTTTATCGCCGCACTGGTCGCGCTTCCGGCGGCGGCCGACGAGCAGGTGATCAAACTGAAACAGGCGCCCGGCCTCGACAAAGTTGAGGGTAATTGCGGCGCCTGTCACAGCCTGGCCTATATCCCGATGAACTCGCCGTTCCTCAAGCCTGCGGCCTGGGACGCCGAGGTCACCAAGATGATCAAGGCCTTCGGCGCCCCGATCGACGAGGCCGATGCCAAAACGATCGCCGAATACCTCAAGAAGAACTACGGCGGCTGACGCCCGGCCGGCCGCAAACACCGAAAAAAGGCCCCGCCCGCCCGGCGGGGCCTTATTTTAATGATTTCACGGAAGAATTCGCTGCGAATTTCCCTATTGCAGGGACCCGAAGCCCGCTAGACTGCGTTGCAACAATAGGTCACGGCGCGAGGAATCCATGAATTTCAAGGTTGTAGTCACCGCCTTAGCGGCTGCCGCGGCGATCGGCCTGCTGGCCGTGCCTGCCAATGCAGCCCCGAAGAAGAAGGCGATTGTTTACGACGCCCGCGGCCATACGGTGTTCACCAGCCGCGACGAGGACGGGCGCACGCGCACCCGCATCATCATTCAGAAGCGTTCTTATCTCGATCCGGGCACCGAATCCTTCCCCGGCGAGCGCAAAGAAAACGAATACGCGTTCATTCCGGGGCAGCATGCGACCGAGCGTCCTCGACAACACGGCCTTCGGCACCAACCAGTCGCCGCTGCCGGGCGCGTTCACGCTGCCGAGCCGGCACAATCCCTGGCTCGAATTCTAGGGCTTGAGCGCTTCCAGCTCGGCCAGGATCGCCGAGCCCATCTCCGCCGTCGAAACCACCGTCGTTCCCTCCGACTTGATGTCGGCGGTGCGCAGGCCTTTGGCCAGCGTGGCCGCGATCGCCTGATCGATCATGTCGGCCTGCTTTCCCAGATTGAACGAATAGCGCAGCGCCATGCCGAACGACGCGATCATGGCGATCGGGTTGGCGATGCCTTTGCCGGCGATGTCGGGCGCCGAGCCGTGCACCGGCTCATAGAGCGCTTTGCGCTTTTTGGTTTTCGGATCGACCTCGCCCAATGACGCCGACGGCAACATGCCGAGCGAGCCGGTCAAAGTCGCGGCGATATCGGACAGCATGTCGCCGAACAAATTGTCGGTGACGATGACGTCGAACTGCTTGGGCCAGCGCACCAGCTGCATGCCGCCGGCATCCGCCAGCATGTGCTCAAGCTGCACGTCCTTGAATTCGCGCGCATGCAGCGCCGTCGTCACCTCGTTCCACAGCACGCCCGACTTCATGACGTTGCGCTTTTCCATCGAGGTGACTTTGTTGCGCCGCTTGCGCGCCAGCTCGAAGGCGACGCGGTCGATGCGCTCGATCTCGTAGGTGTCGTAAACTTGCGTGTCGATGGCGCGCTTCTGGCCGTTGCCGAGATCGGTGATGGTTTTCGGCTCGCCGAAATAAACGCCGCCGGTCAATTCGCGCAGGATGATGATGTCGAGGCCTTCGACCACTTCGCGCTTGAGCGAGGACGAGTCCGCGAGCGCCGGATAGACGATGGCCGGGCGCACATTGGCGTAGAGGTCGAGGTCCTTGCGCAGCCGCAACAGCCCGGCCTCGGGCCGCACTTCGTAAGCCACCTTGTCCCATTTCGGTCCGCCAACCGCGCCGAAGATCACGGCGTCGGCGGCTTTCGCCTTCTCCATCGTCGCGTCGGTGATGGCGGCCCCGTGGGCGTCGTAGCAGCAGCCGCCGACCAATGCCTCTTCGGTCTTGAATTTGTCCGGGCCGGCTTTGTTGAAGAAATCGATGACGCGCTTTGCTTGCGCCATCACTTCGGGGCCGATGCCGTCGCCGGGGAGAAGAAGGAGATTGTGGGTGGCCATACGCATTACCTCGCGGAAGAAATTGCTGCGCGGATTGCTAAAGGTCCACGGAGGCGTTGGCAAGGCAAGACGCTATCTCTCGAGTTTTGAACCTAGCCTTCCTGCTGCGGTTTTGTGAGAATGGCGGGTCGTGCCTGAGTTATTGAAGGAGCCTCCGTGAGCGCGCCGTCTGCCAAGACCAATCCCGGCAACTTCTTCGAGGATTTCCGCCTCGGCCAGCAGATCCGCCACGCCACTCCGCGCACCGTCAGCGTCGGCGATGTGGCGCTTTATCACGGCCTGTTCGGACCGCGTTTCGCCGTGCAAACTTCCGATAAATTCGCGCAAGCGATCGGTTATCCACGTTCGCCGCTCGACGACTTGCTGGTGTTCCACATGGTGTTCGGCAAGACCGTGCCCGACATCTCGCTCAATGCCGTCGCCAATCTCGGCTATGCCGATTGCCGTTTCCTCAAAGCCGTCTATCCGGGCGACACGCTCAATGCCGTGTCGGAAGTGATCGGGCTCAAGGAAAATTCCAACAAGAAAACCGGCATCGTCTATGTGCGCTCGCGCGGCTTCGACCAAGACGGCAAACCGGTGCTCGACTACGTGCGCTGGGTGATGGTGCGCAAGCGCGACGAAAGTGCCGCCGCGCCGCCGGAAAAAGTCCCCGAGCTGCCAAAGGCCGTCGCGGTCTCCCAGCTCGGCGCCGCGTGTCCGCCCATCGATACGAAGGCTTATGACAATGTGCTGGCCGGCAGCCCGCACCGCTTCGGCGATTACAAGGCGGGCGAAAAAATCGACCACATGGACGGGATCACGGTCGAGGAAGCCGAGCACATGATCGCGACGCGGCTTTATCACAACACCGCGCGCATCCACTTCAATCAGTTCGCCGAAAGCAAAGGCCGCTTCGGCCGCCGGCTGATTTATGGCGGCCACGTCATCTCGCTCGCCCGCTCGCTCTCCTTCAATGGGCTCGGCAATGCCTTCCACGTGGCGGCGATCAATGGCGGGCGGCACGTGGCGCCGTTGTTTGCAGGGCTCACGGTGTTTGCCTGGTCGGAAGTTTTGGAAACCGCCGAATTGCCCGGCCGCAAGGATGTCGGCGCGTTGCGCCTGCGCACCATCGCCACCAAGGACCGGCCCTGCCCGGATTTTCCGCTGAACGACGGCGACGACTACGATCCGGCGGTGATCCTGGATCTCGATTATTGGGTGCTGATGCCGCGCTAAACGCTCGCTCTTAAATGATCCACCAGCTGCCTTGCGTAAGGCGGCAGCGCGTCCTCGTCGCGCACGCAGATGGTCAATTCGCGCAGCGCCCAGGAATCGGTCAATTGCACGGCGCTGATCGCCATATTGCGCGCGGTGCGCTGCACGGTTGTCTCCGGCACAATGCCGACGCCGACATTGCATTCAACCAGACGGCAAATGGCGTCGAATGAGCGCAGCTGCACGCGCAGCCTTAACGGGCGGCCGACGCGGCTGGCTTTGTCGGCGAGAAAGCGCTGGATCGCGCTGGCGCGGTCGAGGCCCACCATGTCGTAATCGAGCACCTCGGCGAAACCGATACTCGAGCGATTGGCGAGCGCATGGTTACGCGGGATCACCAGCACGAAACGGTCGCTGCGAAACGGAAACGTGTGCAGGCCGCCATAATCGACGGTGCCGGCGACGATACCGATATCGCCGGTGCCTTCCGCGATCAGTCCGACGATTTCGTCGGACAGCCGCTCCTCCAAATCGACGCTGATGTCGGGATAGGCGGTCAGAAACGAGCTCAGGCTCTCGGGCAGAAATTCGGTGAGCGCGTTGGTGTTGGAAAGCACCCGCACCTGGCCGGCCAGTCCGCGGGCGTAGGGGCTCAAGTCCTCCTGTAGACGCTCGGTCTGCGCCAGAATTCCGCGCGCGTGCTGCAAAAGTGTGCGGCCGGCCTGGGTCGGGGTCACGCCCTGGCGCCCGCGCACCAGCAATTCAGTGCCGAAGCTAAGTTCCATCTTGCGAATGCGCGTCGAAGCGGCGGCCAGCGCCAGATTCGCGCGCAAGGCGCCATGGGTGATGCTGCCCGCCTCGACGATATGGCGGAACAGGTTCAGGTCAGTGAAATCGAAGCGCATGGACCGGGAACCTTCTTATTCTGCGAAGGCAGGCTACGTAAACGGCATATTGCATCGCATAGTTTTCGGGTTCAAGCTTCGTTTTCGTTAAAGTAACGCCTTATGGGCCAATCGTCTACGGCGTCTAGCGGGTATTGCCCGCAAGCCGGTGCATGACGGGCTGCATATTCCGGAGACTGGCAATGGCGGAGATCGACGCGGGTGGCTCACAACGGGCGCGCCCGCTCTCGCCGCATCTGCAAATCTACAAACTGACGCTGACGATGATGATGTCGATCGTGCATCGCGTCACCGGCGCGGCGTTGTATTTCGGCATGGCGTTGTTGGCCTGGTGGCTGATCGCGGCCGCTTCCGGCCCCAATGCCTATGCCAATGTCGAGTGGTTCATCGGCAGCCTGATCGGGCGGCTGGTTCTGTTGGGCTACACCTGGGCGCTCATCCACCACATGCTCGGCGGCATCCGCCATCTGATCTGGGACACACTTCACGGCCTCGAGCCGGCCGAGCGCGAAATGCTGACGCTCGCCACGCTCATCGGCTCGGTCACGCTCACTCTGCTGCTTTGGGCGGTCGGGTATCTTGCGATGGGAGGCCCGCGATGAAGGGCCCCGCGCAGATGCGCACACCGCTGCGCCGCGTCCGCGGCCTCGGCGCCGCGCACACCGGCACCGGACACTTCTGGCTTCAGCGCGTGACGTCGGTGGCCGGCATCCCGTTGAGCTTCGCGCTGGTGATCATCATCATCGCATTGCTCGGGCGCAGCCACGCCGCGGTCGTGCAAATTCTCGCATCGCCGATCGTCGCCATCATCATGCTGCTGTTCATCATCAACAGCGCCTATCACATGTGGATCGGCATGCAGGAGATCATCCTCGACTACGTGCACGCTGAAAAATTCAAGCTGGTGAGCCTGATGGCCAATACGTTTTTTGTTTTCGCCGTCGCCTTTGCGTCCGCTTTCGCCATCCTCAAGCTCTCGTTCGGGGTCTAGCCATGGCCAAGGACGGAAAGAGCAACGGCAAATCGACCGCCGCCCCGGCGGTCAACGGCAAGGCCTATCCGATCGAGGATCATCATTACGACGTGGTGGTGGTCGGCGCCGGCGGCTCCGGCCTGCGCGCCGTGGTCGGCTGCGGCGAAGCGGGCCTGCGCACCGCCTGCATCAGCAAGGTGTTCCCGACGCGATCGCACACCGTGTCCGCGCAAGGCGGCATCGCGGCCGCGCTCGGCAATATGAGCGAGGACGACTGGCGCTGGCACATGTATGACACCGTCAAGGGCGCCGACTGGCTCGGCGACCAGGACGCCATCGAGTATCTCTGCCGCAACGCGCCCGACGCGGTCTACGAATTGGAGCACTGGGGTCTGCCGTTTTCGCGCCGCGAAGAAGACGGCAAGATTTATCAGCGCCCGTTCGGCGGCATGACCACGCATTTCGGCAAAGGCACCGCGCAACGCACTTGCGCCGCCGCCGACCGCACCGGCCACGCCATGCTGCACACGATGTATGGTCAGGCGCTCAAGCATGCGGCCGAGTTCTACATCGAATATTTCGCCATCGACCTGATCATGGACGACGACGGCCGTTGCCGCGGCGTGATCGCGCTCAATCTCGACGACGGCACCATCCACCGTTTCAGCGCCAACATGGTCATCGTCGCTACCGGCGGCTATGGCCGCGCCTATTTCTCTTGCACCTCGGCCCATATCTGCACCGGCGACGGCAACGCCATGGTGCTGCGCGCAGGATTGCCGCTGCAGGACATGGAATTCGTGCAATTCCATCCGACCGGTATCTATGGCTCAGGATGCTTGATCACCGAGGGCTCGCGCGGCGAAGGCGGCTATCTGGTCAATTCCCAAGGCGAGCGCTTCATGGAGCGCTACGCGCCCTCGGCCAAGGATTTGGCTTCGCGCGACGTGGTGTCACGCGCCATGACGATCGAAATCCGCGAGGGGCGCGGTGTCGGCAAGCTCAAGGATCATTTGTTCCTGCATCTCGATCATCTCGATCCGGCCGTGCTGCATGAACGCCTGCCGGGCATCGCGGAACTTGCGCGTATCTTCGCCGGCGTCGATATTTCGCGCGAGCCGATCCCGGTGCTGCCGACCGTTCACTACAACATGGGCGGCATTGCCACGAATTATCACGGCGAGGCGCTGACCAAGAAGAACGGCAATGCCGACACGGTGGTGCCCGGACTGATGGCGCTTGGCGAAGCCGCTTGCGTGTCGGTGCACGGCGCCAACCGGCTGGGCTCGAATTCGCTGATCGATCTCGTAGTGTTCGGCCGCGCCGCCGCCCATCGCTGCGCCGAATTGCTCTCGCCCAGCGACAAGCATCCCGAGTTGCCGAAGGATTCCGCCGACCGCGCGCTATCCCGCCTCGACAAGTTCCGCAACGCTTCCGGTGGCACGCCGACCGCTGAACTGCGGCTCAATATGCAGAAGGTGATGCAGGAGGATTGCGCGGTGTTCCGCACCGGCGAAGTGCTGGAACAGGGCCACAAGCGCATCCACGAGGTATTCGACCGCATGGCCGACATCCATGTCACCGACCGCTCGCTGATCTGGAATTCCGATCTGATCGAAACGCTGGAGCTCGACAATCTGATTTCGCAAGCGGTGGTCACCAT
The DNA here is from genome assembly GCA_963756805.1 of uncultured Alphaproteobacteria bacterium. GTDB lineage: Bacteria > Pseudomonadota > Alphaproteobacteria > Rhizobiales > Xanthobacteraceae > Pseudolabrys. The sequence goes on from CAVWPH010000004.1 coordinate 365,029, forward strand.
GGATTCGGCGCTGAACCGCACCGAAAGCCGCGGCGCGCACGCGCGCGAGGATTTCCCCGAGCGCGACGACAAGGATTGGATGAAGCACACGCTGGCCTGGATGGATGAAAAGGGCAAAGTGACGATCGATTACCGCCCGGTGCACACCTACACGCTCACCAACGACATCGCCTATATCGAGCCGAAAGCGCGCGTCTACTGACGCCAAGGACGATCACCATGGTCGAATTCACGCTGCCGAAGAACTCCAAGATCACGCAAGGCCAGACTTGGCCGCGCGTGCCGCGCGCCGCCGACGAGACCGAGTTCCGCATCTATCGCTGGAACCCGGATGATGGCGCCAATCCGCGCATCGATACTTATTTTGTCGACCGCGCCGATTGCGGCCCGATGGTCCTCGACGCGCTGATCTGGATCAAGAACACCGTCGATCCGACGCTCACCTTCCGCCGCTCCTGCCGCGAAGGCGTATGCGGCTCCTGCGCCATGAACATCGACGGCACCAATACGCTCGCCTGCACCAAGGCGATCGACGACAACAAGACGCCGGTACGCATTTATCCGCTGCCGCACCAGCCGGTGATCAAGGACCTGGTGCCGGACCTGAAGAACTTCTACGCGCAATACGCTTCCATCGAGCCCTGGCTCAAGACCGTGTCGCCGACCCCCGAGAAAGAATGGAAGCAGAGCCACGAAGACCGCGCCAAGCTCGACGGCATGTATGAGTGCATCCTGTGCGCGTGCTGCTCGACCTCGTGCCCGAGCTACTGGTGGAATTCCGATCGCTATCTCGGGCCGGCGGCGCTGTTGCAGGCCAACCGCTGGGTGCAGGACAGCCGCGACGAGGCGACCGGCGAGCGGCTGGACAATCTGGAAGATCCGTTCCGGCTCTACCGCTGCCACACCATCATGAATTGTTCAAAAGCCTGCCCGAAGGGCCTCAACCCGGCGAAAGAAATCGCCGTGCTGAAAAAGGCTATGGTTGATCGGCAGCTGTAGCACCGAGCGAAGCGCCCAGTCTGGCTAGGCGGCTGGGCGCGCCGATAACCTAATCGGAACAACGAAGTCATCGCATAATATCTGCAGCGCACCCGGCCACACGACCGGCATAGGCCGTGTTGCGCCGCACTGGACACACAAAAGTCGCCAATTATGTGATGCTAACTCAACGCGACCGCCATGACGTGGCGCGCACAATCGTAAGTGGGGAAAGGCCCAGCAATGACGCTCAAGATGCTTTTGGTTATCGGCGCCGTGACACCGTGTTTTGCTATCTGCTCGCCCGCAATTTCTGCGGAGCGGCATTCCGACATGGTCGTCGCGCAGGCGCAGCCTGCTGCGTCAGACAAGGAAAAGGATAAGGACAAAGATAAAGGCAAGACAAATCCGCAGCAGCAGCACAAACCGGCGCAGCAGCAGCAACAGAAACCGGTGCAACAGCAACAGCAACAAAAACCGGTGCAGCAGCAGCAATTGCAGAAGCCCGTACAGCAACAACAGCAGAAGCCCGTACAACAGCAGCAATTGCAAAAGCCGGTGCAACAACAGCAACAACAGAAACCGGATGCAACAGCAACTGCAGAAGCCCGTACAACAGCAGCAACTGCAAAAGCCGGTGCAACAACAACAACAGAAACCGGATCAGCAACAACTGCAGAAGCCAGTACAACAGCAGCAATTGCAAAAGCCGGTGCAGCAGCAGTCTGGCCCATCGAACCCGCGGCCGACGACGTTGCCGGCGGCCAATCGCAAGCTGGATCAAATCCGCGGCGAGCGGCACGAAGTCAAAGAAGGCAATCGCACGGTCATTCGTGAACTCAACCGCACGATCGTCCGGCAAAACGGCCAAACCTTTATCCGGCACGACGACATCGATCGCTTCCGCCATGGCGCCCGTGACGTCCATGTCGAACATCACGGCAGCGAGACGGAAACCATCATCCTGCGGCCCGACGGCGCGCGCATCATCACCATCGTCGATGCCAACGGCCGCTTGCTGCGGCGTCTGCGGCGCTTCCCGGACGGTCGAGAAATCGTGCTGATCGACAACCGCTTTGATGGGCCGCCGGGCGCTTATGGCTTTATTGCCGGGCTGGCGCCTCCCATCGTTCGCATGCGGCGCGACCACTACATCGTCGACGCGGACGGCGCCGATAGTGTCCTGCTCTACGACACTTTGATCGCAGGGCCGGTCATGCATATCGACCGCCGCTATTCGCTCGACGAAATCCGTTACACGCATAACCTGCGCGAATGGATGCCGCGGATCGACCTCGACACCATCAACTTCGAATTCGGATCGTGGGAAGTAACCCCCGATCAGGCGCAGCGGCTCGCACCAATCGCGGAAGCGATGCGCCGGGCGATTCGCCGCAGCCCCGACGAGATCTATTTGATCGAAGGGCACACCGACGCGGTCGGCCGCGATATTGACAATCTGTCGCTATCCGACCGGCGCGCCGAGGCGGTGGCCGAAATTCTGACGCAGGAGTTCGGCATTCCGCCGGAAAATCTGACGACGCAGGGTTACGGCGAGCAATTTCTCAAGGTGCCAACTCAGGCGCCCGGAGCGGCGTAACCGGCGTGTCAGCATACGCCGGATCACGCCGCTGCTATTTGGCCGGAACTAGCCGCGGGGAGCGGCGCATCGCGAAACGCGGTGCGCCGCCCGCCCGGCGCCAATGACGACGCCGGCGAAAAGCCAAAGCTGGATTGCGCGCGCATAGGGCATTAGCTTGCCGCGATGGACGAACCCGCGCTCGACTTCGAAGGCATCACGCTGTCGCCGCAGAAGGAAGTGGTGCGCGTGTTCTACAAGGAATTGTGGGATCACGCCGACAAGAGTCTGATCCCGAAAATCTTCCACGACGGCTTCACCTTCCGCGGCTCGCTCGGGCCGACGCTCACCGGTCACGATGAATTCGCCGGTTACGTCGATTGGGTGACGGGCTCGCTCGGCGACTACACCACCGACATTCTGGCGCTGATCGAGGAAGACAACCGCGTCAGCGGCAAGATGCGTTTTCACGGCATCCACCGCAAGGAGATGTTCGGCGTGCCGCCGAGCGGCCGGCACGTGTGGTGGACCGGCATGCCGATCTTCACCTTCGACGGCCCCAAGGTGCGCGATCTCTACGTACTCGGCGACATATACGGCCTGATCGGCCGCCTGAAAGGCTAGGGTAGTCTGACAACCCGACCTACAACTTATACTTGATCTCATCGTGCCACTGGCGCAATCTTGTCCACGGGGGGAGTTCGTGGTGCGTGGGCGTCGCTTTCCAGCCGTCATTGCGAGCGCGTTGCTTTGCGCGAGTTGCGCCGAGCCGATCGCCCAATTGCCTGAAATTTCCGCCGCCGCCGTCGCCACCGAACATCGCACCGAACAGATCGCGCAAATCCGCGACTATTACGAGACGCTCGCCCGACTCGACCGCGTCGCCTTCCATATCCGTGTCGCCAATCGAGTTCTCTGCGCGGCCCAATCGGCGCAGATCGGCATGCATGCGGTCACGGTGAAAAGCCTGCCGCGCAAATTCCAGTCGTATTCGCGCGAGGCACTTAATGTCAGCAGCACCGAGGCGACGGTGATTTCCGTCGCCGACGGCTCGCCGGCGGCGGAGGCCGGCATCAAGACCGGCGACCAGGTTCTGACGTTCGACAACGAAGCAGTGTCTGCCAAGGAAGCCCCGGGCTGGATCGGCGGTATCTTGAAGGAAAATGGCGAACGGCCGGTGGTGATCGTGCTGCGGCGCGACGGCGTCGATCGGACGGTCATCGTGCAACCAGTCTTGGCTTGCGCCATTCCAATCAATCTGGTGATCGACGGGTCGGCGAACGCTTTCACCGACTACAAAAAGATCGTGATCAAATCGGGCATCCTGCGGCTGACGCACAGCGACGCCGATCTCGCCGTCATTATCGGGCATGAGCTCGCGCATGTGAACATGGGCCACTACGGCAAGAAGCTGCAGAATGCCCTACTGGGTGCGGCGAGCGGCGCCGCGGTCGACGGCGCCTTCATGGTCGGCGGCATTTATACCAACGGCACATTCTCGAAGCATTTCGAGTTGGCCGGCGCGCGCGCCTTCAGCGTCGTCTTCGAACGCGAGGCTGACTATGTCGGCGCCTATTACGCGGCACGCGCGGGCTATGATATTTCCGGCGCCGAGAATGTCTGGCGCGCGATGGCGCTGGAGATAGCCGAACAGCATCCGCTTCGCCAAGACGTACCCGACCTCGCCGGAACGCTTCATCATGATGCGTCAGACGATCGCCGAGATCGCCGATAAGGAGCGCCGCAATCTGCCGCTGGTGCCGGAGTTAAAGAACACGCCAGGCCGAGAGCCAGCCGGCGGCGACGAGCGAAGGCAAGGGGCTTCTAGCGTTCAATTATCTTTGCCGCCGCTCGGCTATTCGCATTTCTTCGCCATGCAAAGCTGTTCCAGATCCGGAAACGGCTTATAGACGGCGTTGCCGCATTCCCCCTTGGTGGCCTCGACCAGCTGGTTGAGGTGGCCGCTGAAGAAATAGCCGATGCGGTCCTTGCTGCCCATGTATTGGTGCGCGCCGTTGCGCGCATTGTAGCGGACACAGACCGAATAGCGCTGATCCTTGCCGACCGGGGTGAGCACGGGATCGCTGATGAATGCATCGCGTATATTAGTCTGATCGTCGAGGACGCGCGGCAATGTCAACAATATTTCATGGCGAAAATCGGTGGGAAAAATATTGGGATTCTCCAGCGCCGGCTTGCTATCGGTGAGCGAGCAGGCGGCGACCGCCATGGCGAGCACCGGTAACAAACATAACCTTGCTGTGCGTTTACCCATCGGACGGTTCCTCTACGCCGAGGTCATGGTTTTGTTGGCCGCGCGATTATATTTCCTCCGGCCCCATTAGCCAGCCATGCCCGCCGCCGGTCCAGCCTCCGGTCAGTCGAGTTTCAGTTTCCGCCGCCGCTGACCAAGCGTGCGCAGGCGCAGCGCGTTGAGCTTGATAAAGCCTTCCGCGTCGCGGTGGTCGTAGGCGACCGCGCCTTCCTCGAAGGTGACCAGTTCCTGATCGTAGAGCGAATATTTGCTCTCGCGGCCGACCACGATGGCGTTGCCCTTGTAGAGCTTGAGCCTGACGCGGCCGGTGACGAATTCCTGGCTGTGGTCGATCGCGGCTTGCAGCATCTCGCGCTCCGGCGCGAACCAGAAGCCGTAATAGACCAGCTCGGCATATTTCGGCATCAGCTCGTCTTTGAGATGCGCGGCGCCGCGGTCGAGCGTGATCGATTCGATGCCGCGATGGGCGGCGAGCAATATGGTGCCGCCCGGCGTCTCGTACATGCCGCGCGACTTCATGCCGACAAAGCGGTTCTCGACCAGATCGAGACGGCCGATGCCGTTGGCTTTGCCGAGCTCGTTGAGCTTTGTGAGCAGCGTAGCCGGCGACAGCTTCTTGCCGTCGATGGCCACCGCATCGCCGCGTTCGAAATCGACCGTGATGTAAGTCGGCTTGTCCGGCGCCTTTTCCGGATCGACGGTGCGCGAGTAGACATAGTCGGGCACTTCTTGCGCCGGGTCCTCCAGAACTTTGCCTTCCGAGGAGGCGTGCAGCAGATTGGCGTCGACCGAGAACGGCGCGTCGCCGCGCTTGTCCTTGGCGATCGGAATCTGATGCTTCTCGGCGAACTCGATCAGCTTGGTGCGCGAGGTCAAATCCCATTCCCGCCAGGGCGCGATCACGGTCACGTCCGGCTTCAACGCATAATACGTGAGCTCGAAGCGCACCTGGTCGTTGCCTTTGCCGGTGGCGCCATGGGCGACCGCATCGGCGCCGACTTTCTCGGCGATCTCGATCTGCTTCTTGGCGATCAGCGGCCGCGCGATCGAGGTGCCGAGCAGATATTGCCCTTCATAGAGCGCGTTCGCCCGGAACATGGGAAACACGTAGTCGCGCACGAATTCCTCGCGCAGGTCCTCGACGAAGATGTTCTGCTTCTTGATGCCGAGCAGTTCGGCCTTCTTGCGCGCCGGCTCGAGCTCCTCGCCCTGGCCGAGATCGGCGGTGAAGGTCACGACTTCGCAGCCATAGGTGGTTTGCAGCCATTTCAAAATGATCGAGGTGTCGAGGCCGCCCGAATAGGCGAGCACGACTTTCTTGACGTTTTTCTTGGCCTCACCCTTTGGCATTCGATACCTGCGGCGGCGCCGCCCTTCATTTGGCTCGTGCCCGCGCTCGCGCCGGGCCGGCGGTCCGACCGGTTGCATCCCTTACCGGCGATGCCGGGTCAAGCCCCTCTACCGCCGGTGCCGGCTGGTATAGCCTGTGACGCGGCCCAAAATCCGGCGTCATGACCCGCATGTTGAGACGACTTTTGTTGATGGCCTTGTTGCTGCTGCCGTGCGGCCTGCGTGCCCATGAAATCGGCACCACGACGGTGCGCCTCACCTTGCACCGCGACCAATACCTGGACCGCCTTCATCGTCACGGCGCCGCAGACGCTCGCCAACAAGCTCGAGCTGGAAGCCGGCCAGCCGCGCAGCAGCGGCCTAACCGAAGCTGCGCTGCGTGCCGAACTCGACGGATTTCTTGCGGCACTTGCCCGTCACATCGACGTGCGTTTTGACGGCGTTAAATCGCCGGCGGCGGTTTCGATTTCGGATATCCAAGTCGTGTTCGACGCGGTGCGGCCCGATTTTGTCGAGTTGAAAGCCGCCGGATCGATACCGCCGGACGCCCGCACCGTTAGTTGGCATTACGATCTGAGTTACACGACATATGCGCTCTATCTGGCCGACGGCGACGATGCCGAGCCGCAGACGCATTGGCTGCAAGGCGACATTGCCAGCCGGCCGTTCCCGATCGCCGCCAATGCCAAGCCGCGCTGACAGCGCGTGGCCAGAATTCCAAACGCCGTCCTTACCACCGGATCGCGCGACGCTCAGCTTAGGATTGCTCTCCGCAGACGCTTCCGGCCGGCGACTTCGTTTGGCGGACTGCATCGCCGTTCACGATTTCTTGCCCCACCGGGCCGCGCGATCCGCTCAAGCGCGCGCTCGACCTTTCGTCGGTGAACCGCGTACGCGGCCAGCGGTAGATCAGAGCGTGCGCGAGCCAGATGATCAGGAACGTGAACACGCCGGCAAAGATCGTGTCGCTGACAAAATGCCCGCCCGCCATGATGCGGATCGCGGCCATGCCGGCGGTGAGCGCCAGCGCCGCGCCGTAAGCTGCCACGCGCCATTGCGGCGGCGCCAGCGCCGCCGGCGCCAACGGTCCAGGCCACGCCCGCCACGTCGCCGGAAACGAAAGAACAATTCTTCGGACAATCGCCGCGCGGGTCCCACCAGGCGACGAAATGTTCGGCTGCCGCCAAACTGAGTGACGTCGATCGGCCGCGGCCGGCCCCAATGATCCTTGAGCACGACATTGACCAGCAGGCCGGGCGCGACCGCCATGGTTGCGATCAGGAACAGCGCCGCGCGGCCGGACATCAGCATTTTCCGGCGCGGCAGAAAAAGCTTGATCGACCAGCGCGGCCACTGCCGGCACGACCAGCACAGTGCTGATCCACAGACCGACATCGCGCGACCGCATCAGCGGGAGATACCGGCGCCAAGGGAATGCAATGTTGCCGGCATCGGCATAACGATAGAAATGCCGCGAGACTGCCAGATCGAGATCGGGATAAAGCCCGAACACCAGGCCTGCAACAACGGCAATGCCGAGCGCGACGAATCAGGCCGGTGCGATTCATGAATGCCTCAGCCTTCGCGCCAGCGGCCGGCATTGCGGCCGGCGATCAGCCAATACGTAAGGCCGAATAAGGCGCCGGCGGCGGCGGCAACCTCACCCTCGTGCGAGATCGGCGGCGGCGGTCGATCGATCAATTCCTCGAAACGGTGCGGCAGCCCGCTGGTGTAATAGCCGAACGCCAGCAGGGCGGCGCCGGCCAGCGCGTTGGACAGCAACGAGCGGATTTTGAAACCCTCGGCGATTGCGATCAAAATCGCCAGCGGCAGCAGGCCGATCGCGCCGGTGAAGCTCACGCCATAGAGCACCACCAGCCAAAATCCGGCGCGCTCGACAACATCGCCGGTCAACGCCGTGCCATTGCGGCCCCAGCACACCCAGGGCGATGGCGATGCCGGCGGTGATGCTCGCCAAGAAAACGGCGACCATGATGACGATGATCCGGCCGAGCAGGCGCATGCGATTAATCCGTCATCGCCATGGCGCGCAGCGCCATGCGTTCGCGCGCGGAAAGCTTCTCGGTCGCGCTTTTGAGCTGGCCGCAGGCGGCCAAGATGTCGCGGCCGCGCGGCGTGCGCACCGGCGAGGCATAGCCGGCATCGAACACCACGGCCGAGAACTTCTCGATTTGATCCCAGTCCGAACACTCGTATTTGCTGCCGGGCCAGGGATTGAACGGAATGAGATTGATCTTGGCCGGAATGCCCTTGAGCAGGCGCACCAGCGATTTCGCCTCCTCGATGGAATCGTTGACGCCCTTGAGCATGACGTATTCGAACGTGATGCGCTTGGCGTTGGAGACGCCGGGATAATTGCGGCAGGCCTCGAGCAATTCGGCGATAGGATATTTGCGGTTGAGCGGCACCAGCTCGTTGCGCAATTCGTCGCGCACCGCATGCAGCGACACCGCCAGCATGCAGCCGATTTCGCTGCCGGCGCGCGCGATCATCGGCACCACGCCCGAGGTGGACAGCGTGATGCGGCGCTTGGAAATGGCGATGCCTTCGCCGTCCGCCACGATCAGCAGCGCGTCGCGCACGGCGTCGAGATTATAGAGCGGCTCGCCCATGCCCATCATGACGATATTGGTCACCCAGCGGTCGCCGGTCGGGGTGACGCCATCGGTCGGCCTTGTCGCGCCCGGCCAATCGCCCAGCCGGTCGCGCGCCACCATCACCTGGCCGACGATCTCGCCGGCGGTGAGGTTTCGCACCAGCCGTTGCGTGCCGGTGTGACAGAATGTGCAAGTGAGCGTGCAGCCGACTTGGCTGGAGACGCAGAGCGTGCCGCGCTCGGTATCGGGGATGTAAACGGTTTCAACTTCGTGCGGGCGCTCGCCTTGCACTTCGCCGGGCAGCCGCAGCAGCCATTTGCGCGTGCCGTCGACGGAAACCTGCTCGGCCACGACTTCGGGCCGCGCCAGCGTGAAGCGCTCCGCCAAGGCGGCGCGCAATTCCTTCGACACGCTGGTCATGGCGTCGAATTCAGTGAAGCCGCGGAAATAGATCCAGTGCCAGAGTTGCTGCACGCGCATCTTGCGCTGCGCTTCCGGCACGCCGACCTCGCCCAGCGCTGCGGCCAGCTCGCCGCGCGACAAGCCAATCAGCGACGGCTTTTCGGGCGCGACATAGCGCTCAAGCGGCGTCTTCTCGACGAAGCCCGCCAAGGCCGGTGCGGTGTCTAGCGTTGTTGCCATAAACTCGAGGCCGTCATCCGCGATAGCCGCGGCGCTCACGGCAATATAAGGCGCCGCCGCCTTACTTGCACTCGGCGGCGACCTTGTCGAGCGCGTCCGACAAGCCTTTGAGCGAATAGGTATCGGTGGTCTTGGTGCCGTGGCTGGACACGCTCTTGATCACCAGATCGGCGCCTTTGCGCATGGTCTCGACCATTTGCGCTTCCTCGGCGGCATTCTTCACCCAGGCGCCGTCATTCTGGGTGTACATGACATAGTTGGCCGAGCCGATAGCGGCGGTCGCATCGACGCCGGGCTTTTGCGGATAGCCGACGATCACCGAAACTTCGTTCTTCACCTTCTCGGCCGGACGTGTCGAGACGAAGGCATAAGACGGATCGCGATTACGGCCGGCGGGCTCGGTGACGGCCGCGGTCGGCTTCGACAGCGCAAAGCAGACCTTCTTGCCGCCGGGCGACGCGGTGTAGGCGCCCCAGTCGCCGAATTGGCCGAGCAGCGCCGCTTGGTCGGTGGGAGCCGGCTTCTTCTGCGCATAGGCGGCGGTGGTGCAAACGACGGCACCGGCGGTGAGCAGGCAAATCGCGCTTCTATGCCAAAACATCTTCGTCATCGGGCCCTACCGGTTCAGTGGAGCGGCGGCGAGGATACCGCCGTCGGAAGAATCGCTGGATAATAGCCCATTAAAAGGGAAAATCGGCAATGTGAAGGCGGCAATGCGCCACCCCCGGCGGACTAATCGCTAAAGCCGCCTGGCATGCTAGAGAAAACGCCCTTTCCGCCAGGAGCTACGATGAAAGCCCTGCTCTGCACCCATTACGGCACGCCCGACGACCTTGAGCTGGCCGACATTCCCGACCCCAAACCGGGACCGGGCGAGGCTGTGGTGCGGATCGAGGCCGCGGCGCTCAACTTTTTCGACACGCTGATCATCGCCGGCAAATACCAATACAAGCCGCCGATGCCGTTCTCCCCGGCGGCGGAATTCGCCGGCACCGTGGAAAGCCTGGGCACGGGCGTTGCCTCCATCAAAGCCGGCGACCGGGTCATGGCCTATTGCGGCTCCGGCGCCGCGCGCGAACGCATCGCGATTGCCACCGACAAATTGGTGCGACTTCCCGACGCGCTCGATTTCGACCGCGCCGCCGGCCTCTGCGTCACCTATGGCACCACGCTGCACGCGCTCAAGGACCGCGCCAAACTCAAGCGCGGCGAGACGCTGGCCGTGCTCGGCGCGTCCGGCGGTGTCGGCCTTGCGGCCGTCGAGCTCGGCAAGATCATGGGCGCGCGCGTGATCGCCTGCGCATCGTCGGCGGACAAGATCGCATTCGCCAAGAAACACGGCGCCGATGACGGCATCGATTACAGCAAAGAAGATTTGAAAGACGCGCTGCGGCGATTGACCGACGGGCGCGGCGCCGACGTGATTTACGATCCGGTCGGCGGCGCCTATTCGGAGCCAGCCTTGCGCTCGATCGCCTGGCAGGGGCGCTTTCTCGTGGTCGGCTTTGCCGCCGGCGACATTCCCAAGCTGCCGCTCAATCTCGCTTTGCTGAAAGGCTGCGACATCCTCGGTGTGTTCTGGGGCTCATGGATCGAGCGCGATCCGGCCGGCCATCGTGCCAACACCGAACAACTGCTGACCTGGTGCGCGGACGGAAAATTGTCGTCGCACGTGCACGCGGTCTACCCGCTCAAGGATGCGCCGGCCGCGCTGAAAGCCATCGCCGCGCGCCAAGTGATGGGAAAGATTATCCTGCGGCCCTAACGGACGAATTCCGCGAGCTTGTTGCGCGCCGCCTCGCGATGCAGCGGGCGGATGTGATCGGCGACCAGCTTGATGGCGGTCGCCAGCACGGCGGCATCGTCGGTGAAGCCGATCACCGGCAGCACATCGGGAATGGCGTCGATCGGCAGCACGAAATAGGCGAGCGCACCGATGAGCGTCGCCTTCACCGGCAGCGGCGTCTCGCGATCGAAGGCGCAGTAATAGGCCGCGAGCAGATCCTCGGCGAACGGGATATGCGCGGCCACGCGCCGTAACTTGCGCCAGAATCCCTGGCGCCAGGCGCTGTCGTTGTCACTCGTGTTCCGCCAGAATGCGGCGCGGGCAAAGGTCATGCGAACCAATGTGGTTGGCGATTGGGGCCGGCGCAAGGCCTGTCAAAAAGGCCGCCTAGCCTTGCGCGATCTTATCCATGGCCTCGGCAAGCTTCACATCGAGCTCGGTCACACCGCCGGCGTCGTGGGTGGCGAGCGTCACCTCAACGGTCTTGTAGACATTGAACCACTCCGGATGGTGATCCATCTTCTCCGCCACCAGCGCCGCCCGGGTCATAAAGCCGAAAGCCTGGTTGAAATCCTTGAAGACGAATTTCTTCGCGATGGCGTCGCGGCCTGAAACCTCGGCCCAGCCGTTGAGCTTGGCCAATGCCGCTTTTCGCGCCTCCGCGGTCAATTTCTGCGCCATGACACATCCTCGGTGAAGCAAACGCCAGGGCCGACAAGCCGTTCCGCCTCATATTAGCCATTGGGCGCAGGCTTAACCACGCGCATTCGGGCGGGTTGCTTCCGGCCGATGAAACACTATATTCCGCCCGAGTCGCGGGCCGTATCGGCCCGCGCTTTGATTTCCGGACCCCTCATGAATTTGCGTAACGTCGCCATCATCGCCCACGTCGACCACGGCAAGACCACATTGGTCGACCGGCTGCTGCAGCAATCCGGCGCCTATCGTGAGAACCAGCGCGTGGTCGAGCGCGCCATGGATTCCAACGATCTCGAGCGCGAGCGCGGCATCACCATCCTGGCCAAGGCGGCGTCGGTGCTCTGGAAAGACACCCGCATCAACATCGTCGACACCCCCGGCCACGCCGATTTCGGCGGCGAGGTGGAACGCATCCTCAATATGGTGGACGGCGCGCTGGTGCTGGTGGACGCCGCCGAAGGCCCGCTGCCGCAAACCAAATTCGTGGTGTCGAAGGCGCTGAAGATGGGGCTCAAGCCCATCGTCGTCATCAACAAAGTCGACCGCTCCGACGCGCGGCCGGTGGAAGTCATCAACGAAGTGTTCGACCTGTTCGCCGCGCTCGACGCCACCGACGAGCAACTCGATTTTCCGATTCTGTACGGCTCGGCCAAACAGGGCTGGATGGCGACGACGCTGGAAGGCTCGCACGACGACGGCATGCAGCCGCTGTTCGATCTCATCCTCAGTCACGTCAAGCCGCCGGTGGTGGAAAGCGGGCCGTTCCGCCTGCTCGGCACAATTTTGGAAGCCAATCCCTATCTCGGCCGCGTCGTCACCGGCCGTATCACGTCAGGCGTTGTGAAGCCCAATCAGCAGGTGAAGGTGCTCGATCACGACGGCAAGCTGATCGAGAGCGGCCGCGTCACCAAGGTGCTGGCATTCCGCGGCATCGAGCGCGTGCCGGTGGACGAAGCGGAAGCCGGCGACATCGTCGCCATCGCCGGACTGCCGGAAGCCACCGTCGCCATGACCATTTGCGACCCCTCGGTCGAGACGCCGATCCCGGCGCAGCCGATCGATCCGCCGACGCTGGCGATGATTTTCCGCGTCAACGATTCCCCGCTCGCCGGCACCGAAGGCACCAAGGTCACCGGCCGCATGATCCGCGACCGGTTGCTGCGCGAAGCGGAAGGCAACGTGGCGCTGCGCGTGCGCGAGAGCGAAGAGAAGGACTCGATGGAAGTCGCCGGCCGCGGCGAGTTGCAGCTCGGCATTCTGATCGAGACCATGCGGCGCGAAGGCTTCGAATTATCGGTGTCGCGTCCGAAAGTTTTGCTGCGCACCAACGATAAAGGCGAGCAGGAAGAGCCGATCGAGGAAGTCGTCATCGACGTCGACGAAGTTCATTCCGGCATCGTCGTGCAGAAGATGGCCGAGCGCAAAGCCGAAATGCTGGAGATGAAGCCGTCCGGCGGCCACCGCCTGCGGCTGGTGTTCCACGCGCCGACCCGCGGGCTGATCGGCTACCAGGGCGAGTTGCTCACCGACACGCGCGGCACCGCCATCATGAACCGGCTGTTTCACGCCTATGCGCCGCACAAAGGGCCGATCCCGGGCCGCCGCAACGGCGTCTTGATCTCCAACGATCAGGGCGAGGCCGTGGCCTATGCCATGTGGAATTTGGAAGACCGCGGGCCGATGATGATCGAGCCGGGCTGGAAGGTCTACAAAGGCATGATCGTCGGCGAGCATACGCGCGACAACGACCTCGTCATCAACGTGCTCAAAGGCAAGCAGCTCACCAATATTCGCACCACCTCCAAGGACGAGGCGGTCCGCCTCACCCCGCCGATCCGCATGACGCTGGAAAAGGCGCTGGCCTATATCGAGGACAACGAGCTGGTCGAGGTGACGCCGAAGGCGATCCGCCTGCGCAAGAAGCTGCTCGACGAGACCGACCGCAAGCGCGAAGACCGGGCGAAAACCGCCGAAGCGGTCTGACGCTGCGCCGGCCGGGCGCATGCCCGGGAACCAAGTGTCCTATCTTGGCACGACTCGAATCATAAAAAGCGAATCACTTGCATCTGTGCGCGGCCGGCGGAACGATTCGTGTTCTCCGACCAAATGACTGCGCCATGCGCAAGATTAGGCGTCATCCGCACGATTTTTCAGCGGCCATGGCCCGTTTTTGATCGCCTGTGGCCAGTAATCCACACCGTTTACCGATCATTAATCATAGGGCTTGAAGGGCGCTGGGTTCGTTGCTTCTATTCCACAATGAGTACGACCCTCATAGAGATTCGCCGAGCGAAGACTTCCGACGCGACCGACGTCGCCGGGACGCACGACGAGGCATGGCGCGCCGCCTATCAGGGCATCATTCCGGGCAACGAGCTCGACAAGCTGATCAACCGGCGCGGTCCGGACTGGTGGGATTCGGCGATCCGCAAAGGCAGCCGCATCACCATCCTGCAATTCGGCGAGCAGATCGCCGGCTACGCCAACTACGGACGCAATCGCGCGCGCAGCCTGTTCTATGACGGCGAGATCTACGAAATTTATCTGCGGCCCGAGTTTCAGGGACTGGGTTTCGGCCGCCGCCTGTTCTCGGCCGCGCGCAAGGACCTGATCCAGAGCGGATTGAAAAGCTTGGTCGTGTGGGCGTTGTCCGACAACGAGCCGGCGGTGGAATTCTATCGCGCGCTCGGCGGCCGCGCCGTTGCCCGCTCATCCGAGCGCTTCGGGCCGAAGACGCTCGACAAGGTCGCCTACGCCTGGCAGGGCTGAGCGTCGCTCAATAATTCTTTGACTGTCATGTTCAAAATGCCGGCAAGGGCAGGTCGTTCTGCGCGCTAGTCGCGCGCAGCGTATTGAGCAGCAGACAAGCAATGGTCATCGGCCCGACGCCGCCCGGCACCGGCGTGATAGCGCCCGCGGTTTGCGCGGCTTCCGCATAGGCGACATCGCCGACGATGTGCCGGCTCGCCGACGGTTCGCCGCCGTCGCCTGGCACCCGGTTGATGCCGACATCGATCACAGTCGCGCCCGGCTTGATCCAGTGGCCGCGCACGAATTCCGGCCTGCCGATGGCGGCGATCAATAGATCAGCACGCCCGCAGACCGCCGGCAGATCGCTGGTCTTGGAATGGCAGATCGTGACCGTCGCATTCTCGGCCAGCAGCAATTGCGCCAGCGGCTTGCCGACAATGTTGGAACGGCCGACCACCACCGCCTCTAGACCTGCGAGCGAGGCATGCACGGTCTTGGCCAAGATGATGCAGCCGAGCGGCGTGCACGGCACCAAAGCCGGCAATCCGGCGGCGAGCCGGCCGACATTGACCGGATTAAAGCCGTCCACGTCCTTGGCCGGATCGATGCTCTCGACCACCTTCTGCGCATCGATCTGCTTGGGCAGCGGCAATTGCACCAGGATGCCGTTGACGGCCGGGTCGGCATTGAGCTCGGCAATCAGATCGAGCAGTTCGGCTTGGCTCGCGTCCTCCGGCAAATGCCGGTCGAACGGATGCATGCCGGATTCGGTCACCGCCTTGGATTTGTTGCGGACATAGACTTCGCTCGCCGGATTGGTGCCGACCAGCACGACCGCCAGCCCCGGCACGATGCCGCGGTCGCGGCGCAGACGATGCACCGCATCGGTCACCTTGCCGCGCAGATCGGCCGAAATCGTCTTGCCGTCGATGATCTTGGCGGTCATGCAATTTGAATCTTAGCGCGATGGGGCGATCTTCTCCAGCGCCGCGATCAGCGTGGGCGGGTTGCCCGCGATGGCCAGCCGCTTGATGCGGGCCGTGGCCCCGGCGGCAATCGTCACATCACGCGGTGGGACGCCCACTGCCTTGGCGATAAGCCGGCACAAGGCGTCATTGGCCTCGCCCTCGCTCGGCGCCGCCCGCACCCGCGCCTTGAGCACGCTGCGTCCGTCCGCCAAGGTCTCGATGCCGTCGATGGCGTCGCGGCCGCCTTTGGGCGTAAGCCGCACGTTCAGCACAATGCCTCCGGCCAGCCACCGACCAGGGCAGCGCCACGTCAGAAAACGTATGGATAAATGTAGCGGATGATCAACGTTTTCGATCAGCAGGATGATCAGGATCAGGATCACCGGCGACACGTCGATGCCGCCGAGATTGGGCATCATCGAGCGGATCGGCCGCAAAACCGGCTCGGTGATGCGGTAGAGGAACTCGGCGATGGTGGCGACGACCTGATTGTTGGTGTTGACCACGTTGAAGGCGATCAGCCACGACAGCACCGCGGCCGCGATCAGCAGCCAGATATAGATTTGCAGGATCAGCAGAATGATATCGAGGATCGAGCGCATGCGCCTCTGTCCGTTTGAATGTGGCCGGAAAGTAGCGGGTCGAATTGACTTGAACAAGCCGATCCTGGGCCTGGCGGCGCGCATCCTTGACAGGCCACAGCCCTGGCCCTAAATGGCGCCCACTTGCCTAGAAATGCGCGCAACGGCTGCGTTGTCGTTGCATATGGCGGGGCCATAGCTCAGCTGGGAGAGCGCGTCGTTCGCAATGACGAGGTCGGCGGTTCGATCCCGCCTGGCTCCACCAACCTTCGCTCGTTCGGAGCTTCGGTTGGCAAGCCGTCCAAGCGCGAAGGCAGCCCGCTATTAACTCGCCGCCTGCGCGCTCGGCTTGCGCCCGATCCAGTGATCGATGAAAGCCGAGAGCCAGTTGCGAAAGGCGAAATCGTGCACCGCGCGGTCGGCGACGTGCTCGTGCCGCTGTTTGGTTCCCGGCAATTCCATGCGGTGGGCGCCGCGCACCAGCCAGCGATACATCATGGCGTGGGTCACTTCCGGGTGAAACTGCAACGCATAGCCGCTGCCGTAACGGAACGCCTGCACCGAAAACGCATCTTGGCCTTCCGCCAATAGTTCGCCGCCGGCCGGCAGATCGAAGCCCTCGCGATGCCATTGATAGACGTGGTCCGGCCATTCGGCGCAAATCTTGCGCCCGGCCTCGGTCGGCTTGATCGGATAATAGCCGACTTCGGCGTGACCTTGCGGATGCGGGAACACGCGGCTGCCGAGATGGCGCGCCATCATTTGCGCGCCGAGGCAGATGCCGAGATAGGGCTTTTTGTCGCGCAGCGGCACGCCGATCCAGTCGGTCTCGCGGCGTAAGAATTCGTCGGTGTCGTTGGCGCTTTGCGGCCCGCCGAAAATCACCGAGCCGGCATGCTCGTCCATGGTCTCCGGCAACGGATCGCCGAAACGCGGGCGGCGGACATCAAGCGGATAGCCAAGTTTCGTCAGCACCTGGCCGACTCGGCCGGGCGAGGAATGTTCCTGGTGCAGAATGATGAGGACCGGCTTTACCATGACATCGCGGAGATCAATCCTGCGCTTGCAATGAGTACTACCCGCTTTACCGGCGTTTGCAACATGGGCGGCGAATTGCGGCTATGACTTTGGCGCGGATCTGCGCCGGCTTTGCCGGCTGTCGACCACCGCCAGTAGCAGCGAGCGCGGAATCAATCGAATCAGCAAAGCCACGAGTTTGCTGGCGGCACCCGGGATGACCACGCGCTGCCCGCGCATCAAGCCGCGATAGCCCTGCTCGGCCACCTGCTCGGCGCTCTGGGTGAGAAATTCCGGCGCCAGCCCGCTGCTCACCCCGGCGCGCGCGGCAAATTCGGTCGGCACCGGGCCCGGACACAACACAGTCACCCGCACGCCGCGGCTTTTGAGTTCAGTGTGCAGCGCCTCGCTGAACGAGAGCACATAGGCCTTGGTGGCGTAATAGATCGCCATGCCCGGCCCCGGCAGAAAACCGGCCAACGATCCGACATTGAGAATGCCGCCGCGATGGCGCGCCAGACTGTCGATGAAAGCGAGCGACAATTCGGTGAGCGCGCGCACATTGAGATCGATCATGCCGAGCTCGTCGTCGCGTTCGCGCGAACCGGCCAAACCGGCGAGACCGTAGCCGGCATTGTTGACAATGTATTGCGGCTCGACGCCGAGCGCGGTGAGTTTGTCCGCGATCAGCTTGCCGGCATCGCTGCGCGCCAGATCGGCGGCGATCACCAGCGGCTTGGGCTTGCCCGTCGCCGCGATTTCATCGGCCAACGCGCGCAGGCGATCCTCGCGCCGCGCCACCAGCACCAATTCATAGCCGTCGCGGGCGAATAGGCGCGCCAAGGCGACGCCGATGCCGGCCGACGCGCCGGTGATCACAGTAACGGGGCGCAATTTTTCCGTCATGGCCGGCTAGCCTTTGCGCTCCCATCACCCGCTCCTTCAGCGCGATCCGCTCGTCGCGCGAAATTCCTAAGAGATCCGCGGCCCGCCAGATCAGATTGTCCTCAAACTCGGTGATGACCCCATCGGCATAAACGATTTGCCACATCATTTCCACGATGCGCGCGCGCCCGGCCTGCGTCGAGCGCGCGGTTGATCTGCGTGGTGAAATGATAGAGATCGATCGAATTCTGCTCGGCCGCGGTGGCCTTGCCGATCAATTCGTCGGTCGCGGCATCGTCCAGATCGAAGCGCTGTTTGATCACGGCATGAAGCTTTTCGCGCTCGACCTCGGCGAAATTTCCGTCGATGGTCGCCGCATGCACCAGCAGCGCGGCGGCGGCCAGCCGATAATCGTTCTCGCCGAAGCGGCCGGCCTGCTTGCCGCCTTCGTTCATGTCGGTGAACAGTTTTCGTATCGAATCGAACATCGGTAATTTTGCTCCCGCTTGCGCCGGCAACCGGCAGGCGCCGCCCTCGACGTACCATCTATGAACGCGATCGGCCGCCCGGTAGTGCGGGCGGCCGACGCATTGCGTTAACCTGGCGCCATCAAACCTTTTCGGCGGCGACGTCCTCCAGCCCGCGTTTGCGCGGCTCGACGCCCCAGGCCCAGACCACGACGATCTGCACGACCACCAGGGCGATCATCAGCCAGATCACGCCCGGCAGCTTGTAGGTGGCCATCAAGGCGGTAACGACGAAAGGTGAAGCCACCGTGGCGCCGCGCCCGAGCGTGTTGCAGATGCCATTGGCCCGCAATCGTGATTTCGGTCGGGAACAGTTCCGGCGTATAGACCCCGAACAGAATCGCGGTCTGCACATAGATCGCCACGATCAACACGGAGCCGACGCTCAGCACGATGGTCGGATCGGACGCCGCGTTGAAGCGTGCATAAATATAGCCGAACACGATAGTAGCGACGGACGCGCCGATGATGCTCCAGCGCCGCCCGATGGCGTCGGAACTCCAGGCGCCGACGCGCGCAGCCGACCAGCGAGGCAATCGACAGCACCAGCGTGTAGCCAAGCGAGTTGGTGATGGTCAGCCCTTGGCGCAGGAAGAACGACGGCAGAAAGATCACGAAGCCGAAGATCAGCGTGTTGATGGTGATCAGCGCCCATGAGCCGACGATCATGCGTTGCAGCATCGGCGGCCTGCAGCATATCGGAGGCCGACACTTGCGCGACCGGCGCGGTCTTGGCCGGCGCCGGCAACGTGCCGCCCGCGCTCGACGCTTCCTTCTCAATCGCCGTCATCAGCGTTTCCGCTTCCGCCGTGCGCCCTTTCGATTCCAGCCAACGCGGCGATTCCGGCAACCGCTTGCGCAGATACCAGACGATCAGCGAGCCGACGCCGGCGATGACAAACATCGGACGCCAACCCCAGACTGGGATGATCAGATAACCGAGAATGGCGGTGGCCGGGAAAACCGGCGACCACGAGGAACGCCATGAAGGCGAGCCAGCGGCCGCGCGTCTTCGGCGGCACGAATTCGGTCAGCGTCGAATAGCCGACCACGATCTCGGCGCCGAGGCCCAGCCCCTGCACGAAGCGGAAGAAGATCAGCTGATTCATGTCCTGCGCGAAAGCGGCGGCAATCGATGCGAGGCCGAAAATCAGCAGGTTGATCTGATAGGTGAAGCGCCGGCCCATCGCATCACCGACAAAGCCGGTGATCAGCGCGCCCAGCGTCATGCCGACGAAGGTGAGCGAGAGGAATTGCGGAATCTGCGACCGGCGTCGCGAACTTGGTCTGCAGCACGGATGCGATCACGCCGCCGGCGACGTAGAGATCGTAGCCGTCGAAGAACATGCCGGCGCCGACCAGCCAGAAGATGCGATAGTGGAACGACGAGATCGGGAGCCGGTCGAGACGCGCGCCGGCGTTCACGTTAGCCATTGGTTTCCCCCCTTTAGAATTTGGCCGGTCTTGCAGCGCCGGTTCGCCGGCAATCGTATGCGAGCGCACGGGGGCCGCGCTACCGGGGTGGCTCGCGGTCCATGCGGGCCCTTGAATGTGTGGCGCGGCGTTGCCCTTCTTACCCTCTCCCCTTGTGGGAGAGGGTGCCGAGCGAACGCCAGTGAGCGAGGCGGGTGAGGGGGTCGGACTCTCTTGCGCCAAAGCCCCCTCACCCGGCCGCTCGCTGCGCTCGCGTCCACCCTCTCCCACAAGGGGAGAGGGAAAGCGAGTAAGCCTCTCGCATTTGCATTTACCGATTTATTTTTCAAACAGCCCCGCCTTCGCTGTGTTTCGGCATGCAAAGCCAACGCTCCGCCGCCCGTGTTTTTTGTCGAGGCGCCGGGTGCGCCTGTCGTCGCGGTCGTCATTGGAAAAGTGCGAGGGGGTGGAGCGCCGAAAAGCGCGAACCACTTATCCTCCCCCCTTCGCCTGGAAGGCTTCGGGGGGCCGCGCCCAACGCTAATGGGCGCGCCGCATTCCGGCACTCCACCTGCGGCTTTTCTGTCCCCGGCGCCGTGCTTCCGGGCGGGCTTGGCGGAGCGCTCTTCACGCCCCCTAGCGGGGTGGCTTCCGCCTCCCCTCGCTTCCCGCCTCGTCCAGCCATTCAAGGCAGCCGGTCTTAGTGCCGGCGGACGGCTGGCCGGGGCCTCCCGAGCGCCAGGTTACAAGCCTTGCCCGCGGGCGCCGCCGCCACCCCGCGTCGGGCAGTGTCCTGCAGGACGCCCCTCGCTGTGGGATGGTTGCGTGGACTATAAGCCTAGGAATATGATCGTGTCAAGGGCGGAAATGGGCCCGATTTGGATTTCGCTCGCAACCGGGGATCGCCATAAAATTTTCCGGCTGGTCCGTTCGAAAACGTTCCGAATTGAACAGACGCCGATGGGCGTCCTGCCGAGAATATTGGTTCTAGCCTGTCCAGCGACCCCGCCTCTATGCCCCCCAATCCCCAACATAGGGGCGGGGCACCGCTGGGAACGAGAGATCATGTCGCTCTATCAAACGCCAACAGCTCATTCGGATTCGATTTCGCGCCCGGCATGTCCGACCTGCGGGATGCAGATGATGCTCGCGCGAATTCATTCCGATCAGCCGGATCAAGAACAGCGCACATTCGAGTGCGGCCGCTGCCGGAACGTGGAATCCGTGACCGTGAAAATGACGCAAGGCTAAAGCGGGCTACTGAATTCCCTTGCCCTTGCGCCAGCTCGTCTCCAGCAGCTGGATATTATTGGCGACGTATTTGTTGCCAGGATCCTTGCGCTGGGCCTCGCTGAGCTTGGCGCGCGCGCGCTTGTAGTCGCCGCGCAACATGTAGGAATAACCCTGGTTGTTCAAAATCTCGACCGTCGGCCCGGAAATGCCGATGGCTTGTCCGTAGGCGCGGTCGGCGAGATCGAAACGGCGCAGCCGGTCGTAGGACGCGGCTAAGCCCAGCCAGGCTTCGGCGTCTTGCGGATGCATTTCGACCGCGTGGCGGAAATATTTCTCGGCCAGACCGAAATTATTGGCGCGATAATGTTTCTTGCCGAGCGAAAGATCGTCGTGCGGATCGCTGCCGAGCAAATTCGGTTCGGCGCTAGCGGGCCCGTCCTGCGGCGCCGGCACCGAGCCGGTGGTCATGCCGTCGCCGGCCGGCGGCGGCTCCGAAGCATTGGCTTCGGGCTTGGCCGAGTTCGACGCGAAGATGTCGGTGAATTTGTTGGACGTGCTGCATCCGGCCATCCAGATACCGGCGGCCGCGATGACGACAATACGGGCAAGTCCATGACGCATGGTTGGCCTGTCGGAAACGCCCGCGCGCGGGGTCGCCGACAAGCTAAGTGAGGTTGGTTAAGAAGTTCTTCACCTTCTGCGGCCGCGCCTTTACCGCCTCCAGAAGGGAGGTAAATGGGTATTCTGAGCCGCAGCAAAATCAGAAATAATGCCCGCTGTGCAGGCGCACGAAGACCGGCAGCAAAATGACCACGAACAGCACCGGGAAGATGCAGATCATCATCGGCAGCGACAGCTTGGCCGGCAGCGCATAGGCCTTTTCCTCGGCGAGCGAGAGCCGCTTGTGGCGCATGTCGTCGGAATAGACGCGCAGCGCATCGGTGATGCTGGAGCCGAGATCGAGCGACTGGTTGATCAAGGTCGCGAAGGCGCGCGCCTCTTCGAGCGCCAGCCGTTCGGCGAAACGCTCAAGCGCGTCGCGCAAGTTCTTGCCGGCGCGGATTTCAAGATTGGTCATATGGATATTGGCGGTGAGCGAGGGATAGCTGTCGCCGAGCTCGCGTCCGACGCGCTCGAGCGAAGCTTCCATCGACAGGCCTGAATCCGCGCACACCACCAAGAGATCCATGAAATCCGGAAAGCCGCCGCGGTGTTCCATGCGGCGCTTCTTGATGCGGCGGTCGATATACATGCTGGGGCCGACATAACCGATAATGCCGCCGACGATCACCATCAGCCAGTAGAACGAGCCGCCGACTGCGCTCACCATCGGCAGCATGATAAACATGAGCGCCGAGAGTCCGACGGCGAGCCCGGTGCGCGCCATGAAGAAGAAGGCGACCGCGCGCGTGATCGTAGATGCCGGCTTGGATCAGCCGGCGGCGCAGTAACTTCATGTTTTCGTCGTTGGTGCCGGCGTAATGCTTGGTGGTGTATTCGATCAGCGAGGTGACCGCCTGCAGGCTGGAATAGCGCAGCGAGCGCTTGACGTTGGCCTGCCGCACGTTGTCGTCCATGATGCGCGAGGTGCGCCGTTTGACCGATCCGCGCACGCGCACGAAGGCCATGACCGAGAACGCCATGGTGCCGGCGGCCAGAAATACCATGACCGCCAACATCATGGTGGCGTTGTCGCGGAACAGGCTGACGAGTGTGGCGGAGTTCATGCGTCAGACCTTGAAGTTCACGAGCCGGTACATGATGAAATTGCCGATGCCCATCCAGCAGGCGGCAATCGCCAGTACGATCTTGGTCAGGTCCTGATCCCAGACGCCGCCGTAAAAACTCGGCACCAGCCAGAGCACCACCAGGAACATGCCGATCGGCAACGATGAGAGAATCAACGCCGAGGCGCGGCCTTCGGCGGCGAGCGCACGAATTTTGCGCCGCATCTTGAAGCGCATGCGGATGACCGCCGACAAATTTTGCAGGATTTCGCCCAAGTTGCCGCCGGTCGAGCCCTGGATGGCGACGGCGGTCACGAACAGCGGCAAGTCGTCGGTGCCGACGCGGAAATAAAGATTGCGCATGGCGGTTTCCAGATCGGCGCCATAGGTGATCTCGTCGGTGACGGTGCCGAACTCGCTGCCGATCGGATCTTTCAATTCGCGCGCCACCATGTTGATGGCGATCGGCACCGGATGGCCGGCGCGCAAACTGCGCACGATGATGTCGATGGCGTCGGGAAATTGCGCGCTGAACCTCTTCTGCCGGCGGCTGCGCAGGTAGCGCAGCACCATGTAGGGCAACAGCGTGCCGCAAAATAGCGCGGCCAGCAGCGCGTGCATCAACTTTGCCGTCGAACATCAAGGTGCCGATAAAGGCCGCGACCGCGCCGACCGCAACGACGATGAGCAGCCGCGTGAAGCCGATGGTCGACGCCCGACTGCAAGATCAGTTGATTGAGATTGACCAGCGGCAGCCGGTAGTCGCCGCCCGCGGTCAGCCCGCGCTCGCGCCGCAACTGCACCAGCACGCCTTCGCGGTCGGTCTTTTCCTCCATCACCTGCAGGCGGCGGTTGATGTTCTTGCGGTAGGAGGCGTTGTTGTAGAACAGCAGATAGAAGCCTTCGACGAACATCGCCGCCGAGACGCCGATCAGCAAGTAGACGAGATAGATGGAATTGAATTCTGGCATGACGCGTTAGAGCGGCTGCGAGGGATCGAAATAGCTGCCGGGCAACTTCACGCCCTGATTGATCAGATGCGACAGGAAGCGCGGCCGCACGCCAGTGGCAATGAAGTGGCCCTGCACGGTGCCGTCGGCGCCGGTGCCGGTGCGCACGTATTTGAAAATTTCCTGCATCTGGATGATGTCGCCTTCGAGCCCGGTGACTTCGGCGATCGAGGTAACCTTGCGCTTGCCGTCGGACTGGCGCGACAGCTGCACGATCAACTGGATGGCGCCGGCGATCTGGCCGCGAATTGAAGCGACCGTCATCGGCAGGCCGGCCATGCCGATCATCTGCTCGAGGCGGGTGATGGCGTCGCGCGGCGTATTGGCGTGGATGGTGGCCATCGAGCCTTCGTGGCCGGTGTTCATGGCCTGCAACATGTCGAAGGCTTCCTCGCCGCGGCACTCGCCGAGGATGATGCGGTCGGGCCGCATGCGCAGCGCGTTCTTGACCAGTTCGCGCTGGCGGATTTCGCCTTTGCCTTCGACGCTGGGCGGGCGCGTTTCCATGCGGCCGACATGCGGCTGTTGCAGCTGCAATTCGGCGGCGTCTTCGATGGTGATGAGACGCTCTTTTTCCGAGATGAAGGCGGACAGCGCGTTGAGCATCGTCGTTTTGCCCGAGCCGGTGCCGCCGGAAATGATGGTGGTGATGCGCGCTTTCACCGCCGCCGCCAGCAAATCGGCCATCGGCGGGCGCAGCGCGCCGACCTCGACCAGCTTGTTGAGGTTGAGCGGCTTCTTGGAAAACTTACGGATCGAGACGAGCGGGTCCGTCAACGCCAATGGGCCGCACCGCGACGTTGACGCGCGAGCCGTCCAGCAGGCGCGCGTCGCAGAGCGGATGGCTCTCGTCAACGCGGCGGCCGACCGCCGACACGATTTTGTTGATGATGCGCAGCAGATGCTGCTCGTCCTTGAAACGCACCGACAGCGGCTCAAGCACGCCGCGGCGTTCGACATAGACGCATTCGTGGCCGTTGATCAGAATGTCGTTGATGCTTTCATCCTTGAGCAGCGGCTCGAGCGGCCCTAAGCCCGTCATCTCGTCGAGAATTTCGGAGACGAAATCCTCAAGCTCCTGGGTATTGAGCGCCAGCCGCTCGACCAGCACGTATTGCGTCACCAGCTGGGTGACGTGTTTGCGGATTTCTTCTTCCGGCAGCTTTTCCAGCGCCTGCAGGTTGATCTCTTCGATCAGCCGCCGGTGCAGGCGCACTTTGGCGTCGAGCAGCTTGTCGCTGAGCAGCGGATTGGCGGCCGGCTGCGCCGGTTGAGCGGGCTCGGGCGCGCCGTCTGCCGGAAACACGGTCCAGGCCACGCCTTCGCTGGCCGCGTGCGTCGGCTCGATCGGCCGCCGGCAGATCGGGCGCAGGCACGCGCCGGGCTGTGAAACGGCCCGCCATTGTTTATTGCCTTGTGTTGTTGGAGAGGATGCACATGACGACGTCCTCTCGGGTTATTTCGCGGCGGCGAGCTTGAGCTTCTGCATGATCGGCACGGGCTTGGCGTCCGGCGCGGGCTTGGCGGTCACCGACGCCGCCACCAGCTTCTTGATCTCGGCGCTGATCTTGTTGCCGGGCTTGACCTCGTCGAGCGGCACGCCGCGGTCGATCGCCTCGCGCACCAGCGCGTAATCGTTGGGCACCACGGCGGTGAAGGCGTCGCCCAGCGTCTGCTGCAAATCGCTCAGGCGCAGACCGGACGAGAACATCTTGGCCTGGAAGCGATTGACGATCACTTCGGGCTTGGGCCCGCCGTCGAGCCGTTCCTTGATCGCCGCCACCAATTGCTTGGCGTGGCGCAATGCCGGCACCGTGGTTTCGCTGATGATGAACAGCTTGTTCGAGCCCAGCAGCACGCTGTCGGTCCAGGAGAACCAGGTGCGCGGCATGTCGAACACGACATATTCGAAATTGGTCGAGACCAGGTCGAGCAGACGCGTGACCACGTCGGGATCGAAGGTGCGCATCTCGGCCGGGCGGTTGGGCGCGGCCACAACGGCTAGGCCCGAGGTGTGATAGGAGAGCATGACTTCGAGCAATTGCCGGTCGAGACGATCCGGCCGCGGCTCGATTTCCGCCAGATTCAGGCGCGGCTCGAGGTCGAGATAATCGGCGACCGCGCCGTGCTGGAAATCCAGGTCCACCAGGCAGGTGGACGGCTTGATGCGCGGGCCGCCGCTGTTGAGCAGCAGCATGGCGGTCTGGATCGCCAGCGTGGTCACGCCGGCGCCGCCGACCGCGGGCAGGAACGTAAAAATCTGCGCCTCTTTCGGCGCGGCGCCAACGGCCGGCGCCTGCGCGACGCGGGCGCAAGCGCGCACCAGAGCGATCGGCTCCACCGGCTTGACCAGGAAATCGGCGACCCGCATCTGCATCAGCGTGCGGGCGACGTTCTCGTCGAAACTCTGCGTCACCGCGATCACCGGCGGCCAGGCGGCAACGCGCACCATCAGCCGCGCCAAAGCCTGCATTTCGGCGGCTTGCGTGGCGTCGAAATCGACCACCAAAACGGTGGTGTCCTCGACTTGAATGATGTCGGCCTGTTCGGCCAATCGTCCCGGCACCACGACGAGATCGATCGCACTGCTGGCGCCGAACGTCGCGCGCACGGCGCGATCGAATTCGGCGTCGGCGGTGAGGACCACCACGCGGGTGCGGTTCGAATCGGCGTTACGGCCCATGCGCATGATTTGAAGCCTGCTTATTTCACCGGCGCTGCGGGCGCCGTCACGGTCGGTCCGACCGGCGTGGTATTGGCGGGCGCGGCGCCCTGTTGATAGCTGCTGGAGGTGCCGACGCCCGACGGCGGGTAGACGCGGTCGGTGCGATAGCGAGTGACCGCGGCTTCCATCTTCTCGCCATTGAAGGCGATGTCGCGGTTGGCGCTGTCGCGCGGCCACGGATCGACCATATGGCGTGACCTTGTCGCTGGCAACGGCGTCGCCGCCGCTGAGCGAGATGGTTTCGCGGCGGTCGAGATATTCCGAGCAGCCGGCCAAGACGGCAAGCAAGCCGGCGAGCGCGATGACGCGCAACGCGTTATTGGATCGCGGCATTGGAAATCCCCTTGTTGATCTCAAGCATGTGGCCGGTGAACGGCTGGCTCTCGGCTTGCGCGACCTACGGCCGCTTCCGGCGAAAGCGCTTTCGCCTGGGCGCGGGTGACTTCGGTTTTGCCGAGCAGGAAGAAGTCCGAGTCGTTCGGCGGCAGCGTGTCGTCGAGCGGCGTACGGACGACATCGCCGGGCCGCGCCGGACGCACCAGATGCGGCGTGACGATGATGACCAGATCGGTTTCGTTGTTCTGGAACGACTTGCTCGAGAACAACGCGCCCAGCACCGGCACGCTGCCAAGCCACGGCAACTGGTCGATCTGATGCTTGTTGTCGTTCTGCAGCAGGCCGCCGATCATGAAGCTCTGGCCGTCGCGCAGCTCCACCGTGGTGGAGGCGCGGCGCACGATCAGCGCCGGCACCGAAATGCCGCCGCCGACCGACACGGTATGCGTGGTGTCGATCTGGCTGACCTCCGGCTGGATCTTGATGTTGATCAAGCCGCGGCCGAGCACGGTCGGCGTGAAAGCAAGACCGACGCCGTATTTCTTGTAGTCGACGGTGACCTGCCCGAGCGAGCCGGCGACCGGAATCGGATATTCACCGCCCGCCAGGAAGCTCGCGGTGTCGCCCGAGAGCGCGACCAGATTGGGCTCGGCCAGGCTGCGGGCGATACCCTTCTGCTCAAGCGCATTGAGCGCCACGTCGGTCGACACGCCGCCGCCGACCAAGATGCAGCGATCGCAAAGGCGAACGGGTTTGCACCGGAGAGCACGCCGGCGGCAGTTTCACCGAGCGGGATGTCGACGTATTGCTCGGCGGCGCCGAAATCGGCAGGTCGCTGGCGAGCTGGTTGCCGATATTGGTGGTGCTGTTGCCGCCGAAGCGGTTCCACTGCACGCCCAGTTCGCGGCCGGCGGTGCGCGAGATTTCAACAAAGCGCACTTCCAGCATCACCTGTTGCGGCGACATGACCGACACCGAATTGATGATCTCGGGGCCGAACTGGCGCGCGATGGTGACCGCCTTGTCCAGCGTGGCGGCATCGGCGACCTCGCCCGACAGCATGATGCGGCCGTTCACCGAGGAGGCCTTGAGGCCGGAACCGGGGAAGCGGCGGATCAGCTCGTTGGTGAGCCGGGTGATGTCGTAGGTCACTTCCACGTCGAAAATGCCGATCAGCTTCTTGCCCTCGGCATAAACCTGCACGCGCGTGGTGCCGATCTTCTTGCCCAGGATCGAGAGCGTGTGGTCGGTCAGCGGATTGACGTCGGCGACATCGGGATCGCCGACCATGACGTCGACGAAGCTGTCGCCGGTACGCACGTCCTGCGACTTGCCGATGGAGACCGACACCATGGCGGTGTGATTATTGCCGCTGATCTGGATGATCTTCTGCGCATGCGCGTCGCCGATCATGCACAGCATCGATGCCGCCAGCGCGATGGCCAGTGCGATCGCGAGATCGCGCAGCCAGTTGCCGGCGCCATTGGTCCTGTCCGCACGCCGCCAGGCAAAGCCTGCGGCATAATCATTGTTGTTTTTCACGACACTCTCCCCGCCCCTGAACTAAGCCCGGATTTACCGGGCGATTTGCCTCTGCGCCGCTGCGGCCATGGCTGCACTGCCCTCGACCGGCACGGTGTAATCCTGTTTCGCCGATGCACGCGTCACCACCACCGTCGTGGTGGTCGACTTGCTGTCGCTCACCACTTCGTTGGTCCCCAAATCCTTCAGCGTGATCTTGCGCGTCTTTAGTTCCTTGGTGTCGCCCGCCTCGCGCAGCAGCAGCGACAGATTGCCGACCGAGGAGGCCAGCCAGACTTTTTGCGCCTCGACGGTTTCGACTTCGAGCGTCACCGACTTGGCGACCGTCGCCTTGGCGGCGCGGTCATCGGCGACCTGGTCGACCGCCAATACTTTTGCATTCTGCAGCACCACTTCGGTGGTGGCCGAACCCTTGTCGATCTGGCGCGTGAGCACGACATCGACGCGGTCGCCCGGCAGCACGAAGCCGCCGACGCCTTCGACGTCGTTGACGCGAATGGTGACCGCCTTCATGCCCGGCTTGACCAGCGCCGACAAAGTCGCGCGCTGCCCGGCTCCGGTGATCTTGAGCGCCAGCACCGGCTCGTTCGGCTCGATCGCGGTCAGCACCACGCGGCGCCCGCTGCCGAGCAATTCGCTGATTTTGGAAAAGCCGCCGGCCGGCAATGCATGCTCGGGCCACGGCTGTTCGCGCAGCATCGAGGCGTTGAGCTCGGTGCCGAAGCGCAGCGGCTTGGCCGCGACGACGATGGTCTGCGTCACTTCCGGCTTTTTGTTCGCATTGAAATTCTTCGCCCGCATGTCGGCCTGGTTGTTGAGCCAGGCCTGGGCGATGAACACTGCGAGCAAGCCGAACACGACGGCAAACCCGATCATGACGATGGTACTGACACGCACGGCTTCTTGTCCCGTTTGACGCGACCGAAATCTTCTCCGGTCTGTTTCGTCGCGAGACTAAGGGCGAGGCGATATTCAATTGCTAAAGTTGGTCGTGCAATTTGACCTATGCTGAAGAGCGGCTGAAGGACTATTGTTTATGATCGGTGAGCAAAATCCGGTGAACGCACGAGTAACCTTGCCCGCCATTAACAATACCGCTCGGCATTGGCAGCCGGGCCGTAACGCTCCGTTGAGCATGCCGGCCGCCGGGTTTAGCGGGGAACCCTGCAAAACAAGGGCTGCGAATATAAGGCCGATAAACCGGCCTCCTATGGGATGATCGTCAACGCCGCGGTAGGGTTAGCGGAAGCGTAACCGCCGTTGCCCGTTTGCCGCCGTTGCGGCAACATGCCCGCCGCAGCCGTGCACCGGCCATAAAAGCGCAGCCGAAAACGGCAACGCCAGAACGAGAGTTCCTTGGGAGAGACCGCCGATGCCTAAACCTCGCATTAGCTATGTCGATCCATCGGCGGTCAAAGACCCGGCGATGATCGCCGAATTCGAGCGCTGCGCGCGCGAGGGGACGCCGCGGCCGGAAAGCCAGGCGATCCGCGCCCATGTGCCGGCGGCATTCTGGTCTTTCGCCAATACCTGGCGCGACGTGTTCAAGAACGGCGTCGCCGATCACAAGATCAAGGAGCTGTGCCGCATCTACGTTTCGCGCTCGGTGCTGTGCGAATTCTGCGGCAACCAGCGTTCGATCAAGGCGGCCAAATCGGGCCTCAAGGAAGACGACTATTCCGACCTGATCAACTTCGAGTCGTCGTCGCGTTATGACGAACGGCAGAAGGCGGCGCTCGCCTATGCCGAGGCGATCACCTGGGATTTAGCCGCCGGCGATGAATTGTGGGCCCGGCTGCATAAGCATTTCAGCGAGCCCGAACTGGTCGAAATCGGCTATTTCGTCGCCATCACCATGGGCCAGCAACGCTGGCTGCGCACTTTGAACATTGAGCACCATCAGGTGCTCGCCGGGACCGACGGCTCGATGGCGCCCGGCTTCGAAACCGAAGCGGCGCTCAAGCGTTCGAAGCAAGCCACCGACTATTGGGCGAAGACCTCCCCGAAACCCGCAACCCAGGCCGCCGAGTGACAAACCAGCCGACAGCCGCCTCCGCCATCCGCCCCGCACCGCCAGCGCGCGGCGCATCGGATGAGCCGCGCATCCGCGTCAAGGGTCTCGGCAAGCACTACGGCACGCTCGAAGTGTTCCGCAACATCGACTTCGAGGTGGGCGAGCGCGAAATCCTCGCCGTGGTCGGACCGTCCGGCTGCGGCAAGACCACCATGCTCCGCTGCATCGACGGCTTGCTGCCGGTGGATGCCGGCGAAATCTGGGTCGGGCGCGAGCGCATCGACAAGCCGATCGCCGGCGTCGCCATGGTGTTCCAGCACTTCGGCTTGTTCCCGTGGAAGACGGTGTTCGAGAACGTCGCCTACGGCTTGCGCATGGCCGGCGCCGGCAAGGTCGAGATCGACCGCAAGGTGCCGGAGTTCATCAAGCTGGTGGGCTTAAGCGGCTTCGAGAAGGCGTTCCCCTATCAAATGTCGGGCGGCATGCAGCAGCGCTGCGGCCTCGCCCGCGCGCTGGCGATCGAGCCCAACGTGCTGCTGATGGACGAGCCGTTCGCCGCGGTCGACGCGCAGACGCGCGAAATCCTGCAATTCGAATTGTTGCGTATCTGGGAAGAGCGGCCGACCGCCATGATCTTCGTCACCCATTCGATCGAGGAGGCCGTGCTCCTGGGTCACCGGGTGATCGTGCTCAAAGGCCGGCCCTCAAGCATCCACGAGACCATCACCATCGATCTGCCGCATCCGCGCACGCGGGCGACGCTGCGCGATCAGCGCTTCGCCGAATTGCGCGAACAAGTCTGGGGCACGCTGATGCGCGAAGCCCGCGAAGCCGAATTCCAACTCGAACGCTCATAAGCGCATAAAAGAAAATGGCACAAAACGGGAGGATGACATGATCCGCAAAACTTTGAGCTTGATGATGGGCGGCGCTCTTCTGGCCGCGGCACTTGTTGCGGGCGCAACACCCGCCGCCGCGCAAGGCAAGAAGCTGATCCTTGCCGTTCCCGGCGTTCCGCCGATCTTTGCATCGGTCATCGCCTATGTCGGCGAGAAGCAGGGCTTCTTCAAAAAACACGGCGCCAATGTCGAAATCCGCCCGTTCGATAACGGCACCGCCGCCGCGCGCGCGGTGATCGCCGGCGACATAGACCTCGCCTTCTCGCCGACGCCGCCGGTGATCAACCAGATCTCCAACGCCAATGTGCCGCTGGTCGGCGTCTACGGCATGGCCAATCCGGACTGGGTGCTCAGCACGACCGAAAGCGGCAAGACCTGCAAGGACGTCGTCGGCCAGGAAGTCGGCGTCGACTCGATCGGCGGCGCGCGTTCGGCGGCGTTGCGCGCCATGCTCACCGGCTGCCCGGGGGTGAAGATCGAAGACACCAAACAGGTCGCGCTCGGCTCCAATACCGCGCCGGCGATGATCGCAGGCAAGCTGCATTTACGGCGTGCTGCATCTCGACGACGTGGCGGTGATCGAGAGCCAAGGCAAGAAGCTGGAAATGCTGCTGGCCATGAAGAAGACCAATCCGACCACGCCACTATCTGATGCTGGTGGCGCGCAAAGATAATCTAGCCAAGAACCGCGACGCGATCGTGCGTGCGGTCGCCGGCCTGATCGAAGCCGCGCGTTTCATGCAAGACCCCAAGAACACCGACGCGGTGGCGGACGCCGCCTCCATCACCGGCCACAGCAAGGAAATCTCGAAAGCCGCGCTCAAGCAGTTCCTCGCCATCGATTTCTGGGCGGCGAAGGACGACGGGCTGCCGCGCAACAAGCTGGAATCCACCGCCAAGCTGATGAAGAAGATCGGCGCCATCAAACCGGACAAAGAGCCGGTGAGTTACGAGAACCTGGTCGATACGACGGTGTGGAAAGACGCCAACGCGATGGTGAAGTGACGCTGCTTCACCTCTCCCATAGGGAGAGGTCGGCGAGCAAAGCGAGCCGGGTGAGGGGTTATGATATATTTAAAGTCCTAGACCCCCTCACCCCAACCCTCTCCCCACAGGGGAGAGGGAGTTACACCGGATATGCGCACTAATTTGATCAACCGAGAAGCTTCCGTGCAATCCGCTTTCCTCCGCCGCCACGCGCCGTTCTGGGCGAGCATCTTCGCCGGCATCGCCCTGTGGGAGATCGCCGGGCGCTCGACCAGTGCCGCCTTCATGGTGCCGTTCTCGGAAACGCTGGTGCGGCTGTGGCAGCTGATCGCGGGCGGCGAATTCATTCCGCAATTGCTCGACTCCGGGCAACTGTTCCTCACCGGCTTCGTGCTGGCGCTGGTCATCGGCATGCCGCTCGGTCTGTTGCTCGCGCGCGCACGCGTGTTGCGTGTCGGCATCGAGCCCTACATCATGATCATCTACGCCACGCCGATGGTGGCGCTGATCCCGTTCATTCTCTCGATGATGGGCTTCGGCTTTGCGCCCAAGGTGCTGGTGGTGTTTTTGTTCGCGGTGTTCCCGGTGCTTTACAACACGGTGGAAGGCGCGCGCAGCATCAAGCCGGAAATGATCGAGGTGGCGCAGTCGTTCCGCTCGAGCGAATGGGCGCTGTGGCGCGACGTGATGCTGCCTTACACGTTGCCTTACACCATGACCGGCGTGCGCCAGGCCATCGGCCGCGCGCTGGTCGGCATGATCGCGGCGGAATTCTTCTTGAGCTCGACGGGCTTAGGCCAGCTCATCATGAGCGCCTCGCAGAATTTCGACACCGGCGGGGTGTTCGCTTCCATCCTGGTGATCGGGCTGATCGGCGTCGGCTTGATGCGGCTGGGCTTGCGCATCGAAAACCATTTCGCGCGTTGGAGAAATTAACTTTATGACTGAATCCACCATCGGCATGCCGGTTGCGATGCCCGCGGCGGCCAGTCGATCGCCGCTCGCCGCCAAGCTCTATGGCACTTTCGTGCCGCGCTTTATCGCGGGGTTCGCGCTTCTCAGCATCTGGGAAATCGTGGTGCGCACTTCGGCGCCGAATTATGTCGCCAAGCCGACCACGGTGGTGATGGCGATCCCGCGCGTCATCACCGATCCGGCGTTTCTGCAAGCCACCGGCGCCACGCTGACCGCGGTGGCGGAGGGCTTAGCCATCTCGCTGGTGTTCGGCACGCTGATCGGCCTGCTGATGGGACGCATCCCGATGGTCGAGCGCGCCATCCGCCATTACGTCAACGGCTTCTATGCGGTGCCGATGATCGTCGTGCTGCCGCTGTTCTCGCTGTGGTTCGGCTATTCCGGCGCCACCCGCATCGCCACCATCATCTTCGCCGCCATCTTTTCCATCATCGTCAATGTCGCCGACGGCGCCCGCTCGGTGCCGCGCGACTATCTGGAAGTCGCGCGCGCATTCCGCGCCGGCAGGCTTTCCGTGCTCGCCGAAATCGTGCTGCCGGCTTCGATGCCTTATTTACTGGCGGGCTTTCGGCTGGCCGCCGGACGCGCGCTGATCGGCGCGGTGGTGGCGGAATTCTTCATCTCGATCGGCGGGCTCGGTTATTTCATTTTGTATAATTCCCGCACCTATCATCACAACGAAGCCTTTGTCGGCGTGCTGCTGCTGGCCGCCTTCGGCGTCGGCTTTGAGCTGCTGGTGGCCTGGTGCACGCGGCATTTCATGCCGTGGTACCGGCGCGACGAGAAGACCAACTGACGGCAAGGAATGTGAAGCATGGCATCCGACCCCAGGGTCAAGGCGGCGATTGCCCATTGGGGCGCCCGCTTCGTCGCCAACGGCGTCACCCTCACCGATTTCGAGGAAGTCACCGGCTCGCTCAAAAGCTATGACGACTGGTGCAGCGCTTGGTCGGAGCGCGCCGCGCTGCATGAAAAGATCGGCCGCGAGGCGCTGAGCGCGGGCCACAACCTGACCGCCGGCGAATGTTTGCAGCGCGCCGGCGTCTATTATCATTTCGCCGCTTTTCTTTTCGTCAACGACGTGCCGCAGATGAAGATCGCGCACATGAAGGCGGTCGAATGCCGCAAGGCGGCGCTGCCTTATCTGAAACCGCCGGGCGAACGGCTGCAGATTCCTTTCGAAGGCAAGATGCTGGCGGGAATTCTTCGCAAGCCGCTCGGCTACGACAAGCCGCCGGTCATGGTGATGGCGGTCGGCCTCGATTCCACCAAGGAGGAAGGCGACGCCTTCGAAGCGCCGTTCCTGGCGCGCGGCGTGGCGACGTTGATTTTCGATGGGCCGGGCCAGGGCGAGGCGCAATACGATCTCGCCATCCGCGGCGATTACGAAGTGCCGGCGCGCTCGGTGCTCGATTATGTCGAGGGGCGGCGCGATCTCGACGCCTCACGCATCGGCATGTGGGGCGTGAGCCTGGGCGGCTATTACGCGGCGCGCGCCGCCGCCTTCGACCAGCGCATCAAGGCCTGCATCTCGCTCGGCGGCCCGTTCGACTGGGCCGCCGCCTGGGAGGGCCTGCCGGAACTCACGCGCGAAGCCTTCCGCGTGCGCAGCCATTGCAAGACCGACGTCGAGGCGCGCAAGAACGCGGCCAAGCTGACGCTGGTGGGCGTCGCCAAGAACATTACTTGCCCGATCTTCATCGTGAACGGACGGCTCGACCGCATCGTGCCGGCCGCCGATAGCGAACGCCTGGCGCGCGAAGTCAAAGGCCCGGTCGAGCTGATGATGATCGAGGACGGCAACCACATCGCCACCAACCGCGCCTATCGCTGGCGTTCGCAGAGCGCGGACTGGATGGCGGAGCGGCTCAGATAGTCGGAAAGCCGCGCGGGATATCGTGCAGCCGCTCGATGCCCTGTCTCCCTGATCACCAGCATTTCGCCGGTCTGCACGCCGGCCTTGCGGTCGAGCGTCACCACATTCGGCTGCACCACCACGACCTGGCCGGCGCGGAACGGCTCCTGCGGAACCGGGCCGGACGGGCGGCTCTGGCAGCCGAGCACCGGCGGCAGATAGCCGCCGCCATAGCCATGCAGCAGGTCGTCGATGATGGTGAAGCCTGCTTGTTCAATGACGCCTGACGCTTCGATCACCTGCGCCGGCGTGGCGCCGGCTTTGAGCACGGCGGTAATGGCGTCGAATGCGGCATCGGCCGCCGCATGCAAATCGCGATAAAGCTGCGTCGGCTTTTCACCTAACGCAAACGATCTCAGCACCTGCCCGGGGTAATCCCAGAATGTCGCGGTGATCTCGGCCACCACGACGTCGCCCTTCTGCACTCTGCGGGTCGATGGAAACTGGCGCGGCACGCCCAGATTGGGCGCATGCATCGAGGTGACGCCGATGTAATGGATGAAGTTGACGGCGCCGTGCTTGACGTAAGCGCGCTCGACCAGGTCGTCGAGTTCGCGCTCGGTCAAACCGGCTTTCAGCCCATCGCGCAGGCCCTGCATGCCGAGATCGGTAAAATGCGCGCCGATGCGCAGCCAATCGATCTCCTCCTCCGACTTGACCAGCCGGTGGCGCGTGTAGGGGCGATTGAGATTTTTCGGCGCGCCGAATTTTTCGGTAATGACGGCGTGCTGGTCGGCCGAAAGCGGCCCGATGGTGGCGACGCGATCCCGGCGCGCGCCGCGCTTGGCCAGCACGGCGACCGCCGCCGCGATCGACGATTCGCCGCCCCAGGCGACATCGGCCTGATCGGCCAGCATCGCCGCTTGCGGCTCGTGATTGATCCATTGCACGAACAGCGCGTCGCGCTGGCCCGGCGTGAACACGCCGACGGCTTCGGCGGTCACCGGCCATCGCGTGAGGTATTGCACGACCGAGCCGACGCGATTGGCGCCGCAGAAAATAAGATGATCGCATTGCGCTTCGAGCAACAGCGCTTCGACCGCCGCGCGGTGGCGCGCCATTTCCTCCGCCGAGAAGCGCGGATATTCGGACTCGACGATGCGGGCGAGATGAGGCGCTAAGTTCATTCACGCCTTCTTCGGCAGCGCCACGATCATGTCGAGCTCGATGCGCGCGCCGGGCGACGACAACTGATTGATGCACACCGTCGTGCTCGCCGGGCGCCAGTCGCCGAAATATTTCGCCATGGTGGCGTGCATGGCGTCGGCCTCGCGGAAGTCGGTCAGATATTTCGTCACCTTCACCACGTCGCGCCAAGTCGCGCCGGTGTGATCGAGAATCGACTTGATCGCCTCCATCGCGCGCGCGGTCTGCTCCTCGATCGAATGCGGATGCACGTGCTCTTCGTCGACATGCGGATGCTTGTGATAAAGCGGCGAGGGCGTCGCCCCCGACAAAAACATCAGATCGCAGGCGCCGACGATATGCACCGCCGGCGCGTAAGGCATGGTGTGCGCCTGCTCCGGCTTGGGGTGCACCGGCTCGAGCTTGAAGCCGCGCGGGGGCTTGGAATTGACGTTCATGCGGGTCTCCCTCGGCAATGTCCGGCAATTTGGGACCGGAAACGCATTGGTACGCAACCGCCTTGAGTTGATCGGCGCCGCAAGAACCGCTAACGTGCGCCGCGATAAGGAGCTGGCCATGCCGTCAACGATCCTCGATTCCGCGGTGTTCCGCGACATTTTCACCACCGAAGCGATGCGCGCCGTGTGGTCGGACGAGAACCGCGTGCAGAAATATCTCGACTTCGAGGCGGCGCTGGCGCGCGCGGAAAGCGCGCTGGGCATCATCCCGAAGGAAGCCGCGGCCGAGATCGTCAAGCATTGCGACGCCAAGTTCATGGACATGGGCAAGCTGAAGGAAGCAACCGAGCGCATCGGCTATCCGGTGCTGCCGGTGGTGCAGCAGCTGGTGAAGCTGTGCAAAGACGGCCTGGGCGAGTGGTCGCATTGGGGCGCGACCACGCAGGACATCACCGACACCGCCACCATGCTGCAAATCTCGCGAGTCGCTCGACATCGTCGAGAAGGAGATCGGCGCCATTTCGGATGCGCTGGCGGCGCTCGCCAAAAAATACCGCGACACGCCGATGGCCGGGCGCAGCAATCTGCAACAGGCGGTGCCGATCACCTTCGGCTACAAGATGGCGACGATGTTGGCGGCCTTCGAGCGCCACAAGCAGCGCTTGAAGGAACTCAAACCGCGCGTGCTGGTCGGCGAATTCGGCGGCGCCGCCGGCACATTGTCCTCGCTCGGCAAAGACGGCTTGAAAGTGCAGGCCGCGTTGATGAAGGAGCTCAAGCTCGGCCAGCCGGATATTTCCTGGCACACCGTGCGCGACCGCATCGCCGAGGTTGGCTGTTTCCTCGGGTTGGTCACCGGAAGCTGCGGCAAGATCGCCTTCGACGTGAAGCTGCTGATGCAGACGGAAGTGGAAGAAGTCTACGAGCCGTTCCATGCCGGCCGCGGCTCGTCCTCCACCATGCCGCAAAAGCGCAATCCGATTTCGTCCGTCTACATCACCGCGCAGACCGCCATGGTGCGGCAACTGGTGGCGGCGCTGTTGGAAGCGCAGATCGAGGATCACGAGCGCTCCACCGGCCCGTGGGAAATCGAATGGATCGCGCTGCCGGACATTTTCATGCTGTCGGCCGGCGCGCTGGCGCAGACGCGCTTCGTGGTCGAAGGCATGCAGGTGAACGAAAAGAAGATGCGCGAGAACCTCGACATCACCAAGGGGCTGATCATGTCGGAAGCGGTGATGATGGGCCTTGGCGCCGCGATGGGCCGCAATAAGGCGCACGACGTGGTCTATGACATCTGCCGCGAGGTGGTGAAGACCGGCCGGCCGCTGATCGACCTGTTGGCGGAGGACAAGGAAATCTCCAAGCACGCCGACCGCAAGACGCTGGAAAAACTGGTCGACCCGGCTAATTACCTGGGCGTTGCCGGCGAGATGGTGGATCGCGTGTTGAAGATGCGCGGCAAGTAAAGCTTACTGCGCCGCCGCCATTTTCGCCGCCGCCTGCTCGCGCACGAATTTCTGCACCGCCAGGTGATCGACCTTGCCAGAGCCGAGCACCGGCATCTTGTCGAGATGCATCAGCTCAGCCGGGATCATCAGATCAGACGCCTGCTTGCTCTTGGCGTAAGTCTGGAATTCCTGGCGCGTGGCGTCGCGCTTGTCGGACACAAGAATGAGCCGCTCGCCCTTGCGCGCGTCCGGCGCGCTGGCGACCGACACCAGCGCGTTCGGCCATAGTTCGGACGCCAGCATCTCGACCGCGGCCAGCGAAATCATCTCGCCGCCGATCTTGGCGAAGCGCTTGGCGCGGCCCTGGATCTTGATGAAACCGTCGGCGTCGATGGTGACGATGTCGCCGGTGTCGTGCCAGCCTTCCGGCGGCGGCTCCAGCACGCCGGGATTTTCCGCGCGCAAATATCCCAGCATCACGTTCGGCCCGCGCACGAATAGCCGGCCGCCTTCGTCGACGCCCGGGACCTTGTCGAGCCGCGCCGTCATGCCCGGCAGCAGGCGGCCGACAGTGCCGAACTTGTTGAACATCGGCGTGTTGAGCGCCAGCGCCGGCGCGGTCTCGGTGACGCCGTAGCCTTCCAGAATGCGCACGCCGAATTTTTCCAAATAGATGCGGCGGGTGGATTCCTTCACCGGCTCGGCGCCGGCCAGAATGTAGCGCACCGAGCGGAAATCGTAAGCGTGCGCGGCGCGCGCATAGCCGTTCAAGAACGTATCGGTGCCGAACACGATGGTGGCGTTGGTGCCGTAAATAAGCT
The DNA here is from genome assembly GCA_963756805.1 of uncultured Alphaproteobacteria bacterium. Lineage (GTDB taxonomy): Bacteria > Pseudomonadota > Alphaproteobacteria > Rhizobiales > Xanthobacteraceae > Pseudolabrys. The sequence goes on from CAVWPH010000004.1 coordinate 404,316, forward strand.
CCGGCACGTTGCGGTAATGCAAAGGCGACGGATAGAGATAGACCGGCACGCCCGCGCACAGCGGCAGCACCACGCCGATGGTCAGCCCGAACGAATGAAACACCGGCAGCACGTTGAACACTTTGTCCTCGCGGCCGAAATCGATGCGCGCGCTCGCCTGCGCCATGTTGGCCAGCATGTTGCGGTGTGACAGCACGACGCCCTTGGGCACGCCTTCCGAACCCGAGGTGAACAAAATCGCCGCCCAGTCGTCGGGCTTGCGCTTGACCAGCGGTTTGCCGGCGGCGAACAACCCGCGCAATTTGTCGGCGATGCCGATGGTCGTGCGAATATCTTCGAGATAGACGATGCGGACTTTCGCGGCGAGCGCGGCAACGAGATTATCGAGCCGCGCTTTTTCGACAAACGCTTTCGATGTGACGATGGTGTCGAGTTGCGCGGCCTTGCAGGCAGCCAGAATATTGGCGGCGCCGGCGGTGAAGTTGATCATCGCCGGCACGCGGCCGCCCGACATCAACGCCAGCATGGTCACCACCGCGGCGTTGGCGGTCGGCAGCATGACGCCGATGGCTTTGCCTTCGGGGCCAAGCGGCATCAGCTTGGCGCCGAGCACGGCGCTGGCGCGCAGCAGCCGGCGATAAGACAGCGCGCCGGCGACCGGGTCTTCGAGCGCGGTCCAATTGGGCCCATGAACGCGCGCCGCCGTCGATGACCGCTTCGATCACCGTGCGGTCGGTCGACGTGGTGGCGAAGATCAAATTCGACATGATGTCGTAAAGCGCTGCGCCCGCGGCCTGCCGCCGTTTGCGGCCTTTGAGTTCGGGATCGACCTTCAGCCAAATCGGTTCGAGCACCGTGACGGTGATTTTCGGAAACCAGCGCCGCCGCACCTGGCTGCGCCGCAGCCGGCTGAAGATGGTCGCCTCGGGTCCGTCGATGCGCACCGGCACCACCATGGCGCCGGCCTTGTCGGCGATAAGACCTGCGCCGTCATAGACCTTCATCAGGCTGCCGGTGACGGTGATGCGGCCTTCCGGAAAAATGACCAGCGTCTCGCCGTCGCGCACGGCGTTGATGATGGTGCGCGTCGCCATCGGCTTGAGCGGATCGAGCGCCAGCGCGCGGGTGAATTTAAGGAACGGCTTGATCCACCAGCGCTGAGCGATGCCGACGTCGATGGCAAAGACCGGATCCTTGCCCAACAGCGACATGGCGATCGGCGGGTCGAGGAAGCTGACATGGTTGAGCGCGATGATGGCGTTCGGCCCGGCTTTGTCGATGTTCTCGATGCCGTGCACTTCCAGGCGGTAGAGCGCCTTGCAGCACAAACGCCGGTGAAGCCGCGCAGGAAGCTCATGGCATGGTCCGGCGGATCAGGTAGGCGACGACAAGCGTCGCCACGCCAATGCCGACGAACAACATCGGCACCGTGGCGCCGAATTTCTGCAGGATCGCCATCACCACCGTCGCAGCCCGTCATGAAGGCGGCGTTGAGCACGTTGACCGCAGCGATCGTGCGCGCGCGGTATTCGACGCCGGCCCAGGCCTGCACCGCGGCGAAAGCCGGCACGATGAACAGGCCGCCGGAGATCGCCAAGCCCACCAGATCGATCGCGGTGCGGATGCCGAGCCAGGTAGAAAACACCGCGCTCGGCGGTTGCGCGCTCGCCGACCGCCGTCGCGCCAAACGCGGCGATGCCGAGATCGAGCGCGAACAGGCCGAGCAGTACGGCGCCGGCCAGCGTGATCTTGAGCACGATGCGGCCATGCGCCAGCCGCGCCGCCAAGCCGGAGCCGATGCCGACCGCGATCGAGAACAGCGCGAGAAAGGCGGTGACGGTCGCCTCATCGCCGCCGATCAGGTTCTTGATCAGCGGCGGCAGCAGCGAGAGCACCACGACGCCGACCAGCCAGAACCAGCTCGTCACCATGGCGCCCCACCACAGCCGCGCATCGGCGCGCAGATGGCGGATCATGGCGCCGGTCGAGGCGAAAATATTGACGTTGATCTTGAGGTGCGGCGCGCCGGCGCCGGTCGCCGGAATCAACAGGCTGGCAAACCAGCAGGCCAGCGCAAACCCTAAGATCAACACGGCGAAGGCCGCGATATTGCCGCCGCCGCGCGCCGCCAATCCGCCGACGATGGTGCCGAGCAAAATGGCGATGAAGGTCGCGCCTTCCACCAGCGCGTTGGCGGCGGGCAACTGCTCGGGTTTGAGATGATCGGGCAGGATGCCGTATTTGATCGGCCCGAACAGCGAGCCCAGCACGCCATAGCCGCCGAGCGCTACGAACAGCACCGGCACCGATTGATAGGCGTAGCCCACCAGCGCCAGCGCCGAGACGAACATCTCGACGAACTTGATGATCTGGGCGACGCGGGCCTTGTCGTGGCGGTCGGCGATCTGGCCGCCCAGGCCCGACAGAAAGAAGTAAGGCGCGATGAATACCGCGCTCGCGAGCGTGATGAGGGATTCAGCGCCTGAGCCCCCGATCTTGAACAGAATCAGGAACACCAGCGCGTTCTTGAGAAAATTGTCGTTGAATGCCGCGAAAAACTGGCAGCAGAAAAGCGGCGCAAAGCGCCTCGATAGCAGCAGGGGTGTCGCCATGGCCGCCGATTATTGCAGAGTTCCATGGGAGTTGCGCGGGCGCGTCCACAAAAAAATTGGGCGGCCTTCCTGGCCGCCCAAGGGGGTCGCTACCGATGACGCAAACTAATGACGATGCCGCACCGTGCGGGCGGGCCTTTCTTCATAGGATTCCAGGACAACGGCGCCAAGGCCGAATGCAAGGGCTGCGGCCGTGACCACACTGAATAGCGATAACCACATGGCGTAGCCTCCTCTCTTGCGCGCACAATCGCGCGTGGGAAGTCTGGCCGGGAAACGCACCAAATCCGTTTAGGTTCCTGGTATCCAGGGGTCGGAAAAAAGTTCCTGGTCAGCGGCCGCTTGCCGGGAACCGTAAAAATAAGTTCAAAAAAAGCGGTATCGGGTTCCCGCGCTATGGCGAGCCCTGAATCGAGGATTTCAGGTCGGCGAGCAGCACGCGCAGATCGAGTTCCCGGAACTCCAGATAGACCTTGCGCAGCCAGCGCTGCAATTCGATGTTGACGTCGATCGGCACATTGAAGGTGGCGGCCAATCGTGAATCGGCGAAGGAGAACGGCGGCTTGTCGACATATTTGCGGTAGGCCGGCGCCAGCATCGGAATGTGCACCACCGTCTCGCCGCTGCCGACGAGATCGTATTTGTCGCGATACTGCCCGCCGCCCAGCATCTCGTTATGCACCGGCGCCAGCGTCGCCTGCGGGATTTTCTTGCGCAAGTTGGCGTAGGCGTCGGACGACGTCTTGTCGGGCGTGAGCACGAACAAAATCGCCGGCGCGATGCCCCGCCGGCGCGCCTCGCCGGCAAAATCGATGCGGGCGGCCACTTCGAAAAACGACTCGAACGACTCGCGGCCGAGATCGACGATCTTGCTGGTGTCGTCGCCGGCAATCAGCCGGTCGAACAGCGCCATCTGCCCCTTGATGTCGCCGATCGCGGACGTAACCGTGTGCTCCGGCAGAAAGTCGGCCAGCCCGCCTTCTTCCGCGCTGAGATCGAAGCCGGCGACCGAGCGGCCTTCCTGCAAATAAAAATCGATCAGCAGCCGCGCCAGCATGGTCTTGCCCACGCGCGGCCGCGGCGATGCGACAATGGTGACGGAATTGCGGAACGACATCGTTATCACCCGACGCCGCCCGCGCTTCGGCGCTGCCTTGAAAAATTCGCCGGCGCTTAGCTCGCCGCTTGGCGGGCGCTGCTTTCGCCTTTGGGCGTGACCAGATCGATCAGCTTGACCCGATCGTATTCGCTCCAGACGTTGCCGAGCCAATGGCGCACATAGCCGCGCAGCACGAACGAATAATCGGCGGCGGCGTCTTTCGGACCCTTGTTGGCGACGAAGCTGACAAAGGGCACGCTCGCCAGTTCAACCTGCTCGCACGCCATCTCGTTGAGCTTGGGAATGGTGATTTCCTCGGCGCCTTTGATCTTCTTGAAATAGGAATTGTAGGTCGTCGGATCCCATTCGAAGAACGACGTGTCGTTGATGTGGTTCTTCACCAGATAGTAGCTGGCGTCGCCGACGAATTGCGCGGTCTCGGCGATCTCGTCGAGCGAGGCGATCGAAGGCCCGAGGATGTGAAACACCGCGAAGGTGATCTGGCCCTTCTTGGCCGATTCGATGAAGCCGATGTCGCTCAGCGCGCGCAGCGTGGACGACAACAGACCGGCGCGCACGTCGATCACCGTCACCTTGGCGTCGGCGCTGCCGAGCGTGTCGAAGATTTTCATCTGGTCGGGAACGGAGGTCACGTCCACGACTTCGGTAACGTCGGGATGGAAGCGCTTGAGCGTGCCGCGCGGCGACTCGGTATCGAAAGCCCGGGTCGGCGTTTGATGGGCGCTAAAATAGTCGAGCAAGGTGCGGGCGACCGTGGTCTTGCCGACGCCGCCTTTATCCGCACCGACAAGAATGACTGCTGGTTTAGCCATGGCAAACTCTACAACTCGGGATACTGACGCGCCTGGAAGCCCTTAGCGGTATCTTACTACGCTATTGGCCATGCGGAATGACAGCTTTATTCCACCAAAAGGCTAACGTGGCAATTCCGCTTTGGAACGCCGGTTCCATGAATTTGTCTGGAATCTCAAGGTGTTTCGCCCGGCCGCGGCGACTAATGCCCGCCTTCGCGCTTCGAAAGCTGGCCTGCCGAGCCGTAGCTCGCGAAGCGAGCGAAGGCTGGTGCCGACGGAGGGATTTGAACCCCCGACCCCCCGCTTACGAAGCGGATGCTCTACCGCTGAGCTACGTCGGCTGAACTGGCACTGTTATCGGCGCTGGATTTGGTTGGCAAGCAATACGGCCGCCCGCGCATATCATCGAAACAACTGCCTGATGCGCTGCCAGGTGTCGCGCAGCGGCAAAGGCGGCGGCGAGGTCGGCTCCGGCACCGGGTCGCCATCGAGACCGAAATCCGGCCCCGGGTCGTCCGGCGCATGCACCAGCGGGATCACCGGCTCGACCGGCTTGGCTTTGCCGCCGGGTTTGGCGATGGATCTCGCCGGCGTCCGAACCGGGGCTTCCGGCGGCGGCTCGGGCTTTATCTCCAAAGCGGGCGCCGCGGCTTCGGGCGGCGGCGCCATCTCGATCGCCGGCCGGCTGAAGCCGAGTTCGGCCAGCGGCAGTTTCCATTGATAGCCATCGAGCCGGCCATTGGGCGAAACGGGGAGCCAGCGATCCGACACCACGCCGTCGGCGGTCCAGACCGGATCGCCGGAGGCGCGCATGGCGCGGCCCATCCATTCGCGCACGCGGCCGGTGTCGCCATGCTCGGTCTCTTCGATTTCGGCCATCAAGGTCGCGACGCGGCGCGTCGGCGCCGAGACATAGGGCGCCAGCGCTTCGCGCGCGGTGTTGAACTCGCCCGCGTCGAGCGCGGCGCGCGCCACGGCAATCGCGCCTTCGAGCTGGCCCGGCAGTTTGGCGGCGAGCCTCTGCATGCGGCTCAAACGGTCGCGCGCCGAGTTGCCGAAGCGCATGTTGGCGAAAGTCTCCGCGAGGTCGGGATGCGGATTGATCTTCCAGGCGGTTTCCAGAATTTTCGCGGCCTTGCGCGTCTCGCCGGCTTCCGACAGCCGCCGCCCGGCCAGCGCCGCCGCCGGCACCAGATCGGGCGCAAGCTTCACCGCTTCCAGCACGGCCGCGCGCGAGGCATCGCGGTCGATGTCCTCCAGCGCCTGCGCGCGGGCGGTGAGCAGCACCGCGCGCTTGCGGCGGTAATCGGCTTTCTCCAGCGCGCTTTTCATGGCGTCGAGCGATTCGAGCGCGCCGGCCCAATCGGCGGCGGCGCAACGATAGTCGAGCACGGCCTGACCGGCCCATGCGAGCGAAGGCTGCGCCTTGGCCGCTTCTTCGGCCGCGAGCCGCGCGGCATGCGGATCGTCGCGGCGCTGCGCCTCGATATAAAGTCCGCGCAGGCCGAGCAGCTTGGTGTCGTCGCGCCGGGTCATGGCGTGGAAGGCGCGCTCGGCTGCCTCACGGTCGCCGGCCATTTGCGCCGATTGCGCGCTCAAGCAGCAGCGCCAGCGGATCGCCGGGCGACAGTCTGGCGGCTTCGTCGGCGGCACGGCGCGCGATGCGTGGATCGCCGGCGCCGATGGCGATCAGCCCGCGCGAAATGGCGAGATAGCCCTTCATGGCGCGGCGATGGCGGAAGAACAGCGACACCTGCTCGGGCGAACGCAAAATGGCGCGCACCACGCTCCATAGCGCCATGATCGCAATCACGAGGGCTGCCAGCGCCAGCGCCGCCACCATCACCGAGGTCTCGATGCGGTAGCCCATCCAGGTGATGGCGACATCGCCCGGGCGATCGGCGACCCAGACGGCGCCGGCCGCGATCACCGTCACCGCCAAGAGAAATAGAATGACCCGGATCATTGCGCCCCTGCCCGTGGCCCGAGCGCGCGCGCCGTGTCGGTGGCCAATTGGCGCGCGGCGGCAAGCGCTACCTGGCGCGCCTTGGCTTTTTCAATCCAGCTTTGCGCCGGCGCGCGCGTTGCATCGGGCAACTTTTCGAGATCGGCGAGCGCCGCGCGCGATATCGGCCTTGGCGGCGGCGAGTTCGATGCGCGCCAGCACTGCCGAAGCATCGTCGCCGGGCGGCGCATCGACCGGGCGAACGCGCACCAGCTTTCCGGCATTGGCTTGCAGGCGTTCGAGGAAGCCGCCACTTGGCGCCTGTGCGCCCGCGGCTTTGACCATGACCGGGATCAGCGCGCTGAGGTCGTGCGCAAGCGTCGCCGCGCTGGGCACGCCGCTTGCGGCAAATGGCGTAAGCGGCGCCAGCGCCTTGTCGTCGGCGCCGAGCGCTTTGGTTTCGGCAAGTTCGGCCGCGAACGGCGCGCCGCTTATCACCGCATTGCGCAAGGACGCCGCGCTCAATGCCAGCCGCGCGGCCGTGTCGGACGTCGCCGCCTTGGCGATATCGTCGCGCGCGGTCTTGGCGGACTGCTCAAGCGCGGCGATGCGCTTTTGCAAGGCATCGAGTTCGGCCGGCGACATGCCGGTCGTGGCGACCTTCATCGCCTCCATGCTCACGCGCAAGTCCGCCACCGCCTTGGCGGCGGCATCGGCGCTGTCGCGCGCTTTCGTAGCGTTGGCGGCAGTGTCATCAGTGCGCGTATTGAGCGCGGTCACCGCCACGCCGAGCGATTTCATCGCATTGTCGGCGGTGGCGAACCGCTCGGCCACGCTTTTATCGCCGGGCGGAAGTGCGGCGATTTCATTTTCGATTTTGAGCAGGCGCTGGCGCAGCGCGTCGATCGCTTTGGTGTCGACCGCCGCCACTGGGCGGTTCTGCAAATCCTGAATTTGTTTTTCCAGCGCCGCGACGCGGGTCGACGACGCGCCTGGCCCGGCATTTTGCCCCGGCAGCAGGCCAGTGAACCAAACCGCGAGCATCACCAGCGCGGCGATCACGGCGCCGGCCAGACCTCCGGCGAATATCGCGCCGCCGATGCCTGCCTTGCGCCGCGTTTCGTTTTTACCTTCGGCGGCTTTCGCGCCGGCGCTGGCTGCGGGACTTGGCTCGGCACGTTCCGGCTCGGCGGCGGGCGGCGGGGTAACGGGCGGCACCGGTTTCACTTCCTGCGCGGTCAGATCGATGGTGGGCGCCACGCGCTTCTTGCGGCGCGGACCCTTGTGCGCATCGTCTCGTGTGTCGTCGCGCTTGTCTGCCATGCCGTTCCTACTCGAATCGGCCCACCCGCAGTGAGCAAATAACGCAATTGGCGCATGGGCGCCAATCAACCCTAGGCCTGTTCCAAAAGAACCATCAGCGCCGCCTCGTCAGGGCGCGGCGCGACCCAGATCTTGGCGGCTCCCGCCGCGCTGAGCGGCGCGGCGATTGCCCCCGACAGGCAATAATGCCGCAGGGCCAAAGCCTGTTCGGTAAGCCCCGCTTGCGCGGCGCCGGCGAGATAATTGTCGGCGCTGCGGGCCGAGAAATGCAGCACCGCGTCGAGCGCGCCGCTTTTGATCGCGGCGATCAGCTCGGGCGGGAACGGCGCGCTGACGGCGCGATAGACGACGCGCATCTCGACCGCCAATCCGCGCGCGGTGAGTTCGCCGGCGAGATCGGCGGCGCGGTCCTCGCCGGCGAGATAAAGCAACGGCGCCTTGGCGTCGGCGCGCCGCTCGGCGATAAGCCGCACCAGATCGCGCACGTCGCCGCCGGCCGACGTCACATTGGTAAAGCCCGCCTCCTTGGCGGCGTCGGCGCTGCGGCGGCCGACCGCGAACAATGGAAATTTGATGAGCGTGTCGCGCGCCGGATTTCCGGCAAGGACGCCCGGCGCATTGGCGCTGGTGATGACGACCGCGCCCCAAGTGCCCGAGAGGTCGGCATCGACCGGCGCAACGCGCAGCAGCGGCGCCACCAGCACCTCGTGCCCGCGCGCGCGCAAAGCAGCGGCGGTGCGTTCGCTGTCAGCGTGCGGGCGGGTGAGCGCGATGCGCATGATCATTTTTTCCGGAGCATATCTTATCCAAAACCGTTCCCGCTTTCGACATGGTCTAATCGAAAAACCCTGGACCGGCGCGGTGCTTCAGTTCGCGTCCGGCATCGGCGCCGATCTGGCTGGCGTCCTTGCGGTGACCGTTGCCGGCAATGTCGTGCGCGGCGCTGCCGTCCGGCTTGGCGATCAGACCGCGAAAATGAATCGCATCGCCCGACAGTTCGGCATAGCCGCCGATCGGCGTCTTGCAGGAACCGTCAAGCTCGGCCAGGAACGCGCGCTCGCAGGCGACCGCGGCCGAGGTATCGGCATGATCGATCGCTGCAAGAATATCGCGCACGCGCTTATCGTCGGCGCGCGCCTCGATGCCGATGGCGCCCTGCCCCGCCGCCGGCAGAAATTCTTCCGCGCTCATGATGCGGGTGGCGTGGCGTTCGAGCCCAAGCCGTTTCAAGCCGGCGAGCGCCAGCAGCGTGGCGTCCACTTCGCCGGCCTCGAGCTTGCGCAAGCGCGTCTCCACATTGCCGCGCAACGGCGCCACGCGCAGGTCCGGCCGCGCGCGCTTGGCGATCGCTTGCCGGCGCAGCGAGGCGGTGCCGAGCGTGGCGCCTTGCGGCAATTCGGCAAGCGATTTGCGCTTTATGTGAAATGAACACGTCGCGCGGGTCTTCGCGCTCCAGACATGCCGCCAGCATCAGGCCCGGTTGCGAAAAGGTCGGCATGTCCTTGGCCGAATGCACCGCGATGTCGACCGCGCCTTGCAGCAGCGCTTCCTCGATCTCCTTGGTGAACAGGCCCTTGCCGCCCGCCTCCGCCAGCGGCCGGTCCTGGATGACATCGCCCGAGGTGCGGATGATTTTGAGCTCGATTGTTTCCACATTCACGCCGAGCGCCGCCGAAAGCCTGGCGGCGACCAGGCGCGCCTGCACCAGCGCCAGCGGGCTGCCGCGCGTGCCGATGCGCAGGGGAGCGGTGGATTGCGCCATATTGCCTCTCGATGCTAGGGCACCTTTTAGTTCACCCTTCGCATAAAGGGGAGGGTCGCTTTCTTTGTCATTCCGGGACGGCGCGTCAAAGGCGCGCATAAATGCGCTTTTGGCTCGCGCCCCGGAATGACGGCGGGATGAGAAATAACATGATCGTCCTCGGCATCGAGACCACCTGCGACGAAACCGCCGCCGCGGTGGTGGAGCGCTTCGAGGACGGCCGCGGCAAGATCCTGTCCAATATCGTACTCAGCCAAGTGAGCGAGCACGCGGCCTTCGGCGGCGTGGTGCCGGAGATCGCCGCCCGCGCCCATGTCGAGGCGCTCGATATCATCATCGCCAAGGCCATGACCCAGGCGCAGCGCGACTACCAGCAGCTCGACGGCGTCGCCGCCGCCGCCGGCCCCGGCCTGATCGGCGGCGTCATTGTCGGGTCTGACCACGGCGAAAGCGATCGCGCTGGTCAAGAACAAGCCGCTGATCGCGGTCAATCATCTGGAAGCGCATGCGCTCACCGCGCGGCTGACCGACGCCACGCCGTTTCCTTATTGCCTGTTCCTCGCCTCCGGCGGCCACACGCAAGTCGTCGCCGTGCGCGGCATCGGCGATTACGTGCGGCTCGGCACCACCATGGACGACGCCATCGGCGAGGCCTTCGACAAGACCGCCAAGCTTCTGGGTCTCGGCTATCCGGGCGGACCGCAGGTCGAGAAGGAAGCCGAACGCGGCGATCCCGCGCGCTTCGCGCTGCCGCGGCCGATGCACGGGCGCAAGGATGCGGATTTCTCTTTGTCGGGTTTGAAGACCGCGCTGCGGCTGGAAGCGGAAAAAATCGCGCCGCTGTCCGATCAGGATGTCGCCGACTTGTGCGCCTCGTTCCAGCAGGCGGTGGTGGAAGTCGTGCTCGACCGGCTGCGCACAGGCTTGCGTCTGTTCCGCGCGAAATTCGGCGCGCCCACCGCGCTGGTCGCGGCCGGCGGCGTCGCCGCCAATCAGGCGATCCGCAAGGTGCTGCATCGCCTCGCCTTTGAAGTCGGCACCGTGCTGGTGGCGCCGCCGCTTGAACTGTGCACCGACAACGGCGCCATGATCGCCTGGGCCGGCTGCGAGCGTCTGGCGATGGGCCTCACCGATACGATCGATGTCGCGCCGCGCGCGCGCTGGCCGCTCGACGAAGGTCACCGGCGTGCGGCCGGCGGCGCCCTATCGCGGTCGGTGGCGCCGACATGACCAATTCAAAAAATTTCCGTGCTCGGAGGCGGCGCCTGGGGAACCGCGCTGGCGCTGACCTGCGCGCGCGCCGGGCGCGATGTGACCTTGTGGGAATTCGACGCCGGCAACGCCGAGCATCTCGCCGGCAAACGCGAGAGCCGCTTCCTGCCGGGCGTGAAGCTCGACGACGCCATCAAAGTTACGCGCGATCTCGGCGACGCCGCGAAAAGCGACGCGATCCTGCTGGTGGTGCCGGCGCAGGCGCTGCGCTCGGTCTGCACTTCGTTGGCGAAAACCGTGCCCGACAAAATGCCGCTGATCGCCTGCGCCAAGGGCATCGAGGCCGGCACGCACAAATTCATGAGCGACATCATCGCCGAATGCGCGCCGAAAGCCGTGCCGGCGATTCTATCGGGCCCGAGTTTCGCCGCCGATGTCGCGCGTGGGATGCCCACGGCGGTGACGCTCGCGGCAAGCGACGGCAAACTCGCCGGCGAACTGGCGCAAGCCATCGCCTCGGCGACGTTCCGGCCCTATCACTCGAACGACGTGCGCGGCGTCGAGATCGGCGGCGCCGCCAAGAACGTGCTGGCGATTGCCGCCGGCATTGTCACCGGGCGCGGGCTTGGCGCCAGCGCATCGGCGGCACTGGTGACGCGCGGCTTTGCCGAGCTGACGCGTTTCGGCAAGGCATTCGGCGCGCGGGCGGAAACGCTCACGGGTCTATCGGGCCTCGGCGATCTGATCCTCACTTGCTCGAGCCCGCAGTCGCGCAATTTTTCCTGCGGCGTCGCGCTCGGCAAAGGCCAAAAGCCGGACGCGGGCAAATTGGCCGAAGGCGTGTTCACCGCGCCGGTGCTGTTGGAAATGGCGCGCGCCAAAAACGTCGAGATGCCGATTTCCGCCGCGGTCGCAGCTTTGCTCGCCGGCAAAGTGAGCGTCGATGCGGCGATCGAGTCGCTGCTCACGCGCCCGATTCGCGGGGAATGAAGCGCCGATGAGTAAACCTAAGGCCGCGTTGTTCTACAATTATCCGTCCGCTCTCGAAGGCGAGGTTTTCGGGCAAGGCCGGCGCGAACGAATCGCTGCGCTCACCGATCTTTATCCGCACGTCATTCACGCCGGCAATTTCGACGAGCATGCGCCGCATCTGTCGGATATCGAGGTGATCTTCGCGACCTGGGGCATGATGAATTTCACCGCCGCCCAGCGCGCCAAATTGCCGAAGCTGAAAGCGGTGTTCTACGCCGCCGGCAACGTGAAGGCCTTCGCGCCAAGCCTGATCGACAACGGCATCATCCTCATGAGCGCCTGGGCGATCAACGCCATCCCGCCGGCCGAAATGTGCCTGTCGCAAATTCTGCTGAGCCTGCGCGGCTATTTTCGCACCGTGCGGCAATACCGCGAGACGAAAACTTTCGACGCCAAGAAATACTGGCGGCCCGGCGTCATGAACGAGACCGTCGGCCTGATCGGTCTCGGCTATATCGGGTCGCTGCTGCGCAAGAAGTTGCGCGATTATCCGCTCCAGGTGATCGCGCACGATCCGTTTCTGACCAAGGAACGCGCGGCCGAACTTGACGTGACGCCGGCATCGCTCGAAGACCTGTTCCGCAAATCCTATATCGTCAGCAATCACATCCCCGATCTGCCGACGACGCGCGGCGTCCTCGGCCGCAAGCTGTTCGAGAGCCTGCGCGAGGGCGCGACCTTCATCAACACCGGACGCGGCGCGCAAGTCGTGGAGGAAGACCTGATCGCGGTGCTTAAAGAGCGTCCCGATCTCACCGCGCTGCTCGACGTGACCTCGCCGGAACCGCCGCCATCGGATTCGGAACTCTGGCGGCTGCCCAATGTCATTATCAGTCCGCATATCGGCGGCACCACCGGGCACGAGGTCGTCCGGCTCGCCGATTGTGCGATTGAGGAGTTCGAAGCATGGCAGGCGGGCAAACCGCTGCGCTATCAAGTCACGGCGGAAATTTTCCGCACCATGGGATGACAGCGCGATGGCTTATTGGCTGATGAAATCGGAACCCAACTCGTGGTCGTGGACGCAACAGGTGGCCAAGGGCGCCGCCGGCGAAGCCTGGTCGGGCGTGCGCAATCACCAAGCCAAGCTGAATCTCATGAAAATGAAAAAGGGCGACCGCGCCTTCTTCTATCACTCCAATGTCGGCAAGGAAGTTGTCGGCATCGTCGAAGTGATCCGCGAAGCCTATCCCGACCCCAGCGCCAAACCGGGCGAGCCCTGGGTGGTGGTGGATGTCAAAGCCATCGAGCCGCTGCGCAAGCCGGTGACGATCGAGGACGTCAAGAAAGAGCCGAAGCTCAAAGCGATGATCTTGATCAACAACACGCGGCTGTCGGTGCAGCCGGTGACGGCGGATGAATGGAAGATCGTGTGTCAAGATGGGAGAGGAATTGGCACACATGACCTTCGCAGGGATACAACTACTGGGCCATGCCTGGTGGCCGGTCTCGTCGGCTTCGGGCTCGGCGGGGTGTGGTACCGCCTGCTGGCCGCGCCGTGGAAAAAGGCGCACGGCTTCACCACCAAAATGATCCGCAAACACCACGGCAAGGGCGCGCCGCCCTGGCCGCTGATCATCGCGCTCGGCGCCGATTTGGCCATGGCCTGGGTGCTGGCCGGGCTGATCGGTCATATTGGCGCAGTGACCTTGAAGGGCGGGCTGATCTCGGCCGCTTTCGTGTGGGCCGGCTTCGTCATCACCACGCTGGTCGTCAATAACGTCTTCGCCATGCGCAAACCGGCGCTGATCTGGATCGACGGCGGCCATTGGCTGCTGGTGCTGCTGGCGATGGGCGCGATTATCGGCGGCTGGGGGGTTTAAGACCCCACCCAAAGTGGGGCCTTGCGCGCCTTGTCGGTGACGGGAACCCCGTCGCATAATAGGTCAAAGCTTTCAAAAAAACGCGCCCGCGGGGACAACCGCGGGAGCAGGGAGGATAGTGCCATGTCCGACAAGATTTATGACGTTCCGGCCGACTGGAAGAAGCGCGCTTATGCCGACGAGGCCAAGTACGAGGCCATGTACGCGGCATCGATCAAGGACCCGAACGGCGTTCTGGGGCGAGCAGGCCAAGCGCATCGATTGGATCAAGCAGTTCGACCAAGGTCAAGAACACTTCCTACGACCCGCATAACGTCTCGATCAAATGGTTCGAGGACGGCACCCTCAACGTCGCCTACAACTGCGTCGACCGCCATCTGAAGAAGCGCGGCGACCAGACCGCCATCATCTGGGAAGGCGACGACCCCAAGGTCGACAAGAAACTCACCTATAAGCAGCTGCACGCCGAGGTGTGCAAATTCGCCAACGTGCTGAAGGCGCGCGGCGTCAAGAAGGGCGACCGCGTCACCATCTATATGCCGATGATCGTGGAAGCGGCGGTGTCGATGCTCGCCTGCGCGCGCATCGGCGCCGTGCATTCGGTGGTGTTCGGCGGCTTCTCGCCGGATTCGCTCGCCGGCCGCATCTCGGACTGCACCTCCACCTGCATCGTCACCGCCGATGAAGGCGTGCGCGGCGGCCGCAAGATTCCGCTCAAAGAGAACACCGACGCCGCCTGCGACAAGGCCGGCGGCGTGAAGTCGGTCATCGTCGTGCGCCACACCGGCGCCAAAGTGAACATGAAGGACGGCCGCGACGTCTATTACGACGAGGTCGCCAAGACGGTTGCCGCCGATTGCCCGTGCGAGGAGATGAGCGCGGAGGATCCGCTGTTCATTCTTTATACCTCGGGCTCGACCGGCAAACCGAAAGGCGTGCTGCACACCACCGGCGGCTATCTGCTCTACACCTCGATCACGCATCAATACGTGTTCGACTATCACGACGGCGACATCTACTGGTGCACCGCCGACGTCGGCTGGGTCACCGGCCACAGCTACATCGTCTATGGCCCGCTTTCGAACGGCGCCATCACCATGATGTTCGAGGGCGTTCCCAATTATCCGACCACCTCGCGCTTCTGGGAAGTGTGCGACAAGCACAAGGTCAACATCATCTACACCGCGCCGACCGCGATCCGCGCGCTGATGCAGGGCGGCAACGATCCGGTGAAGAAGACCTCGCGCAAATCTTTGCGCCTGCTCGGCACCGTCGGCGAGCCGATCAATCCGGAAGCCTGGGAGTGGTATTACCACGTGGTCGGCGAGGACCGCTGCCCGATCGTCGACACCTGGTGGCAGACCGAGACCGGCGGCATTCTGATTACGCCGCTGCCGGGCGCGACCAAACTCAAGCCCGGCTCGGCGACCAAGCCGTTCTTCGGCGTCATCCCGCAAATCGTCGATGCCGAAGGCAAGGTGCTGGAAGGCGCCGCCAGCGGCAATCTGTGCATCGCCGATTCCTGGCCGGGCCAGATGCGCACGGTCTATGGCGACCACAGCGCTTCGTCGACACCTATTTCTCCGCCTATACCGGCAAGTACTTCACCGGCGACGGCTGCCGGCGCGACGCCGACGGCTATTACTGGATCACCGGCCGCGTCGACGACGTGATCAACGTCGCCGGCCACCGCCTCGGCACCGCCGAAGTGGAAAGCGCGCTGGTCGCGCATCCGAAAGTGTCGGAAGCCGCCGTCGTCGGCTATCCGCACGACATCAAGGGCCAGGGCATCTACGCCTATGTCACCTTGATGGCCGGCGAGAAGCCGACCGAGGAGCTGCGCAAGGAACTGGTGCAGTGGGTGCGCAAGGAGATCGGCCCGATCGCCTCGCCCGATCTGATCCAGTTCTCGCCGGGTCTGCCGAAAACGCGCTCCGGCAAGATCATGCGCCGCATCTTGCGCAAGATCGCCGAGGACGAATTCGGCAATCTCGGCGACACCTCGACGCTGGCCGATCCGGCCGTGGTCGACGATCTGGTCAACAACCGGCAGAACAAACGGGCGGCCAAGGCGGGCGCTTAAAGCCGCTCTGCACCCGATAACGAGGCCGGCATTTTATTGAAATGCCGGCCTCGATCGTTTGAACCATTTCCCCCTCAGATGCGTCTTATGTCTGCCGGTTACGAGAAGGCAGGCCGCAACGCGTCCGAAGGGGAATTCATGATCACCAGTGCCGCAAATGGCGACGGGGCTCTTGAGCCGCCGCGCTTTCGCCTTCGCCGCCGTCGTGCTGATGGCGCTTTGCACCGCCGCCTGCTTCGACAACGAGCCGCAGCAGCGCCAGGCTTTCATCAAATTCCTGCAAACCCGCATCATCGACAAGCCGGGCCTGCACATTCCGATCATGTCGGACAAGGACATCGCCGACTTCGGCCCCTATGCCGACCAATACCGCATCATGAACGGCTTCCATCACGACCTGAACAACGCCATTTCCGGCGATCTCGCCCGCGCCATGCAGATCAGCACGCCGCGCACGCTGGCCGAACTCGCCGACAAGCGCGCCATTATTCCGGTGCTCAAAAGCGGCATGACCAAGATGATGGCCACGCTCGATGCGGACGAAGCCAGAGCCGACGCCGCGCGCAAAGCGCTTGCACCAGCCGGCCGATCTCAAACGCGTCTACGATACAGCCTACGTGCGCATGGTGACCCTGCCGGCGCGGGTCTTCCGCGAGCTGCTGCCGATGATCAACAAGTCTTTGCCGCCGATCGAAGCGCTCGCGGCTTATCTCGACGAGCACCGCGACGCCATCCAGTTCCAGGGCAATAACCTCACCGTCAATAGCCCGGACGTGCGCGCGAAATTGGCTGCCTTGATGGAGGATGCCGCCAAGGCCGGCGAACAGGCGGACGTGGGCAAGCGCAAATTGCGCGCGATGGCGGAAGGCAAATAGCGGCGGCCGTCGCCGCTGCAATGACGGGCCTTTTAACCACCATTTACTTTACTTCGAGCTTTCCCAGTCACCGCGCGCCGCCCGCATTATGATTGCCGGCGTTAACTGTTGCGGGCTTTGTGCATGTCTTTGGTTCTCAAGCGTACGGCGCTGTTTGTCGCCATCATGGCGGCGTTTGTGCTGCTGATCGCGGCGGCGCATTCGGCCACCCGCGACATCGTGCCGATATCGGGCTTTCGTCCCGGCACCATCGTCATCAAGACCAGCGAGCGGCGGCTCTATTATGTGATCGATCCCAGGCCACGCGCTGCGTTTCCCGGTCGGCGTCGGCCGAGCCGGCATGCAATGGACCGGCAGCGCGCGCGTCGAAGGCAAATTCATTCAGCCGGCCTGGCAGGCGCCGCCCGAGATCGCGCGCGGGCGCAATGCGCCGGTCATTCCCGGCGGCTCGCCGCATAATCCGATGGGCGCGGCAGCGCTCACGCTGCGCGGCGGCGAATACGCCATCCACGGCACCAACCGGCCGTCATCGATCGGCGGCTTCGTCTCGCACGGCTGCATCCGCATGTTTAACAGCGACATCCGCGAGCTCTATTCGCTGGTCGCGGTCGGCACGCCGGTCATCGTCGAGCAATGAAATTTTTTTCGCAGCCTTGGCTGACGGGCCTGCTTGCCGGCGCGCTGCTGGCGGGCATTTCGTTCGGCGCATCGGCGGGCGACACGGTCGGCTTCTCGAGCGGCTACCGTGCCGGCAGCATCGTGATCATCACGCATCAACGCGAACTTTATTATGTGCTCGGCGAAGGCCGCGCGATCCGTTATCCGGTCGGCGTAGGCAAAGCCGGCATGGCCTGGCAGGGCCACGCCCGCGTGAAGGAGAAATTCTTGCGTCCGGCCTGGAGCCCGCCCGACGATATCTGGCGCGCCAATCCGGCCATCCCCGGCGTGATCCCGCCCGGCGATCCGCGCAATCCGATGGGCGCCGCCGCCATGGGCCTCGACCACGGCAATTACGGCATCCACGGCACCAATAATCCGGATTCGGTCGGCCGCTTCGTCTCGCACGGCTGCATCCGCATGCACAACGCCGACATCATGGATCTCTATCGCCGCACGCCGGTCGGCACCGACGTGTTCGTGCTGCCGTAAGAGATTTTAGTTCAGCCGCACCAGCTCTGCCGCTTGCCGCCTGAATAGGCGCGCGCGTAACCGCCGTCGAGCATGGCGGCGGAAACATCGGACGTGCCGGCCGTCGACACATCGGCATCGACGCGGCCGCCATATTTGTCCTGGCCCACACCCGTGACGCCGACCGAGCCTTGCGCCAGCAGCCGGGCCAGCGCATCGCGCGCGGCCAGCGCCATCACCCGCTCGTCCTCGCAGCGCGCGCGCATTTCCGGCGCGTCGATGCCGCGTAAGCGCACTTTGGTGGTGACGTCCATGCCCGGCCAGATGCGCACCCGCGCTTCGAAAGTGTCGCCATCGATCACGCGCAACACCTCGGCCGGATGGCCGGTGCGCAGCGCGGATACCGGCGGGCGCGTTTCAACCGCCGCCGCCGCATCGCTGACGCGGCCGGCGCCGCTGGGCGCGATCAGCACGCCGGCGGTGAGGCCGGCAGCGAAGGCTGCGGCCGTCAACAGCAGCGCGCCGCCGCGCGCGGGATGGGCAAAGGATTTCAGCGTTAGGAACATGGGCCTAGGGATTACATCCCAAAGACGATTCGCGCAAGCGCAATCTGAGGTGGCAGCTGCAGATTCTTCTATCGTCGCGCATCCCGGCCGCCGCCTAAACCTGTGCGGCCTTGGCGGAATTCACGCCCCAGATTCGCGACCTCGACACAATTCATGGCAATGATCGTGAGCCATGGCGCGCGCGCGCACCTCACCCCAGCCGGAAGTGCCCGGCCTGACCGCCCGCAGGATCGCCGCCGACATTCTCGACGGCGTGCTGCGGCGTCGCATCGCGCTCGACGAGCAACTCTCCGGCAAGGGCGCCCATCCAGGCCTCGCGGCGCTGCCCGACCGCGACCGCGCGCTGATGCGCCGCCTGGTGGCGACCGTGCTGCGCCGGCTCGGCACCTTGCGCCATCTGCTCGGCGGTTTTCTCGAAAAGGGATTTCCCGCCGACGCGCCGCGCACTGAGACCATCCTGCTGATCGGCGCCGCGCAAATATTATGGCTCGACGTGCCCGACCATGCCGCCGTCGATCTGTCGGTGCGCCTGGCGCAAGCCGACCGCAAGGCGGCGCGCTATGCCGGACTGGTCAATGCCGTGCTGCGCCGGGTGGCGCAGAGCGGAACCAAGGCGCTTGGCAACCGTGTTTCACGTGACACACCGGAATGGCTGCTGACGCGCTGGAAGAAGACCTACGGCGCCGACATCGCGCGCGCGATCGCCGAAGCCAACGGCCACGAGCCGGCGCTCGATCTCACCGTCAAGCAGGACGCGGAATCCTGGGCCGAGCGGCTGCGCGGCCGCGTGCTGGCGACCGGAACCGTGCGCACGCAGGCGCAAGGCTCGATCGCGCTTTTGCCGGGCTTCAACGAAGGCGCCTGGTGGGTGCAGGACGCGGCGGCATCGCTTCCCGTGCGCCTGCTCGGCGATGTGCGTGGACTTCGCGTCGCCGACCTGTGCGCGGCGCCCGGCGGCAAGACCGCGCAATTGGCTTTTGCCGGCGCCAACGTCACCGCGGTCGACCGCTCGGCCACGCGGCTCAATCGCGTCGCCGAGAACCTGACGCGGCTGTCGCTGCAAGCGCAAACCGTCGCCGCCGACGTGCTCGAGTGGCAAGGCGGAACCGTTCGACGCCGTGCTGCTCGACGCGCCTTGTTCCTCGACCGGAACCATCCGCCGCCATCCCGACGTGCCCTGGCTCAAGAGCGAAGCCGATCTCGGCGCGCTCACCGCGTTGCAACTGCGCCTGCTCGACCGCGCGGTGGAGCTGGTGCGGCCCGGCGGCACGCTGGTTTATTGCGTTTGTTCGCTGGAACCGGAGGAAGCCGAGCAGCAGATCGCCGCTTTGCTTGAGCGCGATAAGCGTGTCGCGCGCGTGCCGGTGACGCGCGCAGGAACTCTCCGGCCACGCCGAATTCATCAGCGCCGCGGGCGACCTGCGCACGCTGCCGCTGCATTTGCCCGATCCCGATCCAGGCTGGGGCGGGCTCGACGGTTTCTATGCCGCCCGGCTTAAGCGGCATGCGGTCTAAATCGCCGCATAGCAAACGCATATTGGCCCTGCCGCCTGCCCTTCGCTATCGTGGGGCCGGTGCGCGGAAATCGGGCCGCGCCGCTGGGGATGAGCGCCTTGATGATGCGGGTATCGATCGCGGAGCGGTTAAAGCTCTCCGTGCTTATCGGACGCCGCGCATTCCGCAGTCTGATCGGCAGCATCAACACGCACCCGCTGCTGCGCTGGCAATTCGGCTCCGGCAAAACCGACCGGCTGGTGATCGCGCCGCAGGATCTGCGCACCGCCGACGCCACCCGCGCCGGCGAAATCTATGCCGGGCGTTTCGCCTTCGCCGGCAAGGTCGTGATCTGCGACCGCCGATCGCCCTTTGAAATGACGCCGCCGTCCGACGAATGGGCGGTCATCCTGCTGAATTTTTCCTGGCTGCGCCATTTGCGCGCCGCCGACTCGGCCATCACCCGCGCCAATGCCCGCTCGCTGATCGAAGACTGGATCAGTCTGCAAGGCGGCTGGCACGCCACCGGCTGGCGGCTCGATATTCTGTCGCGCCGCATCGTCTGCTGGCTCAGCCAGGCGCCGTTCCTGCTGCAAGACGCCGATGCAAAATTCTATCGCCGCTTCATCCGCAGCCTGTCGCGGCAGGTGCGCTATCTGCGCCGCTCGCTCAACCAGTCGCGCGACGGGCTGCCGCGGCTGCAAGCGATGATCGCGCTCAACTACGCCACGCTGTGCTTGCAGGGTCAGTCCGGTCACCTGACCGCGCGATGGGCGGCGGCTGGTCGACGAGCTGCGCAAGCAGATCTTGCCCGACGGCGGCCATATCAGCCGCAACCCCGGCGCGCTGATCGAATTGCTGATGGACCTGTTGCCGCTGCGGCAATTGTTTTCCGCGCGCAGCCTGCCGCCGCCGTCGGCGCTCAACAACGCCATCGACCGCATGATGCCGATGCTGCGCTTCTTCCGCCACGCCGACGGCAATTTCGCGCAGTTCAACGGCATGGGGCCGACGGCGGTCGACCGGCTCGCCACCGTGCTCGCTTATGACGACGCGCGCGGCACGCCGGTGTCGAACGCGCCGCATTCCGGCTATCAGCGCATGGAAGCGGGCCACACCGCGCTGCTGATGGATACCGGACGGCCGCCGCCGATGGCGTTAAGCCAGGAGGCGCATGCCGGATGTCTTTCATTCGAACTGTCGTGGAAGACGCACCGGCTGGTGGTCAATTGCGGCATGCCGGCGGTCAACAAAGAGAACTGGCGGCAGGTGGCGCGCGCAACGCCGGCGCATTCGACCGTCACCTTCAACGACAAATCGTCTTGCGAATTCCTCGACCTCGCGCGTCTTCCGCCGGCTGCTCTCGGGCACGCCGATCGTCGCCGGCCCGCACGATCTGCGCATCACGCGCGAGGAGATCGCCGACGGCGTGCGCCTGCTCGCCTCGCACGACGGCTACGCCAAGGCCTATGGCGTGATCCATACAAGGCTTGTCGCGCTCAGCGGCGACGGGCGCATGCTCGACGGCGAGGATTCATTCACGCCGGCCGATGGCCGCGCGATCCCTGCGCGCGCCGCCGACGAATACGCCATCCGCTTTCATTTGCATCCGGCGATCAAGGCCAACCGGCTGGCCGACGGCCGCGGCGTCATCCTGCTGCTGCCGGACAAGGAATTGTGGACCTTCCACAGCTATGGCGAGCCGGTGGAGGTCGAGGAAAGCGTGTACCTGGCCGGCCCCGACGGCCCGCGCCGCGCCGTGCAGATCGTGATCTACGGCAAGGCCCGCAGCCAGCGGGCGGTGCGCTGGACCCTGCAGCACAGCCCGCCGGCGGCGGCGAGCGCCCGCCCCGCCCGGACGGAGGAGCCGGAATTGCCGCTGTGAATGGCGCTCGAGTTTAACGCGACCGCGATTCATGCTACCGGCGCTCTCGTGAGAGCAGAGAGTCGTTTGCGATGACCAGCCACCCGCGCCGCATCACCCGCGCTTTGCTGTCGGTGTCCGACAAGACCGGGCTGGCGGCATTCGCGCGCGAACTGGCCGGCTACAATGTCGAGCTGGTCTCCACCGGCGGCACCGCCAAGGCGCTGAAGGATGCCGGTCTCAAGGTGATCGACGTCGCCGACCTGACCGGCTTTCCCGAAATGATGGATGGCCGCGTCAAGACGCTGCATCCGAAAGTGCATGGCGGCCTGCTGGCGGTGCGCGGCAACAAAGAGCACGACGCCGCCATGGCGCAGCATCACATCAAGCCGATCGATCTGTTGGTGGTGAACCTCTATCCGTTCGAGGCGACGGTCGCCAAAGGCGCCTCGTTCGACGACTGCATCGAGAACATCGACATCGGCGGGCCGGCGATGATCCGCGCCGCCGCCAAGAACCACGCCGCCGTCACCGTGGTGGTGGAGCCGGAGGATTATGCCGCGGTGCTGGCCGAGCTTTCGCAACACGCCGGCATGACCTCGCTCGAGCTGCGGCAGAAACTGGCGGCAAAGGCCTACGCGCGCACCGCGGCTTATGACGCGGCGATCTCCAACTGGTTCGCCGAAACGCTGCACGACGAGGCGCCGAGCTACCGCGCCTTCGGCGGCAAATTGATCGAGGCGCTGCGTTACGGCGAGAACCCGCACCAGAGCGCTGCGTTCTATCGCGGCGGGGCTGAACGCTTCGGCGTCACCAGCGCGCGTCAGGTGCAAGGCAAGCAGCTTTCCTACAACAACATCAACGACACCGACGCCGCTTACGAATGCATCGCCGAGTTCGACGCCAAGCGCACGGCGGCTTGCGTCATCGTCAAGCACGCCAATCCGTGCGGCGTGGCGGAAGGCGCGAGCCTGGTCGACGCCTACAAAAAAGCGCTGGCCTGCGATTCGACTTCGGCCTTCGGTGGCATCGTCGCGCTCAACCGCACGCTCGACGCCGAGGCGGCCAAAGCCATCACCGAGATTTTCACCGAAGTCATCATCGCGCCGGACGCCAGCGACGAGGCGATCAAGATCATCGCTGCGAAAAAGAATTTGCGGCTGCTGCTCGCCGGCGGCCTGCCCGATCCGCGCGAGCCAAGGCCTGACGGTGAAATCGGTGGCCGGCGGGCTGCTCGTTCAATCGCGCGACAACGCGGTGGTGGACGACATGCAATTAAAGACCGTCACCAAACGCGCGCCGAGCGAAAAGGAATTGGCCGATTTGCGTTTCGCCTTCCGCGTCGCCAAGCACGTGAAGTCGAACACCATCGTCTATGCCAAGGGGCTGGCCACCGTCGGCATCGGCGCCGGGCAAATGAGCCGGGTCGATGCCGCGCGCATCGCCGCCCGAAAAGCCGAAGACGCCGCGAAGGAATTGAAGTTGAAGGAGCCGCTGACCAAAGGCTCGGTGGTCGCCTCCGATGCGTTCTTTCCGTTCCCGGACGGTCTGTTAGTGGCGATCGAAGCCGGCGCCACCGCGGTGATCCAGCCCGGCGGCTCGGTCAACGACGACAAGGTGATCGCGGCGGCCGACGAACATAACGTGGCGATGGTGTTCACCGGCACGCGGCATTTCAGGCATTGACCTGCTTACCCTCCCCGCGGGGGAGGGTGGCTGGAGCGCAGCAGCGACGGGTGGCGCGTTCAGGAGGGTAAGCGTACTCCCGCGCCAAATCGCCCAGCAAACTCGCCGCCACCGAAAGCTTCGACAGCGTCAGCCCCGAGCCGGCGATCTCGTGAATGGCCGTGCGGATGCGTTCGACTTCGGCCTGGCGCGGCTTGACCCATTCGTCCACCGCGCCGGCGCCGGCAATTCCGTTGCCGACCATGGCGGCGGTGAGCCGGCGCTCCGCGTCGCCGATCGAATCGAGCGCGCGGTCGAGCGCCAGGCGGTCGAAATAATCCGACACCACGATGCCCGGCACCGCATTGGCGACGCGGTCGAGCTGGAAGAAGGCTTCGGTCGCGAAATAAGTCGCGGTCACTTCGCCCACCGGTTTCTTGGCGCGGTCCGCCACCAGCACGATGTCGGGCGCGGCTTTGAGCACCGTCAGGCTGGCGATGCGGCGCGCCAGCTCCTCGGGCACGCCGCCTTTGACGAAATCCGCCACCCGCGCCTCGCGCGCGGCGGTCGCCTGCTTCGACAGCGCGCGCGGGGAGTGCCGCCGCCACTTGCGCGATGCCCTCGCGATAATGCGCGACGATTTTGTCCAGGCCCTGATGCAGATCGACATTGCGCAGGAACCAGACCAGCCGGTCGAGCAGCAAATCCTGCACCGCGGCGTAGAGATCGAGCTGGGTCTTGCCGGAAATCTTGTTGTCGAGCCCGTCGATTTCGCCGTTGAGTTCGATCATGCCGTAACTATTACGCACGGCGGCGAAAGCCGCGGCGATGGATGCGGGCGCGGCACCGGTCTGGTCGGCGATGCGCACGATCAACGTCGAGCCGCCGCGATTGATCATCGAATTGGTCAGCTGCGTGGCGATGATCTCGCGCCGCAGGCGGTGCGCGTGCAGCGCCTCGTCGTAGCGCTCCGACATTTCCTTGGGGAAATAGCGGCCGAGCTCGCGGCCCAAATAAGGATCGTCCGGCACGGTCGAATCGAGCAATTCGGAATAAAGCGTGAGCTTGGCATAGGCCAGCAGCACGGCAAGCTCCGGCCGCGTCAGCGCCAGGCTGCGCTTGCGCCGGTCGGCGAGCGCGATCTCGTCGGGGAGGAATTCCACCGCGCGGTCGAGCTGGCCGTGCATTTCCAGCGTCTGCATCAGGCGCTGCTGGAAACCGAGATCCTCCAGCCCGCGCCGCTGCGCCAAGGACAGCGCCAGCGTCTGCTGATAGTTGTTGCGCAACACCAGCCGCGCGACCTCGTCGGTCATCTCGATCAACAGCTTGTTGCGCGCCTCGATCTTGAGCGCGCCGGAGCGGACCAACGGGCTGAGCGCGATCTTGATATTGACCTCGACGTCGGAGGTGTTGACGCCGGCGGAATTGTCGATGGCGTCGGTGTTGAGGCGGACGCCGTTAAGCGCCGCCTCGATGCGGCCGCGCTGGGTCATGCCCAAATTGGCGCCCTCGCCGATCACCTTGCAGCGCAGATCGCCGCCGGTGACGCGGATGGCGTCATTGGCGCGGTCGCCGGCGGCCTCGTCGGCTTCGGTTGCCGCGCGCACATAAGTGCCGATGCCGCCGAAAAACAACAGATCGACCGGCGCTTTCAGGATCGCCTTCATCAGCGCCTGCGGCGTCACCGCTTCGGGAACGCCGAACAATTTCTGCGCCTCCGGCGACAGCTGGATTTGCTTGAGCTGGCGCGGATAGATGCCGCCGCCTTTCGAGAGCAGCTTCTTGTCGTAGTCCTGCCAGCTCGAGCGCGGCAGTGCGAACAGCCGCTTGCGCTCGGCAAAGCTCGCCTTCGTGTCCGGATCGGGATCGATGAAAATGTCGCGATGATCGAAAGCCGCCACCAATTTCGTGGTGTCCTCGCGCAACATGCCGTTGCCGAACACGTCGCCCGACATGTCGCCGACGCCGACGGTTGAAAACGGCGTGACGCCGATATCGATATCCATCTCGCGGAAATGCCGCTTCACCGCTTCCCAGGCGCCGCGCGCGGTGATGCCCATGACCTTGTGGTCGTAACCGGCCGAGCCGCCGGAAGCGAAAGCATCGCCCAGCCAATAATCGTGCTGGATCAGAAAGTTCGTTGGCGATGTCGGAGAAAGTGGCGGTGCCCTTGTCGGCGGCGACCACGAGATAGGGATCGTCGCCCTCGTGCCGCACGACGCAATCGGGCGGGATGATCTTGCCGTCGGGACCGATATTGTCGGTGATGTCGAGCAGCGTGGAGATGAACAGCTTGTAGGTGGCGATCCCCTCGGCCTGAATTTGTTCGCGCGTGGCGGCCTTCGGCATCAGCTTGGGCACAAAGCCGCCTTTGGCGCCGACCGGCACGATCACCGCGTTCTTGACCTGCTGCGCCTTCACCAGGCCCAAGACCTCGGTGCGGAAATCCTGCGGCCGGTCCGACCAGCGGATGCCGCCGCGCGCGACTTTGCCGAAGCGCATATGCACGCCTTCGACGCGCGGCGAATAGACGAAGATCTCATAGAGCGGGCGCGGCAGCGGCATGTCGGTGATCTTGCCGCTCTCGAACTTGATGGCGATCAGCGGCTTGGGCTGGCCGTCCTTGCCGGTCTGATAGAAATTGGTGCGGATCGCCGACTGCACGGCATTGACGAAGAGGCGCAGGATGCGGTCTTCGTCCAGGCTTTGCACCTCGCCGAGCAAACCCTCGATGCGCTCGCCGATTTCTTTTTCATTTCCTACGCGCTTGTCCTGCTCGCGCGGATCGAAGCGCGCGTGAAACAGCGCGGCGATATCGGCGGCGATGCCGGCATGTTTCACCAGCGTCGCCCACATGTAATCCTGCGAGTACGGCACGCGGAGCTGGCGCAGGAAGCGCGACAGCGTGCGGATCAGCGCGACGTCGCGCCACATCAAGCCGCCGGATAATGTCAGCGCGTTGTAGCCGTCGTTCTCGGCCAGCCCGCGCATCACCATCAGGAAGGCGGCCTCCAGCCCGGCCTTGAGACGGTCGAGCGCGATCATGCCGCCGTCGCGTTCTTCCAGCAGCATGTCGTGGAACCAGGCTTCGCGGCCGTCTTCGCCTTTGGGCGCGATGCGATAGGTGCGCTCGTCCACCACGCGGAAGCCCATGTTTTCCAGAACGGGCACGCGCTCCGACAGCGGCAGCGGACGGCTCAGGCTCCAGATTTTCAAGCCGACATTGCGCTGCTCTTCTTCCAGCCGATGATGGAAATCGACGCCGAGCGGGCGCTGCTCGTTCAAGGATTCGACGACGCGGATGTCGTTGGCGGCCTGCTGCGGCGAATAGGCTTCGTGGAATCCGGCCGAAAAGGCGTCGCGGTAGCGCGCCAGCAATTCGTGCGCCTTGGCCGGCGGATTGACCAGCGCCAGCGCATCGGAAAGCCCATCGGTCCAGCTGCGCACGATGGCCGCTATTGCGTCTTCCAAGGTGGCGCGCTCGATTTCCGCCGTCGCACCGCCGGAGCGGCCGATGATGAAATGCACGCGCACCAGCGGCCCTTCCGGGAAGAACGGATAGAACGCCGACACCCGGCCGAGGAAAACGCTGGCGAGATAGGCGCCGATCTTGACGCGCATTTGGCTGTCGTAATTTTCGCGCGGCACGAACACCATCACCGAGACGAAACGGTCGAAGCGGTCGCGCCGCGCCAGCACGCGCACGCGCGGCCGCTCGTCGAGCTGCAAAATGGCGATGGCGAAACGGTAGAGCGTCTGCTCGTCGATCTGGAACAATTCGTCGCGCGGATAATGCTCGAGCACATTCGCCAGCGCCTTGCCGGAATGGCTGCCGGGATCGAACCCGGCGCGTTGCTCGACCGCGGCCAGCTTACGGCGCAGATAAGGAATGCCGTGCGCCGAACGCGTATAGGCGGTCGAGGTGAACAGCCCGATGATGCGCTGTTCGCCGATCAGGTTGCCGGACGCATCGAACCGCTTGACGCCGATATAGTCGAGATAGACGCGCCGGTGCACGCGCGCGTGGATATTGGCCTTGGCGATGATCAGCGGGCGCGGCTCTTTGAGGAACGCCATGATCTCCGGCGTGTATTCGAGCAGCTCGTTGCCGCGCTTGAGCACCCTCAACTCGCGGTCGCGCATGATGCCGAGCGAGCTGCCGTGATCGGGCGCGAGCGCGTGACCGTCGAAGGTGTAATTGCGCAGGCCGAGGAAAGTGAAATTGTCGGCCAGCAGCCATTGCAAAAATTGCACCGCCTCGGCGATCTCGTCGACCGGCAGCGGCGGCGGATTGGTTTTCAACTCATCGACGATGCCGTTGACGCGGTCGAGCATCGGCCGCCAGTCCTGCACGGCCAGCCGCACCTCGCCGAGAATGCCCTGCAACGCGGCGGCGATCGATCCGCACACCGCAGCATCGTCGATCGCATCCATATGAATGTAGATGAAGCTTTCGCGCGCATTGCCGGCGGCGTCGGGCGCGCCGAAACTTTTGAGCTTGCCGTTGTCGCGCTGCACGCCGAACACCGGATGCACCACCAGCCGCACCTCGAGCCGACGGTCGGCGAGTTCGCCCATCACCGAATCGACCAAGAACGGCATATCGTCGTTGACGATCTCGAGCACCGTGATCGCCTTGCGGCCGGGCGAAGCCAGCAGCGGCACGGTCTCGCAGCGGATTTTCGGTGCGCCGGGCGGGCGCTGGGCGATAAAATCCCAGGCCTGCTCGGCCAGCCGCGCCATATCCTCGGGCGCATAGCGCACGACATCTTCGGGCACGGCGCGCCCGAACAACTGCGCCAAGAAATCGGCCGGAATTTCCTTGCGGCGGGCGCTCAAGGCTGCGCCGGCCTCACCAATCGCGGTGCGGGCGGCGACCTCTTCCTTGCTGGCGGCAAGTTCAACGGCCAAGTTCGGTGACAATGAAACCTCGCAGCCGGTTGCGGGAATAAGACGAGGCCGGATGTGGAGTTTTCACATTCCGCGCGTGCGCGTCGAGAGCAACACACCATTTGGTGACGGTAGCTTGACGATGGCACAAATCGGCGTGGGTTTGAACCCTTAAGATGCTGACATAAAAGGTAAAAACTGGCTCGCGCGCGCGTATCGCAAGGGTCCAGAACATTGTAGTCTTGGCCTCTAGGCGATGAAATCCACGGGGCGAGGCAATGGCTAAGGCCAATAAATCAGTCAAAACCGCCGGTAAGGCGGCACACGTGAAACATTCCAAGAATCAATCCAAGAATCCGCCCAAGGGCAAACCGGCTTTGCGCGCCATCAAGGGCGGCAAAAACGGGGCGTCGAAAGCCCCGGCCGGCAAGACCGGCGCAAAAGCCGGCCACGCTCAAGCCGGTCATGCTCAAGCCAGCGCCGGCGGTGGCCGACGACGTTCCGGTGATCGCGCTTAATCTCGATCCGGTGAAACTTTCGCCGGCGATGGCCGCCTATTTCAAGAAATGCCAGGAAAAGCTCGGCTTCGTGCCCAATGTCTTGCTGGCTTACGCCTTCGACATGGCAAAGCTGGAAACTTTCGTCGCCATGTACAACGATCTGATGCTGGGCAATTCCGGGCCTATCGAAACTTGAACGCGAGATGATCGCGGTCGCAGTCTCGTCGCAGAACCGCTGCTACTACTGCCTCACCGCGCACGGCGCAGCGGTGCGGCAATATTCCGGCAATCCGCTGTTGGGCGAGCACCTGGTGATGAACTACCGCGTGGCGCGGCTCAACAAACGCCAGCGCGCCATGCTCGACTTCGCGGTCAAGCTCAGCGCGCAGCCGTGGAGCGTGGAGGGCGGCGACCGCGAAAAGCTGCGCCGCGTCGGCTTCACCGACCGCGACATCTGGGACATCGCGGCGGTCGCCGGCTTCTTCAACATGTCGAACCGCGTCGCCATCCGCCACCGACATGCGGCCGAACACGGTTTATCACGAGCAGGCGCGGTAGTTTCTTGCGGGGCGCGGCACAGTATTCCGTTCATTCCCGCGGAAGCGGGAATCCAGCTAGACTGAAAAGAACTGGGTCCCCGCTTCCGCGGGGACGAACGGAAGAATGTAAAGCCAGTCGATGACACGCATACTGCCGGCAATTCCTCGCTTTCCTCGTCAGCGTTACCTTCGCCACTGCCCAAGTCGCGCCGGTTGCGACCGGCGCCCGCCATTGCGCCGTCAACGCCGGTCCTCGCCCACAACGGCATGGTGGTGGCGCAGGAGAGCCGCGCCGCCCGCATCGGCGTGGAGATCCTCGACCGCGGCGGCAACGCGGTCGACGCGGCGGTGGCGGTCGGCTTCGCGCTCGCGGTCACCTATCCGAACGCCGGCAATATCGGCGGCGGCGGCTTCATGGTGATTCATCTCGCCAAAGAAAATCGCGACATCGCCATCGACTATCGCGAGACCGCGCCGGCAAACGCCACGCCGACCATGTTCCTCGACGACAAAGGCAATCCCGATCCGGCGAAATCGCGCGACTCAGGGCTCGGCGTCGGCGTGCCCGGCACCGTCGCCGGGCTTTCGATGGCGCTTGAGAAATACGGCTCCGGCAAGTTCACGCTCGCCGATCTGATCCAGCCGGCGATCGTTCTCGCGCAGCAAGGCTTTCCGGTGGAGGACAATGTGGCGGACGCGCTGCCGCACGCCGCCAAAGCGGCTGGCGCGCTGGTCGTCGGATATTTTCTTGAAGAACGGCGGCGAACCACTGCAGGCCGGCGACCGGCTGATCCAGTTCGATCTCGCCGACACCTTGCAGGCGATCGCGCAAGACGGACCGAAAGCGTTCTACCAAGGCCGCATCGCCACGCTCATCGCCGACGCCGTGGTCAAGGCCGGCGGCATCATGACGGCGGACGATCTGAAAAATTACCGCGCGATCGAGCGCACCGTGGTGCGCGGCAGCTATCGCGGCTACGACATCATCTCCATGCCGCCGCCGTCATCGGGCGGCGTGCATCTGATCGAGATGCTCAACATCCTGGAAGGCTACGATCTGGCCAAGCTCGGCCGCGGCGAGCAAGCGTTCCATTACATGATCGAGGCCATGAAGCGCGCTTATGCCGACCGCGCTATTTACATGGGCGATCCCGACTCGGTGAAAATGCCGATCGCCGGTTTGCTGTCGAAAAAATACGCCGCCGCTTTGCGCGCGAACATCACCGAGAAATCGACGCCGGCCGCCGATATCAAGCCCGGCATGCCGGCGCAGTTCGAAGGGCAGAACACCACGCATTTCTCCGTCATCGACCGCGACGGCAACGCGGTGTCGAACACCTATACGCTCAACTTTTCGTTCGGCCTCGGTCTGGTCGCCGACGGCACCGGCGTACTGCTCAACAACGAGCTCGACGATTTCACCGCCAAGGCCGGCGCATCCAATGCTTACGGCCTGGTCGGCTTTGGCGCCAATCTGCCGGGGCCGAACAAGCGGCCGCTGTCGTCGATGACGCCGACTATCGTGTTGAAAGACGGCAAGCCGTTCCTCGTCACCGGCTCGCCCGGCGGCAGCCGCATCATCACCGCGGTGCTGCAAGTGATCATGAACGTGATCGATTTTAATATGAACATTGCCGAGGCGGTCAGCGCGCCGCGCCTGCATAACCAATGGCAGCCGGATGAAACATACGCCGAAGCGGGTTTTCCTCCCGCCGTGCTCGACGCGCTCAAGGCGCGCGGCCACAACATCGTGCCGACCGCGCCGCACACGTCGGCGAATTCGATTGAAGTGACGCCCAACGGCTATGTCGGCGCCGCCGACAACCGCACCCGCGGCGCGCTGGCGGCGGGGTATTGAAGATCAAGATTTTTGAAAACCCCTTCGCTAAACTACGCGGGCAACCTTCGCACTCTACTGGCTCGCCGAGCCGACGCCAAGGAGCGAAGGCTGGAGCGGGCGAAGGGATTCGAACCCTCGACCCCGACCTTGGCAAGGTCGTGCTCTACCCCTGAGCTACACCCGCATCCGAGAGGTACTTAACATGCGGCCGGAAATCGCCAGACCGGCCGCAAGGAGGGTTCCTATAGCGTCAAGCACCGCCCCATGGCAACTGCGGCCAAATCCGGGCGGTTAACGCTTAGGAAGCGTGGCGCTTATGGCGCATCCGGGTCTTTTTTACCGGGACTGACCTGCCAGTATAATTCGGGTTCTCGTTGCAAAAGCCGCGCAGCCCGGCGATCACATAGGAGACGCAGGTCTCGAGTGAATTGTACCGGCAATCCCAATAGTTGTTGTTGCGGCCTACCTCGACGACCCCGCACCAGCGCGCTTCATAAGCCCGCGCCGCGGGCGCATTGAATGCAATGGCGGCGATCACGGCGGCCGCGGCCAGAATGATGCGTTTCATCTTGGACCTCGTTTGTTGCCCGCGTTACCCCACTTGCATACTAACACCGATCCGGACCGGAATGTTCAATAATGCCGAATTCCCCCGACCAGCTATTCGCTTATCTCGACAGCCTCGGCATCAAGCATGCGACGGTCACGCATCCGCCGGTGTTCACGGTCGAACAGGCTAAGCGGTTGCGTGGCGAGCTGCCTGGCGGGCACACCAAGAACCTGTTCCTGCGCGACAAGAAACACGCAATTTACATGGTGGTCGCGCTGGAAAGCGCCGAGATCGACCTTAAAAGTTTGCACCGGCAACTGGGCGCCAATGGCCGGTTCTCGTTCGGCTCATCGGATTTGCTGCGCGAAGTGTGGGGTGTCGAGCCCGGCTCGGTGACGCCGTTCGGCGCCATCAACGACACCGAAGGCCGCGTGACCGTCGTGCTCGATGCCGCAATGATGGAGCACGACATCCTCAACTACCATCCGCTGATCAACACCATGACCACCGCGATTGCGCGCGCCGATTTGGTGAAGTTCCTCGAAGCCACCGGCCATATCCCGCGCATCGAGCGGGTTTCGGGGCGCGTTGCCGAGGCCGGCTGAGCCAATTGCAATCGGCGGCCGGATGACCCATTTAATTGGGCAAGGATCATGCGCAAGCAATAAGGCGAGGACAAATGCTGGAAAACGGCGGGGAAGCGACGGCGACGGCCGGCGACGCGGTCATCGAGACGACCACGCAGACCTTCATCAAGGACGTCATCGAGGAATCCAAGCAGCAGCCGGTGCTGGTGGATTTCTGGGCGCCGTGGTGCGGGCCGTGCAAACAGCTCACGCCGATCCTGGAAAAAGCGGTGAAGGCGGCCAAGGGCAAGGTCAAACTCGCCAAGATGGATATCGACAAGCATCCGGAAATTCCCGGCCAGATGGGCATCCAGTCGATCCCCGCGGTGATCGCGTTTTCCAACGGCCAGCCGGTGGACGGATTCATGGGCGCGCTGCCCGAGAGCCAAGTGATGGCGTTTCTCGAGCGCGTCACCAAAGGCAAAATCGGCGCGGAAGAAAAAGATCTGCTCAAGACCGCCGACGAGGCGCTCGCCGCGGGCCAGGCGGCCGAAGCCGCCAATCTCTACGGACAGCTGCTGAAAGAAGACAGCGGCAACATCCCGGCGCTCGCCGGTCTCGCGCGTTGTTACGTCGCCACCGGCAATATCGAGCAGGCCAAGAAGACGCTCGCGCTGGTGCCGGAGGCTAAACTCAATGACGCGACGGTGGCGGCGGCGCGCGCCGCGCTCGAACTCGCCGAGCAGGCCAAAGCGGTCGGCCCGGTCGACGAACTGCAACAGAAGGTCGCCGCCAATCCGCTCGATCATCAGGCGCGCTTCGATCTCGCCACCGCCTTGAGCGCCAAGGGCCAGCGCGCCGAGGCGGTCGATCATCTGCTCGCGATCGTCAAGCGCGACCGCAAATGGAACGACGACGGCGCGCGCAAGCAGCTGGTGCAATTCTTCGAGGCTTGGGGCGCCGCCGATCCGGCGACCATCGACGGCCGCAAGAAGCTGTCGACGATTTTGTTTTCGTGAATTTTTCGCGTTACCGGCGGCAACGGTTCGCGGAGTGAAACGACAATGCCGATGAACGCGCAATATCGCGGGCCGATCGATCTGCCCGGAACTATCCCGGTGTTTCCGCTGCCGGGCGCATTGCTGTTGCCGCGCGGGCAAATGCCGCTCAATATTTTCGAGCCGCGTTATCTCGCCATGGTGGACGACAGCTTGCGCGACGGCCACCGGCTGATCGGCATGATCCAGCCCGACGCCGTGCATGCCGGCAACGAAGCCAAGCCGACGCTGTTCACGGTCGGCTGCGTCGGCCGCATCACGCAATTGACCGAAAGCGGCGACGGCCGCTATCTGCTCGAACTCACCGGCGTGTCGCGCTTCCGCATCGAGCAGGAATTGCCGGTGAAAACCGCCTACCGGCAATGCCGCGTCACCTATGCGCCGTTTACCGACGACTTCGTCGCGCGCAAGGGCGAGGACGCGGTCGACCGCGAGGCGGTGCTGAAAGCGCTGCGCGCCTTCATGAAGGCCAACAAATTGCAGGCCGACTGGGAAGGCATCGACGAAGCGCCGAACGAGGCGCTGGTCAACGCGCTCTCCATGATGTCGCCTTATGGCGCGGCCGAAAAGCAGGCGCTGCTGGAGGCGCCGGATCTGAAAACCCGCGCCGAACTGCTGGTGGCGATCACCGAAATCGAGCTCGCCAAGAAGAATACCGAGGGCGAGCCGCAGCTGCAGTAGCCGCGCGCGCCGTGCTATAAGCGCAGCGAATTCTCCGGGAGCCTTTTGATGCCAACCAACCCGCCTACCGACCGCCCTGCCGGAAGCGTCGATCCCAAGCTGTTGGAAATCCTGGTCTGCCCGCTGACCAAGAGCACGCTGGAATATGACGCCGCCAAGCAGGAGCTGATCTCGCGCAAGGCCAAGCTGGCTTACCCGATCCGCGACGGCATTCCGATCATGCTGCCGGAAGAGGCGCGCAAGCTAGAGTAATTGAGAGTCATGGGAAGGAAACAACAATGATCAAAATCTGGGGCCGCAACACCTCATCCAACGTGCAAAAGGCGATGTGGGCGGTGGGCGAACTCAAGCTCGAGCACACCCGCATCGATGTCGGCGGCGCATTCGGAAAGGTTAAAGAGCCGCCTTACCTGGCGATGAATCCGAACGGCCTGGTGCCGACGCTGGAAGAAGAAGACGGTTTCGTGCTGTGGGAATCGAATTCAGTGGTGCGCTATCTCGCCGCCAAATACGACAAGGCGAATGTCATTGTGCCGAAAGATGTGAAACAGCGCGGGCTCGCCAGCCAATGGATGGATTGGCAATTGTCGGTGGTGGGGCCGGCGATCTTCGGCGCCTTCTGGGGCCTGATCCGCACGCCGGCGGAAAAGCGCGACATGGCGGCGATCAAGACCTCGCAGGAAAAGACCACCGCGGCCATGCAGATCATGGACGCGCAACTGGCGAAGACGAAATTCATGACCGGCGACACATTTACCTATGGCGACATCCCGGTCGGCGTCATGTGCTACCGCTACCGGCAACTGGTGCCGGGGCGCCCCGCCACGCCGCAACTTGGATCGCTGGTACGACGCGATTTCGTCGCGCAAGGCGTTCCAGGATAATGTCGGAAGTATTCCGCTGAGCTGATTTTATTATCCCTCCCCCTGCGGGGGAGGGATTAAGAGTTACAGCGCCTCGCCGCGCAAAAGCTTCGGCACGTCGCCGGTAAAGCCCGCCGCCTCGCGGATGAACACGCGCTTGAGCGCAGGAATGCGCTCGACCACACCGAGGCCGATATCGCGCGCGAGCCGCAGCACATCGGAGCGGTTGGAGAACAATCGGTTCAACCCGTCGGTGGCGACGCCCATGGTCATGGTGTCGAAGCGGCGCCAGCGCTGATAGCGCTCAAGCACATCCGGCGCACCGATATCGAGCCCGAGCCGCGCCGCATCGGCGACCGCTTCGGCCAAAGCCGCGACATCGCGCAGGCCCATGTTCAAACCTTGCCCGGCGATGGGATGAATAATGTGCGCGGCGTCGCCGATCAGCGCCAGGCGCTCAGCGATGAATTTGCGCGCGGTGAACAGGCCGAGCGGAAAGGCGCGGCGCGGACCGATCACCTCGATGTCGCCGAGCGCCAGGCCGAAACGTTTTTCCAGTTCGTCGTGAAATTCCGCATCGGGCAAAGCGACCATGCGGTCGGCCTCGCGCGCGCTTTCGGTCCACACGATCGAGCAGCGTTTGCCGGTGAGCGGCAAAATGGCGAACGGCCCGGCGGGCAGGAAATGCTCCTCGGCGCGGCCTTCATGCTCGCGCTCATGCCCGACGGTGGTGACGATGGCCTTCTGGTCGTAGTCCCAGCCGTGCGTGGCGATGCCGGCCTGCTCGCGAATGAGCGAGCGCGCGCCGTCGGCGCCGACCAGCAAACGCGTTGAAATCGCTTCGCCTTCGGCGAAGTGCACGTCGATGCCGCGGCTGGTGTTTTCAAATCCGCTGACCGCGCCGGCGCGCAGATCGACGCCGAGCGCTTTTGCTTTCGCCACCAGCGCGTCGACCAGCAGCCGGTTCTCGATCATATGCGCGAACGGCTCGCCCGCTTCCACTTCGCCGCCGAAGGTCAAGAACGTCGGCCGCACCGCGTCGTCGAGTTTTGAATCCGTCACCACCATGTCGAGGATCGGCTGCGCCTCATGCGCGACCGCGTCCCAGACATCGAGCGCCTCGAACAGCCGGCGCGCGGCGGCCGCGATCGCCGAGGCGCGCGGGTCTTTCGATTGCGCGTTGCGAAGCGCCGGATCGGCCACCGTGACCGCGAAGCTTTCGCCCAGCGCCTGGCGCAGCGCGATGGCCAGCGCCAGGCCGGCAAAGCCCGCCCCGCCGATCACCACGTCCCGCTTCTGCCGCCCGTTTGATGCCACGCAAATCCCTTTGCCGAGCCTTAGGTCTGCCCCGACTGAGGCCGCTAGCCTAGTCTATTCAAACACTTGGCGGCAGCCGGCGCGCGCCTTGATCTAGATCAAGATTTTGCCAAAATACTAGACTAAAGTATAACACGTTGGGGATCGAGAGAGGACCGGGAGGTCCCGGCCCGCGGTCCCAACGGCAAGGGGCGATACCCATGACAACCGACACCCAAACGCAAAGCGGCGGCATGAACCAGATGCTGATCTGGATGACCGTTGCGATCGTTGTGCTCGCCGTCATCTATTACTTTATCTAGCCGCGAACACAGATTTGGTCACGGGCGGCAGGCAATCTGCCGCCCGCCTGTTTTTGCGGCCGCGCACCTTGCCGGTCGCCTTGACTTCGCGCCATGCACCGGCGTCATTGGCGATCCCGCAACCCAATCTCATCCCGCCCAAGACTTCACGCCCATGACCGACGCCGTCCAAGATTTGCTCGCCATCCTCGATCTGGAACAGCTCGACCTGAACCTGTTCCGCGGCCGCTCGCCGCAGTCCGGCTGGCAGCGGGTGTTCGGCGGCCAGGTGATCGGCCAGGCGCTGGTCGCGGCCGTGCGCACGGTCGAGGGCCGCCCGCCGCATTCCATGCATGCGTACTTTCTGCTGCCCGGCGATCCGAAAGTTCCGATCATCTACGACGTGGATCGGATCAGGGACGGCAAGAGCTTCACCACGCGGCGCGTCACCGCGCGCCAGCACGGCCATCCGATTTTTTCCATGCTGGTGTCGTTCCATGTGGACGAGCCCGGCCTCGATCACCAGGCCAAGATGCCGGACGTGCCGCCGCCGGAAAAATTGCCGAGCGAATCGGAGGTGCGAAAAAACATCCTGCCGACAATGCCCGATCCGGTGCGGCGCTATTACGAACGCGAACGCCCGATCGAATTGCGGCCGGTGGAGTTCGACCGATATCTCGGCAAGAAATATCCCGACGGCCGCTTCAACGTCTGGATCCGCACCACCGGCAAATTGCCGGACGATCCGGCGATCCATCAATGCGTGCTGGCCTACACGTCCGACATGGGGCTGCTCGACACCGCGCTGGTGCCTTACGGGCGCACGCTGTTCGAAAAAGAATTCATGGCCGCGAGCCTCGATCATGCGCTCTGGCTGCACCGGCCGTTCCGCGCCGACGATTGGCTGCTGTATGCGCAGGATTCGCCCAATCTGCACGGCTCGCGCGGATTCTCGCGCGGATTGATATTCACCCGCGACGGCACGCTGGTCGCGTCCGTCGCGCAAGAGGGCTTGGTGCGCGAACGGCGCCAGCCCTAGCGCATAATGATGAAACGATCATTCGCCGCTTTCGCCGTTCTTATAATAATGACGGCTTCGGCATGGGCCGCCTCCGGCAAAGAGCCGGCGCCATCCGGCGCATTTCCCGGCGCGCCGCCGCAATACACGCAATTCTCCACCGCCGAGCTGATGCGCGGATTCATGGTGCTCGCCTTCGGCTCCGACTTGCGCATCGGCGTACGCCCGCGCGGCATCCGCCGCTTCGATCATCCGATCCGCGCCAAAGTCATCGCCGGCGGCAGCGTCGACCGCACCGCCGCCATGACACGCATCCTCGAGGAATATGCCGGCAAGGTTCCCGGCCTGAAACTAAGCGTCGAGGCCGACGACAAAGCGCCGCCCGACATCGAGGTACGGCTGATCGACGAGAAGAATTTCAAATCGGCGCTGGAAGCAGCCTTCGGCATCAAGGTCACCCGCGCCTTCGTCGCGCGCACCGATCCGCAATGCATGACCAGCGTGAAATCGGACGCCAGCGGCGCCATCATTCGCGCGGTCTCCTTCATCATCGTCGACAAGGGCGACGACGTTTTCCTCGATTGCGGCTATCACGAATTGCTGCACGCCTTCGGCCTGTCGAACCACGACCAGCGCAACCCCTGGACCACCCTCAACCAAGGTCGAATGGTCGGCTATCTGTCGGTCTATGACCGGGCGCTGCTCACGTTGCTTTATGACCCGCGCATCATCCCGGGAATGACCGCCAAGGAGGCCCGCATTGTGCTTCCCCAGGCGATCAAAGGGCTCGATTTCGCCGATGCATCAATAAGGCTGTCGCGGCGGCCAGACCGCCCAAAAACGATATGAAATGCGCCTGACTAATTTTTAAGCAGGCCCTCCGATTGCTGGCGCGACATTGGGCTGTGGCCCCCTGCGGTATCCGGCTCCCCGCCACAATCGTAAAAATTCGTTCATCGAATCAGCTTGATAGCCGCCCGGAGCGCATCTGGCACGGCGTTTGATTCTATTATGCCTGGCGTTGCCCGCGAAGTGCGCTTTGGGGCGGCGGCACAGTGAAACCGCCCGCACTGCGTGATTGTACAAAACGGGCTCAAGCGGGGATCGAATCCATGAAAATCGTCATGGCCATTATCAAGCCTTTCAAACTCGACGAGGTCCGAGACGCTCTGACCTCCATCGGGGTGCAAGGTCTGACCGTCACCGAGGTCAAAGGATACGGGCGTCAAAAGGGCCACACGGAAATCTACCGTGGTGCCGAATATGCGGTGAGCTTCCTCCCGAAGATCAAGGTGGAGGTCGCGGTCGCATCCAATCAGGTCGACAAGGTCATCGGCGCCATCTCGGGCGCCGCCAAAACCGGCCAGATCGGCGATGGCAAAATCTTCGTCTTCGGCCTGGATCACGCCGTGCGCATCCGCACCGGCGAGACCGATGCCGCGGCGCTTTAGTAATCCGCACGTAAACAATACGGACAGGAGTTAGACCATGACGTTGAAGAAACCCTCCCGTGCGGGACTCTTGGCTCTCGCCCTCGGGATAATGCTCGGCCTCTTTCTGAGCGTCGGCACGTACAACGCTTCGTACGCCCAGACACCGCCGCCCGCCGCAGCTGCACCTGCAGCCGCGCCGGCTCCCGCGCCAATGCCGGCGTGCGACGCCGCGGCTAAGCCGCCGATTCTGAGCAAATGTAAAACCGATTCAGGCGACACCGCCTGGATGCTGACTTCAGTTGCCCTCGTTCTCATGATGACCATTCCGGGCTTGGCGCTGTTCTACGGCGGCATGGTTCGCAAGA
This sequence comes from uncultured Alphaproteobacteria bacterium, assembly GCA_963756805.1. GTDB lineage: Bacteria > Pseudomonadota > Alphaproteobacteria > Rhizobiales > Xanthobacteraceae > Pseudolabrys. The sequence goes on from CAVWPH010000004.1 coordinate 443,515, forward strand.
AGAACGTTTTGGCGACGGTGATGCAGAGCTTCGCCATCACTTGTATCGTCACGGTGTTGTGGATGGTGATCGGCTATAGCTGGGCCTTCACCGACGGCAACGACTATCTCGGGGGCAATTCGCGCTTCCTGCTGATGGGAATGGGCACCGACAACGTTAACGCGCTTGCGGCAACGATCCCAGAGTCGGTGTTCATGTGCTTCCAGATGACCTTCGCCATCATCACCCCGGCGCTCATCTGCGGTGCATTCGCGGACCGCATGAAGTTTTCCGCGATGTGCTGGTTCATGGCGCTGTGGTCGCTGTTCGTCTACTCGCCGATCGCCCACTGGGTTTGGGGCGGCGGCTTCCTCGGCAACCTCGGCGTGCTCGACTTCGCCGGCGGCACTGTCGTGCATATCAATGCGGGCGTCGCCGGCTTGATGTGTGCGCTCGTGCTCGGCAAGCGCAAAGGTCTCGGCCACGACAACATGGCGCCGCACAATCTCGTGCTCACCATGATCGGCGCTTCGTTGCTGTGGGTCGGCTGGTTCGGCTTCAACGCCGGTTCGGCTGTGACCGCCGGCAGCGCGGCCGGTATGGCCATGGCCGTCACTCAGATCGCCACCGCCACCGCGGCGCTGGCCTGGATGTTCGTGGAATGGGCGCTCAAGGGTAAGCCCTCGATCCTCGGCATCTGCTCCGGCGCGGTCGCCGGCCTTGTCGCCATCACTCCGGCGTCGGGCTTCGTCGATCCGGTCGGCTCACTGGTGATCGGCGCCGCCGCCGGCGTCGGCTGCTATTGGGGCGCCACCAGCCTCAAGCGCATGTTCGGCTACGACGACAGCTTGGACGCCTTCGGCGTACACGCGGTCGGCGGCATCATCGGCGCCATGTTGACCGGCGTGCTCGCACGCACGGCCATCAGCAAGCCCGGCCTGATCGACGGCAATGCCTACCAGGTTGTGATCCAGTTCTACGGGGTCGCCGCCACGTTGATCTACGATGCCATCGCCACGCTGATCATCCTGCTGGTTATCAAGATGATCATGGGCCTGCGCGTCACCGAAGAGCAGGAGCGCGAAGGTCTCGACATCACGCTGCATGGCGAGGTCGTGCAGTAACAAGACTTACCGGCGCATGATCGAGTCCGAAAACCTTTAGTTCCTTTCGGGATCGTGCGCCGGACCAGCTAGCGGTAGGGGCGGAAACCCGGCACTGTCCCTTCCGTCGAGGCCCTCGGTTCGCAAGAGCCGGGGGCCTCTCTCTTTTTGGCTTCCCCGCCAAGTTTTGGACATGCCCGCCAAGGCGATCCCCATTGGTTAACGGGGTCTTAACCTCGCGCTCTTTAATGTGGCTAGACCCAGGTGCTGCGGGCGATCGAGCCCGCGTGTGAAGCCGCATGTCCATGATGACCGCCCAGCGCGAGCCTGCCCCTTCAACTGCTCCGGCGGCGGAATTGCGCTCGCCTTTCGTTCGGCTGACCGATCTGATCGCCGGCATCGAGCCGGGCAAGCCGCCCATCAATCTATCGGTCGGCGAACCGCAGCATCCAATCCCGTCATTCGTCGGGCCTGAACTCGCCGCGCACTTGGATGAGTTCGGCCGCTATCCGGCCAACAAAGGCACCGAGGCGTTTCGCCGCGCGGTCGCGGGCTGGCTCGGCCGCCGCTACAAATTGGCGCGTCCGGTCGATCCGGAATCCGAAGTGCTGGTGCTGGCCGGCACGCGCGAGGCATTGTTTCTGGCGGCGATCGCCGCCAAGCGCTGGGTCACGGACCGTAGTCGGCAAACCGGCGATCCTGATTCCCAATCCGTTTTATGCCGCCTATAGCGCGGCTGCGATCGCCGCCGATTGCGAACCGGTCTATCTGCCGGCGACGCGCGCCAGCGGCTTTCTGCCCGACCTCGAAGCACTCGACGAAACGCTGCTCAAGCGCACCGTCGCGTTCTATCTCGCCTCGCCGTCTAATCCGCAGGGCGCGGTCGCCAACCGCGCCTATCTCGATCGGCTTACCGCGTTGGCGCGGCGTTTCGGTTTTCTGGTGTTTGCCGACGAATGCTATTGCGAGATCTACAGCAAGGACGCGCCCGCCGGCATGCTGGAAGCGGCCGGCCCCGACTTCGCCAACACCGTCGTATTCCATTCGCTGTCCAAGCGCTCGAGCCTGCCGGGTTTGCGCGTCGGCTTTGCCGCCGGCGACCGCCGCTTTCTTTCGGCCTTTCTCGAATTGCGCAATGTCGCAGCACCGCAGGTGCCGGCGCCCGCGCAATACGTGGCGGTCGCGGCCTATGGCGACGAGGCGCATGTGCGCGAAAATCGCAAACTTTATTCCGCCAAGTTCGATCTCGCCGACCAGATCATCGGCGACCGCTACGGCTACAAACGCCCGGCCGGCGGATTTTTTCTTTGGCTCGACGTGTCGCAATTCGGCGGCAGCGAAGCCGTCACCAAGCGGCTGTGGGCCGAAGCCGGCGTGCGCGTGGTGCCCGGGCGCTATCTCGCGCGCAACCAGGCCGACGGCAGCAATCCCGGCGCGGACTACATCCGCGTCGCCATGGTGCAAGACAGTGCGGCCACGGCGGAGGCGCTGCATCGCCTCGTCGCGGTGCTCAGTTAAAGGGTCAAGAACGCATGGCTTCCGTTGATCGCAGCCTCGACATCGTCGCCTTTGTCTCGGAGCATTTCCGCGACATTCTGCGAAGGCGCCTGAGCGAACTCGCGGGGCTGGCGCTGCTCACGCTGGCGCTGCTCGGCGCCATCGCGCTCGCCACCTGGTCGGTGCAGGACCCCTCGCTCAGCCACGCCACCCAGAAGCCGGTGCACAATCTGCTCGGCTTCCCCGGCGCCGTCTTTTCGGATTTGGCGATGCAGTTGCTCGGGCTTTCGGCCGTGATGCTGCTGGCGCCGGAAGTGCTGCTCGGCTGGAAGCTGCTGGCGCATCGGCCGTTAGGCCAGAAATGGCGCGCGGTGTTGTGGATCGTCGCCGTCTTTCTGTTCGCCGGTTTTGTCTCGACGCTGCCGCGCATCGGCTCGTGGCCGCTGCCGACCGGACTTGGCGGCGTCGTGGGCGACGCACTGTTGAGCCTGCCCAATTTTGCTTTCGGCGGACCGCCGAGCGGGATCATGCTGGTTTTGGCGTCCTTGTTTTTCGGCGTAGCGACCGTCTTGTCGGTGATGCTCGCCGCCGGCTGGGGCTCGCAACAAGTCGTGGCGCAAACGTCAAGACGCAATGCGATTGAACATGAGGACATCGACGACGAAGAGATCGGCGATGATCACGCCTCGGCCTGGATCGGCATGATCGTGCATGCGCTGCTGAGCTGGAAGGCGCGCATCGGCCGCCTGTTCGGACGCGACGCCGCGCACGCCGCTGCCAACCCGCATGCCGGCGCCATCGGGCGGACGCACGGAGCCGCGCTTCGATACATTCGGCCGCGTGCCGTTGGCGCCCGATCAAGATTTCGCCGACGAGGATGACGATCCGCAACCGGCACGGCGCCGGCGCGCGGCGCCGCGCACGCCCGTGCGCCGCACCAGCGGCGGTTTCGTGCTGCCCTCGCTCAATCTGTTGACCGCGCAACGCGCTTCCGAGCGCACCACGCTGCCGAAGGACGTGATCGACGCCAATGCCACCGCGCTCGAAAGCGTGCTGGGCGATTTCGGCGTGCGCGGCGAAATCATCAACGCGCGCCCCGGCCCGGTGGTGACGCTGTATGAACTCGAGCCCGCGCCCGGCATCAAGTCGTCGCGCGTCATCGGCTTGGCCGACGACATCGCCCGCTCGATGAGCGCGGTGTCGGCGCGCGTCGCGGTGGTTTCCGGCCGCAACGCCATCGGCATCGAACTGCCAAATCCGACGCGCGAGAAAGTCTACTTGCGCGAATTGCTCACCGGCCGCGATTACAATGAAAGCGCCGCCAAGCTGCCGCTCTGCCTCGGCAAGACCATCGGCGGCGAAAGCGTGATCGTCGATCTGTCGCGCATGCCGCATCTGTTGATCGCCGGCACCACCGGCTCCGGCAAATCGGTCGCCATCAACACCATGATCTTGTCGCTGGTCTATCGCCTGCGCCCCGATCAGTGCCGGCTGATCATGGTCGACCCCAAGATGCTCGAACTCTCCGTCTATGACGGCATTCCCCATCTGCTCACGCCGGTGGTGACCGATCCCAAGAAAGCGGTGGTCGCGCTGAAATGGGCGGTGCGCGAGATGGAAGGCCGCTACAAGAAAATGTCCAAGCTCGGCGTGCGCAATATCGAGGGCTACAACGCGCGGCTGGCCGAAGCGAAAGCCAAAGGCGAGACGCTCAACCGCACCGTACACACCGGCTACGACAAGGAGAGCGGCGAGGCGATCTACGAGAAGGAAGAGCTCGAGCTCGAGCCGCTGCCGTTCCTGGTCGTCATCGTCGACGAGATGGCCGACCTGATGATGGTGGCCGGCAAGGACATCGAAGGCGCCATCCAGCGGCTGGCGCAGATGGCGCGCGCCGCCGGCATCCACGTTATTCTCGCCACGCAGCGCCCGTCGGTGGACGTGATCACCGGCACCATCAAGGCGAATTTCCCGACCCGCATCTCGTTCCAGGTCACGTCCAAGATCGACAGCCGCACGATTTTGGGCGAGCAGGGCGCCGAACAACTGCTCGGCCAGGGCGACATGCTCTACATGGCCGGCGGCGGCCGCATCAGCCGCGTGCACGGACCCTTCGTATCCGACGATGAAGTCGAGAAGGTCGTGCGCCATCTTAAGTCGCAAGGCACGCCGGAATATCTGGAAGAAGTGACCGCCGACGATCTCGAGGACGGCGCCGACGGCGCGGTGTTCGACGCAACCGGCATGGGGCTCGCCGATGGCGGCGATCTCTACCAACAAGCCGTCGCGATCGTGAAGCGCGACCGCAAGGCTTCCACCTCCTACATCCAGCGCCGCCTCCAGATCGGCTACAACCGCGCCGCCACATTGATGGAACGGCTGGAGCAGGAAGGCATCATCGGCCAGCCCAATCACGCCGGCAAACGCGAGATCCTGATCCCCGAGGAGCCGGAGCGTTTCTGATCGCTATTGAGAATCGCGCCGTTCGCGATTAAGCCGGAATCGCTGAGGATTCGGCGTCGCGAAATAGCCACAGCCGGCCGCTAAACGGCGGCTGTTAGGCAGGGGGCTAAGGCGGAGAGGCGGGATGGCGGGACAATCCAACGCGCGAAGCAGCCGGAATGCGGCGATTGCGGCGTTGTTGGCTTGCTTCATTTCCGCCCCGGCTTTGGCGCAAAAGGTCCCGCTGCCGACCCCGCGCCCGGTGATAAATATCCAACCGAGCAGCACCGGTTCGATCGCGACGCCCGCGGCCAAGCCCTTGGCGATTGCGCCGGCCGCCCGCACGGCGCAAGCACCGCCACCACCGACCGCGCCACCCAATCCGATCACCAATCCCTTCGCCGCTTTGCTCGGCCAGTCCGGCACCGCCACCAACGCCACGCTCAAGCCGGAACAGCGCGCCATCATCCAGCGCGTCAATGATTATCTGTCGAACACGCAAACGCTGATCGGAAATTTCGTGCAAGTCGGCCCCGACGGCCGCCGCACCCAGGGCGAGTTCTCACTGCAGAAACCGGGCAAGGTGCGTTTCGATTACGACCCGCCGAGCCCGATCGAACTGATCGCCGACGGGCAGACGGTGGTGGTGCGCGACCGTAAACTCGCGACGCAGGATGTTTATCCGCTCTCGCAGACGCCGCTGCGCTTTCTGGTGTCCGACCATGTCGACTTGATGCGCGACACCAATCTGGTCGCGGTCTATGCCGACGATGTCTTCATCACCGTGGTGGTCGAGGAGAAGAGCGCCGTTGTCGGCACCAGCCGGCTGATGATCATGTTCAGCGCCAAGGACATGCAGCTCAAGCAGTGGACGGTGACCGACCCGCAGGGCTACGACACCACGGTCGCGGTGTATAATCTCGACACCACCAAGCGGCCCGACCCCAACCTGTTCAAGATCGACTTTACGCGCAATCCGACGACGGCGAATTAGCGCGCATTCCGACAGCCGCAATAAGACGTGGATGGCTGGGATAAGCCCGGCCATGCCGATAGCAAATTCTCGTTTAGCGACTTAAATTCTTTCCATGCCCCTCAAGATCACCACCTGGAACATCAATTCCGTCCGCCTGCGCATCGATCTGGTCGCCAAGTTTCTGAAAAGCGCGCGGCCCGACGTGCTCTGCCTGCAGGAAACCAAATGCCCGGACGACGCCTTTCCGCTCAAGCGTTTCCAGCGGCTCGGCTACGAGCATTCGGCGCTCAACGGGCAGAAGGGCTATCACGGCGTCGCCGTGCTCTCGCGCCTGCCGTTTGAGAGCGTCGACATGCAGAATTTTTGCGGCAAGACCGATTGCCGCCACGTCGCGGTGGTGCTGGGCGAGCGCGCCGGACTGCGCGATCGCCGTCACACTGCATAATTTCTATGTGCCCGCCGGCGGCGACGAGCCGGACCCAAAGATCAATCCGAAATTCCAGCACAAGCTCGACTTCCTCGACGAGATGCGCGGCGCCGCGATGCTAAAGCCGGCGGCCGCGCAGCGCGCGATTCTGGTCGGCGATCTCAATGTGGCGCCGCTCGAACACGATGTGTGGAGCCACAAGCAAATGCTGAAAGTGGTTTCGCACACGCCGATCGAATGCGAGAAGCTTAACGCTCGCGCAAAAGTCCGGCGGCTGGATCGACTCGATGCGCGTGCTCACGCCCGAGCCGGAGAAGCTCTATACGTGGTGGAGCTATCGCGCGATGGGCAACTGGAAGACCGCCGACCGCGGCCGTAGGCTCGATCACGTCTGGACCTCGGACGCACTCGCCGGCCGCGTCTCCAAGATCAAAATCGCCAAGGATTATCGCGGCGCCGTGCGCCCTTCCGACCACGTGCCGGTGACGGCGACCATCGAGATTTAGCTCAGCGCAGCTTATCGCCTGAATCCATCGTCTGCTTCACCGCCACCAGTTCGCGCGTCCAGCTATCGATGCGCGATGCCATGATGTCGCGCAATTTCTTGGCCGAGCCCGGATAGCCTTCCAGCATCTTGCGGAACTGGCTGCGCGAAATGCGGATGACCACCGTCGGCTCCTGCGCGGTGGCGGTCATCGGGCAAACCATGTCGGTGAGCAGCGCCAGTTCGCCCAGCAGCGTGCCGGGGCCGACGATGTATTCCTTGCCTTCCGACGGCATGCCCGGCTCCAGGAGCAGCGAGCCGTCCTGCACCAGATAGCCGCCGTCGGCGAGATCGCCGGCGTAATAGAGCACGGTGCCGCTTTGCAGGTGGCGGGTCTCGGCGCCGATCGCGAGCACGCGCAGCGCCTGCTTGCCCAGCACCGCGAAGGTCGGCACTTGCTCGAAGAAGGCAATGTCGGATTCGAGACCCATGGTTATCTATCATCCGTTCGTCCCCGCGAAGGCGGGGACCCAGGGTAAAACATTATAGTCTTAGAATTTGCGATTCTGGATTCCCGCTTGCGCGGGAATGAGCGGGGTGTCAGTGCGCGCACAGGACTCACGGCACCAGCTTGTAGCCGCCGGCTTCGGTCACCAGGATCTGCGGCACGGCGGCGTCTTTCTCGACCTTCTGCCGCAGCCGGTAGATGTGCGTCTCCAGCGTATGCGTGGTGACGCCGGAATTATAACCCCAGACTTCCTGCAGCAGCGTTTCGCGCGACACCGGCTTCTGCCCGGCGCGATAGAGATAGCGCAGGATCGCCGTTTCCTTTTCGGTCAAGCCGACTTTGGTGCCTTTCGGGTTGAGCAAGAGCTTCGACGACGGCCGGAAGGTATAGGGCCCGATGGTGAAGACCGCGTCCTCGCTCGCTTCATGTTGCCGAAGTTGCGCGCGGATGCGCGCCAGCAAAACGGCGAAGCGGAACGGCTTGCTGACATAATCGTTGGCGCCGGACTCCAACCCGAGGATGGTGTCGCTATCGGTGTCGTGGCCGGTGAGCATGATGATCGGGGCCTTGAAGCCGTTCTTGCGCAAAATGCGCACCGCCTCGCGGCCGTCCACGTCCGGCAGACCCACATCCATGATCACCAGATCGATCTGCCCGCCTTTGGCCGCCTGCACGCCCTTGGTGCCGGAATCCACCGCGGTGGCGTCGAATTCCTCGTGCAGCGCCAATTGCTCGACCAGCGCCTCGCGCAGCTCGGCATCGTCGTCGACGATCAGGATGGTACGCTTATTGGGCATCGCCAAAAGGCCCCCTCACTGGCGCCTGGCGCCCTGGACGATAATTAATCGCGAAGTAGAACATTTCGGGCTAAAAGAGCAAGCAGGTTCTGATATTTAGGACGAAAGCCGGCGGCGAATCCTGAAGATTTTTTAGCCCATGCGCAAAGCATCATTGGCGAGAATTACGGTGCGGCGAAAGCCGGGCACTTCCTCCCGCGGCTGGCTGCACGCCGGGCAGCATTCGCTGCCGGTGGCGCTCGGCCGCGGCGGCGTCAAAGCCAACAAGCGCGAAGGCGACGGCGCAACGCCGCGCGGCACGTTCCGGCTCAAGCGGCTGTGGTGGCGCGCCGACAGGCGCCCGCGCCCGGCGACCTTGTTGCCGGCGCGGCGCATCAAGCCGGACGATGGCTGGTGCGAAGACCCCTCCGACCGTCATTATAATCAGCCGGTGAAAGTGCCGCCCGGCAGCAAAGCCGACCGGCTGACGCGCGCCGACGCGCTATATGATTTCATCATCGAGCTCGACCACAACACGCGGCCGCGCGTTGCGGGACGCGGCAGCGCGGTTTTCATTCACGCCGCGCGGCCAGGCTTCGCGCCGACCGCGGGCTGCGTCGCGCTTGAGTTGAATTCGCTGCGCCGTTTGCTCGGCAAAATAGGCCCGCGCACCAAAATCGTGGTTGATTAAAAGTTACCATCGTCCCCTGGCTACTATTGTTTAAGCATAGGCAGCCTGCGCCGGCGCCATATCCGCGGCATTAACAGAATCGGAATTGCTTGGTGGTATTTCCCTTAACGGCGCGGGGGCTCCGCATCTAACCAAAAAATTTCTCGCCGAGGCGACTATGGACACAGGGACGGCACAGGTTCAGCAGACAACTCATCGGCCCGCGCCCGAATTGTTGGGCCGCGTCTCGGCCGTTTCCGGCTCGCAGGCCAGCATCGAGCTCAACGCGCGCGTCGGCCGGCGAACGTCCCACCGTCGGCAATTTCATGGGCCTGGTCAGCGGCAAAGCCCTGATCATCGGCCTGATCACCGAAGTCGGCGAGCAGGCGTTGACGGCGGCGGACGGCGGGCAGAATTTCCGCAAAATCGCGCGCCTCGATCTGATCGGCGAAATTCAATCCGGCGAAAACGGCGCGGCGCGCTTCCAGCGCGGCATCGCCGATTACCCGAGCATCGGCGACGCCGCCATGCTGCTGACCGAGCGCGAATTGCGCCTGGTCTATGGCAAGGCCGACGCCGATCACTCCCTTATCGGTCACCTGCAGCAGAACACCAATATCGGCGTGCACATCGACATCGATCATCTGGTCAGCCGCCATTTCGCCATCCTCGGCGCCACCGGCGTCGGCAAATCGAGCGGCGTCGCCATTATTCTGAACACCATTCTCGCCGCGCGGCCGAATCTGCGCATCTTCCTGGTCGATCCGCACAACGAATATACCCGCTGCTTCGGCGACAAGGCGCAGGTGCTCACGCCGCGCAATCTGCGCTTGCCGTTCTGGCTGTTCAATTTCGAAGAGACGGTGGACGCTTTCTTCGGCGGCCGTCCCGGCATCGAGGAAGAAGTTGAAATCCTTTCCGACCTTATCCCGCTGGCCAAGGCGGTCTATCTGCAATACCGCGCCGGCGCCGATCGCGTGCTCAGCAAACGGCGCGATCCGCGCGACGCCGGCTTCACCGCCGATACGCCGGTGCCTTACCGCATCGAGGATCTGATCACGCTGCTCGACGAGCAAATGGGCAAGCTGGAAAACCGCAATTCGCGCATGGTCTATCACAAGCTGATCGGCCGCATTCAGACCTTCCGCAATCATCCGCGCTACGCCTTCATGTTCGAGAACGCGAACATCGGCGGCGACACCATGGCGGAAATCCTCAGCAACCTGTTCCGGCTGCCGACCGACGGCAAACCGATGACCATCATGCAGCTCGCCGGTTTCCCGGCCGAGGTGGTGGACTCGGTGGTCTCCGTGCTCTGCCGCATGGCCTTCGATTTCGGCCTGTGGAGCGACGGCGTGGCGCCGCTGCTGTTCGTCTGCGAGGAAGCGCATCGCTACGCGCCGTCCGACAAGAAGATCGGCTTTGGCCCGACCAAGCGCGCGCTCTCGCGCATCGCCAAAGAGGGCCGCAAATACGGCGTGTTCCTCGGTCTGGTGACGCAGCGCCCGGCGGAAATCGATCCGACCATTATTTCGCAGTGCTCGACTTTGTTCGTGATGCGCATGTCGAACGACCGCGACCAGTCGCTGATCCGCTCGGCGGTGTCGGACGCGGCCGCCAATCTGCTCTCGTTCATTCCGTCGCTCGGCACGCGCGAAGTGTTCACCTTCGGCTCCGGCGTGGCGCTGCCGACGCGCATGCGCTTCACCGAATTGCCGGCGGCGTTGCGGCCGAACAGCGAAGCAGCCGGCTACGCGCGCTCCGACGGCGGCAAGGATGTCAGCCGCGACCTGATCACGAGCGTGATCGACCGTTGGCGCAGCGCCAGCATGAGCCACAGAGTCGGCGCCGACGACGAGTTGCTGGACTACGGCTCTCCGCTCGATGCGCCGTTGCAGCCGGCGCCGCCGGTCGCACCGCAAGCGCCGGTTCCGCCGCCGCCGTCAGCGCGCGGCGAGGCTTTGCGCGCCAGCATCTTGAAAAAGCCGCTCGACGCCACAGGCGGCGCCAGCCCCTACCCGCTGCCGAACAATCCGGTCGGCTATCCGACGCGGCAGCGCTAGACTTTCAACGGCGTCAAGTTCTTTGCCCGAAAATCGCGCTGCCTACCCGCACATGGGTGGCGCCGAGTTGAATGGCGGTGGCGAAATCCGCGCTCATGCCCATCGACAAAAGCTTGAGCCCGTTGCGCTGCGCGATCTTGGCGGTGAGCGCGAAATGCGGCCCCGGCGCTTGGTCAAGCGGCGGGATGCACATCAGGCCGGCAATGGTGAGCCCGTATTTGTCACGGCAGGCTTTTAGAAAAGCATCGGCGTCCTGCGGCAAGACGCCCGCTTTCTGCGGCTCGGCGCCGGTATTGATCTCGACGAACAAAGTCGGCTGCCGTCCCTGCTTGGCGATCTCTTTTGCCAGCGCCTCGCACAGGCTGGCGCGATCGACCGAATGAATAGCGTCGAACAAAGCCACCGCCTCCTTGGCCTTGTTGGATTGCAGCGGCCCGATCAGATGCAGCGACAGGCCTTGATGTTTCGCCATCAACGCCGGCCACTTGGCCTTGGCTTCCTGCACGCGGTTTTCCCCGAACACGCGCTGGCCGGCCGCAATCACCGGCTCGATTGTTTCGGCCTGATGCGTCTTCGACACCGCCACCAGCGTGACCGCCGAGGCCTCGCGCCCGGCATCGCTACAGGCGCGCGCGATCTCGGCGCGCACGTGCGCGAGCCCAGACGTTTCGGTTAAGGAAATATTGCTCATCGGCCCGACATGATTAATGAATACACGCTTACCGCTCACCCTAAAATCTTACCGATGCAACGCAAGCCAAATTAAAGCCGCCGGGCTAGAAAGCCGCATCGGGGGACTTAATCGGCATGGCTAGCCAACGTCAAAAGGCGGCACCGGCTACCGTTCGGCCTAAACGCACGCTCAGCATTCGTGCGCGGCTGATGATTCTTGCGCTCATCGCCATCGTCCCGCTCGTGCTGGAGCGCATCCACAACGAACAATTCGACCGCGGCGAGCGCATCGAGGCGGCGCACAAGCAGGCGCTCGGCCTGGCGCGGCGGGCGGCGGCATCGCAAAGCGACGTCATCGTTTCCACGCGCGCGCTGCTGGAAGTGCTCGCCCGCACCGGCGTCGTCGCCAATCCTGCCAACCCTTCGTGCGCCGGGTTGCTCAAAAGCATCGCCGAGCCGCAGCGCTGGATCAGGGCGCTGTCGGTGGCCGATCTTTCCGGCCGTATCGTGTGCTCAAGCAACGCGGGCGCGGTCGGTCTCGATATCGGCAAGCGCTCTCATTTCGTCGACGCCATCGCAACCGGACATTTCGTGCTGAGCGACTACTTCATGGGTACGCGCGACAAGTCGCCGCTCATCATCGCCGCCATCCCGCAACGTGACGCCGCCGGCAAAATCGAATCCGTCGTGCTGGCAACGCTGGATCTCAACTGGATCGGCCAAATCGCGGGCGCAATGACGGTGCGTTCCGGCTCGATCATGCTGTTGCTCGACAGCGAGGGCACCGTGCTGGCGCGCGAACCGAATCCGGCGCAATTGGCTCGGCCGCAATCTCAAGGATCATCCGCTCATCACCAGCATGACGGGGCACGCCGAAGGCGTCGTCACCGATGCTTCGCTCGACGGCGTGCGCCGCATTTTCGCCTTCGCCACGCTGCCCGGGACGAAAGCGCATGTCGCGGTCGGCTTTGACGAACGCGAGGTTCTGGCGCGCGTCGATGTCGCCATGTGGTCGGCTTTCACCGAACTCGGCAGCGTGACGTTTCTGGTTTTGCTGAGCATCTGGTTCGGCGCCGAACGGCTGCTGGTGCGGCCGATCCGCCTGCTGGCGGAAACCGCCGGGCGCATCGGGCGCGGCGAGGAAAAGACCCATGCCGCCAGTCTGCCGTGGGCGCCCGAATTCATTCCGCTTGCGGCGGCGCTCGACGACATGTCCGAGACGCTCGATGCGCGCGAGCAGGAGCTGCGCGACATCAACGATCAGCTGCGCGAACTGGCGCAACTCGATTCGCTGACGTGTCTGGCGAACCGCCGCGCCTTCAACGCCCATCTATTGACGGAGTGGAAACACGCGGTCAGCCGCCGCCAGCCGATCGCGGTGCTGATGATCGACGTCGATCACTTCAAGGCCTTCAACGACCGCTACGGCCACGTCCAGGGCGACGCTTGCCTGCGCAAAGTGGGCGAAGTGCTCAAGGCCTGCACCAAGCCGCGCACCGATAGCCACGAGAAACCCGCGGTGGTCGGCCGCGGCGCGCAAATGGCCGCGCGTTATGGCGGCGAGGAATTTGCCGTGCTGCTGCCGGCCTAGGTCTCAACGAAGCCGCGCGGCTGGGCGAACGGCTGCGGAGCGCGGTCGAGGAATTGCTGGTGTCCCATGCCGGCGCGCCGCTCGGCTTTGTCTCGATCAGCGTCGGCGTTGCTTCGGTCGTGCCGGGCGAGGGCGACAGCCCGCAGGACCTGACCGAAGCCGCCGACACGTGTCTCTATGAAGCCAAGCAGCGCGGCCGCAATGCCGTGGTCGCCAAGTCCGATGTCATGACGCTGCTGCGCGCCAGCGCTTAGCCGAACGCCGGCGCGAATTAGCTTGGCCGGGCATCCGCCCCGCTTGTTGACCCGGCCGCCCCTTCCCTATCCCCTCCCGGGTCCGTAAAAAGACCCGCCAATGCCCCCCAATTCGAGCAAAAACGAGCGCTACAACGCCGGCGACGCCGAAGCCCGCTGGCAAAAGGTCTGGGCCGAGCGCGGCATCTTCGCGACCTCGAACGAGGACCCTAAGCCCAAATATTACGTGCTGGAGATGTTCCCCTATCCGTCGGGGCGCATCCACATGGGCCACGTGCGCAACTACACCATGGGCGACGTGGTGGCGCGCTTCAAACGGGCCATGGGCAACGCCGTGCTGCACCCGATGGGCTGGGACGCCTTCGGCCTGCCGGCCGAGAACGCGGCTGTTGCCGGCAAGGTGCATCCGCGCAAATGGACCTACGACAACATCGCGGCGATGAAGAAGCAGCTCCAGTCGATGGGGCTGTCGCTCGATTGGGCGCGCGAGGTCGCGACTTGCGACCCGTCTTATTACAAGCACCAGCAGAAAATGTTTCTCGACTTTATGAAAGTCGGGCTGGTCGCGCGCGAATACCGCAAGGTGAACTGGGACCCGGTCGATCACACCGTGCTCGCCAACGAGCAGGTGATCGACGGCCGCGGCTGGCGCTCGGGCGCCGTGGTCGAGCAGCGCGACCTGCACCAGTGGGTGTTCAAGATTTCACGACTATTCGGAAGAGCTGCTGGAGGCGCTCGACACGCTCGACCGCTGGCCGGACAAAGTGCGGCTGATGCAGAAGAACTGGATCGGCCGCTCGGAAGGCCTGCTGGTCCGCTTCATGCTCGACACCGCGACCGCGCCAAATAAAGAGAGCGAGCTGGAAATTTTCACCACGCGGCCGGACACATTGTTCGGCGCCAAGTTCATGGCGATTGCGCCCGATCATCCGCTTGGCCACGGCGGCGGCGGCGAAGAACCCGAAGCTCGCCGCCTTCATCGAGCAGTGCCACCACATGGGCACCTCGCAGGCGGCCATCGACACCGCCGAGAAGATGGGCTTCGACACCGGCATCAAGGCGGTGCATCCGTTCGACCCGACGTGGAAGCTGCCGGTCTATGTCGCCAATTTCATTGTGATGGACTACGGCACCGGCGCCATCTTCGGCTGTCCGGCGCACGACCAGCGCGATTTGGACTTCGTCAATAAATACGGTCTCGGCAATACGCCGGTGGTGCTGCCGGACGGGCAAGACCCCAAGACGTTCGTGATCACGACCACCGCCTATGACGGCGACGGCCGCATGATCAATTCGCGCTTCCTCGACGGCAAGACGATTGCCGAGGCGACGGAAGAAGTCGCCAAGCGGCTGGAAAAAGACACGCGCGGAAATCGCCCTGTCGCGCAGCGCCAGGTGAACTATCGCCTGCGCGACTGGGGCATTTCACGCCAGCGCTATTGGGGCTGCCCGATCCCGATCATCCATTGCGAGAAATGCGGCGTGGTGCCGGTGCCGGCCAGCGATTTGCCGGTGACGCTGCCGGACGATGTGTCGTTCGACAAACCGGGCAATCCGCTCGATCACCATCCGACCTGGAAGCACGTCAAGTGTCCGCAATGCGGCGGTCAGGCGCTGCGCGAGACCGACACCATGGACACCTTCGTCGACTCGTCCTGGTATTTCATCCGCTTCACCGATCCGTGGATCAAGAGCGCGCCGACCGATCCGAAGATGGCCAATCATTGGATGGCGGTCGATCAATATATCGGCGGCATCGAGCACGCGATTTTGCATCTGCTTTATTCGCGCTTCTTCACGCGCGCCATGCGCAAGACCGGCCACATCAATATCGACGAGCCGTTCGCCGGCCTGTTCACGCAAGGCATGGTGGTGCACGAGACTTACCGCAAGAAAAACGGCGAGTGGGTCGAGCCGGCGACGGTCAAGATCGATGGGCTGGGCGACGCGCGCGTGGCCACGCTCGCCAAGACCGGCGAACCGATCGAGATCGGCGCCATCGAAAAAATGTCGAAGTCGAAAAAGAACACCGTCGACCCCGACGACATCATCGCCGCCTACGGCGCCGACACCGCGCGCTGGTTCATGCTGTCGGATTCGCCGCCCGAGCGCGACGTGATCTGGACCGAGGAAGGCGTGCAAGGCGCCTGGCGCTTTGTGCAGCGGCTGTGGCGGCTGGTGGGCGAAATCGCCGGCGTCACCGGACCACAAAGTCGCCCGGCAACTTTTGGTCCGGAAGCGCAAAAAGTCCGCAAGGCCGCGCACCGCGCGCTCAGCTTCGTGTCGGACGATATCGCGCGGCTGCGTTTCAACCGCTGCGTCGCGCATATTTATGAATTCGCCAATGCGCTGTCCGATTCCATTGGTGCTGCCGAGACCGCGCCTACGCCCGACTTCGCCTGGGCCTTGCGCGAAGCGGGCGACATCCTGGTCCGGCTTTTCGCTCCCATGATGCCGCATCTGGCCGAGGAGTGCTGGGCGGCGCTCGGCCACAAGACCCTGGTGTCGGCCGAGGCCTGGCCGCAGCTCGAGGCCGCCTTGCTGGTCGAGGACACAATCACCCTGCCGGTGCAGGTAAACGGCAAAAAACGCGCGGAAGTGACGGTTAAACGCGATGCCACAAATGCCGAGATAGAGGCTGCCGTTTTGGCCCTCGATGAGGTAAAAAGAGCGCTGGACGGCAAGCGCCCGAAAAAGGTCATCGTCGTCCCACAGAGGATCGTGAATGTGGTGGTTTGATACCCAGCGCCTGGCCCGCTTGGCGGCCATTTTTGCGCTCGCCGGCCTGACCGCCGGCTGCTTCCAGCCGCTTTACGGCGACCGCGCCACCGTCGGCGGCAGCGGCATCGGCGAGAAATTGAGCGGCGTGGATGTGGCGCCGATCGATGCGCCGAACGGCAGCCACCTCGCCCGCGTCGGCGTCGGCCTGCGCAACGAATTGATCTTCGATCTCACCGGCGGCGGCAATCCTGCGCCCATAACACACAAGCTGACCGTCCGCCTGACATCGAAATCGACGCAGGTGATCGTCGACGTCAACACCGCGCGTGCCGGACATCCAGAATTACGGCATCGACGCCATCTACACCTTGACCAGTCTCGCCACCGGCAAGGTCGTCATGAAGGGACAGACTTTCTCGCGCGTCTCCTTCGACGTTCCCGGCCAGGAGCAACGCTTCGCCGGCGCGCGCGGCCTGCGCGATGCCGAGAACCGCGCCACCAAGGTGATCTCCGATAACATCCGCTCGCGGCTGGCGTCGTTTTTCGTGGCGGGGACGTGACCGCCGTCAAAGCTTCCGACGTCGATCGTTTCATCGCCCGCCCCGATGCGGGGACTCCGATCATTTTGGTGTTCGGGCCGGACGCAGGCCTGGTGCGCGAACGCGTCGACGCGCTGGTGCGCGCTTCGGTCGACGATCCCAACGATCCATTTGCCTTTGTGCGTATCGAGGGCGAGGACTTCTCCGCCAATCCGTCGCGTTTGGTTGAGGAGGCGCACACCGTGCCGCTGTTCGGCGGCCGCCGCGCGGTATTGGTGAAGGCCGGCGCGCGCAACATTTCCGCCGCGGTCGAACCCGTGATCGCGCAGCCGTCGAACGAATGCCGCGTCATCATCGAAGCCGGCAATTTGAGCAAATCGGCGCCGCTACGCGCGCTGTGCGAAAAGGCCAAGGTCGCGGCCGTTTTGCCTTGCTATGCCGACGGCGCGCGCGATCTCGACCGGCTGATCGACGAGGAGATGCGCGGCGCCAATCTCACCATCGCGGCCGACGCGCGCGCGGCATTGCTGGCACTGCTCGGCGGCGATCGTCTCGCCTCGCGCGGCGAGATCCGCAAGCTTGCGCTTTACGCGCAAGGCAAAGAAAAGGTCGAACTCGCTGACATCGTCGCGGTGGTGTCGGATGCCTCCAATTTGGCGCTCGACGGCGTGATCGACGCCGCCTTTGCCGGCCGCACGCAAGAAGTGGAAACCGAATTCGCCAAGGCGCGCGCCGGCGGCTCCTCGCCGGCCGCGATCATCTCCGGCGCCATCCGCCAGGTGGCGAACCTGCACAAGATGAAGCTGGCGGTGGAAGGCGGCGACTCCATCGACACCGCCATGAAGCGTGGCGCGCCGCCGGTGCATTTCACCCGCGCCAATGCGGTGGGCGAAGCGCTGCGCATCTGGTCACCGGCGCAATTCCTGCGCGCCATGCAGCAACTGGCCGAAGCCTCGCTCGAGGCCCGCCGCAACGCGCCATTGGCCGAGGCCATCGCACAACGCACGCTGTTGTCGATTGCGGTGACCGCGCGGCGGCGCGAAGTCCTAACTACAAATTCATCTGATAGCCGTGCGGCACCCAGCGATAGGCGGCGCCGGCCTTCTCGACATAACCTAAGCCCGGAAACGGCATGTGATAGCCGGCGACCAGCAAGCCGTCATTCGCCACCATGTCGAAGATGCGCTTGCGGGTAATGACCGCCTTCTCTTTCTCGTCGTCGACATCGAGATGCAGATCGGGCCGCTGCAACGACATCACATAATGGCCGCCGGTGTCGGCCCAGTTGATCATGCGTTTGCCGTCGCTCTCGATGGTGAAGGCCATCAGGCCCGGCGAATGCCCGAAGGCATCGACGGCGCGGATGCCCGGCACTACTTCGTCGCCCGGCTTGATGAAGGTCGATTTGGCCTCGAGCGGCAGGCAGATCTTCACATAGAGTTCGCGGTTGAACTTGCGCGCCTCGCGCACGTTCTCGCCCTTTTTCCAGAAATCGTAATCGGCGGCGCCGAACACATAGCGCGCCTTGGGAAACACCGGCTTGCCGCCTTCGGTCAGCCCGCCGATATGGTCGGGATGGCCGTGGGTGATCACCACCACGTCCACGTCTTCCGGCTTGTATCCGGCCTGCGCCATGCGCGCGACCAGGTGGCCCGGCGGGATTCTACCTTTAAGCTGTTCGTGCTCGCGCGAGAGCGAGCCGTTGCCGGTGTCGAACAGCACCAGCTCCTTGCCGGTATTGACCACGATCGGCGTGAACGGATGCTCGTAGCGATCGGCATCGATGCGGTTGGCTTTCGCGACGCGCCTTGACCTCGGCCGCGGCCGCCTCGCCGCCAAACGAGGGCGTCAGCCCCGGGCGGATGACCTTGGAGTCCATGATCGGCATGACTTCGAAGCCGCCGAGCTTGAAGCGGTAGACGGTCGGCTGCATTTCACCTTGCATTGAAGCGGGCACCGCTGGTTCTCCCCGTTTTGTTGGCGCGCGTTACCCGATGATTAGCAGCATTTCGGCGCCGCAATCCAGCGGGGCAGGTGCCCGCGCGGCCTGTTGAATCGCACGAGAAGCCCGATGGAGCCCCTGGCGAAGAATCGGCCCGGCCTTTATGGTCGTCGCCGTAACCAGCCGGGACTGGAGGTTTGATGCCTAAGAAGAAGTCCGCCGCCAAGAAAAGGGCGGGTAGCAAGAAGAAGACGAAGAGAAAGTACAAAGTGGTGAAAGTGAAGCTACGGTCCCGCAGAGCGCCACCGCCGAGCATCGCGGACAAGATCACCGCCGCTCTCGACACCTTCGTCAGAGTCGTCAGAAACGCCGTCTTGAAGTAGAGCCGGCGCGCGCCGTTCCCGCTACTTCTGCGACACCAACTTGACCAGCGAACCGGCGAGCCCAATCAGCGCGCCGGCGAGCAAAACGTATTGCAGGATCATCACCGCCTGGCGCGGCACTTCGGTGGCGGTCGCCATGTCGTAGATCAGCCAGGCGGAAACCGCCGCGGTGATCAGGGCCATGCGGCCGTATTTGCCGCTTTCGTTGCTGCTTTTGCCGTTCGGATTGTCGCTCACGGGCTCCCCCTCAGCTTTAGCTGGTGGCCCGTATAAGTGCGGCCAAGAGCGGAACCGGTTCAATGGTAGCAGCGCATTCCACCGTCAGGCCTTGTTAATCAATAAGGCCTATGGCTAGGCCCCATGAGAAAAGCATTGCCGGAAATGATGTTCAACGGCACCGAACAGCCCAGGCTCACCACGTTGCGCAATTGGGTGCTTGAGCACGACGTCACCGAGATCGAAATGAACGAGAAGCAATTCTGGAATTTCGCGCTGCTGCAGCCGGTGGCCGAAAAGCCGTGGATCACGTTCATGGGCCGCCAGCTGCGCGTGCCCAAGATGCCCGAAGACGCGCAAAAGTGCCTGGGGATTTACGACAAAGGTCTTCCCGGCAATATTTGATCGCAGCCGATCAATGTTTATGCCCTGCAGTCGAGATAACATCGGCGGCGCGCGCTTGCACATCGTCATCGAAAAACGGGTCGTCGAGATCATGCGCCTGCTTGGCGGCGGGGTCATAAATCATGACGTCCGGCGCTGGGCGTCGCGCGTTCCGTGGTGACGGCGATCCAAAAATTGCGAACGGTCTGCGATATCGCGTGCGCGACGCTGGCCATAGCTGGCCTCTCTGATTGAGTGGGGCAGTCCTTAGACCAACCTGTGAGACCCGATTAGGTTCCGGGCGGCCGCGCGCTGGCCTCCCATCAACGTGTCCCGCCCATCAATAAGTCGGGTGGCTCGATGCGGATTTATAACCGGTGCCGCCGCAGCGCTGGCATTTCACTTTCTTGTCGCCCAGTTTGACCAAGCCTTTGCCTTCGCAATTCTTGCACTTGGTTTTCTTCTTGTCGGTGCTCTTTTGCATGGTGTCTCCGATGCCAAGGCAGAGGCTTACGCTGATGTGGTGGAGAAGACCATGCGCGTGTTTTTCATGTCGTCCGCGCGTCAGCGCCTATCCAACTTCTTCAAAACCCCATCCAGCTGATCCAAATCCTTGTACTTGATATGCAGCGTGCCGCCCTGGCCGCGGTGATCGACCTGCACATCCAATCCCAAGGCATCCGACATGCGCCGCTCGAGCGCGCGGGTGTCGGCATCCTTGGCGCCGCTGGTGTGGCCCTTGCCCTCGTTGCGCACGTCGCGCGCCTGCGCGCGTCCGTCCTTCTTCATGTCCAATTCGATCTGGCGCACGCTCAGGCCGCGCTCGATGATGTCTTTCGCGATCTCCAGCGCGTTCGGCTGTCCGAGCAATTGGCGCGCGTGGCCGGCGCTGATCTGGCCCGATTGCACCAGCGCCTTCACCGGCTCCGACAACTTGAGCAGGCGCACCATGTTGGCGACGTGCGAGCGGCTCTTGCCGACGATCTGCGCCACGTCGTCCTGGCTGTGATTGAATTCTTCCATCAGCGCCAGATAGCCGGCCGCTTCCTCGATCGCATTCAAGTCGGCGCGTTGGACGTTTTCGATGATGGCGAATTCGAGCGCCTGCGCGTCGGTCGCTTCGACGATGGCGACCGGCACCTCGTGCAGTCCGGCGCGCTGCGCCGCGCGCCAGCGCCGTTCGCCGGCGATGATCTCGAAAGTGTCGGTGGCGCCGCGCACGGGGCGCACCACGATCGGCTGGATGATGCCGCGCTCGCGGATCGAGTCCGAGAGTTCGCTGAGTTCGGCGTCGGTGAAGGTGCGGCGCGGGTTGCGCGGATTGGCCGCAAGTTTTCGATCGCCGCACGGCGCGGCTTGCGGCTTGCATCCGCCGTCGAGGTTTCTTCGCCGACGTCGCCGATCAGCGACGCCAGGCCGCGTCCCAATCGCGAATGATCCGCCATGGCCGCCGCTCCTGAACTTCTCGCCACGCTTTGCTTCCCTATTCCTAATTCCGTTTTCTTATCCGTCATCCTGAGGTGCGAGCGAAGCGAGCCTCGAAGGATGACGGGTAGTTAAGTCCGCAGCCGTCGCCCTTCGAGGGCCGCGCCGTGCGCGGCCGCCTCAGGGTGACGGCAGCTAACCCGCCTTCAATTCCTTCTCGCGCTGGATGATCTCGGTGGCGAGCCGCAAGTAGGCTTCGCTGCCGACGCATTTGAGATCGTAAACCAGCACCGGCTTGCCGTAAGACGGCGCTTCCGAGATGCGCACGTTGCGCGGGATCACCGTGTCGTAGACTTTGCGGCCCATGAATTGGCGCACGTCGGCGACCACCTGGTTGGCGAGATTGTTGCGCGCGTCGTACATCGTGAGCACGACGCCATGGATGGTCAGCTTCGGATTGAGATTGTTCTTCACCGACTCGACCGTCTTCAACAATTGCGACAGGCCTTCGAGCGCGAAAAATTCACATTGCAGCGGCACGAGAATAGAATCCGCCGCGGCCATGGCGTTGACGGTTAGCAGATTGAGCGACGGCGGGCAGTCGACCAGCACGTAAGTGAAATCGAAATCGCGCGCGCCTTTGTTGACCGCGCCGAGCGCGCTGCGCAGGCGGAAGGCGCGGTCGCGCGCCTGGCCGATCTCGAGCTCGAGACCGGAGAGATCCATGGTCGAAGGCGCGATGCACAGCTGCGGTACCGCGGTCGCGATCACGGCCTCGCGCATGGTGGCGCCGCCGGTGAGCACGTCATAGGTCGAGGTGCGGCGGTCGCGCCGCTCGATGCCCAGACCGGTCGAGGCGTTGCCCTGCGGATCGAGATCGACGATCAGCACTTGCTCGCCGATGGCCGCCAGCGCGGTGCCGAGATTGATGGCGGTGGTGGTCTTGCCGACGCCGCCCTTCTGGTTGGCGATCGCCAGCACCCGCGGCGGACCGGCATCGGGACGCGCGGCGGTCTTGCTGAAGGGGACAACCTGCGGGTCGGTCGGCGGGGTTTCGGTCATGGTCTCGTTTCCATCCATTGCTCGGTCCCTTGGAGGTCAATCCTCAAAGGCCGAACTTGCGGTCGTCAGTGCCGAGCTTTTGCCGTTCTACGAGGCTTAAGACCGCG
This sequence comes from uncultured Alphaproteobacteria bacterium, assembly GCA_963756805.1. Taxonomy (GTDB): domain Bacteria; phylum Pseudomonadota; class Alphaproteobacteria; order Rhizobiales; family Xanthobacteraceae; genus Pseudolabrys. The sequence continues at coordinate 465,736 of CAVWPH010000004.1, forward strand.
GATAACCAGGATTGTGCCCTCCTGGCTGGTCTTGCTGGGCACTTTTGTGGCCTCAACTGTCCAATATTTAGCGGCTGCGGTCAATTCAGCATCTACATCTTGACCCTTTGGGAACAATGCGAGCGCGCCTTTGGCGATCAGCGGAAATGTTTGATCGCAAAGGAGTTTCAGCGGCGATAGCGCGCGCGCCGTCACGACTTCCACAGGTTCTGCACAGGTTTTGGCAAAAATCTCGGCGCGTTCCTGGTGCACGATCGCATTCACGCCGGTGACGCGCACCGCCTCGCGCAGGAACGCCGCTTTTTTTCCATTGCTTTCAACCAGATGCATCACGCTGCCGGGTTTATCCGCGAGCGCGCAGGCGATTGCGATGCCGGGAAAGCCCCCGCCTGATCCGAGATCCGCCCAGACTTTGGCATCTGGCGCCAACGGCAAGAGCTGTAGCGAGTCGGCAATGTGCCGGGTCCAGATCACCGGAAGCGTCGAGGATGCGATGAGGTTCTGCTTCTGCTGCCAGAGCAACAGCGCGTCTACGAACATGTCCAAGCGCTTTTCTGTTTCACGTGAAACAGGCGTGAGCGCCAATGCGCGCGCTTTATCTGCTGAAAGATCGAATGCGCTCACGCGCGTTTCGCGGAACGTTTTTTGCCGCGCCGGACGTGAGCCACCAACAATGTCAGCGCCGCCGGCGTCATGCCGTCGATCTTGCTCGCGTGGCCGATGGTGCGTGGCCGCTGCGCAATGAGTTTTTGCTTTGCTTCGTTCGACAAACCCGGCAGCGATGCGTAGTCGAGCGCATCGGGCAATTCGAAACTTTCATCGCGCCGATACGCCGCAATGTCGGCCGCCTGGCGCGACAAATAGACATCGTACTTGGCGTCGATCTCGATCTGCTCGGAAATATTCGGCGCAAGTTCGCCGAAGCGCGGCCAGATTTTTGCGAGCTCCGCCATCGAGACATTCGGATACGACAGAATTTCAAATGCCGTGCGGCGCTGGCCGTCTTTGTTGAGGACGAGGCCATGACGCTCGGCTTCTTTCGGCGTGAGCGAAACCGAATTCGCAAACGCGCGCGCATCGTTCAGCGCAGCACTTTTCCGCGCATGGAATTGCGCGCGCTCGGCGCCGACGCAGCCGATTGAAATTCCCTTGTCGGTCAAACGTTGATCGGCATTGTCGGCGCGCAAGGCCAATCGATATTCGGCGCGCGAGGTGAACATGCGATAGGGCTCGCTGACGCCGCGCGTCACGAGATCGTCGATCATCACGCCGAGATAAGCTTGCGCGCGATCGAAAGTGATTTCAGCGCCCTCGCCGGCCAAAGCCGCCGCGTTGAGACCTGCAAGAAGTCCTTGTGCCGCAGCCTCTTCGTAGCCTGTGGTGCCGTTGATCTGGCCGGCCAAAAAAAGCCCGCGCAAACGTTTCGTTTGCAATGTCGGATGCAGCTCGCGCGGATCGACGTAATCATATTCGATCGCATAACCGGGCCGCACGAATTTCGCGTTCTCCAATCCGGGAATGGTCGCGACCAAAGCGTGCTGAACGTCTTCCGGCAGCGATGTCGAAATTCCATTCGGATAAACGGTCGTGTCGTCGAGACCTTCCGGCTCCAAAAAAATCTGATGCCCGTCGCGCTCGCCGAATTTGACGATCTTGTCTTCGATCGAGGGACAATAACGCGGGCCGCTGCTGGCGATTTGTCCGGAATACATCGGCGAGCGATGCACATTGGCGCGGATGATGTCGTGCGTGGCTTTCACCGTGCGCGTGATGCCGCATTGGATCTGCGGCGTCGTGATGCGCGTCGTGAGCATCGAGAACGGCTCCGGCGGATCGTCGCCGGGCTGCATTTCGATGCCGCTCCAATCGATGGTGCGGCCATCGAGCCGCGGCGGCGTGCCGGTTTTCAAACGCCCCAAGGTGACGCCGAGATTTTCCAGCGTGCGCGAAAGGCCCAATGCCGGCGCTTCGCCGACGCGGCCGGCGGGAATTTGCTTTTCACCGATATGGATGAGGCCGCGCAGAAACGTGCCCGTCGTGAGCACAACGGCGCCGCAGGAAACCTCGCGCCCATCGGCGAATTTGACGCCGGCGACGCGGCCGTTGGCGATGATCAGATCGTCGGCTTCCGCTTCGATCACCTCGAGATTGGGCGTGGCGCGAATGGCGGCCTGCATGGCCTGCGCATAGAGCTTGCGGTCGGCTTGCGCGCGCGGGCCGCGCACGGCCGGGCCTTTGCGGCGATTGAGCACGCGGAATTGGATGCCGCCCTGGTCGGCAACGCGGGCCATGAGGCCATCGAGCGCATCGATTTCCCGCACCAGGTGGCCCTTGCCCAGCCCGCCAATGGCGGGATTGCAGGACATGGCGCCGATGGTGGCAAAGCGATGGGTCACCAGCGCCGTACGCGCGCCCATGCGGGCGGCCGAACTTGCGGCTTCACAGCCGGCATGGCCGCCGCCAATCACCAGGACGTCGAATCGGGTATTCATCATGACCTCGGAAACGAGCTTGTAGCCGAGGCGGGGGAAAGGGTCAAAAAGCCCGGAAAACCGCAAAATGTTTCACGTGAAACACGCGAAAAACGGTAACAGATTACCGGTATAAGGGCCATTCCTCGGCCTTGAGCGCCCGTCTGAGGCCACATACGGCCAGCATCCTCGGAGGTCCGAACATCGCTCGCACGGTCAGCCGAGATCGAGACGAGGCCCTAGCGGGTGGCGTGGCTCGACACTGAAGCCGGCGCGGCCGAGTGCGAACGGGGGCTGGTGAAATACAGCGCGCCGACCCCAATCGACGATCACCAGGACGAACAGGCCGATCCAGCCAATGGCATGCGGCTCTTGCATTGCCTTGTGCAGCGACTGCTTCCATTCCGGCTTGTCGGACATGTCGCTCCCTCAGCTCGCGCGCCGAGCGTTCACGCTCCAACACGGCAGGACAATGCGCGAGACGACCCGTTGCCACGGCGACTGCTTGTCACAGGCCAGAAGCGCCTATTTGCCGATGCAGAAGTCGCGGAAGATCACGTCCAGGATATCTTCCACATCGATCCGGCCGGTAAGGCGCCCCAACGCTGTGGAGGCGCTGCGCAGCTCCTCGGCCAGCAAATCCTCCTTGGCTGACACGTCCGCGCTCAGCGCCCGCCGCAAGGCCGCCAGCGTGGCTTCCAACGCGTGACGGTGGCGCTCGCGGGTCACCAGCGCAGGTTCGGCGCCACCCAACGAAGCCTCGGCTTGGCTGCGCCAAGCGCGCCAAAAGCGGCTCAAATCCATCGCCAGAGAGGGCCGACAAACTGAATTCCAATTCACTCTTAGCGGATGCAGATTCATTCTTTTGTTTTAACGGTTTAGTAACCACGTTCGTTAAGGTCTTGTTAGTGCGAAGCTGTGGTTCATTCTTATTGCCACCTAGAATTGCCGATTCATTCTTATGATGGCCCGGCAGCAGATCGATCTTGTTGCGCACCAGCCAAGTCATCGGCCCGCCGCCTGCATCGGCGGGAGCCGCAGGCCCGCCCGCCTCCACCACCCACAGCACCAGGTCGGCGCCGGCCGCGCGTTCGCGCGCGCGCCGCACGCCTTCCATTTCCACCGGGTCGCCGGTCTCGCGAATGCCGGCGGTGTCGAGCAAGGTCACCGGCCAGCCGTCGAGATCGAGATGCACCTCGATCACGTCGCGGGTGGTGCCGGCAAAAGGCGAGACGATCGCGGCTTCGCGCTTGGCGATGCGATTGAGCAGCGTGGACTTGCCGGCATTGGGCGGTCCTGCGATGGCGACCACCAGGCCTTCGCGCAGCCGCTCGCCGCGCCCGCCGTCTGCAAGCGCCGCGGCGATCTCGGCTTCGAGCGCGCGTGCGATTTTGAGCGCTGGCTGAATTAATTCCTCTGGCACATCGGCCTCGTCGGAAAAATCGATGCGCGCTTCGACCAGCGCCAGCGCCTTGATCAGCTGCGCCCGCCAGGCTTCGGCGGGAGCGCGCAGCGCGCCCTTCATCTGCCGGAACGCCTGCCGGCGCTGGCCTTCCGTCTCCGCCGCGACCAGGTCGGCGAGGCCTTCCACCGCGGTCAGATCGAGCTTGCCGTTCTCGAAAGCGCGCCGGGTGAACTCGCCGGCCTCGGCGGGCTTGAGGCCCTCGATGCCGCGCAAGCGCGCCCAGCACCGCGGCGATCACCGCGCGGCCGCCATGCAATTGCAGCTCGGCCACGTCCTCGCCGGTCTCGCTATGGGGCGCGGGAAACCACAGGATGAGCGCCTCGTCGATGACCTCATGGGAGGCCGGATCGCGGATGCGGGCGAGCGCGGCTTTTCGCGGCTCGGGGATTTTCCGGATGAGGATTTTCAGCGCTTCGCCGGCGCGCGGGCCGGAGATGCGGACCACGGCAATCGCCGCCGGCCCGCGGCCGGAGGAAAGGGCGAAGATGGTGGGGCGGTACGTGGACATCCACGGATGGTTTAGCGCATCTCCTGCCCCGGCCGCACCTGTGCTCCGTGGTAAATGCCGAGGACCGTCACGGCCGCCTCCGCGGTATCGATCCGATGCACCACAACATAGGGCAAGCCGGGCACCACCAGTTCGCGGGTGCCGGCCAGCGCGCCTTCGCGGCCAATATTTGGATAGATGCTGAGAAGCTCAATCGTTTCGCGGATGCGCG